>JBDRNT010000157.1:0-24213 GCA_043810925.1 Candidatus Eiseniibacteriota bacterium
CGTCGTCATAGCCACATCGGCGGCGTCAGTCCCGAGGTCTTTGAGCGGGCCTCAAGCAAGGACCTGGTGGTGTCTACGAAACTGGGGTAAGTCCACTCGGCCCTATGGAGAGGTAACTTCATTTTATGCTTGACACAAAGCCATGTGTCCTGCTATTTTGCTTCACGATTCAAGGCTATCTATTTGTAGCCTAATGCGTTGTGAGGTTTATGCGGGCACCTATCCTCACCTGTCGAAGGAGGTGAGAGTAAGAAGCAGGCAACCCAGTGGGCGTTTGGCTTCTAATCAAGGAGGGTGCTTAGCATGAAGTACGCGTTTTTGATCCCCATTCTACTGGTCTTTCTGGTATCCACCTGCTTCTCCGCGCCGGAGACCGGAGCGACTGAGGTGGGCGGCAATTTCTGGTTCAGGTACCACATGGACAGGGCAGACGAATCCACCCAGAGAAGCGGTTTCAATGTCGAGAGAGGCTATATCGGGCTTGGATACGGGTGGACCCCCCAGGTGAGCGGCCAGATGACGGTCAATGTCTTCAGCTCGCCATCAACCGGCGGCACGAACGGCTGGAACGTCGAGCTCAGGGATGCATACCTCAACCTGGGCTATTTCGTACCTCACGGTAAGATCCGTGCCGGGCTCCAGAAAAACTACTTCGGGACCGTTCACGACTGGAAATACCTCACCGTAAGGCGGAGCCTTGCAAATGCGGTCGGGGTGGTTCAGGAACGAGACTACGGCATCGCGTTTCTTGGTACGATCCCCGACGGTATGGGTGAGTGGACCGTTGGCATTATGAACGGTGAAGGCTTCTCCTCGGGTCTTGCTCCCGGGTATGCCGACAGGCAGCCGGGGATCATGGCAACCGTCAGATTGATGCCCCTGAGAGAGACCGTGGTCGGGTTCTCGGTCTTAAGGGACAAGAGGTATGTCTACCAGTGGGACCAGACGGTCTTCACTCGCCAGAACAGCATTGCCTACGAGGACAGGACCGCCTTCTCCGTCATGGGACGGGTGGGGAGCGGGCCTTTAAGTCTCATGGGTGAGTATCTCTACTACGATTATCCGATACCTGACAGGGACAGCCCGAACGAGTGTGCAGTCAGCGTCAAGGGTACGGGCTTCAGCGTCTTCCCGATGCTAAGGGTGACGGAGAAGTTCGATGTTGTCGGCAGATACGATATGTGGGACCCGGACAAGGACAGTGACCGGTCGATCGGACGTGTAGAGACGTCGACCTACACTGCGTTGGACAGCGACATCTACGCCAAGAGTCCGACGACCTGGTGGTTCCCGGGCGACTACTCATTTGAGTATTACAATGTAAGCCACAATGTCTACACGGTCGGTTTCAATTACAACCTGACCGACCGCATGGAAGGCAGTCCGGGTGTTGTTATCCAGGTAAACTGGCAGCGGATGGATCCGCAGGAAGACCTGGAATGGTACGACACTGTGACTGAGGAGACCACCAAGCAGGTGCTCGATCCGGTTGATTCATTCATCTTCCAGCTCAGATGGGGTTGGGGCGGCCTTGATATGTGATGACCTGATGTATGCCGGCGGGCGCCATACGGCGCCTGCCGGTGATTCACACGAGGAGGCGGTGGTATGTGGTTTAAGAAGAAGCCAAGGGTTCTGGTGATCGGCCTGGACGGGACGCCGTTGTCATTTGTCAGGCAGAAGATGGACGAGGGTGTGCTCCCGGGCTTTAAGAAGCTCTTCGACCGGGGCTCCCTGGTGGAGATCAAGTCGACTCATCCATTTGTGTCTTGTGTCGCGTGGTCTACGTACATGACAGGTAAGAACGCCGGCAAGCACAATATCTTCGGCTTCATAGACCGCAAACCGGGTACGTATTCGGTCTACATACCGAATGGCTCGAACATGACCAGCAAGACCCTGTGGGAGATCCTGAGCGACGAGGGAAAGAGCGTGCTTGTCATGAACGTGCCGGTCACCTACCCGCCGCGGAAGGTGAACGGAATCCTGGTGTCGGGTTTCCTGGCACCGAAACTTGAGGGGGGCACTTATCCGGCGGAGCTCTCATCAAGACTCCGGAAGGAAGGTTATGAGATAGATATAGACCCGTGGAGGGCAAGAGAGAACCTGGACAATCTCTATCCCGATCTCATGCGTGTCTTCAAGGCCAGGACCGGCGCCTTCATGAAACTCTATTCCGAGAAGAAGTGGGACTTCGCACAACTCCACGTGATGGAAACCGACCGGCTCTACCATTTCATGTGGGGTCACATGGATGAGGGGCATCCCAAGTACTCGAAAGAATTCATGGAGGTCTTCAAGGCCATCGATGCATTCCTGGAAGAGATCGCAAGTACCGTTGGTGATGATGTGACGGTGGTTGTCATGTCGGACCACGGCTTCTGTACCGTCAAGAAGGAGATCTATCTTAACAGGTTCCTCGAGGAGAAGGGTTACCTCCGTTACAAGGAGGAGGGCGCTAAGTCACTTGAGCACATCGATCCCGCCGGAACCCGAGTCTTCTGCATGGACCCGGGGCGCTTCTACATAAACCTCAAGGGAAGAGAAGCCGAGGGAATCGTCGGCCCGGATGAGTATGAAGGTTTAAGAGACAATCTGAGGCAGGACCTCGCCGGCCTCACCGATGAGGACGGCAACAAGGTGATAAGAGACGTACTCAACAAGGAAGAGATCTATAGCGGTGAGCGCTTCAACATTGCTCCCGACGTGGTCATAAACCCGGTCGATGGGTACGACCCGAAGGGTGCCTTCGGCAAGAAGACACTCTCGGGCAAGGGGCCGATCGTGGGCATGCATACCTATGACAATGCAATGCTGTTTATCAGCGGCCGGGAGGTCAAGGAGAGTGGCAGCGTCATGGATGTTCCCATGAGCATCTATGAAATCATGGGCATAACCCCACCCGACGATCTCGACGGCCACTCCCTCATCTAATGGGGTCAGGCTTTGAAAACTGGAATAGTGAGGCGTTTATTGAGGCAGGGTCTTCTCGAGATCCGGGGAGACCTTGTTGGCAACGGCACGTTGAAAGGAGGAGGCATTATGCGTAAAGCGTTCCTGGCCGGGGTGATGGTCCTTGCCCTGGCAGCACCGGCTTTTGCAGGCGTCGGGCCCGGTACGATGGAAAAGTCCCTCGGCGGGATGTTCCACCTCTCACCCGAACCGTGGGAGCTCACCGGCAACATGTACTTGGCCTACTATGTTTCCCCGATGGTCGGCATCGGCCCGTTCTTCGAGATCCAGAAGACCGGAGAGATGAAGGATGTCGTCTATTGGACCGGCACTGATTTCGACACAGGCACCTACAAACCTGCCACATACTATCGCTTCGGCGGCTTTGTTAAGGTCTATCTGCCCGTGACCATGGCCGGCGGCAAACTGACACCTTATGTCGCCGCAGGTGGAGGTATTGTCACCATGCCTAAGCCCCAGTGGGATGATCGTCTGGTCGAAGAGACGGAGAGCAAGTTCGGGTACTTCGGCGAGTTCTCAATCGACTACTGGGCCACCGACTCTTGGACGATCTGGGCAGGCTTGCGTGTCTCCAAGGTTTCGGGTGACACGGACACCTACTTCGATATGTACGGTCGCGATTTTACTGACATGCGGTCGCAGATCCTGGTCGGAATAAGCAGCTTCAAGTAAATATGGTGGGGTCAGGCTTTGAAATCTGGAATCAGGTCTGACCCCGTTATTCGAAAGGGGCCGCTATTTAGCGGCCCCTCTTCTATTTCAGGCTTTTCACCTCAATCTGATTCCAGATTTCAAAGCCTGACCCCAGCCCTTTACTCTATATAGCCCAAGCCTCTCAAGCGTTCCTTGATCTTTTCCTCATCCTCACTGCAGCAGCAGGGCTTGTCTCCACACTCGCCCTTTGGGATGTAGCCAAGGGTCTCCATGGTGAGGAGGACCTTGTTGACACAGGTGTCGATGTCCTCGGTGTCCGTTTCACAGACGACCTCGGCCTTCTCAGGCTCTTCGTAGGGCATGTGCCAGCCCGCGATATCGGCGATCTCACCGCGTTCGGCGCGCTTATAAAGCCCCTTGGGGTCGCGGCTCTTGCAGGTATCCAGCGATGCCTTGACATGGATCTCGAGGAACCGGTCAACCATTGCCCTTGCTCTGTCACGGTGGGCCCTCAAGGGGGATACGGCGGCCACGATCGTGCAAACGCCGTTACGGGTGAGCATCTTACCCATGAAGGCAAGGCGCTTGGTATTGGTATCCCTGTCCTTGGCGGTGAAGCCCAGGTCGGGACTCAGGTTGGCCCTTATCTCATCGGCATCCATGTTCTCAACCAGGACACCCCGCTCCCTTAAGACTTTCTCGACGGCCTTCCCGATTGTCGATTTGCCCGAAGACGGGACTCCCGTAAACCACAAGAATGTTCCCTTTTCCATCCTGATCCCCCTTCTCAGAGTTGTATGACTTTGCCTTCCATATCCTTCGGCACGTCGATTCCCATCACATCGAGCACCGTCGGTGCCACATCGTATATTTCAAGATTCTCCAGTTTCTTGCCGCGCTTGACCTTCGGATCCCACAGGACAAAGATTCCGTGTTCGGCATGCACGGCGTCATCCGGGCCGACTTCGGTCTCAAAGGAGTGGATCGAGTCGTGCCCGATTGTACCGGTCGATCGCCAGTAAAGATCACCGAAATAGACGATCAGGTCGGGTGCCTGGTCCAGGTTGGGTCCCGTATATGCCTCCTGGGGTTTGATCACCCGGGTCCCGATGTTCTTGCCGTTTTCATCCGTGATGCTTCTAAGCCTCTCGGCTATCTCGTCCCTGACCTTCTCGTAATCGGCGGGATCGATCGCACCCTGCTTCTCGCGGCCTTTGACATTGAGGAAAAGCCGGCAATAGTAGCCGCCCAGGCCCCATGCCTTTGTCTTTTCCCAATCGATGTCGGCCTTTTCGAGTTTGACCAGGCCTTCGGGCCTGGACTTAAGCGTCATCAGGCCTTCCTGGATCAGCCAGTCGTTGACGTTGATCGCACCCTCCATCTTCTTCGCCCCGTGGTCGGATACGACCAGGACGGTCGTGTCCTCATCGAGGACTTCAAGCAGGTCGCCGATCCGCTTGTCGAGGTACTTGTGGTACTCAAGAATGGCGTTTTCATACTTGTTACCGGCCTCGTACTTGCGGTGGGTCTTGTCGAAGAACTTCCAGAAACCATGGTGTATCCTGTCGAGCCCTATCTCGACGAACATGAAGAAGTGCCACGGCTCGTTCGTGAGGAAATACTTAACGAGATCAAAGCGTTTCTCGGTCATCTCATAGATTTCCGCCAGAAGCTCGTCCTTGTTCTCGGTCCGGAACTTCTCACAGTCGAGCATGTAATCTCCGACCGCCAGTTTGACTTCATCCTTGATGTACTCGGGAAACGTGTAGTCGGAGTTGGTGTCCGGCGCCAGCCAGTCGGTTACCATGAAGCCGTTGACCGGTCTCGGTGGATACGTCTGGGGTACACCGACCATGCCCACCTTGTAACCTTCACGCCCGACAACATCCCAGAGTGTCGGTTCCTTTATGGCAGTGGAGTTGGCAATCCAGAAGTTGTCATACGAGTATTCGCTGCGGTTTCTGAAGCCGAAGATACCCAGCTGTCCCGGGTTCTTGCTTGTAACCATGCACTGCCAGGCGGGTATTGTGATCGGTGGTATCGTGCTCTTGAGCGGTCCCCAGACCCCACCATCGACCATACGCTTGATGTTGGGGAGCTCGTCGAGCCACTTGTCGAAAACCAGATCGGGTGCCGCACAATCCAGCCCGATTATAAGTACTTTCCTCTTCGGTCCCATTCACCTCTCCTTGCTGCGACTACTCGATAAAGGGATTGTCGAAATCTTTCTGAGCCTGGAACACCTCAGGTCGTATCATCTCCGGCGGGGGCGTACCGCCCTCTACCAGCAGCTTCCTCACGATGGTTCCAGAGAACTTCATCTTGACATCATCACCGTGGGGACAGGTGCGCTCACTTTCAAGCCGCGCGCAGGTCTTGCAGTAGAAGAAGTCACCTCGTAGGGTGATAGGGCGAATATCAAGATCATCGAGCTCATCGAAGATCTCGATCGCCGCCTCGGGAGCGTAATAATTGCCGACGCCGGCGTGGTCTCTTCCGACTATAAGGTGCGTGCAGCCATGATTCTTCCTGATTATGGCATGATGCACGGCTTCCCGCGGACCGGCGTATCTCATCTCCATGGGTAGGATGGTCAGGGCGACACGGTCCTCGGGGAAATAGTTCTTGATCAGAGCGTCATAGCACTTGAGAATCACGGCGTCCTTGAAATCTCCCTTTTTCTTCTTGCCTATGACGGGATGGATAAGGAGGCCGTCAACCAGTGCGAGGACGGTCTTCTGCATGTTCTCGTGGCCCAGATGGGGCGCGTTTCTTGTCTGGAAAGCGGCAACCGTCTTCCAACCCTTCTTCTCGAAGAGCTCGCGTGTCTCGGACGGATAGAGGTTGTACTCCGGAAACGGTTCACGTGAGGTGTCAATGAGGTCGAGATCTCCGCCGAGGAAGACATCTTTCATCTCCATTTTAGACGCAACGCCGGGGTGGGCCGGGTCGTCGGTCCCGAACACGGCCTTGGCGATCTTCTCCTTGGGATAAGAATACTTCTCCTTGAGATGAAGAATCGCGACCGGGGTGCCGTCCTCACTCTTGAGGCATACATCTTCGCCCTCGGTGAGACCCCCCGCTTCCTCCTCGGAGGCATCAAGGAGTATCGGTATAGTCCAGACGGTCCCGTTCGCAAGCCGCATGTTCTCAAGGATAGGCTTGAGATCGTTCTGGCATATGAAACCCTCAAGCGGGCTATACCTTCCGTGGCAGATGTTCTTAACATCGGTCACACTTTCCTTATCGATCGTTATGCTCTTCATACCGGCAACTGCCGCCAGAGCGTTTTCGAGGTCTTTGCCCGTGAGGGACCTGTCTATGAGCTTGCCACCATGCGGTTTGACCATGACTGTGACTACCTCCTGTTCCTGTTCTTCTGGGAATACTCTCTTCTGGTCTATCGGCACAGGTATACCCAGTCATTATACCCACTTAAGTCGAGTTCCGCAACACAATTAGGCCATGTGTGTCCGGGCTCGGCGAGTGATGGCGGTTGCCGAACTGGGCTAATAGACCCAGCCGGTCGGAGGATTGACCCATATCCGGCCGGGAAGGGGGCCCCGGAAAACGGTGCCCGCAGCCAAGCGGGACTATTTCTTTTGGGTTCAACACGTTGTCACTTACGGTGCCGGGACCGGCAGGCGGTGCGCGTGGCACGGAACCTGCTTATCTAAGGTAATTGGTAATTCAGACAGACGCCCCGCCGGAGTCTGGTTTGGTTGACTGGCCCTCGCCGATACCCTAAGGAAATGTACCATGCGCTTGATTGTTGCCGCTGTGCTCGTACTGATCTTCGCTCTGAGCGGATGTGCCCACAGGGCCGTCAGTATGAGCAACCTCTTGGGTAGGGAAGAGGTTGAAGCGTCCTATCTTCTGGTTGGTGGCGCATGGGTCCCTGAAGACAGCCTCTCCTGGTCGGACAGGTCCTGGTACAGGGAACTTCGCTTCGATACGGATGGGAATGGCAGGTGGAACTATCTCTACGCCGAAGTCTACGACGACGTTGCAGGCTGGACCTGGATCCCCTCGAGTGCACGCGTAAACCCCGAGGAGGAACCGGATCTGGCCCGGACCAAACGATACCTCGTTAGAGATAGGGACACCCCGCCTCGCCAGCCGAGCCTCGACGATTTCGGATACAACGATTAGTAGTGCCCTGCAGTGAAGAGAATCTGTGCCAGCGGGAACCCCTCACGGGGTTCCCGGATTATTTTAAGCCCGGGCTGTTCACAATCCCCAGATTTTGCCGGATGATATCGAAGACCGAGGAAATGTGTGGCCGGGTGTCCGCCGGAGCCGAAGCAGCCCTGTAAAGCATGAGGGTCCCGTACTTGGAGTGACCGCCGGAGACCTTCTTGTGGGTGGCACTGATTCCGAAGGTCCCGCAGAAGACTGTGCGGTCGACACCATACTCCTCGCGGAGATCGAAGATGACATCGGGATACTTCTCGATGTTCCGGCCAGTGAAAACCTCTTCCCGCCGCTTCACCCAGGCGGCGACCGTCGAACCGCTTTCGTCAACCACCGACCGGACGAGACCGATCAGACGATCCCGCAAGGTTTCATAGGCCTTCGGATCTGTCGAAAGGAGTGCTCTATTGATATCGATGCCGCCAAAAGAGGTGCCGCCTCCCACTTCCGAGACCCATGCGGTGCTCGCGTGCCTGTCCACTGCATACGATGATGATTTGAGTTGCTTCCTCTTATCCTTGGGAATCAATGATGCAATCCGGTAGACCTGGTCTTCGAGATCGAGCCGTTGCATGATTCTTAAGAAAGCGTTCTTGGTCTTCTCAACGAGGGCCACCGGATTGATGCCGGGTACACCGCCGCTGCGTGTCTTGAGCAGGCCTTCTTTGCGGAGGATCTCATTTACGTAGAGTGCCTTGACCGGTCTTCTCCCGTGGCCGTGGTCGCTTACGATGAGGAGTGCCTGCTCGGGTGAGAGGCGGTCAATGAAATCACCGACCACGGAGTCGAACATGCGGAAGAAGTCCTTTATGGACGTCTCGAGAGGATTGCGCCCCGGGTAAGTCGGGTCGTCCGGATCCGTGTAGCGCCAGAGGAAATGCATGACCCGGTCGAGCGTAAGGAAGCAAAGGAAGAAGACATCCCACTCCTCTATCGCCATAAGCTCCAGACCGAACCTCGCCTGGTCGCGCGTGACCTGCTCGGTCCTCTCAAGGAAGCCTGCCAGGTCCTTCTTGCCGGGGAAATCCGCCATCCCGCCGAGTTCCGGAATATCGAACTTGTCCATGATCTCAGACGGATGAGACTGGGCTTCACCCGTTATGAAAACAGGCCCGTTTACCATGATCCCGTTGACCGGCCAGACAGGATAGGCAAGCAGGGGGTTTATCACGCAGACCCGCTTTCCTGCCGCACTTGCGACGTCCCAGAAGGTCTTGCCGATCAGTATCCCGGTGTCAAGGGCGCGGGTACCGCCTCTTATATCCAGGTAGTCCATGGAGTCCACGACGCCATGCTGCCAGGGCTGCATCCCGGTGTAGATCGTCACCCAGGCGGGAATGGAATCGGGCGGCATCGTAGATTCAAGCGGTGCCGAGTAGCCTTCGTCCATTATCTTCCGGAAGTTCGGAAGATCGTCTTTCCACCTCTCAAGCAGAACCGGGTCCAGTGCGTCTATTCCGAGTACCACAATCTTGCTCAATGTAACACTCCCTCGATCTCCCTCGTCAGCCTCGAGTTTACTTGTTCAATGCTTTCCGTACCATCGATTCTCACCGCCCCCACTGCCTCTGCTACCCGGTCGTAAAGCCCGTGCCGCTCCCTAAGATACTGGATGGAAGGGATGTCGTCTTTTCGCTGCATGGCCTCCTCGGGTGAGATCTCAATCAGTATGACCTTCTCAGGCTGCGGAAACAACCTGAGAAGGGGAGAGGTGAGCAGCCGGTCGAGCTCGGTTCCGTCTCCCCCGAAGGCGGAATCTATGTCGATGAACGTGTCATAGACATACCTGTCGAGCACGATCACACGCGTACTCCTGGCGAGTTTCGAGAACGCGACCCTGGCGCTCAAGTAAAGATCTATGACGGTGAGAGTCCGCCAGATGGTCCGGAGCAGCCTGTTCTTAAAGAGAGACTGCTTGGAGCTTACATACTTGTCATAGTCTCCGCCCGCGTGGACTCCGTCACCTCGCTTGGTCTCCCTCGGGGCGCGGAGCAGAGCCTTGCCTATTTTCAGGATCGGGAGCGTCAGGTAGGACTCACCTCGCATCCACACGACCTCGGCGGGTGTGCCCTGTGCAGTCAGCCATCTGGAGAGAAGCTCTGCCTGGGTCGTTTTACCGCTTCCGTCAAGACCCATGAAGACTACGAGTTGTCGTTTCATGCAATCTCCGACTCTATGGTTTTGATAACGGTGTCGGCGACCTTGTCCCACCCGAGACCGAGCACGAGCTGCCTTGTCGACACACCTTCGACACCGAGCGCCTCCCGTGTCCTGTCCGCAAGCTCGGCCTCAGAGGAGCATATGTAGAGTCCTTTGCCATCACGGAAGAGATCCGGGATCCCGCCAAAGCCGGTTGTCACGACCGGTAGATTCGTGGCCATCGCCTCGAGCACGGAAAGAGGGATCTCAATGGCCCCCATCTCTGCGAATGTGGGGAACACGTAAGCATCGGCAAGTCTGAAGATCTCATCTATATTCTCTATGTACCTGCCGATGACCACGATTGAGCCATCCTTCAGCTCCTGTGCGATCGCGGTATCCTGTTCGGTGCTCGTGCTCGAAACGATCACGAGCTTCCACCCGTCCGCAACTGTGCGCTTGAGCAGCCCGAGGTTTCGTCTGGCCGATAAGTGGCCCACATGGAGAAGCACCCTGCCGTCACCGATCCCGTATTTCTCCCGGAGCGCTGCTTTCTCCCCGGCAGCCGGCGGTCTGAAGGTACCGGTATCCACGCCGAGGGGCACACGCCGCGCCTTTATCCCGGCCTCCTCCAGGATAGCTACGGTCCCGGATGAGAGGGCGAGGGTAAGATCCGGTGCCAGCGATCTTAAGAACGGCCGGACAAGCGGCGAGTACGTTCGACGCTGAAGCGACAACATGACAACCGGTATCCCGCCGCCCAGCCTACGAAGACAACTGGTACGGATAAGACTCATCGGTGTTGCCGCTGACTGCGGTATATAAAGAATCACATCAGGCTTACTGTTCCTCAGATTCCGCGAGAATGACGAGCCGGTAAGGAGCTTGTTGAGGGGAAGCGGCTCGGTGGGAACCGGTAGGCCGGGAGCATCAGGTGTGAATACGGTAACCTCGCTGCCGAGCCCTGAGAGCGCAGTGGCAAGCGCCACGGACGCTTTCTTGAAGCCCTCGTCTAGAGGCGGGGAGAGGTTCTCACTTACGACTGCTATTCGTCTTGAGCATACAACCACCTGGACTTACCCCCAATGTATGGTACATTCTATTTCGCCCCGGGGCTGCGGTCAACGAATTAAGCCGGCGTGAGAAACCCCCGGGGAAACCGCTGGGGCCCATTGGGGTCACGGTCTTTAATTGTTGCGTCGTCGCTCCTCAGGCGACGGCCTTTGAAACGTCGGGCAGGAGACCCGACGCATCCGGGGTCGTCGCAGGTGGAACCCCGACGCGTGGTTGCCGTGAGGATTGCAGCGTGCCTGCAGGCAAAGCCTACTTAAGCCGGATGTGCATAACGTCGGTTACGCCGACGGTCTGCAACCTGATGGGGATCCCCCCACCAGCGCTCTCGACGGGGGACGTTCTCGGTCGGGTCGTTGAGACCGCGAGAGGCGAAGGCGTCGCAAAGGTCGACAAGTGTCTTATCTACGCGCCCGATGCCATAGGGAGCCGGATCTGCCGCGACTATGAAACTAGATTCAAAGAGGTGATGAGACATGCTCCGATCAGGGTACCGCTGCGTTCGGTGTTTCCTCCGAAGACCCCTGTCTGCTTCGCGTCCATGTTCACAGGCGCCATGCCGAAACGCCACGGCATCATCAAGTATGACAAGCGGGTGTTGGCATGTGACACCATCTTTGATGCGTTTGCCCGGGAGCGGAAGGCCACCGCGATCGTGGCGGTCAGGGATTCGAGCATCGACCGGATCTTCCGGGACCGGGTGATCGACTATTTCTCTGAAGCCTACGACAGGCAAGTTACCGACCGCACGCTTGATCTTATCAAGGCAGGTGAGCACGATCTCGTCGTCGCCTACCACCAGCAGTACGATGATGTCCTGCATGAGACCGGACCTCGTTCCGGGGAAGCACTCGAGGCGCTTGAAAACCACATCGCCGGTTTCCTCGACATGGCTCAAGCGGTCGAATCATACTGGGCCGCCCACAACCGGATGATAGCATTCGCCCCGGATCACGGGGCGCACATGGATCCCGCGACCGGCAGAGGAACGCACGGTGACGACATAGCGGAGGATATGGAGGTCGATCATTTCTACGGTATTGCGCCGGCGTAAGCTGTAACGTCGGGTCTCTGTGCCCGACGTATATGGAATCGTCGGGGGTGAAACCCAGCCACTACGCCGCGGGGGATTTCCCGGCTTGCGACACCGTGGTGGGTCTGCTATCCTCTATGTACCAAGAATCACTTATGTGCGGTCAGAGAGACATCGGAGATGCACGGGGCGTTCTGCAGCGTCCTGCATGCAACTCGGCATGAAGGGGGACGGCGATGGCTGAGAAGATTTCGGTTTGCGGATTGGACTGTGGGAGTTGCCCGGCCTACCAGGCCACCCAGAAAAACGATGACGCAGAGCGTGCGAAGGTGGCCGAGAAGTGGAGCAGCGAATTCAAGGCGGATATCAAACCGGAGGACATAAACTGCGACGGTTGCACTTCAAAAACCGGACCGTACTTCGGCCACTGCAACGTATGCGAAATCCGTAAGTGCGGTCTTGAGCAGAGCGTCGAGAACTGCGCTCATTGCGGGGACTATGCCTGTGATAAGCTGACCAAGTTCTTTGAGATGGTACCTGATGCGAAGACCAGGCTCGACGGGGTCAAAGCCGACCTCGACACCTGACATTAGGCGGGCCAACCCGGTCCGGGTCCATCATGAGTTGGGCATAGATCGGTAGTTAGACAAAAGGAGGTCGGTCATGAACCGCGTAATTGTGGCTGCAGTCTTCTTTTCGGCCTGTCTTTGGGTGGGGGCGACTGCAGCAGCCGATAACGGGATGTTGCCCATAAGATTCGCTGTGATCGGTGATCGTACCGGCGGCCATGAGCCGGGGATCCACGGTGCGATAATCGAAGAGATTCAGCGGCTCCGACCCGATTTCGTGATGGGCGTGGGCGACATGATCGAGGGGTACTCGGGTGATTTGGACGCAGTCGAGAGTGAATGGAAAGAATACAAGCAACTGCTGGAAGGTTTCACGATGCCCGTCCACCTGGTAGCCGGTAATCATGACATCTGGGATGAGCCGTCGCTTGAACTCTACAAGCGGCACTTCGGTGATCCCCACTACTCCTTTGATGTGGGCGATGTCCACTTCCTCATACTTGATACCAGCCGCTGGGATTCAAGCAGCGTACTGCCGAATGATCAGATCGAGTGGCTCAAGAGGGATCTCGAAGAACACCGGGAAGCCGCCTACACCCTTGCATTCCTGCACAAGCCTTACTGGATTGAGACCACCGCCGCCGGAAAACCCGACCGGCTCCACACGATCTTTGCTGACTATGGCGTCGATGCAGTCTTTGCGGGCCACTATCATGCCTATTTCAGCGGCGAATTCGATGATGTCATCTATACGGCGATCGGCAGCTCCGGTGGTGTATGTGAGCCGGGTGTAACAGGAGTCAGGTATCACTACGCGTGGGTGACTGTCGATGAGAGTGAGATTGCGATCGCCCCGATCAAGATGGGATCTGTGCTCCCATGGGATGAATTCACATCGGATGAGTTCTGGTTTGTCAGGGAGGTCAACGACGAGGCGCTTGAGATTGAGAAACTCTCGGTCGGACGGGAAACCTCATTCCCCGAGAGTCCTGTGATGGTAACGCTGGCCAATCTCGACAGCTTGACTACCCTAAGCGGAGAGCTCAAGTGGGAGATACCCGACGGCTGGACCGTTCTTCCCAGAAAGATGCCGATAGAAATCGCACCATTGGGGAGGCATGATATGGAGTTCTCCGTGGGGACCAAAGGGCCTCTCTACCCTGTCCCTGTACTGTCGGTCGACTACCCCTTCGGCGAGGAGAAGAGCTTCGAAATCAAGAAGTCTCTGCCCCTGAGCCGTTCTGCAGTGGCACAACGTGTGACGATACCCATCGTAATCGATGGAGAGGTCGCGGACGGTATCTGGGATGATCCAACGAGCAAGTTCTTCGCGCCCGATGGTTCGCCCGTGACAACGGATCCCGTCGATTTCCACTTTGCGTGGGACGACGACAATCTCTACCTGGCGGTCAGGTGTGCGGAAAGCGATGTGGCTTCAGTGGTGGCGGCTGCGACCGAGCACGATGCCGCCGTCTACGGTGAGGACTGTGTGGGCTTCTTCCTTCAACCGATGGTTCCAATCGGGCCGGTCTATCAGATCTACTTCAATGCGCTTGGAACGATTTTCGACCAGAAGATAGAAGTCAAGAACGGAGTTGCCGTTGATGTAGACCGGGAGTGGAACGGCACATACGAAGTGGCGACCTCCAGGGGTGCAGACTACTGGAGCATCGAGATCAGGATCCCGGTGGCCCAGCTGGGTGTGACCGCCGCGTACGGGGACAAGTGGGCAGTCAACTTCCGGCGTAAGCAAAAGCGTCTGAATACGTCCGCCGACTGGCAGGTTCCCATAACCTATGATCCGGGTGACTACGGCGTGCTACTGATGCACTAGACAGGCGGCAACATGGCATGGTCAGATCTCGTGGACGAGCGATCATGAGTGTGCGGGACTACAGACAATCCGATGCAGAGCACCTTGTTGAGATATTGAGACTCAACGGTCAGTATGAGTACCCGCACATCGAGGGTCCCGATGCGATGGATCGTGTTGCCGGATGCGATGCTGGGGTTGTTTTCGTAGCGGATATCGACGAACGGGTGGTGGGCTACATAAGAGCGGTATATGACGGGGCACGTGCCCTGATACATCTGCTGACAGTCCACCCTGACTACCAGGGAAAGGGTGTGGGCGCAGCTCTTCTGGCCGCTGTCGAAGAAGAGCTGAAGAAGCGTGGCGCATCAGGCACGATCGTCACGGTCACGGAAGCCGGTAGCAGTTACTGGGAGCGAATGGGATTCAGGCGCCTGCCGGCCTTCCTCATGCTCAAGGAGTTCGGCCCGGAGTGAGTGAGCGGGTGCACGCCCCGGTGTTTGATCTTGACATCCCTCGGACCGGACTGCTATTATCTTACTGAATGACGGTTTAATCCCTGCATAAGGCCGGAAAGGAGGCGTGGTAAGTGACATCTATAATTGCATATGCCACTGTGTCGTCACGCCTCGGGAGGCCACGCTCTTAGTATCGCGTAAGAAGTAACCGCCGAAGGCCTCCCGTGACGGGTGGCCGTTTTCATTTCCCAATGGCCGCGGTTGTGACGTATCTCTGCGGCATTCCTTCTTCCGATGCACACGGATGTCGCAGCACAGATACGGCAGCACCGTGACACTACCCGGCGGATGACGAGGCCCTTGCGGCGGATCAGGGGCGCCATCTTGGTTTCATACGGATGATTGCACTACGTACGTCTTGAGCATCGGTGTGTTCTTTGGGATGAGAAAGGAGGATTTCATGTTGGTCACTGTGGACCGATCTTATGAAATCATGTTAAATGAGGCTCACCGGGGTGATCGTGGGCATTAGACGATTCCTCACCGGGCCATCACAAGATATCTCGTCAGGAGGATTTTGGAAATGAATTTGAGTGATCTGGGATGGGATTCGTTCTTCGAAGAACATCTCACGCAAAATAAGAAAGACGGTTTTGCCCCCGCCAGGATAGCGCGCGAGGACAGGCAGGCGTATCTAGCTTACAGCGAGTACGGTGAGCTTATTGCCAGAGTATCGGGTAAGATGCGTCACAGCGCGCGTTCACGTGCGGACTTCCCTGCGGTCGGCGACTGGGTGGTGATAGAGCCGCGGCCCGGCGAAGCCAGAGCGACAATCCATGCGGTGCTTCCGCGGAAGAGTAAATTCTGTCGCAAAGTCGCGTGGGTGAAGACCGAGGAGCAGGTACTCGCATCAAACGTCGATACCGTCTTCCTTGTTAACGGTCTCGACCTTGATTTCAACCTGAGACGGCTCGAGCGCTATCTTACGCTGGCCTGGGAGAGCGGGGCGCAACCGGTCGTTGTGCTCAACAAGGCTGACCTGTGTTCGGATGTCGAGTCGCAGGTGGGCGAGGCCGAGTCGGTCGCATTCGGCGTACCGGTCCATGCCGTCAGCGCACTCGAGCTCGATGGGCTTGATGCCCTCCGCGGTTATGTCGGTACCGGTACGACCGTGGCCCTTCTGGGTTCTTCAGGTGTGGGCAAGTCGACCCTGATAAACAGCTTTCTGGGGACCGATCTTCTCAAGGTTGGTGCAGTCCGTGAGGATGACTCACGCGGCCGGCATATTACGACGTCACGCCAGCTGGTCGTAATTCCCGGCGGGGGAGTGATCATCGATACCCCGGGGATGCGGGAACTCCAGCTCTGGGTGGATGAGAAGAGCCTGGGAGGGAGTTTCGAGGACATCGAGGAACTCGCGGCAGAGTGCCGGTTCAGTGATTGCCGGCACCAGACCGAGCCCGGATGTGCGGTCAAAGCGGCCATCGAAGCCGGCAGTCTGGATGCCGGTCGATACCGGAGTTATGTCAAACTCCAGAAGGAAATCAAGTTCCTGGCAATCCGAAAGGACCAGAGGGCGCGCTTGGACGAAAAGACCAAGTGGAAACAGATTGCTAAATGGTCGAGACAAAGGGAGAAGCACAAGGATAAGAGCTAGCAACAGCGAAAACCCCAGGGGCCAAAACCCCTGGGGTCAGAGCTAAAAAGTTACACACCCCCGGGGTCAGAGCTAAAAGTGTGACACTTCAGGGGGTCAGACCCCAGGATGTCAGCTTTTTAGCTCTGACCCCAAGCGAGTCACTCTTTTAGCTCTGACCCCACCCTGGGATGCCGCTTTTTTGTTGATTTCTTGTTGACGCATATTAGTGGCGGTGATAGCCTGCGGACGGAGAGCTGACATGCCAAAGACAGCCAGGACTCTTAAGCCCAAAAAGAGATGCTGGACAGTCCTTGCCTACATTGCCGCCGACAACAATCTGAGCGATGCGGGTCTTGTCGACGTGCGGGAGCTCTGTGCCGTCGGTACATCTAAGGACGTGTATGCCGGAGTCGAGATCGACACCTACGGCGAGTACACGGGCTCGATTCGCTACGAGATAACCGAGCCCGACTGGACGGGTGAAGCCCACCGTACTGTTATCCAGCGTCTCAAGGAGAAAGATACGGGGGATCCGCGGACGCTCCAGAGTTTCGTCAAATGGGGACTCAGGCGGTACCCGGCAGACAATTACCTATTCGTCATTTGGAATCATGGTGCAGGCTTTCGCTCGATACGGAGAGATATCGGCTACGATGACTTCGGATCATCACTTGATATGCCCGAAATCGAGATCGCCTTCAGGAAGGCGGGGATCAACAGCGACAACAAGATTGCGATACTCGGGTTTGACGCCTGCCTCATGAACATGATCGAGATAGCCCACCATTTCCAGGACCAGGTAGATATCCTGGTCGGATCCCAGCAGACCGAGCCCGGAGACGGCTGGCCCTATGACAAGGTGCTGGAGGCTGTCAACAAATCCCCCACCCGGATCAACATGGCGAAGGAGATCGTCGACGTCTACATCGAGGACTACCTCAAGATGGGAATGGTCGACGTCACCCAGTCGGCCGTCAAGATCAGCACCACCGAAACGGCAATCAGCGCGCTGAGCGATCTCGGTTATCTGCTTGCCGCCCGGACCGTCGAGTACCGCACGGAGCTCAAGCGCATCAGGCTTGAGCTCCAGACATTCGAGATGGCCGACTATGTCGATCTCATTCACCTGGCGGGGCGTCTCGGTAAGCACATCCATGACAATCGAATAAAGGCCGCAAGCGAGGCCGTCGCAGAAACAACCCGTGCCTGCATACTGACTTCACGCAAAACGGGCCAATCCGTCCGCAACGCCAATGGGCTGTCGGTGTGGTTCCCGGCAGTGGGACGTCTCTACTACGATTACCGCGGCAAGTATGTAGCACTCAGGTTCGCGAGACACAACAAGGGCTGGATCCGCTTTCTCGATGCCTATCATTCTTGATCCGGACATATCTATAATGGCAATGTACGCCATACTCAATTCTCCGGTGAGACTTAAGATGGCACCGGCCGTCACGGTAGGAGGAATACGATGAGAGTTCCCAGACTCGGCAAGTCAGCGTTAGTGGTCGTCCTTATGGTTACGGTCATGGTGGTTGTTGTTTGTGGCTGCAGACCTTTTCGGCCGCTCAGGGCGAGCCGCGAGCCGGTCCCGGAACCGGCCCCGATCCCGGCTTCACCCGCGAGATCATCCTACGTGAAGCCTGAGGTCGCGCTTGTGGAGGTCGCCAGTTCCGACAGGCTCTGGACCGGTGTGGCGGTATCGAAAGATGGACGGATCTTTGTCAACTACCCGCGCTGGTCGGACGACGTTACGTTTTCGGTGGGGGAGATACGTGCATCGGGCAAAGTCGTCCCGTTTCCGGATGAGGACTGGAACGCCTGGGATGGTTCCCAGGAACCCGGTGATCATTTCGTGTGTGTCCAGAGTGTCTATGTCGATGACAAAGACTTCCTCTGGATTCTCGATCCTGCGAGTCCCATGCTGGGCGCGGTGGTACCCGGCGGGCCCAAGCTCCTCAAGGTCGATCTGGGTAAGAACAAGGTCGTGCAGGAAATAGGCTTTGACGAGACCGTTGCCCCGGCAGCCAGCTATCTCAACGACGTAAGGGTAGACACCGGTAAGAACGTTGCCTATATCACCGACTCCGGACTCGGAGCACTCGTCATTGTCGATCTTAAGACGGCCAAAGCCAGACGGCTGCTCGGCGATCATCCGTCCACAAAGGCAGAGGCAGTGGTGCTTACGATCGGCGGCAAGGAATGGCGAATGGGTGGTAACGCCCCCGAGGTTCATTCCGACGGGCTGGCCTTAAGTAACGACGGCACGTATCTATACTACCAGGCCCTTACTGCAAGAACCCTCTACCGGGTCGAAACCCGCTGGCTTCTCGATCCATCGCTCTCCGGGGTTCAGCTCGGGGCAAAGGTTGAATCGATGGGCCAGACCGGGGCCGCCGACGGGATCGAGTTCGGTCCGGACCACTATCTCTATCTCACTGCGATTGAGGATAACGCAATCAAGACGTTTGCGGCACTCGACAGGGCCGAGACGGTCGTAAGGGACCCACGGCTCCTCTGGCCCGACAGTTTTGCACGGGGTGGCGACGGGTATATGTATGTCACGACTTCACATATCCATCTCGGCGCCGACGTAAGCGAACCCTACCGGATATTTAAATTCAAACCGGCGAGATAAGGAGGCGGTGTCATGAAAAGATCTGGGTGTATCACGGACCTGATCCGGCGATGTGTCGTTTCTGGTTGTTGCCTGGCCCTTCTGATCGTAGCAGCCGTATCTCCTGTAGCAGGGGAGGAGACTGAGCCTGTTCAGGAGACCGACGAGGAGTACGAGCAGGTTCTTGCAGAGAACCCGGAGTATAAGACCCAGCTTGAAGAGGTTGACAATATTCTGGCCGGTGATGAGGAGCTCGAGGAGAGCTACCTCGCCTATCAGGAATCTCTTGTGGACGACCGGGAGCTGGCGGTCGAGGAGAGTACGTTCTTTGAAGTCCTCGAAGCAGACACCGTTCTCGCGGAACGGCTGGCTGAGTTTGAGGGGATAGCTGCTGAGGATTCTGAAGCCGTTATCGAGCTGGCTGTGATGGACAGCGTGCTTGCCGCCGATCCCGAACTCGCCGGCAAGATGGAGGAACTGGAAGCGGCCGCCGCGGAAGACCCCGAACTTCTGGAGACTCACGGGGAAGCGATGGCATATCTCGAGGCGCACCCTGAGGAGGCCGGGGATCTCTTCGCCGCCGAGGACGGTCCGACCTATGATGGTGATGACCCCGAAGTCGTGCTCTATGTCACCTACCTCGCCGGTCATCCGCGTCTATACCGGGCCCATTGGAGTCTCTACCGTTACCTGAAGGCCCGGCCGGCGGCTGCCCAGGTGGTCTATGGCCACTGGAAGTGGTACCACCCGCGCCGGAACCTCTGGAAGGCATCATGGCGTTACCGCATGTGGGCGGCGCGGCATCCGAAGACTCACAGGATCATCTGGAACCGGCGTCGCTATCTCGGCGGCCGGCCGGGTCTTTCGAGAAGGATCCGGCGCCATCGTTTCGTTGTGGCGCGCCGGCCTGCTGTACGCCACATTCTGACACGGCACCACGTTTTTGTCGCCCGGCATCCCAAGCATGCACACGCGGTGGTCAATCACCGCAACTGGGTAAAGCGCAATCACCCGCCGCCCAAGGTCAAGGCAAGACCTGCGCCCAAACCTGTGCAAGAACGCAAGCCTGACCCCAAGGCGAAGCGCAAGCCGCCGCCGAAGCGACGTTGAGTCTATTGACACCTGGACGGGGTGGTGCCGTAGTCCGGCCGCTACTGCCAGGCTCCGACGGCGATGAAGCCGGCCCAGAGATATGGATGGTCGGGCTTTCCCCTGGATCGCAAGGCGTCGATCGTCTCTTTCTGAGCGCGCCTGATCCTCTCGGCGATCGGAGCTTCTTCTCTCTCATAGAGCAGACCGGCCATCTCAGCTGTGGCCTCATCCGGTATCGGCCATAGCGCGCTTACTACCGTGCGGGCGCCCGCAAGTTGAAACGCACGCCGCAGACCATACACACCCTCACCTTCACGGACCTCACCCAGGCCCGTCTCGCAGGCCGACAGGACAACCAGATCGGTCCCGTCAAGATCCAGCATGGCGACCTCGTATGCGGTGAGGATGCCGTCCTCCCCGGCCCGGCTCAGGTCATCGCCGCCGCGCGCGTTGGCGCCGGCAAGAAAAAGGCCCGAAAGAAGGAGCGGGTTCTCTCCGGTCACTCGCGGCCGCTGAGCAGATTCACCACCCATGACGGTCCGGGCGCAAGCCTTATTGAGGAAGTAACCATGCGTTGCAAGGTGAATCACCCGATGGTCGTGAGCTTCCGCCTTCAGTCTCGACTCGCTGGCATCACCTCTCGTGTACACCGTAGCAGGTTCGTCCGTGGACATATTCCAGAGATCTACGATCAGCCTGATCTCCTCCCTTGTTCCCGGCAGGGGCGGCACGGTCACCTCGCTAAGTGCTTCGCAGCCCGAGCGAACGCGCCGTGTCAGGCCTGCCACCGGCCCACCGGCGACACCCGGTTCTCCAGCCAGTTCGGTCACCTGCCCGGGGGAAACTGCATCATAGTCGGGATCGCCAAAGACCAGCAGCCCTTGCCCCGACTCGACATCGGCTCCCAGGCGGAGCATATCTCTTGCGGACGTGAGGTAGTGAATCGCGAGATCCCCGGTGAGGTAGTCTCCGTCAGGGCCGATGAGACCCGCATAGGCAACCATATTGAGTGCTCCGTCGGGGGCAATAAAGACCATCTGATGACCTGTGGTGTACCCGGAGACCGGAGCCCAGATCATCTCCCAGAGGGCTTCGCCGATCTCCTTATACTCAGCAAGATCTATAGGAGTGGGTGGTACCGCGGCCCTGGAAACTCTCAACATATGCTCCCTGTAACGATTCACAAGACCGTCCACCTCTGGGGCCGACCCGATAGATACGATGACTGGATCAGTGCCGCTCTTCGCTACGACTGCCATATACCTGGGCATGGATGTTCCCGCGATCGGATCGGCATGGTTGTATCTGAGATACTCCACAAGGCAGGCCCCTTCCGGCAACAATTCGACAATGGACGCTGCCGTAACGTTCCGGTACTGTCTGTGCCTTCTGTAGCTCGCACTCCGCATCGCAAGCTCACTCTCAAGATCCGCAATCTCGTCTTCCAGTTCGTCTGAGGCCTGCCGGTAGGTTTCCAGGTCCTCACCGGGTCCTTCGATAAACATCCCTGCGAGCTGGAACCTTGAAAACCTGAGGGCCTCGGTGATGGTCGCGGTCGCACTATCGGCCTCTTCGACCATCGACCTGTTTCGCTCGAAGATGCCGTCGGACACCTGTCCCTTACATGACAGGACAATGTCGGCCGGGTTTGATGTCTTTGCTTTCTCCTCCCGAGCGAGTGAGTTATAGCAGGAAAGATAGTTGTCGAATGATCCCCGGAGAGAACCCGAATAGGTGAGGGCGTCAGCTTCAGAGAGGACAGTCGCATTCTCAGCAAGAGCCCGGTGTCTTATCCACACAGCCCGCTCGGCAAGATCCGTGGCTTCAAGCGGCCTGTTAAGAGCCCTTGCGATCACAGAAAGCCGTTCCAGGTTCTCCGCCACCGCAAAATGGTCTTCACCGAAAATCTCCTCAGCCATAACAAGACTCTTGCGGCAAAGTGTCTCAGCCTCGTCAAAGCGTTGCTCCTGGATTCTCAGTCTACCCAGATAGCCCAGTGTCCGTGCGATCTCATGTAGCTGCGGATCTTCCGCAGCCTGTCTGATTGCAAGAGCCCGCGTGTAAAGTGAATCCGCCTCGCGGTAGTCTCCTTGCTCGAGGGCGAGCCCGGCGATGTTCTCGAGGTCGGCCGCCACTCCGCTGTGGTTTCCCCCGAGCGTCCTGGTGTCGATAGCAAATGCCCTCTCAAGCACTGCTTTCGCTTCATCATATCGGCCCTCATCGACAAGGGCAGCTCCCAGGTTGCAGAGGCTCATCGCGACATCGGGATGGTCCGACCCTAACGAGCGCTCCCGGATCGCCAGCGCACGTTGATGCAATTCGCAGGACTCGGCCAGAATTCCCTGGCGGCCTGCCACGGACGCAAGATTGTCAAGACATCCTGCGATATCCGGGTGGTAGGGGCCGAGGAACATCTCCATGATTTCCATTGCTCGCCCAAACGCGAGCCTCGCTTTTACGTAGTCACCGAGCCATACCGACACGTTACCCAGGTTCAGAAGTATTGAAGCCACGATCGGATGCTCCGTGCCGAAGTTGGACTCGGCGATCGTGAGAGCCGCGGCAAGGACCTGTTCAGCCTCGGCATACCTTCCGAGGTTCCCGTAGAGAACACCCAGGTTGACCAGGGTCTTTATGTTCTCCGGATGCGTGGGCCCGAGAGCCGCTTCTTTTATGGCCAGAGCATGCTTGAGCAAGTCTCCGGCCTCCCTGTAACGTCCGCCCGAGAGGTAGATACCTCCAAGACCGTGGTAGTAACGCGCGACCTCGAGATGGTCTGGGCCGTAGAGATCGGTCATGGCCGAAAGCCCCGTCACAATCTCTTCTTCTGCTTGATCGAGCCTGCCGCCATAGAGGTAGAGCGTTGCCAGATCATAGCGGTTCGAGGCGACATCAGGGCTCCCGGTTCCGAGCGCATCCAGTCGGATGTTGAGAGCCCTTGAGAGAAGCGACTCCGCCGTAGCGAAGTCACCCAGATCTGTGTACAGACTGCCCAGGGCGTTCAGGCTGATCGCAAGGTTCGGGTGGTCGGCGCCGTAAGCCTCTTCCGCAACCGAAGCACTAAGTTGATACAGGGATTCGGCGGGAGCATACTCTCCGACCGCCATGAGGGAATCAGCTTCGAAAACAAGATCTTCCCACTCTTCAGCATATCCCGAAGCAAGGCCCAGGACTGCACAGCATGCGAGCAGAGCGATGGGAATCCTCGCCGTCATAGTTCACCTCCGCGTTGGGTGAAACGCCGTGTGTGAATCACATCAATAGGGACTCCTGCACGTGCAGTGCCGAAGGTATCACACGTGTCGTCACGGGTCAATGCCCCGGGATCACATGATGACCCCTGTGTTTCAGGACTTTCCCCAAAACGTGAGCTGTGAATCCCTCAAGTGGTTTGATCTCAGCGGATTATCCGGATTGCTAAGTGGAATCGGCGGATTTTGGTGTCTTGTGAGGAAAATGGGGGAACTCCCTGTAGACTGAAACGGGTCTCCTGTTGTAAAGATTGGATTATGGAAAACAGTGTAACTCTAATCTCTACAAAGGAGACCCGAAGTGAATGATAGCAGGATAGCGGTAAGATTGCGAGATCAAATAGTACAATTTTCGGGGGAACTCTCAAGGGGATTGACAAAACCAGCCCGGCGGTTTGTAGTCGAGACAGTCTACGGGATCCAGGCCCGGCAGAGTGTTTTGTTGAGTGAGATCGGCCGGGCCTTGAATGAGTCGATCTCCTTGAAGAAGACCGAGACACGGCTCAGTAATGAGTTGAAGCGCTCCGGTCTTGGTGCCCACCTTTTGAAGAGGCTTTTGATGAAAGCGAGCGGTCGAATAAAGGAGGATACGCTCCTTGTGCTTGATCTATCGGATATTGCCAAGCGTTATGCCCGCGGTATGGAGTATCTGACCCAGGTACGAGATGGCTCTACGGGCGAGATAACCTCTGGTTACTGGCTGCTTAAGG
>JBDRNT010000158.1:0-40624 GCA_043810925.1 Candidatus Eiseniibacteriota bacterium
TGGTAAGATCTCTCATTGTCAGGGTCACCTTTGGCTGCAAGACATTCACCTCCTCCTATCAAGTTGAGGTGTCAGTCTAAGGCAGCCGACCCTGACATTTCTATTATGCGGAAACCTGACATTATTATGTTGCCGTTACACTCTAAAGAGTGGTGTGGCTTGAACCCCGCTTGAGTGGGCTTCGAGGCGGGCGGTTCCGCATCAGTGAAGAAGGTCATGCTGCTTAGGTGGCGATGATTGTCCTGTCTGGACAGTCGTACGGACCGCATCAGTGACGGTCACCCTTATGCACCCGGAAGTCCACCTCGTCGTAAGGTCTTGTCTCCCCGCGGATCAGGTCTGACTCCCTCCCCCTCAAATAGAGATCGAAGAAGGCAAGGGTGTACGCGTTTGTGATATCAAGCATGCGCCGGCCATCTACGGTTCCAATCATGGGATGTTCCCGATGGAGCAGGGTGAAATCGGTAAAATCATAGTGATCCGCATCAGCTATGATGAGTGTATACGCATCACCCGAAGCATGGCCGGCAAAGACCTCATCATAGCCTACGAACCGCTTGCTACCCATATAGAACATGGGCTGGGTAACAACTGTATCCGCGAGATCGCCCAATAGCCCACCGTCGATGTTCATACCGGCCTTGATCCGGGGTTCGATAAGGCAGGCCTGACCTGTCGCAATCCCACCCATCGACATACCCATGACACCGAGTCTTCCCAGATCGAGCTTCCCTTTGAACAGTTCATCCGACCTGTTGAGCAAGTCGAGTTGATCGATCACGAACCTGATATCATCCGCCCAGAGACGCGGGCTTTCACCAAGAAATGTCGGCAAAAACTCCACCGTCTGCCTGAACAGCGATTCCTGGGCGGCAGCACCCCTGGTGGTGAATGTGGCCTGGAAGAGATCCATCATCCCGGGCTTGCTTTGCTCTCCGAATATCTTCTGGAATCTTGGACTTCCGGGATCGAGAAGCCCGAGTTTGCCATCCGGATAAGCCCAGAACTTGGCCTCATAGTGATGGGCCAAACTGAAAACAATGTAGCCGTGGCTGGCAAGCTCCTCCATCAGCACCGTGTTCTGTGCCGCATGCTCACCCCAACCATGGTTGAAAAGTATAACCGGATACTTGTCCTCGTCGCGGCTGACCGGGATTTCAATGTTTGAGTGAGTGGTAAGACCCAGAAGCGTCGACGGGTAACCGAATCTCCCTACGATTACCTCGGCATTCTCATAGTATGGCGCCGTGCTGGCCTCCTTAGCCGCATCACCGGGATACCAGACTCTAACGGTGATTTCACGATGGTCGGCGGGATCGTCCGTAAACAGCTCCGGCCTGGTCTCATCCACAAAAACCATGTGGTCCGTACCGACGGGATGGTCCCCGGTCGGCTGGGGCAGGCTGACCTCCTCAGACATGCAAACGCCTGTACACAGAATGAGTGTAGATACCAGAACAAGTATAGACACAAAGATAAGGGCCCTCACACTATCCTCCTCATTTGCTGGACTCAATATATCCTGCGTATTCTGCAAGCTGCAAGACTTATACCAGAGGTCAATCCGGTTGCGATATGGGTCTATCAGTTTAACTATCAACATAGCAACAGAATACCGTTGTCGCGAAGACCCGTCGGCAGGCCGGGCTGAGTTTATCTGTGATATCGCCACGGTTCTCACGTTAGTTGACACACTCCTGTTCCAGAGGCGCGCCAGGTATTCCATAGCGGGTGCGCCTCCTTTCCTAGGAACCACATGGGTGGTCGAACGGTCTAAAGGAGGAGAACGGGTGCAGGTGGATGCGGGTGGAGGAGTTGTGGGCTCACAGGACATTGTAGCAAGGGAGAAGAGAGTGAAATTTCATGTAATCTTGATTGTCGCGTTGTTGTTTTGTGCCTTGTCTTCAGTCGACACTGCCATGGGGCAGGAATGCGGTCCTGGTTGCCCCGTTTGCTCGGGGAAGGCCGCCGGCAATTTGCTGCCACCGACAACGTTACTTGGCTCGGGGCTCTACATCCCCAATGGTGAAGAGGAGACTGCTGTCTTCAAGCTGCGCTACGGGGTGATCTCCTGGATGGATGCGGGGGTAGGGTATGCGGTCGATACGGAGGAGTTCATCTGGAGTGTTCGTGTGGAGCCGATTGCAGAGGATTCAGACGGCTGGCGTCCGGCGCTCGTTCTGGGTACCGGAAGTGTGCAGACGGGTGGAAGCGACCAGTCAGGGTACATTCAGATTGCCAAGACACGCGAGATCGTTGAGGGTATCTTCGGTATCAGTGCATCAGGTGGTTATGCCACGGACCTTCCGGATATGCGGGAAGACTGGGGCCTGGGATCGTTCACCGCGACGCTTTTCGACAGGGTGAGCCCGTTCTACACCTATGACGGAGCCAGCTCACACGCAGGCCTATCCTTTTTCGCCACGGATTGGCTGACCCTGACCGGCTACGCCCTGGAGATGGAGGAAACAGCCGTGTCAGCCAGCCTCCAGTGGTGCATCGGTGAATAGCAGATGTCCTATCTATACAATGCCTTGATCGCCCCCCAGCTTAAGGGCTCCACTGCATTTCCGCAGGCCGGGCAGCCCTGGCTTTCCGCTCCCACGAGGTCCGGCCATGTTTCCCCGGCCAGACAGGGCGAATCCCCGCATAGGGTATAGTTCCCGCTGGGCATGTCGCAGAACAGGGGGTCTAAGTTTTCGATGTCATGGAAGTTGCCGCCACATAGCGTGTCGGTGTCGGCGTTTCCATACACGAAGCAGTGATGAATATATGGTGTCTCCGTGCCGTCCCTGCAATTGACCGGACCCAGAAGTGCAGAGAAGGCAAGGATAGAATACTCAATCGTGGGCGATGAATCATGACACCAGATGTGGTCACCCTGATTGTCGGCAAACGTGCAGTTCGTAATCGTGGGATTCGAGCTGTACACGCAGTTGAGACCCGCAGCAGCGGCACCCCATGTCGTCACGTTCTTGGCAAAGGTACAACCACTTATAGTCCCGCCGGCACTGTATGTGAAATGCGCTCCACCTGAATTGCCCGCAGTGTTGCTAATGAACAGGCAGTCGGTGAGAGTTACATCAGAGGAGTTCACATGTAGGCCACCCCCGACAACAGCGACAGCAGCGCCGTTCTCCATGAATGTGCACTCGGTAAAAGTGGTACCGTCAGAGTGCGAGACTCGAGCACCCGCCCCTTCCTGACCGTAGCCTATCAGGTTGTTCCCTGTGTAGGTGCAGCCCTGGCAGATCGGGGAAGAGTAGTCCGCATACAGGCCTCCGCCGGAGTAGTAGGCCTGGTTGAGCGCAAAATCGGTGCCGGAAACCAGCGGGGATGAGCCGCCGAGGCATGCCATGCCACCGCCGTGGCCATCGTTGGGCCCACTCTGACTGGCTAGATTGGCTTCAAACCTGCAGTCCCGCACGATCGGCGAGGAATTCAGGCAGCAAAGACCGCCACCCCGCTTCTGAGCTGTATTACTGAGGAAGACGCAGTCTTCGAACCGTGGACTCGATCCGTTTTCACAAAACGCCCCGGCGCCGCTGTCGGCCACCGCATCTGTGATAGTGAAACCTCTGACCACGGAAGTCGTGTCCTCCCCGTTATGGAAATGGAACCCGCGAACGGCGTCCTCGCAGTCGACAATGGTCGTCGCGGAACCCACATCCGACATCAACACCAGGTTGGTGCCAACAAAGTCTAGGTTGCGGTTGCCCGCACCGATGTAGGTCCCGACCAAGACCAGGACTGTGTCGCCTGTCGCCGCGGAATCGATGCCGGCCTGGATGGTTGTGTAATCACCGGTACCCGACCAGTCCACTGTGATTGTTGTCGCGCTTACATCCGACACAGCCAGACAGACCAGCACACATAACATCGGGATAGTGAGTGTCTTCATGGCCAGACCTCCCATCTTCAGCAACCATTATTCCTCTTACCATATTCCAGCGACTGTTGCAACATGGGTGCGCTCTCTATTCGATAATACACAATACACTGACTTGTAATGAGCCCGCGGGTTCCGGTGACAACCTGAGAATCCCTTTGCCTGCGCCGGTCGATCAGGCCGTTGACGTAAGCCATACAGGGTGTGTTATACTGCGCTGGAAGCGGGAGGTGAAGACCCATGTCAAGGCTGATCAGAAAGAAGTCCGATAGGGCGGGGCTTCCGCCGGGAACAATACCGCCGATGACCGAAGAGACAACTGTGAAGCTTCGGATTACGGCAATCGACTATGATGAATCGAAGTTTGAGGAGATTGAAGCCGAGACCATCGAGGACGTCCTGCCATTTAAGACCAGGCCGACCGTCACCTGGATCAATCTGGACGGCATCCAGCGCACCGACATCATAGAGGAAATAGGGAAGCAGTTCGGCATTCATCCACTTGTGCTCGAGGACATCGCGAACACGGGGCAGCGGCCGAAGATGGAGGACTTCGGTGACTACTTGTTTGTGGTAATCAGGATGCTGTGTAACGACGCGAATACAGACGATGTCAGATCGGAACAGGTCAGCATGGTCGTCGGCCCCAACTTCGTGATCTCATTTCAGGAGGTCGAGGGAGACGTATTCGACACGATCAGAGATAGAATCCGCAAGGCAAAAGGGCGAATAAGAAAGATGGGAGCCGACTACCTTGCCTATGCCCTGATCGATGCGGTCGTCGACAACTACTTCCTCATCCTGGAGAAGTTCGGTGAACGTATAGAGGGGATGGAAGACGAACTGATAGCGAACCCGTCACCCGAAGCCCTCCAGACGATACACACTCTTAAAAGGGAACTGATATACCTTCGGAAATCGGTTTGGCCGCTGAGGGAAACCATCAGCGGAATGCAGAGATCCGAATCAAGACTGGTCGCGGATACCACACAGATCTATCTGAGAGACGTTTATGATCACACGATACAGGTTATTGACACGGTGGAGTCGTTTCGTGACATGGTCTCGGGGATGCTCGACACTTATCTCTCCAGCGTCAGCAACAGAATGAACGAGGTTATGAAGGTCCTGACAATCATAGCAACCATATTCATACCCATTACTTTCATCGCCGGCATCTACGGGATGAACTTCGCATTCATGCCGGAGCTTGCGTGGAGAGGATCATATTATGTCGTTCTCGGCGTAATGACGGCCTCCGCACTGGCGATGGTCATCTACTTCAGGAGAAAGCGATGGTTGTAGGGGCTGGAATGAAAAGGAGTGAGATTCGATCTATCGAAGCATTCGATCTGTGGCCAGGACGTGTGTTGGTCAAGAAGTATCGCGTCCTTTCCAGGCTGGGAGGTGGCTGGGAGGGCGAGGTTTACCGCGTCCTTGAGATCAGGACGGGCATAGAACGAGCTGCCAAGATCTTCTACCCTCAGAGGAATCCAGGTAATCGCACCGTCAAGCGTTACGCGCGTCGGCTGCACAATCTTCGTCAATGCCCGATCGTGCTTCAATATCACACCGAGGAGGTTTTTACATTCAGGAGGATCCCGGTATCGTTCCTTGTATCAGAGTATGTCGGCGGTGATGTCCTCCCCGCATTCCTGAAGAAGCGCCCCGGAGGAAGGCTTACTGCCTTTGAGGGCTTGCACCTCCTCCATGCGCTCGCCGGCGGGATTGAGTCCATCCATGCCCAGAATGAGTATCATGGCGATCTCCACGCGGAGAACATCATAGTCCGACGGTTTGGCCTGGCATCCGACCTGAAGCTGATTGACCTGTACAATTGGGATCTTTCGAAACGGGAGAATCGTCAGGATGACATTTGCGACCTTGTAAGGTTGCTGTACGATTCAGTCGGTGGCAGGAAGCATTACGCGCGCCAGCCTGTTCCAATCAAGTACATCTGCTCGGGTCTTAAGAGATCCCTGATCTTAAGAAAATTCAGAACCGTCTCGAAACTTCGAAAGCACTTAGAAACCATGGAGTGGTAATCATTTGCGACAGCAGGCCGGCAACCGGCCTTGCCGGCCAAACGCAGTCCTCCCGGCAGTGCTCTCGGAATCGGCAAACTGTTACCGGATTATGTTAGTAAAGCTTCTCCAGTTTGAGTGTGAGGTTCTGCTCTTTGCCGCCACGCCCGACTACGAAATCGAATGTCGTGCCGGGCTCGGCCATCAAGAGTTCTCGCGTGGCGATCACGCCGTCCAGCGGTTCAACGACGTTGCCATCAATCGACTTGATTATATCGCCCTTCTGGAACCCGGCCTGCTCCGCGGGGGTATCCGGTGAGACATAAAGGACTTCAACACCATCCCGGCTGACCGTCCAGCCGATGTTAAGACCTGAGCCGTCCTCCGGCCAGGGCTGGTTGAATTTCTCCCCTTTCTCCAGGATCACCTGCTCGGTCTCGTAGTCGACGTATACGACGAAGTTGCGGAATAGGGAATTTCCGAGAATACCGAGCTTGTCCGCGGCAAAGACGGTGTCGGTACCACCATAGGAAAAGCTGATATCAGGATCATCCAGCGTGTATCCGGCAAACTCGATGCTATCTCCCTTCACGCCCTTTATCTGCATTTCGTTAGCTGCACCGTGGCCCATCCGGAGCACCCCGTCCAGCTCCGTATACCCTTCACGCAGAGCGTAGCTGCCGTCCAGGTGAGTCACCCCTGCACCCAGGTCAAAGAGCCATGTCCCTGAGTGAGTTCCATCCAGTACAGCCTTGGTTCTGAAAACGCTCTCCTCGAGATGCACGTCGATCGAACTGCCATCACCTGTATAGTCGAATGTCTCCGGATCGTAGAACGAAACCAGCTCATTGGCATAGTCGACCTTTGTTACAAAGCGCGACAGGAAATCGAACCCGAGGATCCCGGCAATGTCGATACCGAGCCGCCGGATAAGCTCACTCATGTCGATCACCGCAACGGTCTGTTCCTTGAACCTGATCCCCTTAAGCTCATATGGCGGCAGGACAGTGAAACTGGCATCGACTGTCCCGGCCGCACCGCGGCCCTTGAGATCCCCCTTGGCCTCCAGGCCTATCTCATCAGCAAATGCCTTGTCGACGACACTCATGCCTGCACCCGTATCGAGTACCCACAGACGCTCCTTGCCTGCCGTGATGACCGGAACATAGAGATGGTTGCCGACAAACCTGAACGGGATGTTCTCCGAAGCAGAGCCGGCAATGAACTCATAGTCCTTGCCCTTCTCCGCCGGCGGATCAAAAAGGGATGGGTCGACATCAATGTTCGACTCATAGCTCATCCAGGTGATCTCTTGAACCTGACCGGTCTGGTAGGGTATGACCTTGTTATAGAAGGCCACAAGCATCCCATCGGCCTCCCTGTGGTCACCGTAGAAGGTGTCGCCGCTTTTCTCACCCTGAATCGCCACGCTCTTTTCAAGATTGAAGCCATCGACACTGATGTAGTAGGTGTGATGGTCGGTGTTTATGCTATTGGCTATTTTGATAGCGTAGCAGTCGGTCTCTTCCACCATCTCGATGCCTTCGAAGGTTACGGTGAATGCGTCGCTGCCTGGATCGGCATACTCGTAGTCATCCATCCGGCGCTCGACATCTTTGCGTTTGAGCGTTGCCTCATCCGGCTTGGTCATCTTCTGGACCTTCCCATTGGTGTCAAGCATCCATGAGATGTCGCCGTTATCTCCCTCGGTGACATTGATCACGGCCAGATTGATCTCCACCCGGCTCCGGCCGGGTTTCGCGGTCCAGAGCCTGATCGGCCCCTTCATGCCTCCAATCGAGAATTCACCTTCGAAATGCTGGGTACGTACGGCTTTCAGGCGTTCGAGTCCCCCCGAGGCTTCGAAATACTTGTTGAGTATCTTGTATGGGTCGGTCATCTCCTGTCCGTGGCAGGCGCCGGCAAGAATGACAGCAACGCCAAGTACGGCAATGCACTGTGTTCCCAGAGACTTCATGGAGTTCCTCCTCTCAACCGATTGGCCCTTACCGGGCTGACAGATCCATCTAAGACAGGGTAACAGAAACACCTCTCCACAATCCATAACAAGCAAAGCTCATGCCAGGGAGGTGGACGGCGACAACACGGGCTATCGGCTTATCTGGCGGATTCCCAATCAGTTACGTATGACGATAACGCCGGTCGACCGGCAGGCGTGGGCCACTGTCAGCCCCTGCAACGGTCTCCACATGATCTGACACACACCCCAGACCCCACCACTCATGCCAGTCTAGAAGACCCATTTGCAGAGTAGTCCCGTAAAGATGGCCACAGGGTTACCGATCGCATAACCGATCAGTGCCATCAGTACCGCCACGGGTACGAGCACGGGATTATGATGTGCGGCAACTATGGGTGCGGATGCGGCACCGCCTATGTTTGCAGCGGAGGCAATCGCGGTTGTATGCACATCCGTCTTAAAGATTTTCGCGGCCCCGACAAGAAACAAGCCGTGAATGAAGATCCAGATATACGCACCCAGGAGAAACCATAGAATGGAGGAATCCAGTTTCGAAAGATCGGCTACTGCGCCCATCCGTGCCACAAACAGATAGACGAGCGCCATCGCCACCACATGCGAACCCGGTATCCTGCTTGCTTTCGTAAACGAGAGTGCGATTCCAAGACCGGTTACGATTAGAATCTTGTAGGTACCTGCCGTAATGAAGGCCTGCGTGTCGGCTCCGGATGGGATCTCCGGTAGCAACGCGGCAAGCCACGAGGCCAGGGCGGTTACACCGAAACCCAGGAAGGCCAGATACAAGACGTGGCGCATCTCGATCTTCCCGCTCCCCACGCTTAGCTGCGCTGCCGCCTTTTCCACCGAGGCCACACGATCTTTGGGGATGCGCGTGAATCTGTGAAACCACCCCGCAAAGTTCTTTGACATCAAGAGGATGGGTAACCAGATAAGGTAGACAGCATTGTCGGAGATCAGGCCGTAGCCGAAGGCAAGACTCGTGTCGTCCAGTTCAAGGGCCACTGCCGTGGCAGCCATGTTACCCGTCCCACCGATCCAGCTTCCAGCCAGAGCCCCATAGGCTTTCCATGCATCTGGTCCCAGCGACTGGAGTCCATGCTTGACAATGAAGAGGGCGATCGGCGCTCCGACGACCACGCCGAGGGTTCCGAGCAGCATCACGATAACACCGCGCCCCATCACCCGCACCGTTGCGAGAAAATCTACCTGCAAGAGCATCAGCACAAGAAACAGAGGCAGGATGCTCTCGCGCATGAAACCGTAAACGGGTGACTGGGTCGGGATCATATGGGCATTGGAGAGTGCGACCGGCACGAGGTATATGAAAATCAAAGGTGGGAAGTAGTTGAACACCTTCCAGCGTGTTCGCTTCTCAAGCAGAAAGAAGAGTGAGGTGACTCCCGCAAGAACAGCGAGAACTCCGGCTGAAGATCCAATCAGGGCGTTTCCCACGCTACGGCCTCCTGTGGCACGATGCCTGACAATGCTATCGCGTGCGGAACCGGTGAGACAAGCACAAAGGATACCGGCTCACGACCGCAAGTGCCCGGAATGCCACGCTGTGGTTATTAAGTATGGTGTCCCTGAAATTCTTCGAAGAAACCGTCGTACTCCCGTGCCGTTGTCTGCCAGTCGTAGTGACGTACAAACGGCTGGGTCACGATCTTCCTTGTCTCTTCTATGTTCTCGATTCGCTGCCTGAGCCTGAAAACCAGGTCGGTGAAATCCCTGTAAATGTGTTCGTCACGATGCTCCACCGGTATGTGCTCTGGGTATGCGAGACGTCCGGGCAACAACGGGTAAGTGTTACAGTAGATCGCCTGTACGACGCTGGCGCCGAAGAAATCATGAATTGAAGTCACCGGGATGATGTCCGCCTTCCACAACCATGATGCATAGGTGGCGAAGTCATCAACGAAACCGAATTGTACCAGCCGGTCATCTAATTTCGAGACAGCTTCCTCAAAAGCGACAGGCACATATTCAAACTTCTCCCCAAGCACCGCAACATCGAACACCATCCCCTCTTTCTTGAGTCTGAAGAGTGCCCGGAAGAAATCGTTTGGTTTCTTATCGTATTCCCACCGGTGATTCCAGAGAATGAGCGGTCGCTGGTTGTCCGGCCGATCGACGCGACAGCCATCGAACCGGCTGAGATCGATGCCCAGGGGCAGCACATGGGCTTTTGCCTCGATGGCGCGAACCGTATCCGTCTCGTTGTGATCCGGGAATCTCCGGAGAAATGGGTCAAGCCCGCTCAGGAACGATGTTCGATGGTATTCTGAGTTGAAGGCGACTGCGTCTGCTGCCAGCGCCGATGCGTAGTTGATGAACCCGTAGTGTAGATCGCGCTGCACGGTTGGATCGGGGTCGCTTTCCGACCATGGATAAGTGATCTGATTCTCGTGGAAATACAGCACGGTCCTGGCGTCGCCCAGCCGCTCGCGTGTGAACGCTAGGAACGTGGTGAGATCAAGCATATCCGTGGCGACAACAAGATCCGGCCTATGATCCGACTCAGCAAGGAGGCGAGCCAGGGTTATGGCCCCACCGTGCATCCGCCACTTCCAGTAGCGGCCCGGTAGTCCCAGAACACTCACCTCGTGCCGGCTGTGCTCGACATACTCTCTTGCCCAGGCGGCATGGGATCCTGCAAGATAAGGTTCGACGATCAATATCTTCATGGTCACCCCCTGAGTTTAGACGAATAGCGGACCCGGAGCAATGGAATCGATCCGGCCGATTCGGGGGTTTGGCCCTTGAGGTTTCGGCGCGCCCGGTGTATAACAGGGTTGCACCTATTTCACTCGGGGAGTACTGATGAGAAGAAAAGTCAGAATATTCGTCTCCTACGCCCGTTCAAATAGGGACCTGGCGGCCAGATTTCTTGACAGGTTCCGCGACCAACTGGCCCCCTCCAAAACTTACAACTACGTATTCTCACGCGACACGGACATACTTGTCGGTGAGGATTGGCACGATGAGATCCAGAAAGCAGTCAAGCGGAGCGACGTAGGCCTGCTGCTTGTGAGTCCGGCATTTCTCGGTTCGCAGTACATCACCAAGCACGAACTCCCCAAGTTCATAGGGGATAAGGCCCAGCCTGTGTTTCCCGTCATGCTGCAACCCGTCGACTTTGAACGCCACAACCTTAAAGGGCTTCACCGCAAGCAGATATTCCGGCTCGATAGCCGAAGATTCAGGAACCCGAAGGCCTACGGTGATTGTATCGGGAACCAGCGTGACAGGTTCGTGCAGAGCCTGTTCAGGAAGATCGAGCTGAAAATGGACAGTCTCTTCGGAAGTTAGATCGCCGGGGCAGCCCGGCAGTACGTCCCCGGGGGCACCGATTTGTACATCACCCGCGTCAACCATAGTGGGGACACGGTTTGAGACAATTCGGTGACAGTTTACAAATTAGCGCTGCTCCCTGCGAAAGATCCCGCGGGTTCCGGCTGGTTTGTAAACTGCCACCGGATCATCATGTCACCGGATTATCACGAATTACTGGACCAGGACTGTTTTGAAACTCATCTTCTCAGACATCGGGAACGACATCTCCTGAGGCCCCTTAATATCGATCATGTTCTTCGAGAACATTTCGGATGACCACTCGACAAAGAGCCCCTGCTCATGTGCGAAGTACCAGGTTTCGGTACCCGTCATCGTTCCCTCAACCTTGATGTCGGCCTCACCCTGCTTGCCTACCCCCGAAACCACACCCGTCACTTCAGTAGTCACCACTGCCGATTCCATTCCCATCATCGGTTCAATTCCGGTGAGCGTGTGCACGCGTGTCATTGTAACCAGGATGTCAATATCGCCCTCGCTTACTTCAAGAGTGTCCTGCGTTGTCCACATGGCGCCAATCTCCACCGGCGTCGTGGGCAGGTCAGGAAACACGATCTGGAAATCCGGCCGGATACTGCGCGGCCCCATGGGTCCCGCATCGTACGTGATCGGCTCGGCGTCGGAAACGTCGAGCTCCTTACCCAGGTTGGACACGAGCAGGGTGAAACTCTTTCCCAGGACTGAGTCGGTGTCGGCAGCATAGTCACCCTGGGGGGTTTCCATTCCCGCTTCCATGGCATCAATTGTCACTCTGAGCTCATAGTTGTTGCCTTCCCCACCCTGCGGGGCACAAGTGAACTCATAGAACTTGTGCGCCGTTGTCTCCATCGACATGCCCATCATTTCCATGGTCTGATCGGCATTTTGCGTTGACTTGTACTTGAAGACCTCACCTTCGGGCATACGGTATTCGAGGGTGATACCTTTTGGCTTCTCTGCCACCACGAACTTCTTGGCGCCACATCCCGAAAGAAGAATCGCGGCCAGGGTGATCGCGACCAGGACCAACTGCATGATAGCCGAATACCTATGACTCATCTCTTTCCTCCTCCTTTAAGAAACACTGAGTACACTTGATCAGGGAGTCTACCACGCCGGCTTAGCGAGGTCAAGGCCACCGAACTCGGCAGGGACATCGGGGCTTGACTTACAGGACTTTCATGGTCAGACTGATAGATGGAGTCACAACCCCTGTTTCTGACTAAATATCCGGAGGTGACTATGCCAAGGAATCGGAATACCCACTGCTTAGCACTTGCATGCATCATGACAGGCGCGTGTCTGGCAGCCGGGATGCTTGTCCCGGACGCCACGCTCTTCGCCGGTGAGGCCCCGCTCTGGGGTGATCTTGAGCCTGGCCCTCACGCTGTGGGGTTCACGGCATTCGAGAAGTATGACCATTCCCGTACCTTCCAGCCTAAACGAGACTACTTCGGAACAGTCCTGCCGGGCGAGAGAGCACGGCCGCTCCAGCTGCTGGTCTGGTATCCGGCAGCGGGAACCGGGGACGAGCTACCCATTGTGCTCAGTGACTATGCCTTCACACCACCTGATGAGCAGGGAATGCTTCGATTCCTGTCCGGTATCCAGGATAGGGAGATCGGCTTCCTGTACCAGGTCTTCACCAACAACGAACTGGCCGTTCTTGAAGCACTCAGTACGGAAATGTCAGCCATCAGGGATGCGGATCATGCTGACGGCGCTTTCCCGCTTCTTGTCTATCACAGCGCCTTCAATCGGGGTATTGCCGAGAACGCAGTCATGTGCGAATACCTGGCGAGTCATGGCTTTGTCGTTGCCACCACCCATTCGTTCGGACTGACTGCGGTCAGGGGGGAACCCGATCCCGCCGGCCTGGAAACCATTGTAGGCGACATGGAATTCGCTATTGCGGCGTTACATGATCTCGACTTCATCGATCATGATAAGCTCGGCGTTTTCGGGTATCGCAACGGAGCAGACGCTGCGCTCTTACTCCAGATGCGCAGTTACAATATTGATGCCGTTGTAGAGATCGAGCCCGCACTTAGAGACTCAGGACTGGCAGAAATGGCTACCGGTAATCCTTACTACGACACCGACAGGATGACGGTACCGCTCCTGGAGTTATACTCGATCGCCGAAAATGGACAGGAAGAGGCTTCCGTTGAGCCGTTCAAGTACGGCCAACGAACATCACTCGGTTTTCGCAACACCAGAGGGTTCGACTTCACAACCTACGGCCTCCTCCCGGCGATGTTTCTTCCTCCGGACACGACCGGTGCGGCTCCTCCGTCAAGCGGAGATATCTACGAGGCGGCGTGCGGGTACGTCCTTGACTTCTTCGATGCGCATCTTAATGGATCCCGGGCAAGTCTGGAATTCCCGGCGAGTTCATCGCCCGCAAAGGGCCTCGATCCCGACCGGGTGGTTCTGACCGACATGGAAGCGCTGGAGAGACCACCGAGCCAGGATGAGTTCACGGCGATTCTGGCAGGCGGCGACGTTGAAACCGCCGTTGAGATCTTTCGGAAGTTCCGGGCTGCAGAGCCCGACCTGATCCTCTTCCGTGAAGCCGTGATGAATATGACCGGTTACCGCTACCTTCAACGTGGTATGCCCGGTGAGGCTGTCGAACTCTTCAAGATGAACGCGTATACATATCCCCGGTCGGCCAACTGCTGGGACAGCCTGGCGGAGGCTTATATCGCCGCCGGGGACAACGCACACGCACTTGAGTGCGTCGAAATGATGTTGGAGGTATTGCCGACCGACGAGAATCTCGGTGACGATCTCCGGCAGGCGCTTGAAACCAATGCGGAGAGCTACAGGGAAATGCTTACAGAAGGCCAGGAAGAAGCTACTCAGGAATGAAGCTACGACCAAACGGAGGATGCCATGGGAACCGACAAGCCTGATGTTACAAGACGGCGCTTTATCTCAACATCACTGACAGGTCTTGCCGCCGCGGGATTGGCGGGGATCGGCCCCGGACTGGCTGCAGCCCAGGGGGAAAAGAAAGAGCGTGCGGCCGGCGAAGAGGCCAAGCCCGAGATGATCTACAGGAATCTGGGTAAAACCGGCATAAATCTTCCCATAGTCAGCATGGGGGCGATGAACTCCGAGAATGCCGAGCTCGTAAAGGCTTCTTATGAGGCTGGCGTGCGTCACTTCGATACCGCCTCGCTCTATGCATTCGGCCGGAACGAGCAGATGCTCGGCAAGGTGATAAAGGAGATGGGAATCAGGGACAAAATCGTATTCGGTACCAAGGAACGGCTTGCACAACGCGCCGATCTCAGTGACGCCGCGGCAAAGGCAAAGTTCATCAAGCTGACCGAGGGCAGTCTCCGGCGGCTTCAGACCGACTACCTCGACATCGTATACATTCACAGCGTGCAGAACGCCGCTGAATTGAACGACGATGCCGTTTTTTCAGCCATGGATCAGATGAAGAAGGACGGCAAGGTCCGTGCTACCGGGGTTTCGGCCCATCAGAATATGGCGGAGATAATCGCCAAGGTGACCGAAGACGAGATCTGTGACGTGGTACTTAGCTCCATGAATGTCTCTCTGGCTGATGATGCGGCGCTGGCGGAGGCAATCAAGAACGCCGGCGCAAAGGGTATAGGGCTCGTAGCGATGAAGACCCAGGCCGGGGGACGCCGCCTGCCCAATCAGGAATCGTTCGGCAACTACGAAAACGCGACGGTCCAGCAGGCCATGCTCAAGTGGGTGCTGCGTCATGAGGCTATCACAACCGCCATTACGGGCTACACCAACTTCGAGCACATGAATGAGGATGTCTCAGTGGGCTTCGATCTCGAGTACACCGAGGATGAGAAGAGATTTCTTGCTGATAACGAACTTCAGGTAGGGCTGGGATTCTGCCGGCAGTGCCGGCAGTGTCTGGCCAGCTGCCCGCACGGGGTCGAGGTACCGGCGCTGATGCGCACCCACATGTATGCAGCCCAGTACTCCAACTTCGGTCAGGCCCGGGCAACGCTGGATGAGATACAGCCGGAGCGGAGCATCGCGAAGTGTACGTCGTGCGACACCTGCACCGCCAAGTGTATAAACTCAGTCGACATCGCCTACAGGATCGGAGAACTGAAGCTCATATACACTTGATTTCGGTGACACCATACTGAACTGTCGCCAACCGCGTGAGGTCTGTCCATCCAATGGAAATGCGCAGGATTTATAGACTGATCATTGCTATCACGGCAGCCGGAACCACGGCTCTGGCCATCACTGGCTGTGGTCCCAAACCGGATGTCACGCCGGAACCCGAGGCACCGCCTGCCGAGGAAGTTCTCACGCTTGAACAGAGGCATGAGCTCGCCCGGGCCTACCTGGACGAGGGCCGGGTCGGAGATGCGGCCGGACACTACCGCGAAATCCTCAAAGAGAATCCCCGTGATTTCGAGGCGAATCTCAACCTCGGGATCGCCCTTATGACGATGGAAGACGCGAAGTTCATTAACGAGAGAGATTACGGCGAGACCAGACGCCACTTACTCGCCGCGAGAGACCTCGACCGGAATGACCCCGGACCGCACGTTCACCTGGGAGCACTTGAGTTTAATGCAGGAAACTACGGCGCTGCAATTGGACATCTCTCCGCGGCCCGCAACCTGGACCGCTCAAACGAATCCGTGCATGAGATGCTCGGAGTTTCCATGATCAAGACCGGAGACGAGGACGCGGGGCGGAATGAGTTGGAAACAACGCTTGAAATAAACCCGGACAACCAGGCCGCCAACTTCGAGCTCGGCAGGATCTACGAGAAGGAGGACAAGAACGGTCCTGCGATGACCCACCTTGAGAGGGCGCTGGGAGCCAATCCCAACCTGGACATGGCGACATACGTGCTCGAGCGGGTCTACTATGAGGAGGGGCTTTACGATAGGGCAGAGAGGGCCTGCCAAAAGTTCCTGGAGTTCCATCCTGATGATATTCAAAGTCTTGAGATCTTGGGCTGGGTCTATCGCAACCAGGAACGCACCGCGGAGATGCTTGAGATCTACGGCAGCCTCACACGCATAGACCCGGACAATACCGGCTACTGGAGCCCGCTCATCCAGAACCACATGGAAAACAGCGACTACGCCGAAGCGAAGGATCTGCTCGAAGAGTGTCTCGGGTACAATCCTTACTACGCATACGGCAATGTGCGTTACGGACAGGTCCTCATGCATTACGGCGACGAGAGCCGGCGAATCGGTAATGTCGAACAGGCACTTGATCTATACACGCGGGCAAGGGAACACTTTCAGAAAGCGAAGATAGACGACCGCTACAAGGCCTCAGCCTCACAGCTGATTGACCATGTCGACAACCTTATACGAAGTACCTCTCACCGGTAGGGTTGGACTCCGGCGTGTTTCTTTCTTGAAATATCGCCCCGCGTGGTGCATAAGAGCAATATGGCAAGAGCAACCGACCCGGGTAAGTCCATAACATGCGAGTAGGCGACAGAAATTACAGGGTCAAACCCGGCCTTACAATATTCCTCGTACTCAGTGTTGTAAGCGCCGTTGTGATCATATATCTCGCCGGCGATCGCGGCACATGGACCCACCTGAGGGAGCTACGACCACAGTATGGAGTCCTCGCGGCTCTTCTGATGATTGTTCACTGGTGCTCCAACGCGATCAGATTCAGAATCCTCGTGAACAGTCTGGATAACGACGTGAGTGTCGTTGATTCTTTCAAGGCCTTTATGGCCAATGTGTTCATGGCAGCCGTAACACCCTCCCAGACCGGCGGCGGTCCGATGCAGATCTACATGCTGAAACGGGCAGGCGTTCCGATCGCCAAAGGTTTCGCCGGATGCTTGATGGGTGGGGTGCTGTCCGTATTCTGTCTTATGACGTCGACACTGATCGTGCTACTCGTAAGGCCGGGCGTCAAAGCCGAGTTCGGTGGACATTTGGGTGGTATCTGGACTTCCGTGGTAGTCGTGTTCTTGATCGTCGTAGCACTGTTTCTAATTTCGATCTTCCGGGTTGGGTGGATCAAGCAAATCATCGGCCGCGGCCTGCTCATCCTCACTCTCATAATCAAGACCGAGCGAAGAATCGCGCTCACCAAGCGCGTACTCTGCGGCGTCGATCAGTACCGCAAGAGCCTGACAACATTCGCACGCGCCAGGAAATCCAAGGTGGCGATCGCCTTGCTCTTCACCATGGTCGGGCTTGGGGCAAACAGCCTTATATCACTTGTGCTTCTATCCGGACTTAATGTCGAATACCACGCCCTCAATGTCTTCCTCGTCCAGTTCATACTGTTTTTTATCACTTATTTCGTGCCGACACCCGGGGCAAGCGGCATAGCTGAATTCAGCAGCTATTGGATGCTCTCTTCGCTCCATGTCCAGCCCAACATCCTGGGTGTTTACACGGTGATGTGGAGATTCTTCACAAGTTTCATCGGCGTGACGGTCGGCGGGCTGGTTATCCTCTCGCTGGTCTCACGCCGGAAGCGCGCACCCCGCGTCTGACAGCCGCCGGCCAAGCCTCTTTCTCAGTCTCAATGGCTTCATCGGGTCACCGGTGCCGTGCAGTGATTCAGGAGCTGCGCACGTCTCATGGAGTGAGGGAGGGGGGAATTGAGATGAAGACTCACCATGTCGCGGTGTTGGGAATCAGCGTGGTGGCGGCGGCATTCCTGCTGGGAGTGTTCTTTTACGCTGCAAGGGTGCCTGATGATGTTATTTCGGTTGTGGGAGCGGCAACCAAACGGCTTGAGTCCGACGTCGTCAAGTGGCGCATAACGCTACGCCGCAGTATCGGGCCGGATGAACTCAGCATGGGATACAGGATGATTCAGGACGATCTCGAGTTCCTCAAGGGAATGCTGCACGACAATGGGGTTGCCGATGAGGACATAACGGTGCAGCCGGCTACTGCTCAGCAGCGACATGACAGATACGGGGTCCTCAGCAGCTATGACGTTAACCAGGGCATCTTCGTAATCTCGAAGGACATCGATACAGTGGAGAAGCTCGCTCTCAATCCTGTTGGAATCACGGATACGGGGGTGATCATCGAAGCTTCGAATCTTCAATATCTCTATTCCGGGTTGGATGAGATGAAGATCGAGCTTCTCGCGGCCGCGACAGAAAATGCCCGGCTCCGCGCAGGGGAGATCACACGTAATTCCGGAGCATCCCTTGGCAAGGTGAAGCACCTCCGCTCCGGGGTCTTCCAGATCCGGGAACCCTTTTCGACGGAAGTAAGGGACTACGGGATGTACAGCACACAGACCCGGCAGAAGGAAATCACTGTGACGGTGAGTGCGGCCTACCGTATCAATTAGCAGAACAGCAATGCAGGATTATCTTGGTGACACCCGCCACTTCACGGTGGTACGCTACAAGCAGTTGCGAATCACCATCACTCTGGAGCTCACGTAAGACCACGGAGGTGTTCACCATGCGTAGTCTGCGATTCATGATCTTTGTCGCATTGATTGCCATCATCCCGTGCCAGGTCGCATCGCTAACGGAGCGAGTCGTGATCGACGGTGAATTCAATGATTGGGATCATCTGACACTTCTACACACCGATCCGGCCGGTGATCAGATAAGCGGCGATATCGATTTCGGTGGATTCTGGGCTTCGTTTGACCGGCAGTATGTGTTCTTGAGCTTCCGGGTCGGCGGGAAGATCAACCTGCAGTCCTCCAATCAGATTACAATGTACGTCGACACCGACGCTAATTCACATACGGGTACCCCGATGGACGGCATCGGGGTCGATCTTGAGTGGACCTTCGGCTCAAGGTCCGGTCGTGTCAGGGAGGGGCTGCTCTGGCGCGATATCCGTCATGGCGACATCGGGTTGATAAGTGCTCCTACGGTTACGGCCGGGCGATTCGAGATCGCGATCGATCACCGGGCCGGGCTGATGACCTACCGCGGCCGTTTTCCGAGCCCCGAGTGGCGTCTCGTGATGGTTGATGAATCCGGGGGAGACCGGATTCCCGACGCGGGGCAGGTCATTGCCATCGTGTTTGACGGGTCACCGATGAAGTCGGTAGAACCGATAGACCTGGCCAAGCACGATGAGGACCATGTGCGTATCCTGTCATACAATGTGGAGCGGGATGGTATATTCGACTCTGACCCCGCAAGAAGAAGGGCGTTCCACGCCATTCTGAGGGCAATCAATCCCGACATCATCGGCTTTCAGGAGATCGAGTATCACTCCACCCTGGAGATCCAGGCATTCGTCCACAATGCGCTGGCACCTGCCTGGCCGAGAGGTTTCGGCAGTTGGTTCAGCGCAAGAGGCCTCGGTCTCAACAATGATATCGTGCTGGTCAGCCGCTATCCAATTCAGGAAGTCTATCCCCTTGGCGGGAACTCTGCCTTCCTGGTTGATTTGAGCCCCTGGTACAAACATAACCTGCTTCTTATCGTTGCCCACCCGCCATGCTGCACCAACGACATAGGCCGCCAGTGGGAGATCGATGCTATGATGGCATTCGTCCGCGACGCCAAGGAGCCCGGCGGGGTTCTCGATCTTGAACCGGACACACCGATAGTGCTGATGGGCGATATGAATCTCGTTGGAGACAGCCGGCAGCTAGAGACCCTGCTCACCGGCGATATCGTGAATACCGACGAGTATGGGCCGCCCTTCGAGCCTGACTGGGACGGAACTGACTTCGCGGATCTCATGCCTCGCCACACCCATCTCCCGATGAAATTCACCTGGTACAATCCCGACGACTACTTCTGGCCCGGGAGGCTTGACTACTTCATTTACAGTGACGCCGTGGTCAATGTCGGCAACAACTTCGTTCTTTTTACGCCTTCTATGCCGTCGAGATTGCTGATGCCATACGGCCTGAGATCTGACTCTGCTACCAGAGCATCCGATCATCTGCCGGTAGTATGCGATCTGATCCTCCCCGTAAGAATGCGGCTGCACGACATACCGTGATCCCGGGACGACGCTTGTGTTGCTCCCCGTACGGTGCTTCGACCATCGCCGCCGCCGACGTGGGCCGTACGCCTGCCGAGAATGAGCTCGCCGGGAAACTCATTAGCTGATGAGCAGTCCTCCGGCCGTTGTTTCACACGGCGTCCGCCCCACGGTCACGGGTACTTATCCGTACCGCGTCATCAACCGGGGACACGTAGATCTTGCCGTCCGCCCTTAAGCCGGTATGCGCCCCTTCAAGAATCGCGTCGATCACCGCCTCAGCGAGGGATTCGAGGCAAAAGATCTCAAGTTTGACGTGGGGCACCCAGCTGATCGTGTTATCGACGATTCGCACCGGCTCATCCTCCCCACGTGTCCGGCCGAACCCCTTGATCTCATGCGTACTCAAGCCGGTCAGCCCCTCGATCATGTGCAACCGCTCAACGACTTCGGTCAGTCGATGACTCTTGATGAAAGCTTCTATTTTCTTCATCATTCCTCCTCAGCCGGGATTACTTCCGGCTTTCAGGCCCGCCTGTCAACAGCCAGTTTCGGCGCGAACCAGGCATACAGCGCAGGTATAAGAAACAGTGTCAGAAACGTCGAAGAGAGTATACCGAATACCACAACTGCGGCCAGCGGGCGTTGCACTTCAGATCCCATTCCACGCGAGAGCAGAAGCGGCACAAGGCCCAGTACGGTGGTCAGTGCCGTCATGAGCACCGGCCGCAAGCGGAGCATTGCACCCTTCACCACCGCCTCCGCAGTCTCCAGACCCGTCTCGCGCAACTGATTAATACAAGTGACGAGGACAAGCCCGTTCTGGACCGCGATACCGAACAGGGCAATGAATCCCACCGACGCGGGTACCGAGAGGTACTCTCTCATGATGAGCAGCCCAACGACACCTCCTATAAGTGCCATCGGCACATTTATGAAGATCAAGGTTGCCGAACGCAGCGTCCCAAGCGATAGGTAGAGCATTAGAAAGATCAGCACAAAGGCAGTAGGGACAATGACGGTGAGACGTTTCATAGCACGTTGCTGGTTTTCGAACTGACCGCCGTACTCAAGCCAGTAACCCGGCGGCAGCGAGATGTTCTCTCCGACCCGTTCTTGTATATCCTTCACCACGCCGCCTATGTCACGTCCACGCACATTTGCACTGATGGTCCACAACCGGCTGTTCTTCTCCCGGTTAATCTGGATCGGACCCACAACCTCCTTCACCTCGGCAACCTGTGAGAGCGGCACATGATATCCTGCCGATGTCGTCACCAAGAGGTTCCGCAGCGCCTCAGGATCATTCCGATACTGTTCCTGGTACCTGATGTGAATTCCGAAACGGCGTGTGTTGAGGTAGATATGGTCGATTACCTCACCCCCGACGGCGATCTCCACTATCTCGAGGATGTCGGATACGTTCACATCGTATCGCGTGCAGGCCTCTCTATCAGCCACGATCTCGACCTGCGGTTGGCCGTAGCTTTGCTCTGTGGCAAGGTCGACCAGACCGGGGATTCCGTCGATCGTCTCCCTTATCTCTTCCGCAGTTGTCCTCAGAACAGTCAGGTCGTCGCCATAGAGTTTGATCGCAAGCTGGGTCCTCACCCCCGAGAGCAGCTCGTCAAAGAGGTTCTGAATCGGTTGTGAGAAATTGAGTTGTACACCGGGGTAGTGTGAGAGTTCCCGGTTGAGCCCCTCGATCAGGTCGGCCTTGGTCTTGTAGTCCCCCCACTCGCTGCGGGGTTTGAGTGCAATCTGGATGTGCGCCGAGTTGACCGGATGGGGATGGCTCCCGGCCTCCGGACGACCGATCTTGGAGAGTGTTTCCTCAACCGGGCCGAACCGCCTGATGATCTGCTCGAGTTTCATTATGGTCCCGGTCGCCTTCTCAAGTGATATCGATGGAGCCATAGTAACATTGATCTGGATGATGCCTTCCTCAAGAACCGGTATGAATTCCGTTCCGAGCAATTGAGCCAACAGTAGAGTGACACCAAGAGCCACCACGGCACCCACCACGACGAACTTACGTCTCAGGATCGCTCCCTCAAGCAGCGGATGGTAGACGCGTTTGAGCGCCGCCACAAGCGCAGACTCCCGACCACCCCCGACACGGAGCACCATCGAAGCCAGCGGAGGTGCAAACACTATTGCGATCACCGCCGAACCCAGGAGCGCAAGCGTAATGGTGAATGCCATTGGCGAGAACATCTTGCCTTCAACGCCCTCCAGTGTGAAGAGCGGCAGGAATACTATGATGATGATCGCAACCGAGAAGAGTATGGGCCTGGCGACCTCGCGGGCAGAGGAGATTATGACCTCCGCCTTGCTGGCAAGCCTGTTGTGTTCGTCGTTCAGGTTTCTGTAGACATTCTCCACCATGACGATTGAGGCATCTCCAAGCATACCTATCGCTATCGCGATACCGCCGAGCGACATCAGATTGGCAGAAACCCCGCTTTGCTTCATGAAGATCACGGCAATCAGGGCACACAGCGGCAGCGCCAGCGCCACGATCAGAGCCGAACGCACATTGCCCAGGAATACAAAGAGCGTGATCACGACAAGCAAGGCGCCCACAAGAAGGGCGTTCTTGACCGTCCCCGTCGCGTTATTTACGAGACGGCTCTGGTTGTAATACGGGACGACCGTCACACCCTGCGGAAGCGATTCCTCGACCTCCGCAAACTTGAGATTGAGACGATCGATCACGTTAGAGGTGTTCTCACCAAAGAGCTTCATCACAATCCCCGCCACGACCTCCTCTTCACCGTTAAGCGTCACCACACCTCGCCGAATCTCATTTCCGTATGTTACTTCCGCCACATCGTGGATATGGACAGGGGTCCCGTCGACCACCTTTACCTGGATTTCGCGAATGTCATCGAGCGCAGTGGCAAGACCGAGTCCACGTACCAGGTACTCCTCCGAGCCCATCACAAGAAACTGGCCCCCGGCATTTGCGTTATTCGCAGTCATTGCATCGACGATTTCTCCGAGCTCGATGTCATGCTTGCGTAGCCGGTAGGGATCGACCCTGATCTGGTACTGGAGCACATGCCCGCCCATTGAGAGAATCTCCGTCACGCCGCGCACGGTCTGGAGCTGGAACTTAACGACCCAGTCATTGATCTCACGCAGCCACGCGAGTCTGTCCTTCCCTTCGGTGTCGGCCGTATCATCCGCCGTCAGGTAGTACATGAAGACTTCACCCAGGCCGGTGGAGATGGGACCGAGGACCGGTGGTTCGTGCATCTCCGGCAACTCCGCCACTGCACCCGCAAGACGTTCAGCCACGATCTGGCGGGCGAAGTAGATATCGACGTCATCCTCGAAATAGACATAGACCACGGCCATCCCAAAGGCCGACGTAGACTTGACAAGTCTCACTCCCGGGAGTCCGTTCATCGCCGACTCGATCGGGAAGGTGATCAGCCGCTCGACTTCCTCCGGCGCCATGCCGTGAGCCTCCGCAAAAACCGACACCATCACGGGTGATATGTCGGGAAAAGCATCGGTAGGAAGTCTGCGATACTGGACAACACCAAGCGCAATCGTCGCGACAAGTAAGACCACTACCAGCAGACGGTTCTTAAGCGTCCAGGCTACAATTGCTTCAACCATCGATGACCTCCTCTCTTAATGTCCGTGACCTGCGTGGTCACCCAGGTTGGCGGTCACCATCTTGGCCTTGAGTTCAAAAGCGCCCTTTGCAACATAGGCGTCTCCCTCGTGGAGCCCCTCTACGATCTCCACCCTGTCTTCACCGCTGAACCCGGTCTCAACGGCAACGATTTCGAATTCGCCTTCCTCCTCCCCGGGCACGAATACCACTTGCATAGCGCCCAGGGTCTGGACTGCTCCCTTCTCGACAGTGAGACACGAACCGGAGATTTCCACAGGTACTGAGGTTCGTATGAACGTACCGGGTCGCCAGAAATCGCCATTGTTGGAAAGCACCGCCCTGGCAAGGGCGCTTCGCTTGTGCTCGCTGTAAACCGGCGCAACATAGGAAAGCCTCGCCTCGACCGACTGTCCTCCATCCACTGCGCTTACCGTCACACCGGCGCCTTGCCCGACATACGGCATATCCTTGGCATAGACTTCACAATTGGCCCAGACCGTCGACAGGTCGGCAATCAGAAACATATCGTGATCCTCTGCAACAAACTCACCCACTGTGAGGTGTTTGTGGATGATGCGCCCGGAAATCGGCGCCTTGATGGTGTAGCGGGAAAGACTCTCGTTGCTTTCGAGCACGGCCAGAACGTCGCCCTCTTTGACATGGGCGCCGATACGGCCGTGAACTTCCCGGGCAACACCGGCATAGCGCGGTGTCACATGCACCAACCGGTCCTCATTGAAACCGATCTCTCCCGGTAACTCGATCGTCCGTGCAAGTGTGGCCGGGCGTGCGCTTTCAATCCGTATACCGGCAAGCCTGATTGCCTCCGCCGAGAGATGCACTACGTCCTCGTCGTGGCCATCGGCTTCATGATCATGTCCGGCATGCTCATCGGTTTCATCACCGGGGCTCTCCCCGTGAGTCTCCTCAGAGCGGCCGTCGTGATCACTTTCGTCTTCATTCATATGCGCGTCGTGGTCGTGCGCTTCGGTATCTTCTTGTTCGCTCCCCCCGCTACATCCAGCGAGTACGGCCAACGCCAGAACGGCAAGGATTATCACAAGTTTCAAGACGTGCCTGTTCATGCTTCCCCCCTTATCTGATGATCTCGATCCGGTAACTGGTCAGCTCTAATAGGTCAGCTGCTAGCAGCGCCCGTTCTTCCAGGAGATCTACGATTCTCATGCGAAGCTCGAGCAGATGGCTTCTTGCCTCAAGTACATCCAGAATGCCGGTCTTGCCCTGCACGTAGAATTCCTCGAGCGACTGATGAACATACGTGGCTTTTGACAGGAGTTCGCCCGAGAGAGCATCCAGATCCCTGCCGGTTCCCTCCATATCCGAATAGAGCGTTGTGAGCTGAGCGGCACGTTCAAGCCGCTCACGCTCGGCCGCATGTTCCGCCGCAGCCATCTCGTGATGCTTCTCGGTAACTGCGGCCTTATTCCGGTTAAGTATCGGTAGTGAAAATGAAACGCCTGTGATTGCTGCTTCTTCGTCCAGCTCGTTATTACGCAGGTAGCCTGCGCTCAGTGCGAGTTCGGGTCTTCCCTCCGCACGTGCCTCATCCATCTCCGCTTTGATCAATCGCTTTTTCCCCTCAAGCAACAGCCAGTCAGGGTGTCTTTCCATGGCTGCAGAGATCTCGGCAACCGGTGGCAGGTAGACCGAACCCGGGAGCGAGCCATCAACTCGGTCGAATCCAGGGGCTATCTCCCCCCAGAGCTCCCCGAGCTGTACCCTGCCCTCCGCAAGGCTTCGCGTGATCTCCGCACGCTCAAGGTTAAGCTCGTCTCCTTCGAGCTGAGACCGCACCACGTCAAGTGCCATGGCTCCGCCCGCATCGACCAGCCCTTGCACCGCCTCGGTGCTCCTCGCGGACACCTCAAGCAGGGAGTCAACAAGCTCAAGCCTGCGGTTTGCTGCGAGAAGCGGGATGAAACGCCGAATCAGCTCCGCCTCAACTGAGATCTTCCCACTCTCAAGTCTGAGTTCGGCGATCTCCACTTCGCGCTTGGCCACGCTGACAGCTGCGCCTCTCGTCCCACCGATTAGTAGCGGCTGGGTGAGAACGACCTCAATCTCGGCCTTACCGAATTTCTCGGCCGTAACCTCAATCTCAGGATTCGGATATGCTCCGGCCCGGCGAACAGCAGCCTCAGCTGCCGCCACCTCTTCCGCGAGGGCCCTGAGACCTTCATGTTGGGCCAGGACCATCTCCTGGGCCTGGGAAAATCCCAGTGTTTGTGCCCCTGCCGGCGCACCCGCTGAGAGCGTCACTAGCGCGACCATTGCAACAAGCTTGCACGTGACATGTGGCATACGCATTACCTCTTTCATTCTTGGTTTGACAGAAGCATCAGGCAGCAATTGTGCCCGGGATCGGCAGTCGGTGAGGTCGACACCGACGTGCTAAATGCATAGAGATGGGAATCAGATGATGAGTACTACGGATTGAAGGTGTTCTAAAGATGAAGATGGGACAACCCAGAAGCCGGAACTCTCTCGGACGACTGACTCAGGGTCATCCGCCCAATACGCGTAAGATACTCGCGCGGGCAGAGACGACGCCCAAAGGAACGTAAGTTCGGGCAACCTGTCCGGGTCCGGGATACGCCCCATGTCCGTACCCAACGGTACCCCGGTACAGGGTATGTGATGATGTGCTATTTCGGTATTCGTCTCGCCGGACTGACAGCACCCTTGGTCCTCGGGAGTCATGCAGACCACGTGGGGCGCGTGGACCGAAATGGCGCCGGGGCCATCGCCCTCAGCGGTGCAAAGCACGAATCCGTCAAGCGCGGCGAAGGAACTCCACATGAAGAGGATAAGAAATGCGATACAGACATGTCTGGTCTTTCTGATGTTCAACATAATGTCTTTAACCCCGCCGACCGGCGCTTTGTTCCGTTAAGAACTCGTAACGCGCCAATATACTGCCTCACGGCTGCCTGCGCAATGCCGGAAATCTTGACTCGCGCCCGATTCGGTGACAGTATGCTGATTATTGGATGCTGAATGATTTGACGTCGATGGTAATTGAGTATTGTGTCACCGTAATTTCAGGGGGATGTGATGCTGTCAGTATCATTACTGGTTATTGCCGTCGGCCTGGCAATGGATGCCTTTGCCGTGTCCATCTCAAGTGGCGTGACTCTGAGCAAGGTGCGATTCAGACATGCTCTTAAGATCGCCTCGTTTTTCGGTGGCTTTCAGGCGATAATGCCGCTCATAGGATGGAGGACGGGAAACTGGGTCAGAGCCTACATCGCCACATTTGACCACTGGATAGCTTTCGCGCTCCTCCTTCTGGTCGGATTGAAAATGATCTATGAATCTGGAAAGCACGGCAAGGAACGCACCGCCATCGATCCGACCAGGATCACCATCCTTTTCGTCCTCGCCATTGCTACCAGCATTGATGCCCTTGCTGTCGGCTTCTCGCTGTCGTTTCTTGATATGGCTATCCTCGTGCCCGTGCTCGTCATAGGAATCGTTACCTTTATTATGTGTTTCGCCGGAACATATCTTGGAGCCGCGTCAGGACGGCTCCTTGGAAAACGAGTCGAGGCCATCGGCGGGATCATGCTGATAGGAATCGGTGTCAAGATTGTAATCGAGCACATGCTGGCGAAGTAGGAGGTGTGATATGAGTGCATACATCATAGTCAAGATGGAAGTCACAGATATGGAACAGTACAAGAAGTACATCGCGGCAACCCCCGCCGTGGTTGCCGAGTTCGGGGGAAGGTTCATCGCGCGTGGCGGGGAGACCGTTACACTCGAGGGGCCGGAGGAGAAACGCAGAGTTGTCCTCATGGAGTTCCCATCGCTTGATAAGATAAAGGCTTTCTTCGGCTCCCCTGTGTACCGGGAAGCCAGGAAACTCCGAGAGAGTGCCGCCGTCGCATCGATCGTTGCCGTCGACGGTGCGTAGCAAATGATGGTTGAGCGAAATTCCGGAAAGCCGCAACATGGAAGATGGGATCGCATATACGATGTTGTCCGCCGCATCCCCCGCGGCAGGGTAGCAACCTACGGCCAGGTGGCGCGCCTCGCCGGTCTTAGGGGACATGCCCGCCAGGTCGGTTACGCCCTTCATGCGCTCAAGGACTGGAAGCGCGTTCCGTGGCACCGCGTCGTCAACGCACAGGGAGCGATCAGTCTCCCGCCCATGAGTGGTGCGGATGTAACGCAGCGGCTGAGACTGGAGCGCGAAGGTGTGAAGTTCAGGGCTAACGGAAAGATAGACCTTAAGCGCTTCGGTTGGATACCCGAGCAAGACCAGTATTCACGGTGATACCATACTTGATTCTCGTCCGATCTTGAATGCCACCAAGTAAATTCAGTATGGTGCCCCCGAAATTGAGCGGCTTCAGTTGAGGATGACGAGCTTCCGGGTCTCGATGTGATGTCCCGCACGCAGCATATAGAAGTAGACCCCACCGGGGAGATCCGGACCATCTCCCGGCGCATCACAACCGGCGCGGGCATCCCAGCGGAGAGATGCTGATCCGGCCCTCCGGTATTCGTCAACAAGCGTCGTCACATGTTTTCCGAGCACATCGTAGACATCAAGCCTGACATGACAATCCACCGGGAGCTCATATCTGATCTCGGTGGCAGAGGTGAAAGGATTCGGTGAGTTCTGGGCCAACCCGAAACCGGTCCGGCTCTTTCCACCACCGGCCACACTCGAGACGTCCTGACCCGTATTGAAGGTATACCAGGCAAGCGGGGCCACAGGGGGCCTGGCAGAGCGCCGCCCGCTCAAGTCCTTTGCGAAAACATAGTACTCGACTTCCACTGAGTCGGCCTGGAGCGGGATATCCGCATAGTAGGAATCTGGATGAGCCGTCGTCTGCATAACAACAGGATTGAAACCCGGTGACCCTTCGAGTCTCCAGTAGACTAGGAGCGAATCGTTTACAAGCCCGGCCTCGCTCCTATCATCGATACAGGCGGTGACGCGGTAGTCACCGGAACCCTCGTCCCTGTCCTGAAGCGGGTTGGTGTCTACCCTGAGCATATGGCGGTCGGGTATCTCCATCGTCCGGCAATGGATGGCGTCATCGTAGAGCCAGCCGCCCTCATACCCGAAGACTTCGTACCCGGGCATGGCGGCTTCATAAGTTGCTATCGCTGCAGCATCCGTACTGATGCCGAAGAGCGGTACAAAGACCTTGTTATTGAGAATCATCGAGTTGGTGTAGGCAGCTACCTGCCCCCCACCGATACCACCGCAGTAGACACGCACGATGTTGTACGGACGGCCATAGCAGTTGGTTAAGGTCCCCAGTGTCGCGACATTGGCTTCGATGGCGGCATAGTGGGCATGGCTCGAGGCAACCTCCTTGACAAGAAGCGTTTCCTCACTCAAGACCTTGAGCCAGCAATCGATATGGTGGATCCCGGCCGATGCGATGTCGGGAAGCACAACGTAATTCGTAATCCCCAGATAGTCTTCCATCACCTGGGCGATCTCTGTGTGGGTCATGCCCGAATTCTCATCCCAGACGAGATCGGTGGAAAACCCGGTACCATGCCCGTCAAAGAGGAAATTGCCACCGGTGTGGACCAGAGTCGTACCGTAGACTGGAGCGCTCCACTCAGATCCCAGATCCCAGGGCACCTGATCATCCAGCGGGCGGGGTCTGTTATAGATGTGGTCCACAAAGCCCCACGCTCCGTCGGCAAAAACAGTCTGGGGCCCGTAGTCACGGGTCCACATGGAATTGGTCGAGATATCGATCATATCGACATTGGCCATGTTCACGCCGTTGGAGTTGAGGTAGTTATAGCAGGTTGTCTGCTGGCTCGAGATACAGAGAATGTGAACGGTGAGATCCTCGGCGTATCCGCGGATCATGGCAACCGGAAGGCCGAAGCCGTTGTAATACCTGATAAGCGCCCCGGTCAGGGGTTCCCACTGGGCGCACCGGCGCACGGGTGCTCCCGGCGCAGCGGTCGTGATATGGGTGATCCCGATCTCGTCAAGCCGGGTCATCTCCTCTTCGGTGAGATGAATCGGGAGTTCCTCAAGAAATAAGTCACTGGGCTGAGTATCTGGAGATTTGGTGCTCCCGGCCTGGGTGTCGGGGGTTATGACAAACGCTGCCACTAAGAGTACGACGGCGATTACCACAAAACTTCGGTTGGCACTACCCATCATTCGTGTGTCCCCGATGTCGCTGATCCGGCAAAAGTGGAAGGGGGTCCTGGGCTCAGCAGGATCCCATTCCAACCGGACACTGTCTGTACGAGAGTCAATTATACCTCATCCGGGCAGCATTTTCAAGGCGTACCGTCCGTTCTGCCTGTTCTATGATCTTGATCTCAGCCATCGAAATTGGTAAACTCAGGACGCTATGAAGAGATGCAAACTGGTTGCTGCGACACTTCTGATCTTGGCTTTATTCGCCCCCGTGGTGACGGCCGGCCCGGTGACCATCTCCCCACAGATGACGAGGATCACCATCGCACCCGGGGGGCATGGCCGCCAGAGCATCACCGTCACCAATAACATGGAGACAATCCTTGCCTGCCGGATCGAGACTGCGGACTGGACGGCTGCGCCGGGTGTCCCACGGGGTCGTGAGTTCCACGCGGCCGGTACGCAGGAACGCTCGTGTACGCCCTGGATGCTGATTTCATCCGACGAGTTTGATCTGGGTACAGGAGAAAGCCGGGAGATTTCCATCTCGGTGGCTTTGCCCGATACCGCTGAGGGCAGTTACTTCGGCGCCCTGCTCTTCCGCGTGACTCCCGAGACACCTCCTCCGTCAAAAGGCGTCACCACGCGTATCTCCCTGAACCTCGACCACCTGGTCACTGTTGATACCGAGGGCAGAACCACCTGGGCCGCATCGGTGGACACGATCTATATCTCGAGGCCGGATGATAACAAGCCGCTCGTGATCACGACAGTCCTTAAGAACGAAGGCAATGCAGGACTCCGGCCGGAAGGCTCCTTCAGCATTGTCGATGACATGGAAACAGTATGGGGCACGGTCGAAGTCAGGGACTATGTCATCCAGCCGGGAGGCTCGGGACTCGTTTCTGAAGAGTGGGAAGGGATTCTCCTGCCCCAACCCTATGATCTTAAGGGCACCATCAATATCGGTGGGGATAAGACTCTCACACCGAAGCTCAGATTCAGTGTGACAAACTGGATGAGGATTGCGGGAATCACAGTCTCTGAGAAGGATGACAGCCTCATTGCAGTCGTGCAGATCACGAACAAGGGCAATATCACTTCAACCGTGGATGTGTTGCTCGAGATCCGCAACGCCGGGGGTTATCGCAAGGGACAGCTTGATCGCAGCGATGTCACAGTGCTTCCCGATGAGACAAGCGAGCTCCTTTTCACGCTGCCGGAGCTCGAGACCGGTGGCTATGAACTGACTGTGTCTATAGATAGTCCCGAGCATCAAACAGATGCCACCATTCGCTTCAAAGCCCCTTGAGCAGGTCATAGTTCTCCACTTGTAACACCTGTTGCATCTGATAAACTGAAAGCGTCGACCACATTACAAAGCAGAGGAGGGTGAGAGATGATCAAATCATATGTGAAAGTCTGGATTCTGTGCGTTGCAGTCGTCGGTCAGTGCTTCGTTATCGGGTGTGGGAAAGACTCCGATCGCACCCATGAACTCCTCAACGCCGTCTTATGGGTACAGACTGCGGCGGAGTATCAGGCTGTCTGCGAACAGAGCTTCACCCTGGCCCGGGTCAGGCTGGACGAAGGCCTCGCTGACCCCGAATGGACGGCCGCTGTGGAGCAAGAGCCGCTGAAGATCGAATTGGAAAAGCTGCCGCCGGCCGTTATCTGTGATGTCGATGAGACCGTTTTGGACAATTCCGAGTTCGATGCGCGCCTGGTCGCGGACGGGGTCGAGTACAGCAGTGACTTGTGGAACGATTGGGTTGAGCAGGCGATCGCACCACCGCTAACGGGCGCACAGGCATTCATCGCGTATGCGCGCGCCAATGGTGTCCACGTCTTCTTCGTAACCAACCGCAAGGCGACCTCGAAGGACAAGACCCTGGCCAATCTCCGAGACGCGTTCGGCGCTGATATCTCCGAAGACGATCTGCTCTGCAGGGGAGAAATCGATGAATGGACGGATGACAAGACGACGCGCCGGCTTCACCTCGCCGGGACTCACCGCATAGTGCTCATCCTGGGTGATGATCTCAATGATTTCATCTTCTTCGGAACCGCTTCACCCGAGAAGCGGACGAAGCTGGCGCACGAGCACCGTGGCAAATGGGGCACCAAGTGGATCATCTTCCCCAATCCTCTCTATGGAAGCTGGGAAAAGTCACTATACGACTACGAAGTCACCCTGCCCCATAACAAGAAGCTCAGCAGGAAATACGGCGCCATCAATTTCCAGAAGCAGTGAGCAGAGAGCCCGGTTTCTGCAACTTGCCACTATCATCTTGCCTGATCTTAGCCGTGGCCTCTATGAATTGCCTTGGTGAGCGAGGTAGGTGATGAAGCGTTCAAGGTAGGGAGGGTGGTGAGGTGTCACGCATGATGGCGGCGTACCAGATCCGTTTGAAGCCGGCTTTGGTCACCCGGATTGCTTTGAGCTCCGAAGCCTTGAGATAGGGTCTGGCCGACCAGAGGTTGAGGACAGCCACCCCCATGCCGGCCCTTACCATCTCAACGATTGCATCGGTCAGCGGCAGATTGATGAGTGACTTCGGTGTTACTCCCGCCGGCATAAGTACCTTCTGATAAAAGGCCACTTCCTCAACCGGGATATCGTAGTTGATCAGGTGCTGGCCGGCAAGGTGCCCGGCAGGATCATGCGAAGCTGAGCTGTCTATCACAGCATTTCAGGCCACACAAAGCCAATTCGTGGGTATAGTAGAAATGACGCCAACGACGCCACAACGAGTATCAGGAGGGACGCCCATGGACCGCAGGGACAGCTATCGCTTTGTCACGGCAGTTTCCTTTGTTGCAGTCACTTTCGGCCTCATCCTCGTCTCCAGCGCAGCCTTTGGATTTCAGGAGGGCGTGATCGTAAGGGTGGAAAAGCCGGTCAGCACCGAGACGCTCTCTCAGGCCGGTATGTTCTACCTGGCCGATCTCGGAGAGGCTTACCTCGTACAGGGTAGCCCGGCTGCAGCCCGAAGGCTTGCGGAGTCCGCAGCCGACTTCAGAGTCATGGCATCACTGCAGGCAGGGAAATCTGCTTATCTTCTAAGGCCCCGGAGGTCTCAGAAGGAGATGCCTTATTCAGTGGCTCTCGTCGAAGTCGCGAGAGGCGTGTACCTGGCCCAGATGGATATGGCAGAGGCGGAAGACCCGAGTCTTCTCCAGTTCTCAAAGGCCAGACTAGTGCCCTACACCTTCATTCAGCGAGAGCCGCAGGTACTTCCCTACGCCCCAGCCGCGATCACACCCAAACCACAAATAGTCGGCCTCGTTGCAGAAGTCTCCGGCGATAGTCTGTGGCGCTACATATCCCAGCTAAGCGGTGAGGAAGGCGCGGTAATCAACGGTGTGCCGGATACGATTCTCACGCGTTACTCCTTTAGCACCGGGATCGATAACGCGGCCGACTACCTGTGTGAACGCTTCGAGGAATACGGCGTGGATGTGGAGTTTCAGGAGTACGTACAGGGTAGGTACGACTTCTATGATCTCGATTTTATAAACGAGAACTGCGGCTGGGTGGTGGGATACCAACAGCGGATCTATAAGACAACCGACGCGGGTCTTACCTGGACAAGACAGAAGACCTTTGCCTTTAATGACATATACATCGACGTCTGCTTTATTGACTCACTTGAAGGCTGGATCTGTGGTGTCTCCGCCGCCATCTACCATACCGCAGACGGCGGGGCCTCATGGACCAGGCAGACCGCCTCCACCGGGAGCCCCGCCTGGCTCAATGACATATGCTTCATCGATTCGCTCAATGGCTGGGTCGCAGGGCAGAACGGTTCGATCGCAAGCACCACGGATGGAGGCAACATTTGGGGAGATGATGTGACCGGGACAACCGAGGCCATCTACGGCCTGTGGTTCAGGTCGGCAGACAGGGGTTGGGCTTGCGGGGATATGGGAACCATCCTCTTCTGGGACGGGATATCCTGGACTTCCCAGACGAGCGGTGCGAGTGACTTCCTCCGCGATGTCTGCTTCATCGATGACAATACCGGCTGGGTCGTGGGAGCAGACCGGACCCTGCTTAAGACCACGGACGGGGGACAAAACTGGATAGCGCAAACGGTACCCGGTAGTCCCAACCCTTACCTCATGGATGTATGCTTCATCGACTCCCTTGAGGGATGGGTGGCTGAATATGATGGTACGATTCTCCACACCACCGACAGTGGCGCCAGCTGGGAGATTCAGCATGCCGAGGGATCTCCGGCTCTTTACGGCATCGACGTTGTGAGTGCCTCCCACGGCTGGGCTGCGGGCTTAAGCTGTGCGATCCAGCACACGGCCGATGGCGGAGATATCTGGGAAAGCCAGACCACCAACCTTTCAACCGGCGCCTGGAAGCTCAACAAGAACGTGGTTGCAACCAAGCCGGGGACCGTCTCCGACGAGCAGGTGATTATCTGCGGTCACTACGACAGCATATCAGAGGTCTCCGCGACACTGGCACCCGGTGCTGATGACAATGCCAGCGGCACATCGGCGGTGGTCGAGGCCGCACGGGTCATGGCTGATTTTCCCTGTGAGCGGACGATCAAGTTTGTCTGCTTCGCGGGTGAGGAACAGGGCCTGCTCGGAAGCAGCGAGTATGCCGGACGGGCGCTCTATGCCGGTGATGCGATTGTGGGAGTCTTAAACTGCGATATGATTGCCTACGTCGACTCCGCTCCGGAAGACGTCAATATCGTGAGCGACTCGGTCTCGGAGTGGATGGCTGACCTGGCGATCGATTGTGCCGACGCTTATGTCCCGACGCTTCTCACCCGCAAGATCATTGATCCTGACATGCTCTACAGCGACCATGCTTCTTTCTGGCGGCTCGGATTCAATGCTCTGGACAACGAGGAAGATACTCCGATTGTCTATCCTGCTTACCACACAACGGGAGACAGGATCCACAATCTCACACAGTCGTTTGCCACGAATGTCGCCGAGATGGCGGTGGCCACACTTGCTGAACTTGCTATACCCGATACGTCCATCTCCGGCGTGATTGGATCTGAGATCACCTTTATTATGTCGGTGGAGCCGAATCCCTTCACCGCGACGACAAGGCTTCGCTTTGCACTCAATGCTGTCAGCGACGTCAGCGTAAGCCTGTTTGATGTGGAAGGCAGGTTGGTCAAAACGCTTGTTGAGACATCATTACCACCGGGTCGGCATGATGCTTTTTGGGATGGAAGGGACGAGCGAGGGCGGAGGGTTTCACCGGGAGTCTACTTTGCGAGCGTCGAGACCGAAAGAGCGAGCACACACAGCAAGGTTGTACTCCTGAAATAGCATCAACCAGGTCGCCGCCGGTTCACGTCCTCAACGGCCGGCGGCGGCCGGTCTCGATATGGAACAGGCCCTGGATGTTGTATGAGCCTTGCTCATACATTCCATCAATTTATTTCACTGTATACGCAGATATGCCAGAATTATGCTTGGCATACAAGCAGCAAGAAAGGGGCATGAGAGGAGGAACACGATGAAGCATACGGCGACGTACCTGTTGGTTATTTTTTTGATGGTGCCGGTTTTCGTCCTGGCGCTCGCGGGTCTCACAACTGCCGGCGAGATTCACGATGCGATAAGTGCCGGAGACATGAGTAAGGTGGAAGCTATCCTGGCCGCCGATCCCGGCCAGATCTCGGCCCGCAATGATGCCCTCGGCACCCCTCTTCACGTTGCAGTCTCAGACAGCCAGGTCGACATCGCGCGATTTCTCATTTCGAGGGGCGCTGATGTCAATGCCGGTGACAGCGACAACTCGCGGCCACTTCACTGGGCCGCGTTTGAGCGCAAGCGCGAGTTGGTCGAGATACTTCTGGAGGCCGGGGCCGATCTTGAGATCGTGGAGGACTACGGGAACTCTCCACTCACCTACGCAATCTACGGCGGGGATACGGGGATCGTTAATCTCCTGCTTGACCGGGGCGCGGATCCGCACCACGCCAATACGCAGGGACAGATACCGCTCCAGTACGCAGTTGCGATAGGGCGACTGGAGATCGTTAAGATCCTGGTGGCCCATGGCGCTGATGTCAATCACGTGGATGCCTACGGCCTGACGCCCCTGTTTTCGGCCAAGGCCAGGGGATGGGATGAGATCGCCGCTTATCTAAAAGAGGTGGGAGCAACCCGTGACTTTGAGATTCCAAAAGCCAAGGTGGAGATGCTTGCGCCCGCCTTCCATGTGGTCACCGTGCCGCTGAGCAACCGAACCAACTGCGGTGTACAGTCAGGAGAGGATGGCTTGCTCTTGGTCGATACGGGTTACCAGTCATCGGCATCGCGAATCTTAGAAGCACTTGCGGAAATATCCGGAAGCAAGCACACCGACGATCCCGGTGTTGAGTACATCATCACCACTCACTTACACGGTGATCACTTCTCCGCACATAGCTACGTGGACAGCACGGCAACCGTGATCGATTTTACGAACCTTGATCAGATGGTGACCGACGGCATTCTGACCAGGGCCGAGATGGGGCTAAAGGGTCGTACGGGCGAACCTTACGGGTTCATCGCTGAGGGGAAGCCGAAATTCATGAGCGGCAAAGATCTGTCGTTTGCCCCCCATTACTCGATGAACTTCAACGGTGAGGAGATTCTGCTGATTCCAGCCGCGGGCACCCACTCCGAGACCGATCTGCTCATCTGGTTCAAGCAGTCTGGCGTTGTCTGCACAGGAAGCCTCCTCCTTTCTGAGTCCTTTCCGGGCGTCTCGGCGGGAAAGATCGAGCCGTATCTCGACATTCTTTGTACGATGATCGATGTATTCCCCGATGACACCATGTTCACGGCGGGTCACGGGCGCACGGTCGACATGGCAGGTCTCAAGAACTACACAGTGATGGTGATGTCGTCGGCAGAAGCAATCCACGAGGAAGTGCTTAAGGGAAAATCCGTGGATGAGATGTTGGCTGAGGACATCCTGGGGCCATGGTCTGAGTATGGCGAATGTCCCTTCATGCCATACCAGACTCCCCGGGTATGGATCTCGGCCGTAGCCCGAACGTACATTATAGAATAGAGCGAAGCTCCCCACCTCGGGGGACAGATGAAGGACTGGAGGAAACTGATATTCTACCTGAGAGAGGCTTATCGGTCCTGCCGGACATGGTTGTCGTCTCGTTTTACTTAAATGACAGCCGTCCTCCCTTCATGTCTACGCAGGTTTTCTCGAGACCTACCCGCAGGTTCGGCTTCGTTGATCTGCTGCCGGTGCTCAGGGGGCACAGGGACAAGAAACTGTTCTTCGATCAGTGCCATCCCGGCATAAGTGCGAATGCAATCATAGGAGAAGAGATCGGACGTTACTTGGAAAGAGAACTCTCGCGCCTGTGATTTCTCCAGCTCCAGTAGCGGCCGTGGAACATATCTTTGAAGAGCTCGTCTAATAAGTGGAGACGATATACAAACGCGGAGGTTTGAGGCGATGAAGGTGGTAATCATATTGATCGTTATGCTCTTGACCGTGTCGGTCGCAGCTCTGGGAGATGCCGGCAATAGTGGTCACATGGGGTACGGAGACCGTATGATGAGCTATGGAGGGGGGCTTCTAATGTGGCTTATAATCCTCATCGTGGCGGCGATAGTGGTCTATGCGGCGTTCCAGCTCACAAGATCCAGAGGACAGGCTGGAACCACGGGAGAGACGCCGCTAGATATTCTTAAGAAGCGCTATGCGAGAGGCGAGATAACCCTCGAGGAATTTGAGGAAAAGAAGAGGCATCTGATGACCTGAGGCAGACGCCTCGCCAGAAGACGAATGGCCCACGCATGCGAGCATTACCCTCTGGGCACTCGTGGGCCACTTGTACCTCAAAAGCCATGAGACTTTAGGGATTCTTAATCTGCCTCCTACGAGCCCTCAATGGTGGATCTCGTGCTCCGTGGTCTCCTCTGACTTCTCTGGCTCGGGAGCAGGGCTTTCAGATTTATCTCCCTTCATGCGCTTACCATCCATCATGCCCTTGTCACCCATCGTGCCTTTGCCGCCCATCATGCCACCACCCTCCATCATACCGCCCTCTCCCATCATCTTCTCCATCACTGGGCACTTTTCACCCATGTGCATCATCATCCTATGCATATCCCCCATGCCAACCTTTAGCTCGGCTTCCTCCTTCAGATTCAGATGCCTGTCGTACTTGTAAAGCTTTCCGCCGAGCATCACTACGACCCCACCGTCTCTTGTCGCCACAAGAACCGGTTCAGCCATTGATTCCATCATCTTGTGCATGGGGCACATCTGCGTCATGCCCTGACACATCATGCCCCCGTGGCACTTCATGTCCCCACCACTCATCATTTCGCCTTTCATCCCCGTCCCCCCAGCTTTCATCGTACCCTCATAAGCCAGGACAGTGGAGGCGACGGCACACAACAAAACCAGACCAAACAGCACTGCCATCTTCCCCTGCATTTACTACCTCCTCTTCTTCAAAAGATAGTCCTTTGCACTCAGTGCAGCCTTCGCCCCTTCGCCGGAGGCGATGATGATCCTCTTACCAAAGGAGTTAGCTGCGTCCCCGCAGGCGAACACACCTGCAACATTCGTTGAACAGTCAGGGCCTATGATTATCTCCCCCCTCTCGTTGAGTCCAACCAGATCCTGACAGAACTCGGTGTTGGGTGTGAAGCCCACCTGAATGAAGACGCCATCGCATCGGGCCTCTCGTCTTTCCTTGCCATCATCCGTTTGGATGACGATCCCCTCTACCTTGTCTTCTCCTTTGATCTCGACAACATCATATCTTTCCAGTATCTCAACACGTTCAGACCCTCTGAGGACATCGATATCAGATTGGTCAGCGATTAGATTGCCTTTCGACAGTAGAATCACTTCGCAGCCCATGCCTTTTAGATCATTGGCTGTCTGCACTGCCGAATTGCCACCGCCGACAACTGCAACAACGGAGTCCGGCAGCCGGGGAATATCATGCACCATCCTGTAGAATATGCCTCGTCTCTGTAGTCGCTCCTCACCCGGGATGCCGAGTTTTCTCCGCTTCATGCCACTGGCAACAATGGTTGCACGTGTCCTAAGTCGCCGTTTGGCTCTTGTCAGAATTTCCAGGCTATCATCCGCCCGGTTGATGTTCACAACCTCGTCTATGCAATGGTCCAAGTAATGCTTATGCAGAAACTGGTCGCTGAACTTCCTGACAAGATCGGGACCGCTAATGAAATCAAAGCCCATATAGTTCTTGATTTTCGTACTGTCGATGGCCTGGCCACCGATGTCTTTGGCCAGCAGAATCGTGTCGATCTGCTGCACAGAGACATAGACTGCCGCCGTCAGCCCGGCAGGTCCACCACCGATGATCACGAGATCATACATGTGCTTTTCCAGGTAGTCCTTGTGCTGGCTTTTGAATCGATCCAGACATCCCAGGGAACAAAACAGATTCTTCTTACCCTCGTACTCGAAACCAAAGTCCTCGCTGTCAACTTCCATTCCGCAGATCGGATCTCTCATTGCCGGCTCTGTCACTCTGAGCACCTCCTACTTCGGAACACGCAGGAACCGCGCGTTGACTGCAACGATCACTGTACTTAAGGACATGAGTACAGCACCCATAGCAGGGCTCAAGATTATTCCCGACCGGTAGAGCACGCCTGCTGCCAGGGGAATCGCAAAGGCATTGTAGCCCGTTGCCCACACCAGATTCTGGACCATCTTTCTGTAGGTCGCACGAGCCAGCCTGATGATGGAGACCGCATCGAGAGGATTGCTCTTGACAAGCACTATGTCGGCTGTTTCGACGGCCACGTCGGTCCCTGCACCGATTGCTATTCCCACATCTGCCTGTGCAAGAGCAGGCGCATCATTCACTCCATCCCCTGTCATCGCAACAACCAGTCCCCGCTGCTGTACCTCCCTTACCTTAGCTGCCTTCTCCTCAGGTAGAACCTCAGCAAAGTACTCATCCAACCCGATTTCGTCGGACACCGACCGCGCAACCTCTCCGTTGTCGCCAGTGAGCATCATACACCTGATTCCCATTTCCTTTAATTGGGAGATGGCCTCCCTGGATTCGGGCCTGATAATATCGGCGAGGGCAATCGCACCACTGAGTTTGTCCTCGATCATCACAAAGACGACTGTCTTTCCTTGCCCGGCGAGGCCCGCGATCCGTTCATCGTCAACTGCAACGCCTCTATCTCTCAGAAAGCCCGGGCTTACGACTTCCACGTGCTTGCCCTTGACAGTGCCCTCTGCACCTCTGCCGGGAATCGCGCGGAAACCTTTGACAGGTAGCGCTACCGGATTTGAGGCCGCAATCGCTTTCGCAATTGGGTGCTCAGAGTGTGCTTCCACTGCCGCAGCATACTGCACAAGTCCATCTGAATCTACGTCATCCGTGAGAGGCACGATGTCCGTGACCCCAAATCGGCCCTCGGTAAGCGTCCCCGTTTTGTCGAATATGATTGCTTGTATGCTGCGGGCCTTCTCGAAGGCAGCTCGATCCCTTATCAGAAGACCCTCCTTCGCGGAGAGCGCTGTCGAGACCGCCACAACCAGGGGGACGGCAAGCCCAAGCGCGTGCGGACAGGTTATCACCATCACGGTTACAGTTCGTTCGAGGGCAAAGGCAAAGTCCTTGTCAAGTATTACAAACCATACGAAGAGC
>JBDRNT010000159.1:0-4027 GCA_043810925.1 Candidatus Eiseniibacteriota bacterium
TTAGTTGACCGTCTAAGGTATAGGGCTGCTCTCTTCACCAGTAATCACCGCTATTCTATAGTCTGTTGTGTATACTGCCTGCTTCGACATTGGCTCTGTTCCCACCGCCTATCAAGTCAATTAGACTCATCCTGAGCACCATAACCCTTTATTCCACAGCCAGTTGCGCGATTCTCAGACTTCATGCCGACCTCTTTCAGCATCCTCCGACCATGTCTGAGGGCTCTCTTGCGGAAAACCCACCTGTTTTTCATGAAGCACGCTCCGGTGTAGCCTCCAGTACCTCCGCTAGGTTTCCGTCGAGAAATCGGCACGTAGCTACCCACTTTTCGTCTCAGAATCGGAATCCTCATCAACGTCGCGGTCTCTTCCCGGAACATCTTCATACCCGCGGCCGTGCCGGTAAGGCCACAGTGGGCAGCCCCGGACAGGGCACAGCCGCACTTCCTTGCACTGGTAGCTGCAGCAATCGAGGCATTTGAGCCTGATCGCTTTTGCACGTGTGATCTTCGTCATCCCGTCATCATCCCTTCTCCCGACGACGCAGGGCCCATCTGGCCAGGAGCTCAAGAGCGCGATTCAGCGCCTCGGCATCTATCTCCGACGCGGCCTCGGCCTCCTCAAGAGTGATTTCCTGCTTGCCCGTCTTGCCGATTGCTAGCCTTCCCTTCCCCATCCCTCTCACCCATCCCTTCATCACCCAGCGTTCTCGGCCCGGTAACTTCGGCAGCCATCCTCCACGCAGCGAGCAAGGAGAAGAATCCAGTGATGTTGCCGACAATCTCTCGGGCGTCCTCAATCGTGAGATTCTTCTCACTGTGACACTGCCACGCCTCTATGGTCTTCTCGAGCAGCTCGCGACTAGCCTTCGCCATACGTCACACCCCTCCATCTCACCGCGGTGATACTCCATCTGCCGTTTCATCCGGATCAATGTCATCTGAGTCTTTCATGATGCCCGTAGTTTGCCACATTCTTAAAAAGCTGTCAGCGCTTCCCGGGGTAGTCATGTGAAACACATAACTACCCTTGTCGCAGCTGGGGCAAGTCCACGTCCGCTTAGGTAGGTTATTCTCTCAATCTGAGGGAGTTAGTGAGATGAATAGTGACTCGATCATATCCTCGCCCTTTTCCTGGGCGAGTCTCCTCGGCTCTTCGGGCCAGAGGAGCGGAACACGTTCTTCGCGGGCGAGTATCTTCTCGGGCTTGGGGACTTCTGCTACTAGTTCTCTAGTTCTTGCAAGGTATTTCTTCTCCTGCTTCAGGATCTGCTTCACATTGCTCTGGGTAGTGCCAACATGTTGTGCCGCAAGGCGGCGAGCGATGTCGGACGCCCTACTCTTCCATCCCTTTCGGCGTCCGCGATCAAGGATGATCTCGTCCAGCAGACCAGCATCGATCATGGGGAATTTCTCAACAAAATCCTCGTGGTACATTCCGCGTTGCCACACATCTCTTATCCTCCTCACCACCCGGTCGAAAACACAGTACGCAATGACGCATTCCTTGACCTCTCTACCAGACAAGGCTTTCCCAGACTTTGATCTTCCCACGCCGACAAAGACATGTATATACAGCTCTACGAACCTCAGAAACACCTTTAGCTCGCGGGTCGTCTTGCACGCATCAAAGAAGAAGGTGCGCTTACGAGGGCAAAGTGAACCCCTCCCGCATTCCCCAAGAACGGCTGAAGTGCCCCCCATCCTTTGGACAGTTTTGGGCACATCCTAAGCTAATAGTCGGTTGCAGTGCCACCTCCTTTTCTTCACTGCCTTCTCGCCGCTGAGAAGGTGTCGCCGTGGCCTCAGAACGCCGAGACGGCGTCGATCGGTCCCGTCTTCCAGGGCCATTCCACTCCATCTCAACCTTCTCAAGGGATTCTGCCCCGTGACCCCGAAAACCGACGCTCCAGGATCGCTCACAAGCCACGATCTCGACTCGATCCATCCAGTATACCCCCCCTCTACAGGTTCCGCAACCCTCCTGGCCATTCAAACCATCCACTCACCCACATACCCTGTCGCCGTATACCGCCGCCGGCGTACGATTGCCCAGGGCCCGGTGAGGCCGACGTGTGTTGTAGAAACCAAAGTACCGCGCCAGTCCCTCCCCGGCTTGTCTCCCATCCAGGTAGTCGCGCAGGTAGATCTCCTCATACTTCACCGTCCTCCACAGCCGCTCCACAAACAAGTTGTCCATCACCCGACCTCGTCCGGTCATACTCACCCGCACCCCAGCAGCTTTCAGGCAACCGGTGAAATCATCGCTGGTGAACTGTGACCCCTGGTCGGTGTTGAATATCCCAGGTCTCCCATCCTCCAGCGACCGCTCCAATGCAGCCAGACAGAAATCCGTCTCCAGCGTGTTCGACAACTCCCAGGCCAGAACATACCGGCTGTACCAATCCATCACCGCCATCAGGTACAAGAACCCTTGCCGCATCGGCAGATACGTTATGTCGGCGCACCATACCTCGTCCGGTGCCGCGATCGTCACCCCTCTCAACAGATACGGATAGATCCGATGCTCGGGATGACGTCGGCTTGTATGCGGCCCAGGAACCACAGCCTGTAAACCCATCACCTGCATCAGCCGCGCCACGCGCTTCTCGTTCACAGGCCAGCCCAACTCCCGCAGCCAGCCGGTGATCCGTCGATAACCGTAGAACGGGCGCTTCAGGTACAACTCGTCTATCCGGCGCATCAACCACAGGTTCTCGGCGCTCTCCGTCGCCATCGGCATGTAGTAATAACTCGATCGCGCAAGACCCACCAGTGCGCACCGTCTCGCCACCGACAGACCCATATCTTCTCCTTCGATCCATCCGCGCTTCTCCTCCAACGACCGGCTCAAAGCTTTTTTTTCAGCCAGTCCACCTCCACCTTCAGCCGACCTATCTCTTCATACAGAGGTGCCGTCAACTCCTCCTCGCTCTTCGCTCCCGATCCGTTCCCTGAATCGAATATCCCCGAAGCCCCCTCCAGCAACTGCCGCTTCCAGTGCGCTATCACCGTCGGATGAATTCCGTACCTCGAACTCAACTCGCTCAGCGTCTTCACCCCTTTCACCGCCTCCAGCGCTACCCGAGCTTTGAACTCCCCGCTGTGCTTCCTCCGCTTCTTCCCCATATGGGAAACCCCCTCTCTTGGACATCCATGCTACCAAAATCCTGGCTTAACTATCTGTCCAAAAAATGGGGGCAACTTCAGCTTCGCCAACGGTGTCAGCTTTGCAACAGTGTCACTTTGTTGACGGTGCTACTCCGCAAACTCTGCTTTGATCTTGCTCCAAGTTGTAGACTCGGTTGCTACGCCGCCACCAGGAGCACCATAGTGGTGCCAGCCCAGGTACATCGGCTCATCGTGCTCTCAGATTTCATTGGCGATTGTTATAAACCTATCATGCCGCCAGAGCTTGATTTCGCTCACCGGTACTGGTGGATTGTCCGTCTTTGGGCAGCGGCGTCAGGCCGTGGGTGGAATCGGACTGGGCTTGGCGCGTCGCCTCGCCCGAAAACGCAGAATGACAGCGAGGCCGATCCCATAGAGCGTTATCACTCCTGCGAGTCTACCTAAGCAGAGATTCCTGTGGTGAACATCCCACGAATCGACAAGGACATGCATCAGCTTTTCGTTCCTGTAATTGTCACGAAACTGGAACAACTTGATAAGTTCCTCCGCACCCAACCACGACGCCTCTAATCTGTTGTCTTCACCTGAGGAAGAGAACCACACTCGATCGTCGTTTGCGAGGTTCAGAAGGCCTTCGCCACGATGGGAATAGGCATTGAACTCCCCAGGCATATCTTCGAGGCCGAGCTGATATGATCTGAGGCCCAGGTGCATGAATGTGGGCTCCGACAGTTCCGTCAGCATAGGAATACTCCCACCTGCACCCCAGTCAGCCAGAATCGCAAGACCGGCTAGTGTTCTGACCCGGAAATATCTTTACACATAGCATAGATGGTCTCAAAGATTTGGTCGGCCGATTTGGTCCAGACGAAAGGCTTGGTGTTGTGGTTGTAGAT
>JBDRNT010000160.1:0-3192 GCA_043810925.1 Candidatus Eiseniibacteriota bacterium
CGCTTCCGCCGACCTTTGACGTGGCCAACGGTTGCACCCTGTTCTTTGATCCGCGATACGATACCGAATGCAAGTACGACTACTTCTACGTTGACTTCTTCAATGGTACCGAGTGGAGGACGCTTGCTCGGTTCAATGCCGCGAGCAATAACCCCGGTGACGAGTGCGGCACACCGGGGCCAGGCAGCCCCGATTACTGGGCCAACACCGACACTGACCAGCCACATTCCGCCGACTGGCAGGAGCGGAGCAATCCTTCGGAGCCGGCATTCTATAGCGTCATAACTCCGGACACCCTGCTTGTTACGTCAGGCCCCATGTTTCGCTGGCGCTTCACCTCTGACGGCGCCTGGAGCGATGCCGATGGCCGGGGCGATACCGATGGCGCCGCCTTCATAGACAATGTCTGGGTGCGGGGCGATGACGAGCAGTATTCAGAAGACTTCGAGAGCGGGCTGCTCGATACCAACTACTGGAGCCTTACTGATCCTGACGGGGTGATAGACCAGTGGCATATGGTTGAAGGGGCCGGACCGATAACTAGCGGAATGACATGCCTCATCGACTCATCATATGCATTTCGCGGGCGCCCCGAGGGCGGGTATCCCAATGGCACTTCCTGGGAAAACGGCTGGTTCTACCGTCTGATGTCACCCGCCGTTTCGATTCAGAACACCGGCTGTGTGGTGCAGTACGACCAGTTCACATGCGCCCTGGATTACACCTGCGATTACGCGGACGAAAAGGTCAGGGTCTACAATTCCGACTATGGCAAGTGGTGTCCCTGGACAGTCATCAATGATCTCATAATCTTCTACGGCTGCACCTTCTGGAATTACGACATTGACGAGAATCTCTCAAAGTTCTACGGGCCGGAGGCTGACTCCATCCAGGTCGCCTGGGAGCTGATGGATGTGTCATCACCCGGAGACTTCTGCGAAGGCAAGCACAAGCAGACCGACATGCTTGTGGACAATGTCTCCATCGGTTTCTATGATGCGAATGCCACCGAGTTCTGGGTGCGCTACCTCGACCTATTCCAGGACAGCTTCCATGAGAGCATCTGCACATACAACTCGCTGTTTGATGCCTACAGCATGGACACGCTTGATTATTACAGCGTGCGTGGTGGAGCACCGGAAATCGCGAAGACAGACAAGTTCTACCTGAGCGTCACGGATAAGGACGGCCTGGCATCAGTCGAGCTGTGGGGCAGTATCGACGGAGGAAGTGTCTGGAAGTCCAAGGCCATGGTTTTTGCTGATCCCTGGAATCCCCAGAAGCCGGATCTTGGCGGTGAATACTATGAGAACTTCTGCCCGGCCGATTTTGCCGGTGGAGCCGGTGTGGAAGCGGTCCCCGGCGGCTGGTTCTGGGAGAAGGGCATCGAGCTCTGGCACTATGTCAAGGCGGAGGACGACAGCGGGAATGTTGAGTACTGGCCTCCAGAAGTCGATCCTGGCCACGCCGGCCATACCGGCACGCGCGAAGATTATGCCCCGAACTGCGTGATGTCGATTCTCCCGGTCTACCCTGATGACTATACCGGCTCCAAGATTCTCCTGGTCGACGGCTATCCGAGATGGAACATCGATTACACCGAGTGTATGGCTGAAAACGACAACAAAGTTGAACGGCTGGTGGAAATCTATGAAGAGACTCTGACGGACGCAGGGTACTGCTTCGACGTCTACAATATCTCAGGCGGTGGAAGCAGTGCCCACATCCATCCGCTTCAGTACACCGACTATGACTGCGTTTTCTGGTTCACCGGGCCTTACTTCTCGAACTACACGGTCGATAAGGAAGCACAGATTGCCATCAGGGACTATATGGTCGGTGGGGGCAAGGTCGTCTTCTGCGGCGATATGCTGGCCTACAGTATGGATCCCAATGGCAGCAATGAGGACTCGCTCGGAGGTGAGTTCCTTGGCGGTATCCTTGGCACTGACTATCTGCAGGACATGGAGGGGCCTTTTGACAAGCCGTATGTCTATGCCGCGGCGGTTGAGACCCTGTCGATCTTCGGAACACCCACGGGGATAGATCTCGACTCCATAGCTATCTACAGAGAATGCCCGACTCTCAGGGATATGTCATACATCCAGGTAATTGGATCACCACCGGCGGGCTATACCGCGCAGCCGCTCATGCATCTCACTAACCCGCTGGTCGGGTCCGCCGACGAGGTTATCTATGTAGAGTATCTGGGTGCAGGCCAGTGTGTCTTCGTCAACTTTGACCTTTCGGCGAGTGTGACTCATGAACGGAGCTTCTGCAACGGCGTAGCAGCTAGCCCGATGCCGGGATTCGTCTCTGGCGTCTACGATGGACGTGTGGATTTGGTGAGGACCATCCTTGAGGATATCTTCGGGCTTCCCTCGAATGGAGGCGGGCCGGCGGATGTGGATGATCCTCCGGTGGATCACAGATGGACCCTTCACCAGAACGTGCCCAACCCGTGTGTAGGGGCAACCGAGATCAGGTATGATCTCGCCCGGCCTGCCATGGTCAACATCAAGGTCTATAATACCCAGGGTCAGGTCGTGCAGGTGCTGGAGAGAGGGGCAAAGGAACCCGGTCCGCACGCTGTAAGCTGGAACGGAAGAAACCTGGCAGGAGTGCCGGTCAGCAGCGGGGTTTACTTCTATAAGATAGAAGCGGGTCCCTTCACGGCAACCCGCAAAATGCTGGTACTGAGATAAAAAAGGGGACAGACACCTATTTCGGAAGGCGAATTAGGTGTCTGTCCCCTTTTTCTAACGGAAGCAGAGACCTTTCACTTCTTCAAGGTCGCGGACCCTCACGGTTCCGATCTCGGCTGTAAGCTCCATTCCGATCCTGGGTTCATCCACGTACAGGCGGCCCAAGGCCCGGCAGCCATCCTCGAATTCCACTATGCCCAGGGTTATGTGAAGGTCTTCATAGGCCAAGGAAAGGGCGTGCACCCTGGTGAAGGTGAGGAGCTTTGCCTTGCCTCCCACCATTCCCTCGTCGAATGAAGTTCCCTTGCATGCCGGGCAATGAGAGTGCCTGACATGGGTCCGCTTGCCGCAGGCTTTGCAGGTATGTGCAGAGATCTCGGTCACGATGTCATTTCTCCCTTTCCAAGACGAAGCAGAGGACATTATTGCCGAAGCCTCCGAAGTTGCAGGTAAACCCTCTGCGGGCGCCCTTAACCTGATGCTCCCC
>JBDRNT010000161.1:0-141974 GCA_043810925.1 Candidatus Eiseniibacteriota bacterium
CCTGGTGCCACCTTCCTCGGACTGCTTCCTCTTGCTGACCATGTGCTGTAGGAAGAGGAACGAGCCGTCGTTGATGCGCGGCAACCCAGCGCCGAACCGGCCCCCGAAGCCTTGCTCGGAGTGTTCGCGGCGGATCTTGGCCTCTTGCGGTTTCCACTCGACGCCAAACGGTGGATTGGCCAGCATGTAGTCAAACTTCTGGTGCGGGAACTTGTCCTCGGTGAAGCTGTCGCCAAAGGCAATGTTGGCGATCTCCTGGCCCTTGATCAGCATGTCGGAGCCGCAGATGGCATAGGCCTGGGCGTTGTAGTCCTGGCCGAAGACCTCGAGCTGCGCGTCGGGATTCAGTTCTCGAAGGTAGCCCTCGGCAACTGATAGCATCCCCCCCGTACCGCATGCAGGATCGTAAAGGGTCTTAACGATACCCTTCGTAGTCAAGACATCATTGTCCGGGAGAAACAGGAGGTTCACCATCAGGCGGATTACCTCACGCGGTGTGAAGTGATCGCCGGCCTCTTCGTTGCTTGCCTCGTTGAATCGCCTGATCAACTCCTCGAAGATATAGCCCATCTCGATATTGGACACCACGTCCGGATGAAGATCGATCTCACAGAACTTCGAGACCACCAGGTAGAGCCTATCAGCCTTGTCGAGTTTGGCGATATGTTCCTCAAAGCCGAAGTGATCGACGATCTCCCGTGCGAGGCTTGAGAAGCCCTTGATGAAGTGGGTCAGGTTGGCAGCTATGTTGTTGGGATCACCCTTAAGCTTCTCAAACGTGAAGCGGCTTGTGTTGTGGAAGCTCTGGCCGGCCGCTCTGCTGAGGATCCGATCGAGGTTCTTGACCTTACTCCCCGTCATAGCTTTCCGCCTCGCCAACACCTTATCCTTGGTCGGTTCCAGAACACAGTCCAGACGCCGAAGCACCGTCATGGGTAGCATCACGTCCTTATACTGGTTGGGCCGGTACGGGCCGCGGAGGAGATCGGCCACCGACCAGATGAAGATTACCTTCTCACCGAAGTTTTTCACTTGCGTTTCCTCTTTGATCCGCCGAGCCTTGGGGGCAGTCTGAGGGCTCCCTGTTCGGTCATTCTCCCGCAGAATGCGTCGAGCTGCGCTATGGCAAGTCGTGACGGGCGCGTGCGGCCAGTTTCCCAGCGGTTCACGGTGGCAAAGCTCACACCCAACTCCCGTGCGAGATCTTCCTGGCTGAGGTCCAGTTGCTTTCGGACCTCCTTCACCAATTCACGGTAATCTCTCTTCCTTGGTATCATCAAGCCCACTCTGCCTCTTGGTAATCGTGCTCCTGAATCAGCTGCTCACGGAACACAGGTTATAACACTTGTGACGGTGAGTCAAACCAAATCGGCCCGGTGGGTTGCATGCCGGACCATCGGTCCGTCGGGCACAGAAACCCGAGGCTACACGGAAATATGCAACGTGGCGATATGTCGGCACAGGGACCCGCGCTACCGGCGCTGCAGCCTGCGGATCCGAGTTTTCTGGATGACGTAGGCCAGACCATAGATCACTATCCCCACAAGGTACATGTAGTATCTGATGCTATAGTCGAGATTGAAGATCCTGGTCACGATCGCAGGATAGAAGAGGATCACCGATGCCGCCAGGTAGAAAGGAATCTCGTACCACTTGTTCTTAACGATGAACCAGCCCTGGACCGCGTTCGTGAAGGCAAACGCTCCAAGTGCCGCCATCGCGAAGATCAAGAGCGCCTGGGTGAAGCTCTTTACGCCATGAAGCACAAGCTCTGCATTAAAAACGAACATGAAGGGAATCACGGCTGTTCTGAGGTCATACATGAAACCCTTTATCCCCGTCTTAATAGGATCCGACTTGGCAATCGCAGCGGCGGCATAGGCCGCAAGCCCTACCGGCGGGGTGTCATCGGCAAGAATACCGAAGTAGAAGCAGAAAAGATGGGCGGCTATCGCGGGGATGAGAGCTATCCCACTCACCGTGCTCAGCTTTACTATCACGGGCACGGTAATCGATGCCATCACGATATATGTTGCGGTCGTGGGTAGCCCCATTCCTATGACGAGGCTTGCAACAGCTGTGATGGAAAGCAGAACGAAGATGTTGCCGCCCGAGACGACCTCCACTACCTGAACGATCAGACTGCCTATACCGAGATTGACTATGCCTACGACGATGCCCGCAGTGGCCGTCGCGATCGCCACGGGAAGCATGTTTCTCGATCCCGCCACAAGACCCGAGCTGATTGTTCCAATGCCCTGTGCCAGAGCCCTCCCAATGCTCGTCTCCCCACGCAGGACTCGGACCGCCTCCTTACCCATAATGATCATGACCAGGACCACTATGGCGTTAAATGCCGCAAGCTTCGGAGTGTGCCGCGTCACAATCAACTCGTATATGAGGACAATAAGCGGCACGAGATAGTAGAACCCCTGTCTCATCACCGTCAGAAAGGCCGGGATCTCAGCCCTGGGTAAGCCCTTCATGCCGAGCTTCGAAGCCTCGAGGTGGGTGATGTAAAAGAGAGCGAAGTAGGAGACAAAGGCCGGGATGGCTGCCGCCTTCACGACATCGAGATACGGTATGCCCAGGTATTCTGCGATGATAAATGCGGCCGCACCCATGATAGGCGGCATCAGCTGCCCGTTTGTGCTGGCCGCCACCTCGGTGGCCGCCGCGATCTCTGCGGGATAGCCGACCTTCTTCATCAGGGGGATCGTGAAGGTGCCCGTGGTCACGACGTTGGCAATGCTCGATCCTGAGACAAGCCCGGTGAGCCCGCTGGATACAACAGCGGCTTTGGCGGGTCCCCCCTTGTACCTGCCCAACAGTGAGATCGCAAGGTTGTTGTAGAAACGCCCCGCCCCGGCCTTGTCGAGCATCGATCCTAAGAGCACAAAGAGGAAGACCGTGTTGGCGGACACATCAAGCGGTATACCGTAGATGCCTTCGGTAGAGAGCGCGACCTGGCTTGCGTACTTCTCAAGCGAGACCCCACGGAACGCGAGGATCTGCGGCATGTAAGGACCCAGGAAAGCATAGACCGTGAATATTACCGCTATCGCTCCGAGGGCCGGTCCGATCACACGGCGTGACGCCTCGAGTATCAGGATCACCAGTACGACACTCAGCACAATATCCCTTCCGGTCGGGATACCCGCTCGCATGGAAATGTCAGTCCAGTCGAAGACGATGTAAAGAACAGTGAGGCATCCGATGCCGGCCAGAATATAATCAATGAAATGGATGCGATCGGCCGGGCCGGTGCGTTTGTGACGCCTGACGGACAGTGTGAAGAAGATCAGGATCACCGCCAGGGCCAGGTGTATAGCCCTCACGGTTATGCTGTCCAGGATAATGAAGCGCGGCAGTGCAAGTTGAAAGAGGGCCCACACCAGAGATACGACCCAGACCATCGCCCTCTCTATGTGGAACCTCTCAGGTGCGGGCACCATCCGACCTCCGGATAGTCGACGCTTACTCGATGATCAGCGCCGGGTCTATGTTGCCGATCAGTCCGGCCTCCCTGTAGTATTTCAGAGCCCCCCTGTGAATCGGCGCAGAGAGTCCCTCAAGCATATTGGCGGGGGTAAGTACCTCATAGGCCGGATGAAGCGTCCGGAAGTCCTCCAGGTTTTCAAAGACTTCTCTGGTTATCGCATAGACGATATCTTCGCTGACATTTCTCGATGTGACGAAGGTCGCCTTGACGCCTATGGTCCGGATGTCTTCCTTGTTCAAAGCATAGGGATAGAACGACTGAGGTATCACCGATACCGCGTAGTACGGAAACTCCCGCAAGAGATTTTCTATCCCTGCTCCCCTGATAGGCACAATGCGGACCTTGATCCTGCCCGATGTGGCCTCCTTTATGTTCCCGTTGGGGTGCCCGACGGTATAGAAAAAGGCGTCCAGTCGCTCATCTTGTAAAAGACCCGGGGCTTCCACCGCTTTAACATACTCTGCGGCTATTTCATCTTCGGTAATCCCCACGGCCGCCAGCACATCCTTCGAGTTCTGGAGCTGCCCTGAGCCGGGATTACCCAGGTTGACTCTCTTGCCTTTGAGATCGGTTATGTCAATGATACCGCTCTCACCCGCTGCGACCAGCGTGATCGACTCCGGATGGATGGCGAACACCGATCTCAGATCGGTCTGCCTGCCGGCGTCGGCCCATTCGGCCAGTCCATGATACGCCTGGTACTGCCTGTCCGACTGCGCCACGCCGAATTCGAGGTCGCCGCTTATCACCGAATTGACGTTGAATACCGAGCCGCTTGTCGATTCGACCGTGGCCTTGATCTTATACGTATCGAATTTCTGGTTGATCATCCGGCTGATGGCGCCACCGGTCGGATAGTAGACCCCTGTCACCCCCCCGGTGCCTATGGTCACAAAGATGGCTTTCCGGTCCGCACATCCGACCATGAGCAAACCGACGACCACCAGGATCGCTGTAATCCGTTTCATGCCGTGTCCTCCTTCACCCAACCATTCTGGAAGCTTGCAATCGGTGAGATTGTACTACAGATGGCCTGAAGCGCTCTATGGTTTTCGAAGCGGAGGATGCCGGCTATTGTCGGGGATGGAACCCCGACCCTGCGGCATGTTCTCATGTTTCCTCGTAGCGGCGGGTCTCCATGCCCGGCGAAATAGGGTGCCTGTCCCCCTTTATTCGCCGGTTCGTTCGTTACGATCCGTGCGGCCGTCCTTGTAGATCCCCACCACGGCGGTTGGCCTGCCGGTATCGTCGGTCTCCACCTTCAGGCGGAAGTAGCCGATCCCATCAAACATGAATGTGTCTTCGGACATCGGGATCATCTTAAACCTCGGACGCCCCTCACGCTCATAATAGAGGTCGCCTCCCTCACAGATGATGCTGCGCGGGCCGTAGACCCCGGCGTACTTCTGCATGGTCGCAGGATCGAGCGATACCGGATTGTTCCCGGCCGTGACCGTCGCGATCGCCCACTTAAGATCCTGCTTGCGCTCCTCATCTGTCGCTCGCTCCGCCAGCTTCGCCATGGCATCGAGATGGGCGGTCGCAAGCGCTTCGCTCTCCGGGACCTCGATATGAGGTTCTATCCCGGTCCCTTCCCAGTTGGTACCGGTTATGGGATTGACGGCACGCCCGAACGGCAAGGACATACTGACCTTGAGATCTGCGAAGCGGACGAATCTCACGGGATGCGCGCCCCCTCCCGTCGTCTCACCAACAATGGTCGCACGCTCGAGGTTCTTCATGTTGTAGGTAAACTCCTCGGCGGCCGAGAATGTACGGCTGCTTGTAAGCACATAGAGGTCAACGTCCGTCATCCGGGGACCCTCGACATAAGCCTGGCTCCAGAACTGCTTGGTCTCATCTTTGTCACGGATGTAGAAGCTGTTGAGATGCACGGGTTCGTCGAAGAAGTAACTTGATATCAGCTGGATCATGCTCGGGCTACCACCACCGTTGTTTCTTAAGTCGATGATTATGGCATCGCAGTTCGCCAGAAAGTTCATGGCCGCTACCGCGGTCTCGCCTCCCCACCTGGCATCGTTGAAACCCTGGAGATCAAGATACCCGACGTTTCCCGGCATCCGCTCAAGTCTCATAAAGCCGAAGTTCATGTAGGCAAGGCGTTCCCTGATCTCGCGCTCCTCGTCCTCTGTCAGTGAATCACGGGCGGCCACCTCGAAGGGGCTCTCTTCGGGTGAGTACCGGACGGAAAGGTGTTTGTCCTTGGCAATCTCAAAGAGATCTGCACTCAGCTGGTTCGCGAAGTCATCGTAGGTCGTAAGATTCTGATAAGCCTTGGTCTTGAGATTGTGTCTTATCTGTTTTTCCATCTTCCTGGCGACGTCAGGGAATACATAGACGTCGTTGAGTGCCTTGGACACACTGTCGATGATGGCAGCCTTGGTATTCTGATCGATGCTTTCGCTTGTTCCCTGCCGGACCATGACCTGCTGGCAGACGGCAGAATCTGCGCCAAGGAAGACAAGCACGAGGCCGAGGACCACGCTCACCAGCAACAGTCGCGTTACGAGGAAACACCGTATTCCGACGGATTGACATTCAACGTATGCATGCATTCAACCCTCTCCTTTCCGAAATCGATCAGGGGCCAACAGGGGACAATCGGTACCCCTCGAACTTACGCTCAATCCAGTGGTTCCACCAGCAAAACCTGCCCCACCATACAAATAGACAACCTGACCCTCGATAAAGTTGCAAGTACTTCGGGGTCAGAGCTAGAAAATTGCATGCTTGCCGGATCGTACTCGATCGACGGCAGGACCCGGACTTTTTTAGCTCTGACCCCATTAAATCCCCGCGGTGCGCCTTCGCTTTTCACCGGCCCGCCGGTCTCTTTTGCTTTGACACGGCGTGGTGACGTATGTACAGTAGTCGGGTATGAGAACTGGATGCCTGTTGATAGTATTGCTGATGGTTCTGGGGTTCAGTGCATTCGCGCAGAGTCCGCCCACCGGTCTCAGTGCCTTCGATACCCCGAGCGATGAGGGCCAGAGCATAACTCTCAAATGGGAGGGCGAGGAAGACCGCCTGATTAAAGTAATGCGGTCGACCTCGCAGGATGGCGACTACGCGGCCGCAGGCGAGGCCCTCGCCTCCGACGGTTCCTTCACGGACGGCGGGCTCACCGAGGGAACCGATTACTACTACAGGCTTGCTTATCCTTCCGGCACGGACACCATCTACACGGCTGTGGCCGGGCCGGCGACCCCTAAGAGCAACTGGTTCCGAAAACACAGGACCAATACCCTGGTACTTACCGTTCTGATGTTCGTCGCACTACTGTCCTATATACACATTGCGAAGAGCGGCAAGGAACTCTACATAAGGCGAATAGCGGGCTTAAGCGCACTCGACGAGTCGGTCGGGAGAGCAACTGAGATGGGGAAGAAGATCTTCTACATCCCCGGCATCCTGAGCATCAGCGAGATCCAGACCATCGCCAGTCTGTCCATTCTCGGTCATGTTGCAAAGCAGACGGCCATCTACGGGGCTCAGATAGAGGTCCCGAACATAGATCCCCTTACATTTTCCGCTGCAAGAGAGACCGTCAAACAGGCCTATGCCGAGGCAGGAAAGCCAGACCAGTACAGTGATGATATGGTTACCTACATAACTTACGATCAGTTCGCCTACGCGGCTGCAGTATCGGGAAAGATGGTGAGAGAGAAGCCCGCGGCGAATTTCCTGATCGGCTCATTTTTCGCGGAATCCCTGATATTGGCCGAGACCGGTAACAGCATTGGTGCGATTCAGATCGCAGGGACTGCTGATCTCGCCCAGCTCCCCTTCTTTGTCACCGCCTGTGACTACACGCTGCTCGGTGAAGAGTTGTATGCCGCGAGCGCTTATCTCTCGCGTGAGCCCGTGCTCCTCGGGAGCATCAAGGCCCAGGATATGGTCAAAGCCGTAATAATGGCGACGATCGCTATAGGTATAGTGCTCTCGGCCTTCGGATCGGACATAATAAGAACGCTGCTTCTCTCCCACTAAGACAGGCTTGAAACAAAGCGGTAGCCTACTCCGTGGACTGTTATGATGTGTCTGGGGTCGGAGGCGTCCTGCTCGATCTTCTGCCTGAGCTTCGCGACGTGCTGATCGAGTGTTCTCGTAGTACCCTCATACTTGATTCCCCAGACTTCATCAAGTATGAGCGAGCGGTCAACGACCTCGCCGTCGTGGTCCGCAAAGAACTGCATGAGGTAAACTTCCCGCAAGGTTACGCGGAATTCCTTCTTCCCTTTTCTCCCTGTCAATGTCTTGGGATCGATCCGCACGTTGCCGAATTCGATCGGGCTGTCGTCTCGCTTTCTCGCGCCGGCCCTGGCCTTTGCACGACGCAACACAGCGCGGACACGGGCCAGGAGCTCATTGACACCGAAGGGCTTGACGATATAGTCATCCGCACCGATTTCGAGCCCGACAACCTTGTCGACCTCCTGCCCCTTGGCCGTCAGCATGACAATCGGTGTCAATAGATCCTTACGGCGTATCTGCTTGCAGACGTCATATCCGCTCTTCTCGGGAATCATGATGTCCAGGAGGATCAGATCCGGCCTCTTGTCCTCATACACACGCAGGGCCTCGCTGCCGTCCACCGCCGAGCACACGTCAAACCCTTCACCCGCAAGCAGATCGACAAGGCCTGAGAGGATCGCGGCATCGTCTTCTACAACCAGTATCTTGTCCTTCATAGCTGCTCCTCAACCAGAGGTAAGACTATCTCAAAGGTGCTGCCCCCGCCGTCCCGGGGCCTGTAGCGGATGTCCCCATTGTGATCTCTCAGGATCCGTCGTGCGATCGTCAGGCCAAGACCCGTGCCGCGTGCACGGGATGACAGCGCATCATCAACACGGTAGAACTCCGTGAATATCTTCTCCCCCTCCCCCGGCGGTATTCCGACACCTCTGTCACTTACCGCGATCAGCACAGAACCGGTCTCGCAGGTTATGTTAACATCGATCTGCTTGATCTCTGCCGAGTACTTCTCGGCGTTCGAGAGAAGATTGACCACGGCCTGCTTCACCGATTCATCATCGGCGCGAACGAACACCTGGTCTCTCGGCGCGGTGAATGTCACATCGAACCCATTGTTCTCCAGCCTGGCACGCTGGTTCTCCACGACATCTTCGCACAGGGCAACCGCATCACAGACCCTCACCGTGTAGTGTTTCTTGCCCTGCCCCATACGCGAGAAATCAAGGACATTGTTGATCAGACGCGTCAGTCGCTCGGTCTCCGAAGTCATGATATCAAGATAGCGTTTCCGTTTTGATTCGTCCGGCTGCCGACCGTCTCTCAACATTTCCGCAAACATCCGTATCGATGTGAGCGGGGTTTTAAGCTCGTGTGACACATTGGCGACAAACGACGTCTTCTGCTGCGCCAGTTTAACCTCGGCGTACGCCGATCTCAATACTATCGCGCCACCGCTCACCAGGGAGACGAACAGGATCAGGATCAGTATCCACATTACGGAGGACGCAACCTGTGCCCTGGATGAGATCACGTCGGGGTTGGTCAGGTACGCGACAACCTCCCAGTGGGGCAGCAATTCACTGATCTCCTGGGCAACAAAGGGCTTCCGCCAGTCACGCTGCCCATGCCCCTGCGGAACGATAAGCGGGTTGCTGTTCTCGTCAAGCACCGTGAGGATGCGGACCTGCGAATAGATGCCGGGAAGCACCCCGATGATGCGTTCTCTTAACTGCTCAGAATCGATAAGGCATCCGACTATGTTGCCTCCGGGGAGTTTCTGCCAGTAAAGCAGTCGCATCCGTTCATCAATCATCCGGGGTATGAAACCGCTTCGGTCCCGGGCGATGATCTCGCTGAAGTTGAGCGACTCGGATACGAACATGGACTTGAGTGCATCGACCTCCCCGGGCACGCGCTCCATGTCCTCCTGCTTTGCCGGTGGCGCTATGTTCCGGTAGGAGACCTGCTGACCCCTTTTTTCGGCCTCTTCATACACTTTCTTTCGGACCGGCTCACGCTGCTCGAACTCGCTTATCGCCTGCTTAGACCTCGAGTGCTCCGAATAGACGGGCCTCTCCTCGGCCTGAGCAATGGGCGGGACCTGATCCCTATCCGGCATCTCAGATTTGGCTTCCTCGGCTCCCTTTCCGGTCCGCTCGGACCCAACCGGCGCCACCGCATCCAGGCTTGCCGATTTCTTCGCCATTCCCGAAGCCCGGACCATCTCGGCAATCTCTTTGCTATCGGCCAGGTCCGGGTTTTCACCGGGGGAACCAGCGAAAGACCTTATGTCGGTCATCACCTCGGACGGAGATTCCTCCGTCTCAGGCCGGGGCATGACCGATCTCCGCCCACCCTCCTCAGCGCTCGCCGTCATCTCGTTGGAAGCAACGATCACCGGTTCATCGGTAGCACCTCCGCTCCCGGCACGCAGGAGACCATCCTGCCCGTCCGAGAGGTCCTTGTCTAAAGAGGCGACCAACGGGGTATCTTCGGCGGTTGCCACCGGCTCGTCGACATCCCCCAGGATCTCGTCCTTGTAGGCAACCGCGATGTTCTCATATACCGGTACATCGACTTCACCGCTGAAGAACGCCTGCTGTTTCTCGGCAAATGTGGACTCTCTTGTGCCGGTCCTCTGCCGGGCGGCGGGCCACAGGATCTCGTGCTCCGGTGAGAGCAGGAACGGGATATCAACCAGGGCCGACCTCCTGGTCCACATATCAAGCGAATCGCCCGCATCGGTACCGGACGCAACCGGAACAGTCCCCGCAAGTTCACTCATGATTCGAGCCACTTCCGTGTTGATGAGCGCGGTTGCGTGTGCGACTTCGGCAAGCAGCGTTCCCTCCAGCTGCTTCTCGATATAGGCCTCTTCGTGGCTGATGGCTCTGATCGCCAGCAGGCTTAAGACCACCGCAGGTATGATCACCACTGCGATAAAGAGCATTGCCAGGTACCGGGTCAGCTTGTATTTGCGCATATCGCACTTGCCTCAGTCATGCCCGGCGGGTGCGAACCGGTAGTGCGCCTCGCACCCGCCGAGCATGACTTTACACTACTTCTTCGGTTTATCCGAGACAAAACCCTGCTGGGTCGACTGGGTATATGCCTGATTCACAACGGCTTTGCGCCGGTACCGGGTCAGACCCTCGTTTGACGAAATGTCCTCGGATATCTCTTCGCACACTTCCGCCTCTTCAAGCAGCTCCTTATCGTTATCGCACTGTCCGGCCACCTTTTCAAGTTCAATTGCGTTCTTCTTGATCAGCATGGCGGCGCCGGCGTGGTCACCTTGATCGGCCAGCGCCACGGCCTCCCGCTTGCGGTCGGATGTCCTGGTAAGAGCAGCCTCCTTGATGATCTCCGGCTTCTGGCTCTCGTCGACCACCTTGCTGTCTCCGTGATACGTCACTTCAATATCATGTCTGCTGTTCACAGTCTTGCTGGTGTTCGGGTCGGCATATTCGACATCAACGCGGGCAACCTCAAGACGCATGCCGTCGGCATTGCGGGGAACCCGGACCTCGAACAGTGCGTATTTCTCATTCATACCGTAGAGCTTGCCCACCGTGACGGTCATCTCTTGACCGGCGATGGCACCCGAGCGTCCCAGCACCGACAGCGGAACCACTCCATCAGCGCAATCTATGCGAATCCGTATGTCCCGGGCAACAAGCATCATGGCTTCTCCGATTTCTTCGGCAAATATCCTGGGGAGTTCCCGGCCCGAGCTCGCGAAGTACGCGTTGCCGTCACTTCTGGCCGCCAGCGCAGTCATCAGGTCCTCATTGTAGTCGAGACCGACTCCGATCGTGGTCACCGTGATACCTTCCCTGCCTATAGCGCCGCCCAAGTCGGCAAGCTCGGACGTTGACTGCGGCCCTACGTTCGCCAACCCGTCCGAGAGAAGTATGATCCTGTTGATGTACTCACACGACGCGCTTTTTCTCACCTCGGATGCCCCGAAACAGACACCTCCGTATAGCGCGGTCGATCCCCCGGCATAAACTCTCGAGATCATTTTGATCAGCGCGTCCTTGTCCCTCACGTGCTGGGCCGGGATAATCACCCGCGGCGAGTTGTCATAAACCACAAGTGAAAGGATGTCGTCCCTGGTCAGACGCTCGACAATCTCGATGGCGCCGCGTTTGGCATTCTCCATCTTGTTGTCGCCTCTCATCGAACCTGACTTGTCAAGGACTATGGATACATTAAGCGGCAGGCGTTTCCTCATCAGGAGTTCGTCTGTCCCACACAGACCGACCTTGATTACGATGGTCTCATCACTACCGGCCAGTACGAACGGCCTGTCCACATCGGCGTGGACGCGGACACCGGCGTTCCCGGAAGAACTCATGCCGGTAACTGCAACCACCAAACCCAGCAGTACTGCACACGTTATGTGTCTCATCACGTATCTCCTTTCGTTACGGACGCCGAATCACGGGGATTCTGCGTTCATGGTCACCGTCGGTCTTGGATCCACAGGCGGTCTCCCCCTCAGGGAACCCGGCCAGATGGACCACCGCATTCCGGTAAACGAGTGCATTGACGTTCACCTCATCATCAATCACAGAAAGCTCGAATCCAAGATCGATACCGGCCTTCTGCTTATACCTCCTGTCGTGGAGCATCCGCAGAAGTCTGACAGCATCACCCTGAGTGATGGATCCTGTCCGCTTGTGGCTGATCGCCGAAAGCGCCGCCGACTTGAGCAGCTTGGGCCACAGGCGTTGGAACAGAACCGGATTGGCGAAGACATCCACACTCGTGATTTCATCACCTACTCCCACGACCGCACCGATCACGTCGGGATACAGATGTGGGATGTCTTCCATTCTGTCCTCGAATCCCGAGAGTTCCCTGCGCGTACCCTCCGACTCGTAGACCGCCTGAAGCCTGCTTGTGGGAGAAGACACTCCGGCCTCGCCACTCATGCTTTTGATCTCGTCCCATATGTCGCTCTGTGCGCTCTTTCCGGCTTTCTGGCTTTTCGCCCGCAGTATGCCCGTTGCGAGGTTCCGCTTGCTGTAGAAGCTGTCGGACTCATAGGTCCAGCGGCTTGCCTCAACGCAGTAGACGGGCACGATCACCCGCCGGCTCTTCGGTTTGATCAACACGTCTCTGCCCACGAGCCTGTCCTGCTTGCACCCTGTAAGCACCTCTCCTCCCATCAGAAAGATGTACTCGTCGGACCGGTTCGTGAGCTCGACTTGAGGTACCCGACCACCCTCCAGTTCCTTTATCTCAAGCAGTCCATTGTCAAGCGCCTCATCCAGCGTGGTGTAACGCGACTGATCCTTGATTCGCGTCGTGTAGATGGGGACTATCGTCAGGTTCTTGTAGTAGACCGGATCACCGACCTCAAGTGTCTCGATAAGCTCCGTGACTTCGTTACCGCTCACGGCGTGAGCCTGACCGATTGCGAGCACACACACGACTGCGATAGTTGCACCAAGCATCAGACGCGTCATGTTCTTCATCATCGTAACCACCTCCTCTCTTCTCTGTTGGTCCTGTGTGGTTCCTTCGTTTCACCACTTGCTCCTTTCACTAGGACTATACACGCAAGGTGAAAAAGAGTTGTCATAGGGGTGTAAAACGATTGTAAAAGGATGTAAAGTGCATGAGACCCGCGCTGCTACTGGGCTTGCGGCCAGGCGGTCGGGTCAGACTTCGGATCCTGGAAGGCAGCATCGGGATTCCCTGCCCGACGAATAGACGATCGCTGGGGGTGGAACACCGACGCTACTCCAAGGCGGACCGAAGGCAAGTCAGCACGTTACGCGCAGAGATCCGACGCTCCAGCCCGCAGCGCGGATGGTGCAGGAAGGTCGGACCGGTTCTACTTCCGTTCGTAGTGGGCGTAGAAGTTTCGCGCGATTGCCTCGGCAAGGTCCGAGACAACCTCCTGGGTCATCTGATGATCGGTCATCCACCTGTCAGGGTCGCCTTCGCTCCACTCCGTCACGGAGTAATGGCTGTCCTCACGGCCCACCCAGATCACCCTGCCGGTTCGCGTGTCAATCAGCCGGACGGTGGCCACGCCCATGGCCACGCGGTCACGGTGCCAGTCCGCCGGATGAATTACATCGAGAGAAAGGTACGCACTCCCTGTGAGGATGACGTCGACATCAAGCAGCTGGCCCATGGTGGTTGCTGATTCCGGAGTCGAATAGCCCTGGTATTCGAGATCCTGTTCCTCGATCAGGTCGCCGATGCGCGTGCGTTCGATCACCTCAAGATCCGGGGCGTTCCTGAGCAGATGTATTACTATCTCATCGGCGATCTGTTGGCCTGTCGTGTAGGCGAAACCGCGAGTTTCGAAGCTGAGTACAGCCATGCGCGTGTATTCCGACGGATCGATCACGGGCTGGACCAACACCTTCTTGGCACAGCCGGACATGGCCGCCAGGATAAGGCAGATCGTAACCGCTTTAATCAGCTTACTGTTCACACGCCGCTCGTTCATGACTTAGTCATCACTAAGAGACCACCATTATAGGCAATAAGTCCCCGCCTGTCAACCAAATGCCTAAGGCCTGGGGTCAGGCTTGCATTCTTGTATAACTGCGGGGTACACGGGCGGGTTTCCGGGCCGTATGAATGGAGGTCGCTCCGCAGTTATACAAGAATGCAAGCCTGACCCCGGGTGTTACACGATTATATTGAGGATCTCGCCACAGTTGGCACAGGCGTTACCGGAAAGACCGGGGCTACGTGAGCTGAAACCGGATCTCTCTATTGCGATCGCGTTGCACCGGGGGCAGTAAGTGTGTTCGTACTTGCCCGCGGGGAGATTCCCCGCATAGACATGCTTAAGCCCGCTCTTCTTTCCCGTCTCGAGCGCTTCGAAGATCTTATCGGATGAAGTCCAGGCCTTTTCACCCTGCTTGTACTGGGGATGAAACCGTGACACATGCCAGGGTATCTCAGGTGAGATGGATACGATGAAATCCGCGATCTGCCTGATCTCATCCATGCCATCGTTCTCACCCGGGACAACGAGTGTGGTGACCTCTATGAATATGCCCCTCTCGTGCATGAGCTCTATGGCCTTGAGTACCGGGGCAAGCCGTGCACCGCATCGTTCCCTGTAGAACTTGTCACTGAAGGCCTTGAGATCCACATTGGCCGCATCGATAACTTCCGCCATCTTCTCAATGGTCTCGGGTGTCTCGTAACCATTGGTGACAAAGATGTTCTTAAGTCCCGTCTTCTTTGCGATCCGAGCGGTGTCATATGCGAACTCAAAAAAAACCGTGGGCTCGGTGTAGGTATATGATATGCTCTCGCACCCGTGGGACTTCGCATCTGCCGCGACCTCCTCGGGCGTGCATTCTTCCCCGTATATCGATCCGTCGTCATGGGTCATCTGAGAGATCTGCCAGTTCTGGCAGAAATCACAGAAGAAATTGCAGCCCGCCGTGGCGATCGAGTAGGTCCGTGTACCGGGAAGAAAATGGTAAAGGGGCTTCTTCTCAATCGGATCGATCGCCCTGCTGATGAGTTTTCCGTATACGAGTGTGTAGAGTGTACCTTTGGAGTTAAGCCGCACTCCGCAGAGTCCCCTCTCCCCTTCCTTGATGTTACAGCGATGAGCACAGAGGTGGCACAGCGCGTTTCCATCCTTGTTCTTCCAGAGTATCGCTTCCCTCACGCTGCCTCCCGTGCGCTCATACTACTCCCGCCGGCTAAGCCCGGTCAAACACCAATTGACATGGGTCGAAAACGTAGTATCATACACAATAGACAAAGGAGGAACCGAATGGCGGCGTCCACCATTGAAGAGATATTCAACTTCGCGATCGATAAAGAGAGAGAAGCAATCGCTTTCTATGAAGGTCTTGCAGGCAAAGCAGAAAACCCTGTCGTAAAGGATGCCATTCTCAGGATGGCTGATGAGGAGCGGAAACACGAGAAGATGCTCATGAATATCAATCTTAAGAAGATCCAGTTCGTGAAACCCCCCTCCCAGGAAGACATGAAGCTGAGCAACTATGTTGTGGAGCCGCCGGCAACCAAGGACATGGGCTATCCGGACCTGCTGGTGATCGCCATGAAACGAGAAGAGAAGGCTTACGAGCTCTATTCCGAGCTCGAGACCAGAGCCGGTGACGATGCCACACGCAAGGTCTTCACTCTGCTTAAGGGAGAAGAGCTCAAGCACAAGACAAAGCTTGAGAAAGAATACGAAGACGGTGTTCTGCGCGAAGGTTGATGCTGCCTCCGCGGATTCCCGGGCGGCGAAGATGGCATGTTAGCCGCCCGTTTTCTGTTGCTTCCTGACAGGATTGACTGCTGATGTCCGCCAAATGCCGAATCTTGCTGTTAGCGCTTCTACCCGTCATGGTCTTCCCGCACACGGGCCTGGCTGCGCGGCTGATCTCGATCGACCTCGGGTACGTTGGGACATCGAGTGAGAACTACGGTTCCGGGTTAACCTATGGGCTGGCGATAACCGAGGGCAAGGGGAAAATCGGTTTTGGGATCGTCGCCCAGAGATTCTCCAATTCGGTGTTCTACGATAGGCCCATAGAATCGGGAACCGGTACGAGGATATTCAAGTACGAAGAAGCACTCTCGGACTTCTACCTTACAATAATGGCGACCTACAATCGCAGGTTCGGCGTGAACACAACAACACTGCTTGCGGGTCTGGGACCGCAGGTTCACTTCATCACGGGCACCAAGTACTACATAACAGACGGGTATTCGCTCACAGCGCGTGATTTCAGGCTCGGTGTGGGTCTTCTTCTCCGCTATGAGCAGAGGTTCTATGCATTCGGGAATCTTACATTCGTGCTGACGGGACAGTATTCCTGGGCTGAGGCCGGCAGAGACGTTGACCCACTGCAGGGATACGGTCCGGCCCCGGAATCACTGAGTCTGCCGGCAGTGACCGCTGGACTCGCGTTTCCGTTCTAGGAGAGCTCAAATGGCCTTGCTTGAAGACTTGATTGAGAGCGTAAGACAGAAGGATATGGAGGTCCGGGAGATCGTCGCCGGTAGTTCCTGGACAATGGTGGCCACAGCCGGATGGGGGATTGCGGCCGGGCCGGGTGGCGCAGATGCGCTGGATGGTCTATGCGGAAAACCTGCCGGGGAGTTGCTCGAGTTAGCGTCCCGGCCACGCCCTGTTCGGGCATCCGTCGGCATCGCCACGCTCAACTCCCTGATCATAGGCCAGGTCGACTCCCGCCATTTCAAGCCATACAAGATACCGACGGCTAAGGACAAGAAGATCGTGGTCGTCGGTGACTTCCATTTCACCGACCATCTGAAGACCATAGCCCTGGACGTATGTGTCGTCGAGAAGAACCGGGAAACGGGTGACTATGCAGGAAACGAGCAAGCCTTTCGCGACGCCGATGTGGCGCTTATCAGCGGTGCCACGATGGTTGACGGCACACTCGAGTCGCTGCTCAAACTTGCAGGTCCATGCTACACGATAGTCTATGGGCCATCCACTCCGCTTTCTCCGGTCCTCTTTGAGTACGGAGCGGATCAGCTCGTGGGGGTCAGGGTCAAAGACGAGATCGCTGCGAAGAGGTGCATCACCGAAGGAATGGGAGATCTGTCGGGGTGCCCCGGACTGGCCCCCGTGGTCATGGAGGCGGGGCAGAAGGCCACGGACTAGCATGAACGGTGTCCAGGCCCACCCGGCCTGGCAAGATACGGACCGGCGGAGGCAAGAGTGGCCAAGAATTATATGCTCCTGTACGGTAAGAATTCCGTCCTCGAGCGACTGCGGGCGGATCCTGAGAGCATAAAGAAGGTACTGCTATCCGACAAGTTCCATGAGACTGAGATAGAGGATCTGATAGAGAAGCACGCAGTCCCGGCAGAGAGGCTTACTGCCTCAGACCTGGCTAAGAAAAGACCCGCGAAAGATCTCCAGGGGATAGTCGCAAAAGTAAGCAAGTTTAAGTATGCCGAGTTCGATGACCTGCTCGGCGTGCCCGAGAGTCAACGACGGACTCTCGTCTTTCTGGACAGAGTGAACGATCCGCACAACCTTGGGGTGATCCTGCGTACATCGGCTTGTTTCGGTGGATTCGCACTTATCATACCGGAGTTCGAGGCCTGTGACGTCAATGAGACGGTTTTACACGTTGCTTCGGGGGCAGAAAACTATACCCCGGTCTCAATGGTGACCAACATCTCACACTCCCTAGCTATAGCGAAGCAGGCCGGCTACTGGATTGTGGGCGCCGTGGTGGACGAAGATGCCATCAGCCTGGAAAAGGGCGACTTGCCTTTTCCTCTCGGCCTTGTTTTAGGGTCTGAAGGCTCCGGGATAAGACACGGCCTGAAGAAACATCTTGATATGAAGGTAAGAATCCCGATGGAAGGTGCCCTGCTGTCCTTCAATGTCAATATCGCTTGCGCCATTTTCTGTTATGAAATATGCCGGCAGAGAGTACGAGAGCAATAGTGGGGATTGGCTTGACATTTGCGAGATACGCTCTTATCTTCCGCATTGGTATTCGGTGATAAATCCGTCTATGGGAAAGGATGCGACGACGATGACCGAGGGGTACAATCCGTTCAAGATGGCACAGGCGCAGTTTGATCGAATTGCGGACCTGCTCAACCTGGATCAGGCAACCAGAGATCTTCTCCGCTATCCACTGAGGGAATATCACATCAGCATCCCGATCCGAATGGATGATGGCACCTTCAGCGTCTTCCGCGGCTTCAGGGTCCAGCACAATGATGCTCTTGGCCCGGGCAAGGGTGGTATCCGCTTTCACCCTCAGGAGACTATTGATACCGTTCGTGCCCTCGCCACCTGGATGACATGGAAGTGCGCGGTTGTCGATATCCCGTTGGGTGGGAGCAAGGGGGGCGTGGTATGCGATCCTCACAACCTCAGCATGAGAGAGCAGGAACAGATATGCCGTGGCTGGGTGCGCCAGATGGCTAAGGATGTGGGACCGCTATCCGATGTTCCGGCACCGGACGTGATGACCACTGCACAACATATGCTCTGGATGCTTGACGAATACGAGACTATCCACGGGAAGAAGCAACCCGGTTTCATTACCGGCAAGCCGGTCGGTATGGGTGGATCCCTGGGTCGTAAGGAAGCGACCGGCTACGGAGTAATTATCACCGTAAGGGAGGCCCTCAAGGAGCTCGGGATACCCCCCAGAGAGACAACTGCGAGTTTGCAGGGTTTCGGGAATGTCTCACAATTTGCCATTGAGCTCTACCAGGAGATTAGGGGCAGGGTCATCTGCGTTTCGTGCTGGGATCAGAAGGATGGCTGTTCATACAGCTTCCGGAAGGCCGACGGCATCGATTTCAAGGAACTCCTGGCGATAACCGACCGCTTTGGTGGGATCGAAAAGACCAAGGCGATGGAGGCAGGTTACGATGTGCTCCCGGGTGACGCCTGGATAGAGCAGGACGTCGACATACTCATCCCGGCGGCCCTTGAAAACCAGATAACCGCCGAGAGCGTAGCAAAGATGAGCCCCAGAGTTAAGATCATCGCGGAGGGAGCAAATGGTCCTACGACACCCGAGGCAGACAATCTTATTGCCGAGCGAGGAATATTCATGATACCGGACTCGCTTGCAAACGCAGGGGGTGTGACCTGCAGTTACTACGAACAGGTCCAGAGCAACACAAATCACTATTGGGAGAAGGACGAGGTCCTGGGCAGGCTGGACACCAAGATGACATCCGCGTTTATTGCGGTGAGCGAATTGGCCAAGAGGCGGAATCTATATATGCGTGATGCAGCTTACGTTATAGCGGTAAGCAAAGTGGCACAGGCCTGCAAAGACCGCGGCTGGGTTTAGTCAGTTTCATAAGCACACCGCGACCATGCAGACGAAAAGAAGACGGTTGGCAGGATGTCGCAGAGAGGTTACGGACCTCATAACGGTTCCCTAGCACCCTTCGATCGGCAGTTCTTCACCGGTGAACATAGGTTCACCTCAATAGGCTCAGGCTCCATCGGCGGCAAAGCTCATGGACTTGCCCGCATGAAGTCGATCATTGAGTCGAAGTTGAAGGACCGGTTTACACCTGCTGTGACAATAGACATCCCTACCCTTACGGTAATCTCGACGGATCACTTCGACTTGTTTATGAAACAGAACCGCCTCGAAGACATAGTACTCTCTGACACCCGGGATGATCTGATTGCCCACGCATTCCAGAACGCAGAACTTCCCGCTCAGGTGGTCGGAGACCTGAGAGCACTGGCTCACGAAGTTCACACCCCGCTTGCAGTCCGCTCCTCGAGCATGCTTGAAGATGCGATGTTCGAACCGTTTGCCAGCATCTACGGTACCAAGATGACGCCCTGCAACCAGCCGGATCCTGACGCTCGGTTTCGAAGACTCATTGAGGCCATCAAGCTGATTTATGCGTCTACCTTCTTCTCCGACGCCCGGAGCTATATGAAGTCCACCAATCACACCACCATGGATGAGAAGATGGCGGTAATCATTCAGGAAGTGGTCGGCACCAGGTTCGGCAATAGGTATTACCCGCACATTTCAGGGGTAGCCCGCTCACACAACTTCTATCCGTTCGGACATGCCAGGCCTGAAGAGGGAGTAGTGGATCTTGCGCTGGGCCTGGGGAAGACCATCGTCGATGAAGGATGTGCTTGGTCGTATTCACCGGAGCACCCACAGGTCGCCCCCCCTTATAACTCGGTTGGCGATCTCCTCAAACAGACTCAGACCGACTTCTGGGCGATCAATATGGGGAAACCTCCTGCTTACGATCCGATCAATGAAGTGGAGTATATGGTGAAGTGCAACATCGTTGATGGAGAATATGACGGCAGCCTTGACCATCTGGTTTCCACATTCCGGCCCGAAAACGAGAGGATTGTCATGGGGATCCAAGGCCGGGGACCGAGAATAGTCGATTTCGCCCCGATTCTCAAGGCCGGTGTCGTGCCGATCAACGATCTTGTCCGATTGCTTCTAAAGACCTGTGAGGATGCTCTCGGCACACCTGTAGAAATCGAGTTTGCAGTGACGCTCGGGCTTGAACAGCCCGCACCCGCCCGATTCGGATTCCTGCAGTTGCGGCCTATGGTAGTCTCCGCAGAATCTGTAGATGTCAGGCCTGAGGATATGGTCGGAGAGGACGTCATTTTGGCATCGGAAACGGTTACGGGCAATGGCTGCATCGATACGATACGTGATGTTGTATACGTCAAACGGGAGACTTTCGAGGTTAATCATACGGCCCGCATTGCCGAAGAACTTGACGAAATCAATTGCGGGTTGGCAGACGCCAAGCAACCATACTTGCTTATCGGTTTCGGCCGCTGGGGCACATCAGACCCGCAGGGAGGCATTCCCGTAAAGTTCGGTCAGATTGCCGGGGCAAAGGTCATCGTTGAGGTGACCCTTCCGGATCTCGACTTCGGCATGAGCCAGGGTTCGCATTTTTTCCACAACTTAACCAGCTTTCGGATCATCTATTTCTCCGTCCGGCATTCTGCGGACTACAAAATCGATTGGGATCGCCTGAACCGGCAGCCTGCAGTACAAGAGACAGAATTTGTGAGACACGTGCGTTTTGATTCTCCTTTACTTGTCAAAGCCGACGGCCGAACCGGCATGGGAGTGATACAAAGTGAAAGAGCATGACCAAAGATCCAGAGAGATCATCCGGTTTCTCCAGGAGCGGGAGAAGGAGCTCGCCTGCCTCTACAAGATCGAAGAGGTGACCAACAGGCCCGATGCCGGCCTCGAGAGTGTCTGCAAGACAGCCATAAAGGTGATCCCGCCGGGATGGCAATACCCGGACATCTGCGTGGTAAGGATCACCGTTGACGGCACGGTGTACAAATCCAAGGGATTCAAGGAGACGCGTTGGGTCCAGTGTGCCGATATGGTTGCTCAGAATCGGCCCCTCGGGCAGATATGCGTTTACTACACCGAGGAGAGGCCGGAGGCTGACGATGGCCCGTTCCTCAAGGAGGAAACCAGGCTTCTCAAGACCATAGCCCAAAGGATCGGGCAGTTTGTCACCTTAAAGCAGGTTGACGATGTCGCCCGTCAACATGAGACTGCGGGTGAGTATCTCGACAACGGTGTGAGCGCCGCCTGGCGTGTGCTCATGAATCTGGTGAGAGCCACAGATAAGAACCTCTTTCTGACAATATGCCAGAAGATGTTGAACCAGCTTGCATGGGCCGGGGTCGAGGAGATTGAGGAAATCCTTAAGACCCGCGGCATGGGCCGGGTGGATCTTGAGGAAGAGGCACTCCTCGACGAGAATCGGCCCCATCCGACAATGATTGCGCCTCTCGCGGAGGACATAGGAGATCGAGTGCTGGAAATCGCCGGGAGGAATCTTCCGGAGAACCAGATTCTGGCAATGATTCAGAAGTGGATGCAGGAAGACAAACTGGCCTTCCTGTTCCACGTCATAAACCGCGACTCATCACTTGGTGACCTCGATGATACCCTAGAACGATACAAGCGAGTGGCATCGGGAGCTCGCGATCTTGGGACATCGACAAGAATCGGTATCAGGGTGGAGCTCATCCGTCGCCTGCTCTCGGAGCAGCTTCAGTACATCAATATAGCAAAGAAGTACTTCAGCATCGACGACTTCACCGAGATCCTCAAACGCCTCGTTCACTCTCGTGCGAGTCACGGGAAGCTGGGTGGCAAGAGTGCCGGCCTCCTTCTCGCTGCCCAGATAATATCTGAATCCGCGGAGGATCATCCCGATCTGCGGAACATAAAGATACCCAGGACTTGGTATATCGCATCCGACGCGGTGTTGGAGTTCTTGAGTTACAACAATCTAGGAGAGGTTGTCGAGCAGAAGTACAAAGACATTGGCCGGGTGCGCTTGGAGTACCCGCACGTGATCCAGTCTTTCAAGAACTGTCGGTTTCCTCCGGAGCTCGTGCGGGGTCTCTCCATGGTGCTTGACGAGTTTCAGGACCGTCCTCTCATAGTCAGAAGTTCGAGTCTGCTTGAAGATAGGGTTGGTGCATCTTTTTCCAGCAAGTATCGAAGCATCTTCATATCCAACCAGGGAACCAAAAAACAAAGGCTTGAGGCACTGACCGGAGCCATCGCGGAGGTGTATGCCTCGACATTCGGACCGGACCCTATAGAGTACCGTGCCGAGAGGGGCCTGATCGATTTCGCAGAAGAGATGGGGATCTTGATACAAGAGGTCGTCGGGACCAAGGTTGGTGATTACTTCCTGCCTTCCTTTGCAGGAGTCGCTTTCAGCAGGAATGACTTCAGATGGTCACCGCGTATAGAGCGTAAGGATGGAATCGTGAGACTGGTACCGGGGCTGGGTACACGGGCGGTCGACCGGGTTGCAAACGATTATCCAATCCTGATAGCCCCGGGGCAGCCGAATCTGAGAGTTAACATGTCTACCGATGAGATCGTCCGCTACTCTCCCGTCAAGGCCGATGTCATAAACCTCAAGACCAATGCCTTCGAGACCGTGGATGTCAGGGAACTTCTTAGGAAGGCCGGCAATGAGATACCGGGAATAGAGCAGATGATATCCATGTACGATGGTGAGCAGACAAGACAGATCATGGGAATCGGTGTGGATTACGAGAGAGACGATCTGGTTGTAACGTTTGACGGGCTTGTCGGCAACACCAAATTTGTTTCTCAGATGAGAAGCGCATTGTCGGTTTTGGAGCGTGAGCTACAAACACCTGTTGATATTGAGTTCGCTCATGACGGGAAGTATCTCTATCTCCTCCAGTGCCGTGCACAGAGCTACTCCGAGGACAGCGCCCCATCGCCCATACCTAAGGATGTCCCCGAACGCGATATCCTCTTCACGGCCAACAAGTACATCTCAAACGGACGGATTCCCGATATCACACACATCGTATTCGTCGACCCGGATGGATACAGCAACCTGACAGACAGGTCCGATCTGGTCGAAGTAGGACGCGCGGTAAGCAAACTCAACAATCTCTTGCCTAAGCGTCAGTTCATCCTGATGGGGCCCGGACGGTGGGGAAGCCGCGGCGACATAAAACTGGGCGTCAACGTAACGTATTCAGACATAAACAACACCGCAGTACTCGTAGAGATTGCACGCAGGAAGGGTGAGTATACACCTGAGCTGTCCTTCGGCACCCACTTCTTCCAGGACTTGGTCGAAGCCGGCATCCGCTACCTGCCACTGTATCCCGATGATGAGGGTATGGTTTTCAATGATCGTTTTCTCAGGAGCTCCGCGAACATACTTGAGGATCTGGCTCCTGAATTCGAAGGTATCTCCGAGACCGTCAGGTTGATAGATGTCGCAAAGGCATCGGACGGCAGGGTCCTTCGCATTCTTATGAATGCAGACTTGAACGAAGCGATCGGGATCTTTGCGGATCCAAGCGAAAGGCTGAGCACCACCCCAGAAGTGGGAGTGGCAAGTCAGCGGCCGGTGGATACCTACTGGGCCTGGAGATTCCAGATGGCTGAGCACATCGCCCGACAGATTGACCCGGACCGCTTCGGAGTCAAGGCGATCTATGTCTTCGGCAGTACGAAGAATGCCACCGCAGGTCCTCAGAGCGACATAGACCTCCTGGTTCACTTCCAGGGGACGGATAATCAGCGCAGGAACCTCGAGATATGGCTTGAAGGATGGAGCTTGAGCCTCGCGCAGGTGAACTACTTGCGAACCGGATATCTCACCGACGGGCTACTGGATGTCCATATCATAACCGATGAGGATATTGTCAATAAGACAAGCTACGCCTCAAAGATAGGAGCAGTGACTGATCCGGCGAGGCGGCTGTCTTTGGGTGAGCGGAAGTAAGGGTCCCCCCGGCCTAAATCAGTTCACGCGAAGCACTACCAGGATCATCAGCACTGAATCTTACAATTGCCAGCTCAGGACCATCATGGGCGGCGGAGAACATCCATGTCCGCCCGATCTTATCCCTCCACGAGCCGGTGAGCCTGGCGGATTCATGCACATGTCCATGGAGAGTCAATAGGGGTTGTTTCTCCTCTATGAACCGTCTGACCGCGATGCTCCCCACATAAAGGTCCAGGGGAACACCTTCGACCAACTTGCCGTCAAGATCTGCCCGGTCGAGCTTGGTCTGATACGGGGGCACATGGAACAGGAAAACCGCGTTTGTAAGGTCATCTCCACTAACAAGGTTATCAAGATCCTCCTTAATCGTGGAATATCTCTTCTCACTGCGCGACACCTCCAGTGAGCGTCGACCCTCTTCAGGGGACACACATCCCGGGTCGACATATCGTGACACATCGTAGCGTTCCCAGTCTTTCAGGTGAAACGGTGTGGGATTCACAAACGAGTAGCCGTAAACCGTATGTCTACCCAGAGAGGATTTGCGGCCTTGGACATATTCCAGCACTCCCCTTTCCTCACCGGCACGCATCCCCTCCTCTTCCGCTCGCAGGTCGTCATTGCCAAGGATCGCAAGAACGCGTGGATAATCGGTCCCCAAAGCAGTCTTTATATCCGACAGGGCCGGGATCATGAAGTCCTTTATGAAGTCGTCCGGCAGGGATCCGTCGGTCTGTAAAGCCGTCAGACTGGAAGGCAGCAGGTCACCGCCGAGAAACACCGCTTCCGGTCTTTCCTGCTCAATTACCCGGAAGAGATTAGCATACCTATCTAGCCTGCCATGGAGATCAGATACAAACATCGACTTTCTCAACCGTCTAGTACCTCGGGCATATAGACCTGAATGCATGCACCCTATAGATGCCTCTACGTGACCAAACACACCACATTCGATTTGTATCTTAGTCTTCAGATCAAGAATTCGCAAGTCGGTTCCATACGTGGTGCGGACTCCGGAGCAGGTGATATGACCAAGGGGGCAGCACATTCAATGTGCGTCAACGCACTCAGGAGAGCGACCCTCCAGGTAAAGGAGGATCTTAACAGAATAAGCGACTTCATGGACCAGGACGGGGATTGCGACGGCAAGGTGGTCGTGACACACTCCCTCTTTCCTCTTACCCTTCAGATATATCACGAATCTATTGACAAATGAAAATGCTCATGATATAATGTCTACTAAGTCGATAGGCAACATAGAATAGCGTTGTCGTTTTTTTGACCACATAAGTCTATGTAGTCGATGGGCAACATAGACTTCCAAACAACGAGGAGGTGATGTGGCATGAGGAAGGCAGCAGCACTCGCCGGGATCTGGATAGCGGCATTGGTTGTAGGTACCGCCGTAGGAGCCGGTGATTGGGAGCACTGGGCCGGGGTTGACATCGCGGGGGCGCTGGCTGATGGTCTTACTATCAGAATCGCCCCGGAAGTCAGAAGCAGAGAGGACTTCACCACTCACTATGAGGGCCACTTCGATACCGGGATTGAGTGGAAGGTGCGTAAGTGGCTGGCGGTGGGTCCGTATTACCGCCACGCGACACAGATGAAGGGTGAGTCATGGCAGGTCGAGCACCGACCGCACATGGATATCACTCTGAGCTGGAAATTTCTCGGGCTGCGGCTTGGTGACAGAAGCCGGCTCGCATACAGGATCATCGACAAGAATGAGTCTCTCAGATACAGAAACAGATTGATGGCGAGGTTTCCGGAGCGAACCCCGGGAGGACTCAGACCGTATGTCGGCGAAGAGATCTTCTATGATTTCGACCTTGGCGAGATCAACAAGAACCGGCTGGCCGTGGGATTCGACTTCGCCGTGTCGACCACCACAAGGCTGGACATCAGCTATCTCCTCGAGAGCGCGAAGAAGTCGGATCACTGGAGTAGCGCCAACGTGTTAAAGACGACACTCATAATCAGACCTTAGAGGACGGACTGGAGGCAAGTGAAATGAAGAAGATAGGTATCACGCTGTTGGCGGCATGCTTGATTGCCGGTATGGCGGCCCAAGCGGTCGGCGCCGATTCGAAGCCGTACGAGCTTAAGGGGAGGATTACTTTCTCGGGAGCCTGGGCGCTCTACCCCATGGCCGTAAGATGGGCGGAGGAATTCCAGAAGATCCATCCCGATGTGAAGATGGACATTGGCGCAGGCGGGGCCGGCAAAGGTATGGCTGACTGCCTGGCCGGCGTCGTGGATATCGGCATGGTCTCGCGACAGATATACCCCGAGGAGGTCAAGAAGGGGGCCTGGTGGGTCTCGGTGACCAAGGACGCCGTTGTACCGACGGTCAATGATGCCAACCCCGTTCTTAAGGATCTGCTCGCTAGAGGAGTCACGCGGGAGGCCTGCATCGGCATCTGGACAACCGGTGAGATCAAGACCTGGGGCGACCTGACAGGCCGCCCACTCTCCTCCCCGATTCAGGTCTACACCCGCTCCGATGCCTGCGGTGCGGCGGGGACGTGGGCTCAGTATATGGACAGGGGACAGGAGGACCTTCTCGGAATCGGCGTGTATGGCGACCCCGGACTGGCCCAGGCGGTAAGGCAGGATCAGCTGGGGATCGGCTACAACAACATCAACTACGCCTACGATGCCAAGACCAAGGCCCAGATCCAGGGTATACGAGTCCTGCCTATCGACACTGACGGCAACGGTAAGATCGACGAGGAAGAGGATTTCTACCTGACACGGGACGGGATCGTTAAGGCGATAGCCACGGGTAAGTATCCGTCACCGCCGGCCAGAGACCTTCATTTTGTGTGCAAAGGCAACCCGGAGAACGAGGTAGTGAGGGAATTCATCAGATGGGTGCTGACCGACGGCCAGAAGTACGTGCACGAGTCCGGCTACATCAACTTGACCGAGGAGAAGCTCCTTGAAGAGATAAAGCACCTTCAAGGTGAATGATGTTGACACCGACTGTTGATTATCTTGTACCGGGGGAGGAATCATCATGCAGAGCATGAGGTTGCTCGGAGACAGACTGGCAGGGAAGCTGATGCTGGTCCTGACGGTTTTCTCCGGCTTGCTCGTATTCATGATGGCCCTTGGTCTGTATCAGCGGTCCCGGCCGATTCTTGCCATGAAACCCCTGAGCGAGCTCCTATTCTCCCAGTCCTGGCATCCCCTGAGGGGCGAATTCGGCTTCTTCTCTTACATCATGGGAACGCTCTGGGTAACGGGGGTGGCCGTCGCTATCGCCGTCCCCTTGTGCATGCTGACCGCGATATATCTCTCCGAGTATGCCCATCGAAAGGTCCGCGCCTGGACAAGCCCGTTGATTGACCTGCTCGCGGGTATCCCGTCGGTTGTATACGGGATGTGGGGTGTCCTTGTAGTCGTTCCCTTGATCAAGAACCATATAGGACCGTTCTTCGGAGTGATGTCCAGCGGGTACAGCGTCATGGCCGGAGGCATCGTTCTGGCAATCATGGTTTTTCCGATAATCATTCACGTTTCGGTGGAAGTGCTCAAGTCCGTGCCGTATGAGGTCAGGGAAGCTTCCCTCGCACTCGGCGCGACGAAATGGCAGACCGTCAAGCATGTGGTCATGCGCAAAGCCATGCCGGGTGTGATTGCCGCCATCGTCCTGGGGCTGTCACGGGCGTTCGGGGAGACTATGGCCGTTCTCATGGTGGCAGGGAACGTCGCGAAGGTTCCTTCGTCGGTCTTCGACCCGGCATATCCCCTCCCCGCACTGATCGCTAATAACTATGGGGAGATGTTGTCTGTGCCCCTTTACGATTCGGCACTGCTGCTGGCGTCTCTGGTATTGCTGTCGGTCGTCCTCGTTTTCAACGTGATATCTCGAATCATCCTTGTCAGAGTAGAAAGGAGCATACGCTGAATGGGTATGCGAAGAGCAGAGGAAAAAGTGTTCAGGGCCCTTATGCTTGTATCCACGCTGCTGATCCTCTCAACACTTGTGCTCATCATGGTAACGGTAGTTGTGAGGGGCCTGCCTGCCATGGATCTGGCAATGGTCACGCAAACCCCGAAGGGTGGGTTCTACCTCGGGAAGGAAGGCGGCATACTGAATGCGATCGTCGGGTCGCTCTACCTGGCAGGAGGAGCAACCGTTCTGGCGATCCTGATCAGTCTCTCGGTTGTCCTGTACCTCAATGTGTATGCGGCAAAAACGTCGCGCCTGGCGGCATTCACGCGATTCTCCTTCGATGTGTTGTGGGGCGTCCCATCCATTGTCTACGGAGCGTTTGGATTCACGATCATGGTCTTTCTTGGACTCAGAACCTCCCTCCTGGCCGGGATCATAGCCGTAGCGCTCCTGATCCTGCCCATGATGAGCAGGGCCATGGACGAGGTAATCAGAATGGTTCCGCGAGAGCTCTATGAAGCGTCCTATTCACTCGGAGCAACACGATTGGAAACCGCCGTCAAAGTGATCACCAGACAAGCACTGCCGGGAATCCTCACGGCGATACTCATCTCCTTCGGCAGGGGAATCGGCGATGCCGCCTCCGTCATATTCACAGCGGGATTCACGGACTCGATACCGTATTCGCTGTTGCGGCCGGCTGCGACGCTGCCTCTGGCAATCTTCTTCCAGCTCGGGACTCCGATACCCGAGGTTCAGGAGCGGGCATACGCCTCGGCACTCGTGCTGACAGTACTGATCCTAATAATAAGCCTCGCAGCGAGGACGCTTTCACGCAAGTTCACCAGGCACATAGTCAAATAGGAGATTGCCATGAAGTTCAGATCACACATCAGCGTTCGGAACCTCAATGTATTCTACGGGCGTGAGCAGGCACTGAAGGACATCAACGTCGACATCCCGGACAGGAAAATAACCGTGATAATCGGACCTTCCGGCTGCGGCAAGTCCACACTCCTCAGGTCCTTCAATCGCCTTGTGGACTCGGTCCATGGAGTGAAGGTCTCCGGTCAGGTTCTCCTGGACGGCGAGAACATATTCGATCCGGGAACCGAAGTCACACGCATAAGGAAGAAGATGGGACTGCTTTCACAGAAGCCCTACCCGCTGCCGATGTCGATCTATGATAACGTCGCCTACGGCCCGAGGATCCACGGGACCAGGAAGAGGAAAGAACTGGACCGCATCGTCGAGCATTACCTCAAGCAATCAAGCCTGTGGGGCGAGGTCAAAGACAGATTGCACTCTCCGGCATCAGATCTTTCGGTTGGCCAACAGCAGCGCCTGTGCCTGGCCCGAGGACTGGCTGTCGAACCTGAGATTGTCCTCGGTGATGAGCCTACCTCGGCCCTCGACCCGAGGTCGAGTCAGCGCATCGAACAGAGGTTCCTCGAGCTTAAGAAAGACTACACGATTGTTATCGTCACCCATATCCTGCGACAGGCGATGAGGCTTGCCGACTACGTTCTATTCCTCTACCTCGGCACGTTGGTCGAGCACGGGCCTGCACGAGACATCTTTGAACATCCCCAGCAGGAGCTGACCAGGGAATACATTAAGGGAACCATAAGTTGACCGGGACACTGCCTCGGCGATGAGGCTTGCAGGTTTGATCTCAATTTCATAGATCCCAGCCGCCTGCTGTCGCTCGCACCTGGTCACTGACGCGGCGGAGCCTGCGTGAACCTGGCCTTGGCACTGGCCATGACATTTCCTTCATACACCAGCGTTGCCGCCACACGATAAAGCTGAGGCTTCACGGAAAGCAACCACGCTGTCACCTCAAGCAGAGCGTCGCACGGGACTGCTCTAAGAAAGCGGACATGCAGGTCCGCAGTGACTGCCCGTACGCCGTGATGAAACAGGCAGTGTGTCATGGCCGCATCCAGCAGCCCGCTGATAACACCACCATGCAGAATCCCGTCGTATCCCTGAAGCCCTGGGTGTGCCTCGAACCGGGACCACACCTTGCCTGTGTCTCGGACCTCGAAACGCAGACCCAGAGACCAGGGATTCCGACCACCACACATCAGGCAGTTGACATGCCCGTCCCCGGAGCCACCGGCAATGCGCTGTTCGCCGGCTGCAGACCGCTCCTGTGCGGTTACCTTCCTATTACTCTTCAGCCGATTCCGCTCCCATCTCCGCCAATCTGCTCTTAACGGCGGCGAGTTGCTGCTCGAGGTTAGTGATCTCACTCTCCAGGAACGCTTTCTCTCCAACGGGCGCTGCGGCAGAATATGGTACTCCACCTCCGTACGGGGCCACCGCATATGCGACCCCTACTCTCCGCCACCTGCCACGGCCACCACCAAATGCCCGTCCGCGGCCACAACCCCAGGGGATTCCACCACGACCCACGCCATACACGACTCCGGGCACGTAGCCCCCCTGTGAGCGACCTGCGCCAGGACCGCAGAGGCCAAAGCCGCCGCCCGTTCTCGAACCCAGGCCCCTCGGGCCCGTTCGGTCAAACCCTGGCATGACTTACCTCCTCTCACCAATGACAAGATTGCCGACCTCACAACCCTACCCATCCCTACCCTCTCCACACTCCCAGGTAGGGGGCATCAATCATGCCAGATTGCAATCCGGGGAATATTATGTTATTTGCTTATATAGTAAGGGAGTATGATGGAAGTCGTGACTCTGACGGTATTACGGTTATGATGAGTGATGTATCAAAATGAGACTGGCATTTCAATGTGGTACAGTAATTCCATGACAGTCTGCCGGTGCGACTGTCGGCGGTAATTACCAAACTGGCACCGAATTATGGGGAGATGATTCAATGCGTGAAGACAGAAGCAAGGGACCTGGAGCGCTGGATCTTGTCCATCTGATCGACGGCGTCATGGTGCTGGATAGCGGAGGAACGGTAGTCGCCTTTAGCGAGGGTGCCGAACGCATAACCGGTTTCATGACCAGTGAGATTGTCGGTAAGACCTGCCAGGAGGTGTTTCGATCGAGCACCTGTGAGATCGCATGCCCCGCCCGACGAACCTTCGAAACGGGAGTGGTCTTATCCAACTGCCGGTGTCATATATGCACGAGAGATGATTGTGAGATAGAAGTCGCGGTCAACACCTCACCGCTCCGGGGAAGTGACGGCACGATTGTTGGCGCAGTCGTCGTCTTTCGTAATCTCAATGAGATGATGGAGATGGCAATTGAGTTGACTGAGCTCAGCCATGAGATCATCAGAGAGAAAGAACGTTCGGAGGCAATCATAAACAGCATTGCCGATGGGGTCTTCACGCTGTCCACCGATATGACCCTGACATCCTTTAACAAGTCGGCCGAAGCGATAACCGGCTATAGTGCGGAGGAGGTTCTCGGTAAGCCCTGCAAGAACATATTCAGAAGCAAAGGCTGTGACCAGATCTGCCCGGTAAGACAGATGCTGGTGAGCGGCAGACCGGTGACCGGCGTTGAGATGGAAATGACAACAAAGAACGGGGTGAAGGTGCCTGTGAGTATGTCTACGGCAGTGCTCCGTGATGAGACCGGTGACGTGATCGGCGCCGTGGAGACGTTCAGAGACCTCTCGACGGTCAAGACACTCACCGAGGAGCTCAGAGGGAAGTACTCGTTCAGGAACATCATAGGCAAGAGCCACAAGATGCGTGATGTGTACCAGCTGATAAAGTCTGTGGCCCCCACCAATGTGACCGTCCTGATCCAGGGCAATACAGGAACCGGCAAGGAGCTGGTCGCCAGAGCCATACACTACGAAAGCCCGCGGGCTGATAAGCCTTTCGTTGTTGTGAATTGTGCCGCATTGCCTGAGACCTTGCTTGAAAGCGAGCTCTTCGGCCATGTGAGGGGGGCTTTCACGGGAGCAATCGCGGACCGGAAGGGCCGATTCGAAAGAGCCGATGGGGGAACAGTGTTCCTCGATGAGATCGCGGAGGTGAGCCCGGCAATTCAGGTCAAGCTCCTCAGAGTACTTGAGACCAAACAGTTTGAAAGAGTTGGAGACAGCCAGACAAAGGGAGTGGATGTCAGGCTCGTGTCTGCTACAAACAGGAATCTCAAAGAGCTTATAGGTAGGGGCGAGTTCAGGGAGGATCTCTACTACAGAATCAACGTGGTTGCGATCAATCTTCCACCGCTGAGAGAGCGCGATGAAGACATTCCACTCCTCGTCGATCACTTCGTAGAGAAGTTGAATGCCGACACAGGAAAACACGTGAGACAGGTATCCCAGGGGGCGATGGATGTGCTGATAGACCATGTCTGGCCGGGGAACGTCCGGGAACTGGAGAATGCGATCGGTCACGCGTTCGTCCATTGCCGCGGTGACACAATCCTGCCGGAGCACCTGCCACGGGAACTGGTCGAAGTCACGCCGCATGCCGCAAGCGGGATGGCCTCGGCAGGCTCAATTGAAGAAATGGAAAAAGCCGCGGTCACGGATATGCTCAAGAGGTGTAAAGGCAATCGAAGTCAGGCTGCCCGCCGCCTGGGCATAGGCCGGAGCTCACTCTGGCGCAAGATCAAGAAGTACGGTCTGACCCACTCCCCTGACTGATTCGGATCTGATCTGCCACCGGCTTGACAAAGAAGTCGACCGCGCACACTTGTACCATATCGAAACGGCCGTTTCATCATGGTACGCCAATCTCAGAGCACGGACATACTCAACGGTATGTCGTCATTCTTAACATCTTATTATATAAGCAATTAGAAGCATAGCCGATTGTTATGGACTCCGGCACGGACAATGCCTATTAGACCACATGAGGAGGTGGGAAAGATGAAAATCGCTATTTCGTCAACCGGACAAGGACTTGATGCTGAGATGGATCCGCGATTTGGCAGATGTCAGTACATCATTGTCGTTGATACTGACACGATGGAGTTTGAAACGATCGAGAACCCGAACATCATGGCTTCCGGCGGCGCCGGAATCCAGAGCGCCCAACTCATTGCTGAAAAAGGCGTAGGTGTCGTGCTGACCGGAAACTGCGGCCCCAATGCCTTTCAGACGCTCCAGGCAGCCGGAATACCGGTTTGTGTGGGTGTTGGGGGGACGGTACGGGAAGCCGTTGAATTGTACAAGAAAGGTGAGATCTCCCCAAGCCAGGCACCCAGTGTGGCCGAGAAGTTCGGATCGAGGGGTGGACCCCAGGTCGACCCGGGAGGTGCACAGGGCACTCCCGACGGGCAGACTGAGCCCGGTGCGGATGATGGGATGGGACGTGGCATGGGTGGCGGGATGGGGCGAGGTGCGGGAAGAGGTATGGGCGGCGGGGGCATGGGACGCGGGACGGGGAGAGGTATGGGAAGAGGAACGGGCAGAGGCATGAGAAGAGGTATGGGAATGGGCTTCGGGGGCATTCTCAGCTCAAGAATAGATCCGGGGTATACAGGGGCAGCCGGTTCCGGTGATGAACTCAGTGACCTCCGGGGTCAGGCATCGGATTTGAGGACGGAGCTTGACCGGATTCACCAGAGAATCGATGAACTTGAGAGAAACCGGGGGAAATGAGCATGAAGATCGTAGTCGCCAGCGGGAAGGGCGGTACGGGAAAGACCACGGTGGCCGTGGCCCTTGCTCTGGCGCTTAGGAAAGAGGTGGACCGGCTCCAGTTTCTGGACTGCGATGTTGAGGAGCCAAACGCAGAACTGCTGCTCAAGCCGGTTCTGACCGAGAGCAAGCCGGTCACCGTATCTATCCCGGAAGTGGACTCAGGCAAGTGCACAGGGTGTGGCAGGTGCCGTGAGATATGTGAATACAACGCCGTCGCGGTGGTCAGTGAGAAGGCACTGATCTTTGAAAACCTTTGCCATGCGTGTGGTGGATGCAGGCTCGTGTGCCCGGATGACGCCATAACCGAAAAAGCAAAGGTGATCGGCAGGATCGACGCCGGAAGCCGGGACAATGTGCACTTCCTCAGGGGAGTACTCAATGTAGGGGAGCCTATGGCGACACCGGTCATACGCGCGCTCAGGGGCGAAGCCACCGATGATGCTCTTACGATACTTGATGCGCCACCGGGAACCGCATGCCCTGTGATCGCCACAGTCAAAGACTGTGACTACTGCATCCTTGTAACCGAGCCCACGCCTTTCGGACTCTACGACCTCAACCTGATGGTCGAAGTGGTGAAAGCACTCGGCATTCCAATGGGCGTGGTCATAAACAAAGATGACACCTGGAGCACGCACATCGAGGAGTATGCTTCAGAAAACGATATCCCGATTGTCATGAAAATCCCCCTAAGCAGAGATATCGCAGTGTTCTACTCCAACGGTGTACCGCTCAACGAGGCTGATGGGCACTGGGATGAGGACTTCCTTCATCTCTATGAGGGTATTGGGAGACAGATATGGCAAAACCAATCGAAATAGTCGTCGTAAGCGGCAAGGGGGGCACGGGAAAGACCGTTCTTGCATCTTCTCTGGCTGCTCTTATAGACGATCTGGTCGTGGCGGACTGCGATGTTGACGCCCCCGACATGCACCTGCTCCTCGAGCCGACGATAGTGAGGCATGAGGTTTTCTCAGGATCCAAAGTCGCTTCGATCGACCCCGATACCTGCATTTCCTGCGCTACGTGTGCTGAGGTCTGCCGCTTTGGAGCGGTGAACGAGGAGATCAGCGGCAAGGCCCGGGCTTACTCGATTGACGGCCTTGCCTGTGAGGGATGTGGGGTTTGTGCATGGAACTGTCCTTCAGGTGCGATAGACCTCGGGGATGCGCCCACCGGTAACTGGTACGTATCCCGGACCCGCTTCGGCAAGATGATCCACGCCAGGTTGGGCGTCGCGCAGGAGACATCAGGAAAACTCGTGACGGTTGTACGAAGGGAGGCAAGGTGTACCGCCATTGCAGACAGGACCACATTCGTCCTGATCGACGGTCCTCCGGGCATAGGCTGTCCTGTCATAGCATCGATTGCCGGGGCGGATCTTGCTGTCATAGTCACGGAGCCCACGCTGTCGGGGCTCCATGATCTCAAGCGGATCCTCGGACTCACCAAGCATTTTGAACTCAGGACCGCCGTAGTCATAAACAAGTATGACCTTAATAGTGAGATGTGCACACAGATACAGGGATTCCTGGAAGAACAGAAGATACCTCTTGCCGGCAAGATCAGGTTTGATGGGCAAGTCAACAAAGCGATTGCCGCCGGGAAGACGATTGTCGAGTATTCTGACTCAGAGGCAGCCCGTGAGATAAAGCGTATCGCGGACTGGATAACCAGATCAATTCACACAGGGCAGGGAGCTAGGACCCGCTAAGGATGGGAGGTTGACCATGGTATCGGTGGCCGGCGACGCGGCAACAGGCCGCGACTTCAAGGAGAGAACACAATCGCACGAGGAGCGGAAGCTGAGAATCGAAGAGAGGATGGCACAGGTCAAGCACAAGTTCATTGTAATAAGTGGTAAGGGGGGCGTGGGTAAGAGTACTGTCGCTGCCTACGTAGCAGCTTCACTTGCCGCCGATGGGAACTCCGTGGGACTGCTGGACACGGACATTCATGGACCGAGCATTCCCAAGATGCTTGGGCTTGAGGATAGTCGTGTGACTGCAGCGGGTGAAACCATAATGCCCATCCCGTTTTCCAAGAACCTGAGTGTCATGTCGATCGGTTTTCTCCTCAGGTCGAGTAAGGATGCAGTGATCTGGCGCGGCCCAATGAAGATGGGAATCATAGAGGAGTTTCTCGGGAATGTGGAGTGGGGCCCTCTGGACTACATGATAATCGACTCTCCCCCCGGTACGGGAGATGAACCCCTGTCGGTCTGCCAGCTGATACCCGGGCTTGACGGTGCTATCGTCATAGCAACTCCGCAGGAGATCGCCCTCGTTGATGTTGAGAAGTCGATATCGTTCTGTCGCCAGCTCAATATACCCGTGTTCGGTGTGATCGAGAACATGTCGGGTTTCATATGTCCACATTGCGGCGAGAAGGCCGACATCTTCAAGAGCGGCGGCGCCGAGGCTCTTGCAGCCGAGGCCGGGGTTCCATTTCTTGGACGGATACCTATCGTACCTGAGGTTGTGGATGCATGTGACGCGGGAGCATGCTCACTGGCAAGCATCGCATCCGACCCGTTCAAGCAATCCCTCAAGGCTATAACCGATAGCATTCTTAAAGCGGCGCCGGCCACATCCGGACCTGAGGTCCCCGAACCGGCGGCGGAACCGGACAATGACGCCGGCAAGACCTTGCCCGCCGGACACGAAGCTTCCCATTTGGAGGGAGCTGCGGTTCAGCGCATCGCTCTGCCTCTAGACGGTGATCGCCTGAGTACACACTTCGGCCACAGCACACGATTCGCAATCTATTATGTCGAGGGGAGCAAGATAATCGGCCAGCGGGATCTTACACCGCCACCCCATGCCCCAGGGGTCATTCCTTCGTGGCTCAAGGAACAGGGGGTCGGTGTAGTTATCGCCGGCGGACTGGGAGGGCGGGCAATCGCAGCCTTTGAGAGCTCGGGCATTACCGTAGTCTGCGGGGCACCACCCGAAGACCCCAAAGATGTCGTTTCGGCTTATCTCAAGGGTACCCTGGCGGCAGGTGAGAACATCTGCGACCACTGATGGTTTAGGGCTTAACGGTCGGAGTGCTCATTGTGGAAAAATAGCTTGACGCAGGCACAACTGTACTCTATAATGTCTATGGACATAAGAGACTAGGGGGACAAGTGAGACTGACTACCAAGAGTGAGTATTCGCTGCTGGCACTGATCTACATAGCCCGGGCCGGAAAGAATACCTATGTCAAGATCGAGGATATCTGCCGGGAGCACGACATCTCGAAGAAGTATCTGGAGCACCTTCTTATGATTCTCAGGCAGAATCGATATCTGCGGACTCGAAGAGGAGCACGCGGAGGCTACGCTCTTGCCAAGCCGGCGTCAAAGATCAGCGTAGCCCAGGTCATAAGGCTGATGGATGGTGCTCTGGCTCCTACCGAGTCGGTCAGCATGTATTTCTACTCGGAGACTCCGCTGATGAATGAGAAGAAGATAATCGCTGTCTTTAAGGACATCCGCGATTACGCATCAAAGCGATTGGAGAGCCTTAAGCTGTCGCATCTGGTCTAGCGAACATCGTATGGGAATAGGTCGCCGCACGAACGCAAGAAGCAGGTGACTCAAGTGGATGAGAAGCTGATACTTCTAATGCCCCTGGCCTTTGCGTTTTTCCACCACGGTGTCCGCAACGTCGATTTCAACCCATGTTCCAAGGACACGAAGCCTGCCGCCGTCCTCTCATCACCCGGCGATAGTCCCGAATCTCGGCCGTCTCACTCCGGTGAGAGTCTCTCTACGCAGACAGGGCAACTGACGCTGGACAAGGCAGAAGCCAAATGAGCACCTCCAGGATAGTCATTGCCAGTGGAAAGGGAGGCTCCGGGAAGACCACGGTGGCGACGGCGCTCGTGATGACACTTATGAGGGAGATGCCGGAAGTCCAGCTGGTCGACTGCGACGTCGAGGGACCCGACGCCGCCCTGTTTCTCAAGCCCGAGATCGAGAGTTCAACTCCACTGACCATAGACTTTCCTGAGATCGCTGCGTCTCAATGCTCCGGGTGTGGTGACTGTCAGTCTGTCTGCCAGTTCGGGGGAGTCAGCGTCGTATCGGGGGTAGCCGAGCATTACAGCGACCTTTGCCATGCCTGTGGTGGTTGCAGCCTTGCGTGTCATGCCGGTGCCATCACCGAGAAGAAGAAGCGTATCGGTGTGATAGAAAGCGGGAGAAGAGAAAATGTGGTCTTCCACAGAGGTGTCCTTGACGTCGGGCGCCATATGGTCACTCCCATAATACGTGGACTGAAATCTATAGCGCGTGGCGACTTACCTACGATACTGGATTCCGGTCCGGGGACTGTCTCACCAGTGATCGCGACTATCAAAGACTGTGACTACTGCATTTTGGTCACGGAGCCGTCACCGTTTGGGTTGTACGACCTTAGAATCGCCGTAAGGCTCGCCGGTGAGATCGGCGTCCCCACCGGGATCGTCATAAACAAGGATGAGGCTTGGAGCTCCAACATTGAGCAATATGCATCTGAGATGGACATTCCCATAATTCTGCGTATACCTTTCCGGCGGGAGATCGCCTCCTTATGCTCCAGGGGCATCCCTCTCACCGAGGTGGCCTCCTCGTGGGATGAGGCGTTTTGGGACATGTATGCAAGAGTTGAGAGGACGATATGGGAAAGCCGACCGAGATCGCCGTTATAAGTGGTAAGGGGGGTGCCGGGAAGACGGTACTCGCGGCATCCCTTGCCAAGAGCACTCCGGGCAGTGTGGTGGCTGATTGTGATGTCGATACCCCGAACATGCATCTCTTGCTGAAACCCAATCTCATGAGCGAACACGCGTTCTTCGGCGAGAAGACAGCTGTTATGGACGGCGAGCTTTGCACACGTTGCGGAGATTGCTTCAGAACATGCCGCTTCGGTGCGATAAGAGAAATAGACATACCTGCCGGTTGGTCGTATTCCGTAGACGCTTTGTCCTGCGAGGGGTGCGGCGTATGCACTATGGTGTGCCCCGAAGACGCCATCCTCATGAAAGACGCACGCGCAGGTGCTTGGTGTGTGTCGAGTTGGGACTTGGGGCCATTTGTTCATGCACACCTGACTTCTGCCCGGAAGAACACTGAAACACTCGTCAGAATCCTCCGGCGAGAGGCCAGCAAGATAGCGGGTCGCGAGGGACGGAGACACATAATAATCGATGGGCCTGCCGGTATAGGGGCCACCGTAGTTGCTGCGGTTGAAGGGGTCTCGCTCGCCGTGGTGGTAACTGAGCCCACTGTGTCCGGGATTAACGATCTGCGCAGGCTGATACGCCTTGTGCAGCAGATTGGCATAAGAACAGCCGCGGTGATAAACAAGTACGACCTGAATACAGAGGTCACCCTGGCAATCGAGGAATACCTGTCAATCAACGGTGTCCCGCTCCTGGGCAAGATCTGCTTCAGCACTGAACTCAATCGAGCAGTCGGAGCGGGCGAAGTCGTCGTTAATGCCGGGGACGATTCAGCAACACAGGCACTCAGGGGAATATCCAACCGGATACTTGGACTCGCGGCCCGAGAAGTGCAGACATGAAGCACTCACTGAGAACCAAGTTGATAGTCAGTTTCGTGGCCGTCATCGCCACCAGCGGCATCGTCACTGTATGGGTAGGGACCCAGATGATCGGTGACGAAATCATAGGACGTGCACAGGAGAAGGTCCGCACCGACCTCAATTCTGCAAGGGAGATATACACACATCGGGTGGATCGGATCAGCGAGGTTGTGCGCCTGACATCCATCAGATTCTTCCTTAGACAGGGTCTTACCGGCAACAACCCGGAGATTATGGAGAACGAGCTGATGAAGATCCGGGAGACCGAGGGTCTGGACATTCTCACGATCACCGACAAGGATGGCGTAGTTGTCTTCAGAGCACGAAACCCAGAAGTCCGCCATGATGCTCCGACCGGCGACGAGATTCTTACAGAGGCTCTGGTCAAGGAAGAATTGGTCGCCGGAACACAAATCGTTACCAGCCAAGAGCTGGAGAAAGAGGGAACCGACTTGATGGAGCGTGCCCATATCGGAATTATTCCGACACCGAGGGCAAGGCCCAGGCCGGAAGATGAAGAAACCTCGGGGATAGCCTGCAAGGCCGCCGCTCCTGTATTTGACTATGATGGCACGTTAATAGGGGTTCTTTATGGCGCCACACTGCTGAATCGCAACTATGAGATTGTCGACGCCGTGAAGGCCGTTGTTTACCAGGGTGAGACGTATAAGGGCAGAGACACAGGTACAGTAACGATCTTCCAGGGAGACCTCCGCATATCCACGAACGTGCTCGATTCAAGTAACTCGCGTGCCATTGGGACCAGGGTCTCAGAAGAAGTGTATAACCAGGTCATCATCAAGGGGGCACCGTGGATGGCCAGGGCTTTTGTTGTTAACGATTGGTATATAACCGCATATGAGCCTCTCAAGAGCATCAGGGGAGAGATTATCGGTATGCTATACGTCGGGCTGCTCGAGGCCCCGTACACCGATCTCAGGAACCGCGTTGTACTCACGTTTTCAGGCATCGCGGTGGCAACCGTCGTTCTCCTGTCGATTGTCGTGTACTTCACTACGTCGAGTATTGTAAGCCCGCTGCGAAGGCTCCTGCATGCGACTGAGAGGATCGCGCGGGGATATCTTGCCTACAGGGTCAAGGTTACCTCCGATGACGAGCTCGGCCAGCTCGCCAGGTCTTTCAACACAATGACAGAAGAACTGGAGAAGACCACCGCCGACTATGTCGAGCTGAACCAAAAACTTGAGGAGCAGGTCCTCGAGCGGACCAAGAAACTCGAGGAGGCACAGGATCAGCTTGTTCAAACGGAGAAGCTGACCTCGCTAGGCAAGATGGCTGCCGGGATAGCACATGAGATAAACAATCCCCTGACTTCTATTCTGATCAATAGCCATCTTGCAGTGGAAAATCTGAAGGACAAAGAGGATCTTGACGGGAATCTCAAGTTGATCATCGACGAAACCACAAGGTGCAGCGAGATCGTAAGGGGATTACTAGAGTTCTCCAGACAGACCGCCCCCAGGTTGGGACCTGTCAATGTCAACCACCTGATCGATCAGACCCTTCTGCTCCTCAAAAGCCACGTTATGGCTAAGCGAGTCAACATCCGGCTGGATCCGGGCGACAATCTGCCCACGATGATCATAGACATGAACAAGATGAAGCAGGTTTTCACGAACATTATATTGAATGCGCTCGACGCAATGATTGAGGGTGGAACACTCACAATTCGGTCGCGGCTCTCGGGAGATAAGCAGTCCGTAAACATTGAATTCGAGGACACCGGTTGCGGCATACCCGATGACGTGCTGGTAAGGGTATTTGATCCGTTTTTCAGTACCAAGGAAACGGGTGGCACAGGGCTGGGTCTTGCCGTCAGCTATGGAATTGTGGAACTACATAAGGGAAAGATCGACATTCAAAGCAGGGTGGGGATAGGGACAATCGTCACGGTCACTCTCCCCATAAGCGCGATTGAACCCGCATGATCCTGCAACTGTGAAGCGGGAGAAAGGACACCTATCTGATCTCAGGCATCGGAGAATGATGCGGCTCGTGAGACCCAAAGATTATAGGGAGGTGAGCAACAATGGGAAAACCAATTAGGATTCTGGTCGTGGACGATGAGTTACCTGTCTGTCAGAGCGTTTCGAGTGCGCTGGCTATCGAAGATTACACGGTCGAAATGGCGCTCAGCGGTGAGGAGGCCCTTGAGAAACAGGCAAGGTCGCCATACGATGTCGTCATTACGGACCTGATGATGCCGGGATTGAGCGGTATGGATCTTCTGAGAACAGTGACGAGGGATAGGCCCGAAACCAAGGTCATAATGATTACGGGGTACCCGTCCATTAAATCTGCGGTTGAGGCCACAAAGCTAGGCGCTTTTGACTATATTCCCAAGCCATTCACTCCGGATGAACTGCGTAGTCTGGTATCCCGGGCCATCAAGAGTAAACGCTATCATGAGACTCAGAAGATTACCCCTCCTCCCGGTATCTACTGCATGCCTGAAAACTCTTGGGCCGCTGTTGAAGAAAATCACAGGGTGCGGATCGGGGTCCACCACCTCTTCCTCCGGACCATTGATAGAGTGATCTCCATTGAGCTTCCAGAAGTAGGCGCTACGCGATATCAGGGAGAGGTCTGCGCGAGATTGCATGATTCCCGTGGTCATGTCCACAAACTATGGGCACCTGTCTGTGGAGTAGTCACTGCGATAAACGACCAATCCGGGGCTGACTACTCCTCTCTGATCAAAGACCCTTATGCTGAGGGGTGGTTGTTCGTGGTCGCACCCACAGATCTCGAAACCGACCTGAAAAACCTTGTAAAGGTGACTCCGTAGGTGCCGCCAGGACGAAGACCGGTCGAGGATCGAAGGTTCTATGCCTGAAAACTTGAGCATATTGGTCATTGACGACGACAAGATCATACGCGATTCCTGCCGTCAGGTACTGTCCCGGAGCAAGTATAGCACGGAAGTTGCGGGAGACGGGCCTGAAGGCCTTGAATTGATGAAACGCGAGGTGTTTGACATAGTCGTTCTTGACCTGAAACTGCCGAGTATGGACGGCTTGGATGTTCTGAAAAGGATAGAAAGTGACAGCCCCGATACAATCGTGATTGTGATTACCGGCTACGCCACCGTTGAGTCGGCCGTGCAAGCAATGAAACTGGGAGCATATGACTTCGTTCCCAAACCTTTTACACCCGATGAACTACGAGCAGTCGTTCGCAGGGCGGCTGAAAAACGACGCCTTACGGCAGAGAACATCTACCTTCGTGACCAGTTGGATGCATATGTAGGATTGGATGAGATAATCGGGGAAAGCAAGCCGATGGCCACGATAAAGGAATTGATAAGAAGGGTGGGACCCACTGACAGCACTGTTCTGATTTCCGGCGAAAGCGGCACCGGCAAGGATGTGGTAGCCCGGGCAATCCACTATCATAGCGCGCAGAAGGATACGCCTTTTGTAGTTGTAGACTGTGGCGGCATTGTGCCAACTCTGTTCGAAAGCGAGCTATTCGGCCATGTTCGAGGCGCCTTCACCGGAGCGGTCTTCTCAAGGAAAGGAAAACTCGAGTTAGCAAACGAAGGGACTGTATTCTTCGATGAAATAGGCAATATCGATATGAACACCCAGGGAAAACTCCTGCGGGTAATTCAGGAGAGAGAAATCACCAGGGTCGGCAGCAATCAGACTGTCAAGATAGAGGTGAGAATCGTTTCTGCTACAAACAAGGATCTTGGGCTCGCCATAAAGGATGAGACGTTTCGTGAGGACTTGTTTTACCGATTGAGTGTCATACCCATTTATCTTCCGCCTTTGAGGCAGAGGAAGGATGACATCGCCTTGTTGGCAGCATATTTCCTCGACAAGTGCAGCCGGAAGAAGAGCAAGAAGATAAAGGGCATGTCACGTGAGGCCATGCAAGAACTCCGCAGATATGACTGGCCGGGGAATGTACGCGAATTGCAGAATACTATCGAGCGCGCCGTGGTACTGGCAAAGAGAGACATTATAGGTCCTTCCGACCTCTTTTACTACCCGATCGGGGAGACGCCGGGCACCAGGGATCCGTCCTTTGCCTCGCTGGAAAAGGAACATTTGACCAAGATCCTCGAGGAGTGCACTTATAATAAGACCAAAGCGGCCGCTCTGCTCGAAATCGACCGCAAGACCCTCCGAGCAAGAATCAAGAAGTACGGCATCCCGGACCGGGGAGAAACTCCCCACGACTGAGGCGGAATTCCCCGGAAGCCGGCAGTCCCACCGCCGGTAAGCGCCTTCATTCGGACAGAATTTTGACGCTGTAACCCATTATGTCCCAAGTGGATACACGCACGTGCTGACCCGTACCCGCTGATTTGTCACGAAGTTTGCATATAGGCGAAAGTGCCATGAAGACTCCAACGATACTTGTAATCGACGATGATAAGGGGATGCTTGAGTCCTGCTCCCGCATATTCGCTGGTAGCGAGTACCATGTCAGTACTGCAGGAGACGGGGCAAGCGGCCTCAGGCAGGTCCGGGAACTCAAACCCGACATAGCTTTGATCGACCTCAACATGCCCGGCCGCAACGGCATCGAGGTCCTTGAGGAGATAAGAGAGATCGATCCAACCATTGTACCCATAGTGATCACAGGATACCCGAGTACGGAGAACGCGGTAGCCGCTATGAAAAGGGGCGCATACGATTTCGTACCAAAGCCCTTCACGCCAAAGGAACTCCGGTCAATCACCCGACGAGGACTGGAAACACGGCGCCAGGCCCTTGAATCCGCAGCAGTCCAGCACCAGAAGGAAAAAGCGAAAGAGCTTCTTGTCAGCATTGTATCCCATCAGCTTCGGAGCCCGCTGACCGCCGTCCAGGGTTACTTCGATCTGATTCTGGGCGATTTTGTCACTGATCCGCTTGAACAGAGACGCATCATGGAACAGGTACGCACACGAATCCGCGCACTCCTCGAAATGATCAACGACTGGCTGAAGATGGCCGAGGTGGATGGCGCAACGCTTCGGAAGAACTTCGAATCATTGGACCTCGCTGCGGTTCTTATCGAGACGGTGGACTTCATGCAACCTCTCGCGATGGCCAAGGGAGTCGGTCTCAGCCTGGAGATTCCCGACGATCAGCTCTTTATCCGGGGGGACAAGGAACTTCTGCAGGAGGTATTCACCAATCTGATCGACAACGGAATAAAGTATAACAGGCACGGTGGCAAGGTGGCTGTGAGTGCAAGATACAGCGCGAAACATCTGTTCATCGACGTCTCCGACACCGGGATAGGTATAACGAAGACCGATATCCCTTTCGTCTTCGACGAATTCTTTCGTGCTAAGAGTGAGGCGACCCGACAGATTGCGGGCACCGGCCTGGGGCTGGCGATCGTGAAGAGAATGGTGGAAGCACACTCCGGCTCGATCGACGTGACCAGCGAACCCGGCAAAGGAAGTGTATTCACAGTCACGTTGCCAAGGCTGCACACGGGTGTTGGCGGCCGTCTGAGGAAGGAAGGCGCGAAATGGAAGCGAAGAAGAGAATCCTGATTGTTGACGATGACTCGGATTTCGTGTTCGTGACCAAGGCGGTACTCCAAAGCAAAGGCTACGAGTGCTCGTGCGCATACTCCGCCAAGGAGGGACTCCGGAAAATAAAGGAGACGAACCCGGACCTGATTGTCCTCGACATAATGATGGAAAGCCTCACAGCCGGCTTTCGTCTCCTCACCCAACTCAGAATGGCAAGAGAAGGCTCCGAGTATTTCAAATACTCCAAGGTCCCGGTATTGATTGTGTCCAACATAGAACGGGCCACGGGCAACAAGTACAAGTTCAAGGAGGTGGCAGGTACAAGCCTTCTGCCTGTAGAGGGTTTCATCCGAAAGCCGGCACCGCCACTTCTGTTGTTACAGAAGGTGGAGGAATTGGTATCCAAGAGGTCGAACAAGTGCGTCTGAGCATTACCTTCATAAACGCTGATAACGATCGTGGGCCTGCTGCGCAAGCACACATGGGAGGACGCGATGAAGATCTTTCCTGACGGACAGACGGTATCTCGCGGAGAGGTACACATAGTGGAGAGGCTGTGTAAAGGATGCGGGTTTTGCATTACCTATTGTCCGATGGACGTGCTGGAGATCTCTGAGAAGTTCAATGTGAAAGGATACCACTTTCCGGAGGTCCGGAAGCCGGAGCGTTGTGTGAACTGTGGACTATGTGGCCTGATTTGCCCGGATTTCGCAATCTGGTCGACTCTGAAGGAAGAGATAGATGTAAGCACGATCTTGAACCGGGGTCTTGTTGTCCACGCCCAGGGCGGGTCCGAGGAGTGACGGAGGGAATCGTATACAGATGAAGCGGATCGGTGTGTTCGTCTGCTGGTGTGGGTCCAATATCGCAGAAACAGTCGATATCGAGCAACTTACCGAGGCTATGATGGATTACCCCGGAGTTGTGAGTGTAGTGGATTATTCATATATGTGCTCCGACCCCGGGCAGAACCTTATCCGGGAGACCATTATCGATAAGGATCTCGGTGGCGTGGTCATTGCCTGCTGTTCTCCAACCCTGCACGAAGCCACTTTTCGAGATCTCTCGCGATTGACAGGGCTTAATCCATATCAATGTGAGATCGCCAATATACGGGAGCAATGCAGCTGGGTTCACAGGGATGACAAACAGGCAGCGACGGCCAAGGCGATCAGAATAATAAGAACAGTCGTCGAGAAAGCACTTCAGAATGAGTCCCTTGAACCGATCAAGACACCGATCGTCAGAAGGGCCCTTGTTATAGGCGGGGGTATCGCCGGGATACAGGCGTCATTGGATATCGCAAATGCCGGATACGACGTCGTTCTTGTTGAAAGAAATCCCTCGATAGGCGGACACATGATCCAGCTCTCTGAGACCTTTCCCACTCTTGACTGTTCACAGTGTATCCTCACGCCAAAGATGGTACAGGTGGCTCGTCATCCAAGAATAACCCTGCTGGCATACGCCGATATTCAGGATGTATCCGGCTATGTCGGCAACTTCAATGTCCGGATTCTCAAGAGACCGAGATATGTGATCGAAAGCAAGTGCAATCTCTGCGGCAAGTGCGCCGATGTGTGTCCTATAGCCGTGCCCGCGGAGTTTGAGAGAGGGCTCACGGCCCGCAAGGCCATATACCTGCCCTTCCCCCAGGCGATTCCCGCCACCTATACAATAGATGCCCGGCAATGCCCCGGATTTCTCCCTATAGCATGTGGCAAGTGCGCACAGGTCTGTGAACCCGGGGCGATAGATTTCGACATGAAACCCGAGGTCATCGAGGAGACCTTTGGAGCGATAGTCGTGGCAACAGGATATGATACCTATCCCAAAGAGCGAATACGGGAGTTCGGAAGATGCAAGTACGACGACGTAATGGACGGACTGCAATTCGAACGGCTTCTCTCTGCAACCGGGCCTACCCAGGGCGAGATTCGAAGGCTCTCCGACGGAAAAACCCCGAAGAGGGTGGTCTTCCTGAGCTGTGTTGGCTCCAGAAACCGCGAGCATCATCTGCCCTATTGTTCCAAGGTTTGCTGCATGTATACGGCGAAGCACGCAATGTTATACAAACACAAGGTCCCCGACGGCGAGGCAATAGTGTTCTACATCGACATCAGGGCCGGCGGCAAAGGATACGAGGAATTCGTCGAACGCGCGCAACTCGAGGACAAGGTTCTCTATATCCGAGGGAAAGTATCCAGAGTTTTCAGCAACGGCAACGGCAAGATGGTGGTCTGGGGTGCGGATACACTCGTTGGGAAGCAGATCGAGATCGAGTGCGACATGGTGGTCCTTTCAACCGCGATGGTTCCAAGTGCGGGCGCCCAGAGCTTGATCTCCAAATTGAACATCGCGTCGGATGAGTATGGATTCATCAGTGAGGCTCATCCGAAGTTGAGACCGGTAGAGAGCGTATCGGCCGGCTTCTTCTTGGCCGGAGCCGCACAGGCCCCGAGGGACATCCCCGAAACGGTTGCCCATGCATCAGGTGCCGCATCCAAGGTCGCCGATTTGTTTGCTGAGGAAGAGCTGAAGCGCGAACCCATTGTGGCCGTGGTGAACGAAAGTCTGTGCAGCGGCTGTGGCGCCTGTCTGGCGCTCTGTCCTTATCAAGCCAGGGAATTCGAAATCCGTAACGATAGACGCATCGCCGCGGTAAACGAGAGTTTGTGCGAAGGATGCGGAAGTTGCATATCCGCCTGCCCATCGGGGGCGTGCCAGCAGAGGAACCTGACAGACGATCAGATATTGAAGATGGTAGAAGCCGCATTGAGTTAAAGGGGGGTCATGCCATGTATAATGACAACTACACCTTTACGGCCGACCTTCTCGCCTTTGTGGAATGGCAGGACCTGCCGCCGGCGCTGTATCCTTTCGTCAGATCTGCGAGCTTGAGAGACCATGTGATGCTGGGTAGAAAGTCACGTGTCCTGGTTCTGAGAATCAGAGAGGCTCCGGAAGCCTGTCACGCAATCATTGTCGACAAAGGGATGACGATGAATAAGATCGAGGCAAGAATCCGGAGAGAGCTGGAGGTGGTTACCCTGTCGGAGGAAACACGGGACGCACTTGAAGACCTGTTGGAAAAGAACCAAAGAGGTGACCTCACATATTTCATCAGCAATGTGCCCAGCAGAGTATGACCTCGCTCCACACACCTGGCTCATCCCAGACTACTCGTGCGGTCACCACCGGACTCGCAGCAAAACAAAGGGTTCGGGGGGTGCGATACCCCCCGAACCTTATTTACCTTAGCACAAATGTGAAATCGACGTTACGGAATTATGTGCACACCGACACTGAGGTAGGTAACATCCGCCTCGATCAGCGTGAATTCGACCTCGCCGCCGAAGCGCTCATTGAAATTCATCCCCAGGCCGCCGCCGACGGACAGCCCGGTGTCCGTGCCGCTCGCATCATAAGTCATAGTCCCCACACCGGGAATATCGTAGGTGACCTCGGCAGTGACATTCTCATACAGTATGCCGGCTTTGCCCTTAAGATAGAGGGACTCGTTGAGAGGATAGCGGTACACGAAATATCCCCCCAGGGTCCAGATCTTCCACTCGAATGTATCCGTGATGCCAGGGATGCCATAATCCCAATCACCACCGGTAATCCTGTAGTTAAACTCACCCTCGATCGACGCATTCGGGAAAATCTCGTGACCGCCCATCACACCTATCGGTATGATGTTGTCAATGCCTTCGACATCGATCATCATCATGCCGGTCTTGACTCCGAAATACAACTGAGCGGACACTGAGCCCGCAAGAACAAGCCCTATCGCTATACTTAACAGAACTGCGCGCTTCATCTTTCTTTTCCTCCTTATGTTACACGGATTACCAACCCAGGGAACATCGTACGAGTAGTTGGTTTCTCCTCCTTTCCCTGCTTTTTCGTCCATATGACACCAAGCTAGATATCATTGTAAGAATAGTGGGGAATCTGTCAACAAAAAACGCTCTGCTCACGCGGATCAGCAACCGAGGTGACGCTCGATCTCATAGGGGTGTGGATGTCGCTTCGTGTCACACACTTCCGCCTGCTTGAGATCCATCCACATGTCAATCAGATCCTCGGTGAATACTCCCGATTCAAGCAGGAATCGATTATCCTCCCGCAGGGCATCAAGGGCCTCTTGAAGTGCGAACGGTACGGGGGTGATTCCCTTTCCTTCAAGATCGGCAACGCCGAAGACATCGAGATCGTAGGGTCCGAATCCTTCCTTCTCGGGGTCGATCCTCCGTTTGATCCCGTCCAGACCTGCCATCAGCATGGCAGCAACCGACAGATATGGATTGCCGCTCGCATCGGACGGACGGAATTCGATTCGCGCCTCATCGGCCGTGTTTATGCCCTTGGGAATCCTTACAGCCGCGCTTCTGTTGCCGATCGCGAAGACGAAGCAGGTGGGAGCCTCAAAGCCGGGCACAAGTCTTCTGTAGGAGTTGGTAGTGGGACATGTCAGGGCAAGCAACGCCCTGCCGTGCTTGAGTATGCCGCCGATGTAGTACATGGCCACTTTGCTCAGATTTCCATAGCCCCCCCTCTTGAAGAACATGTTCTTGCCACCCTTGACAAGATTCTGGTGAAAATGCATCCCGTTTCCGGGCTGGCCGTAGAGAGGTTTTGGAAGGAAGGTGGCTACCATGTCGTGGGCGGCAGCCAGTGTTTTTATCAAGTGCTTACCCACCATAATCTGGTCCGCAGCACGCCTGAGGGTCGCGGGGCGCACCTCTATCTCACATTGCCCGGCTGAACCGGCTTCGTGATGGGAGTACTTAACCGGTATCCCCGCCTTTTCCATCTCAGCAACCATAAGTGTGCGCAGTGACAGGCACCGGTCAGTCGGAGGCAGGGCGTGATAGCCGCCCTTCTGGCTTATCCAGGGATACACCTTGGCATCATCCTCCGGCTCGATCCCCGCCTCCTCGGATCTCACCGAGTAGCCTGTGACCTCCGGAAGGCCCATCACCATGACCTCATCAAACAGATTGAACTCAAGCTCCGGCATGAAGAAAGCCTTATCGGCAATCCGGGTCTTTGCGAGATGGCTTTCGGCCCTGTCGGCAACCAGTCTGGGGTCACGGGCAAACGGTTTCTTTGTGTCCGCCTCAACACAGTTGCATATGAAACTCACAGACCTGGCATCCACGGTCTCCTCGATGAAAGAAGCTGCGGCATCGGGGATCAGACGCAGATCCCCGCTCTCGAGTCTTGTGAATCCTGGAATACTCGACCCGTCGAAAGCGACACCTCTCTGGAAGGTGTGCGGTCCAAAATTGGATAAGGGCAGGGTCACCTGGTGCCAGCGCCCGATGAGATCCACGAACTTGAGGTTGACGAACTCTGCATCGGACTTTCTGACAAAGCCGACCGCCTTCTTGATACTATCCGCTCTCTGTGCCACTGCAGTCCCTCCGTGTCACACGTAGACCATCAGAGCCCGAGTGCCGTCAGGAGACCGTCAAACAGATCGGTGTTTTCGCGGACCCCTGAAAATCCCCCGGCACCCGGCCCTCTTGCGAAAACGGGTACCATTGTCCCGGTATGATCTCCAGAGACCCATCGTACAAGCTTACAGTCCTCTCCTGCAAGAGTTTCGAGATCATCATAGGATGGATACCCGGACTCTGAAGCGGTAAGAGCGGGGCCACCACAGTCATGGTCTGCACTTACCACGATCGTCAGCATAGAATCCTGCTTCTGGTAATCCATCGCAAAGCCGATAGCCGCGTCAAATGCAAAGAAGTCTCCGATTGCATCACTTATGTTCTTCCCGTGCTCCGCGTGGTCTATCCGACCTCCCTCGACCACGAGCAAAAACCCATCGGGATCGGTTGCAAGGATCCCGAGCGCCTTACCGGTCATGTCCACCAGCGACGGAACCTCATCTTCGCGTCGAGCCCGCTCGTATGGCAGGTGGTCGGACGCGAAAAGACCGAGCAGTCTCTCGCCATTGGAACGTTTGAGATCCTCACTGTCGAAGGCGACATCGAAGCCGCGTCGCTTGGCCTCTGCGGTAAGGTCCCTGCCATCCGCCCGTTTCCCACGCTCAGGCGGCAGGAAATACCGGTATCCCCCTCCGAGGACCACGGCGGCATCACCCTCCACTATCTGCACCGCGATTTCGTACTGCATATCCCTCGACGGTACGTGAGCAAGGAAACAAGCGGGTGTAGCATGGGTAACGGCCGTTGTGGTTACGACACCAACGGCTTTGCCATGCCCGACGGCCCGTTCAAGAAGGTTCTGAAACTCCCTTCCACCCGGCGACATCCCGACGACGCCGTTGTTGGTCTTCTCTCCCGTGGCCAGGGCCGTACCCGATGCAGCTGAATCCGTCACCGGCCTGTCGGCTGAATGCGTCGTTTGATACCCGGCGGTTCCCGTGTTTGCGAGGTTCACCATATTGAGCTCGGCACCTAGTGAGCGCTCCGAGTAGATCTTCGCTATGCTCAAGATCTGAGGGCCCATGCCGTCACCGATGAAGAATATGACACTCCCGGCAGGAGACACAGGTGCGGCCGGCTCGAGGTCCGCCCGGTACTCACCAAGCCTCGAAGGAGCACATGTGAGAGAGCCAATACTGAGAATCAGGAAAACTGCACACAGTTGTCTTTTCATCACCACCTCCTCCAGGTCATATAAACATACACAAATCTCGGAAGGAGATAAAGGGAACAGCTACCTTTTTTAAGGGGTTTTGAGGATGTTGTTGATGGCGGTGGCGACCTCGCGGCCGGCCGCTTCTATAGTTGGACTGAGCCCCTCTCCGACCTCCCTCCTCGCGGGCTGGATGGCCAGAAAAAAAGTCTGAGCCCCGGTCTCATGTTCTATGAAGTCGGTGAAGAGAGTCAGGATAGCATCGTGGGTCGACGCACCGCCGCCTGTAATCTCGCTCTTCTTGACAAGCCGTATCTCGCCCGCCGCACCACCGAACTCCGCCACGTCGATCACCACGACCTTCTCGGGCTTAAAACCCACGATAACGCCGAGGTAGTTCTCAGGGGTCTCGCCACAGTCGACAACGTGCACCGATTCCGACTCCTTGATCAGCCGGGAAATGAACGGTCCGACCCCATCATCCCCACACAGTTCGTTTCCCACGCAGGCGATCACGACGGTACCGGTCAGCATATCGTTAAGGATGCTTTTATCCATCTGTATCATATCCGGTCACGGTTTGTCCCCCGCTTAGCCCGGAGTGTTCATAAACCTCGTCGCGAGGTGCCGGAGATGTATCCAAAGATACGTCGAGGATCGACGAGCGAGTCTGACGCCGCTGGCACTGGCATATACGACACCGCAGCAGAGGCTTGATGAACACTCCGGGCTAAGCCTTGAGCTGAACCTCGCGCCTGCACTTGGAGCACAGCATCCGTACGACATCCTGCCTGCCGGTTTCGAGGTCTTTGTCACGGACAGGAACATCGCCCAGTACCTTCGCGTCCTTAAGGGCAGATAGGAAAAGCGTGGGATTTGAGTATGCCAGGGGTCCGAGTCGCTTCGAGACCCACTTTATATGGTCCGCGGTCGATATTATGGCGCCGCAGGCCTCGCACAACACAAGGTCCTTCTCGATGCTTGTCTTGGCCAGGCTTCTATCAAAGTAGATGAGATCGAACTCGGGGGTCAGTTTGATCCCCTTCTCGGTTATACAGTTGGCCTCACACTGGCCGCACTGGATGCACTTATCATAGAAGAGCGTTATCGTACGCTTCTTGTTCTCGGCATCATCCGTAACCGTAATGTCGCCGGCGGGACAAACGAGGGAGCACCCACCGCATCCCACACACTCCTCCTCATCGTACTTGGGCTTACCCCTGAACCTCTTCTGAGGCTCAAGTGCCTCCTTCGGAAACGGATGCGTATAGGGACCTGTAAAAAGCGCGGTAAGCGCTTCCTTCAAAAGCCGATATTGAAGTATGCCTGGTACCTTCATCTCGCCTCCCCACGCTGTGCTTTGATCTCCTCCGCCCGTTCCTTGAACTTGTTGGTTACGCTCTTGTCCCAGAGGTTGACACCCGACAGGAATGATCCGCGTGCAAGCGCATGCGCCCCGGTCGGTGATGTCAGCACGATGAAGACCGCGCAGAGTATCGCCTTTATGGCAATCGCAGGCGTCGCTGTCACGACGGCGGTGCCGACAAGTATGAGTATCGTTCCCAGTGTGACGCACTTCGTGGCGGCCTGAAGTCTGTTGTAAACATCGGGAAATCTGACAAGACCCATGCAGCCGAAGAAATCGAAAATCGCACCAATCGTAATGAGGATATAGCCTACTATCGCATTGCTACTCATCGAATCTCCTCCCCTCAAGATGCTTTGAGAGGGCAAGTGTACCTATGAAACTGACCAGTGCCCACGCTATGGCAAGGTTTATGTAGAAATCTTTGCGCAAGGCAATCGCCGAGAGACAGACAAAGCCCACCACCACAGTCCCGAGAATATCGATAGCGACGGTCCTGTCCGAAGCGGTGGGGCCGTGGCCTATCCTGTACAGGCACATGAAGCAGGCAGCCGCCAGAACGCTGGCGATGAAGTACATGAACATCATTCGAATATCCTCCTCAGGACACCCTCGAACTTCGAGACTATGTGGCGCGTTGCCTCTTCAATGTCTTCGCTCTTGACATTGATCCAGTGGACGTAGAGGTATCCATCGTCGGTCATGTCAACGGTCATGGTACCCGGTGTCAGCGTGATCGAGTTCGCGAGCATCGCGCGCCCTGCAGGATTCGTCAGTGTCGTTCTTACCTTGACGATGCCCGGGCGGATAGGCATATCCGGATGTATGACCCTGTAGAGAACATCCAGGTTGGCAATTATCACATACCAGGAGAACATCGGGACATAAACAGCCAGCCAGAACACACGCTTAAAGACGTCTGCGACGCCAAGCCTTCTCGGGATCTTGTCCCCCAGGAAGAGACCGACGAAGATGGCTACAATGATGCCCACCACTGTGCTCTGGATGTCCAGATCCCACGTCACGGGGTCAAAAGGCCACACCAGCAGGAACCATACTATGAATGAGAATACCGTCAGGGTTATCTTTCTCAAGCCATCTCCCCCTTACATCCCTAAAACGCTCGATGCGTAGTTGAGTCCCTCCTGCAACACCTTTGCGGCCGGTATCAGGAGAGTATCCTTTGCCTGTGGCACCCAGAGGAAACCCATCACAACGCACAACACCGCAAGACACACCATCGAAATCTGCATGGAAACGGGCGCCTCTTTGGCATCGGCATAGGCTTCCTTCGGCTCTCCGAAGAACGCCCTCCGCTGGAGCCTCATGAATGCGGCAAGCGTGAGCACGCTGACACCCGCCGCCCAGGCGGCGAAACCGTACCTCTCTGCCTGTACTGCAGCCATGATTATTAGAAGCTTGCTCCAGAAACCGCTGAAAGGTGGTATGCCTGCAATCGACATGGAGCCGATGAGAGATGTCGTGCTTGTAACCGGCATCTTATCCCTCAGACCCCCCATCTTATTGAGATCCCTGGTCCCGGTCGAATACTCGATCGCACCGGAATTGAGGAACAGAAGTGACTTGAATACCGCGTGGTTTATCAGGTGGAAGAGTCCGGCCGCTATGGCAAAGCGCGTACCAATCCCTAATGCCAGCACTATGTAACCGACCTGGCTTATGCTTGAATAGGCAAGGAAGCGTTTGATATCGTCCTGTCCCATCGCAAGAAGCACACCGACCACCATCGATACCGTGCCCAGCACAAGAAGTATATATGACGTTAGCGGCGTCAAGCCGATCACGTTGAACATCACTCGGGCCAACGCATAAACACCGATGGTCTTTATCAGCACCCCCGAAAGCATCGCCGATATCGGGGCCGGCGCGGACGGATGGGCATCAGGCAGCCAGGCATGGAAGGGAACGAGCGCAGCCTTGAGTCCGAAGCCGGAGATAAAGAGCGCGACTGCGAAAAGATGTATCGCCTTAAGATCGCCCCCTATGGTATTGGCAATCTGGGCCATGTTCAGGCTTCCGGTCATCGCGTACGTTATCGCTATTGCGAAGAGTATGGCCGTCGAGCCCACACTCCCGAGGATCAGGTACTTAAACGATGCCTCGAGCTCTTCATGCTGGCAGCCGAAGGCGACCAGTGCGTATGACGCTATGGAGGCTATTTCGAGAAAGACATAGAGATTAAACAGATCACCCGTCAAGGCGACGCCGTTCATCCCTGCCACCATCAGCAGGAAGAGACTGTAGAAGCGGGCTTTCGCCGTGAACTTGTCCATGTACTGGATCGAATACACGGTCACCAGGAAGGATATCAGGGTGATCGTTATGAGCATGAAGACCGAAACCGGATCCAGAACAAGGTTGATGCCCAGCGGCACACCGAGCCGTGGTACCCATCCACCCATCCAGTAGACTCCGGACTTCCCTAATACGGACAGCGCCATCAAGAGCAAGGCTAAGGTCGTTATGTTCGCAAGCGTATCAGAAAGCCGCGGGTTCTTCCTGCCTATCATCGGAATAAAGAACGCCGCACCTAGCGGAATCGCAACAAACAGCGGAATGATCTGCATTACTTTTCGCCCCTAACCTTTGAGCTTCCTCATTTCCTTTATGTCGTAAGTACCGTATCTCTCGTAGAGTCTCATCGCGATGGCTATGGTCATGGCAGTGACCCCAAGCCCAATGACAATCGCTGTCAGCACAAGCGCCTGAGGCACCGGATCGACGGATGTCCGGATGAAGGCCTCCGTCTCCATCCCCTTGCTCATAATGGGAGCGATTCCGTCCTTGCGATATCCGATCATCACCAGGAACAGGTTGACTGCACTTTCCATGATGATGAGACTGATTATGATCTTTATGAGATTTCTCTTCACCATCACTCCATAGAACCCGACCATGAAGAGCACAAGGCAGAGTGCGTAATGCATCCCAATCTCCTTACTAAGGCTTCTCCCCCGGTTCCCTGTGTATGATCTTCGTCATCACCAGAAGGATGAACACAAGGAACACCGAGCTGGCCACCTTAAGAGCTATCGCAATATTGCACAGCGGAATCGTCCCGGCACTCAGGAGCGAGAACGGTTTACCTGGATTCGACTTCGCTATGAAGTTCGTGAAAAATGTCCCACCCAATCCGCCGGCGATCCCTAAGAGTGCGATCACCAGGAACATCAGCGCCCCCACGCTGTCCAGCTCCGAGGCGACATCGATACGAAATCTCTTGAGCGCTTCTTCCTTACCGTAGGCGAGTGTGAGAAGCACGAAAACCATGGCTATTATCACACCGCCCGCGAACCCGCCGCCGGGAGTCAAGTGTCCATAGAGGACGATGTAAATGCCGAAGACAAGAATGAATCCCTTTACCCATCCTGTTATGGTCTTGACTATAGGGGTCATCCCGTTAGACATCATTCCCCCCATTCTCCGGTTTCCGGATCGGAAGGTTTCTTGCGCGCCTTCCTGCGTATGACCGCGATCGCGCCGATTATCGCCGTGAAGAGCACCGTTGCCTCTCCAAGTGTGTCATAGGCCCTGTAATCCAGAAGTACCGCAGTTACGATATTGGCGGCCCCCGTTTCCTTGAGCCCGTTGGCGATGTAGAGTCTTGAAGGGGCATCCATAATCCTCGTGATCACGGGTTCGCCGAATCGCGGCAGGTCGTCAAAAGCCCGTATCGCCGCGAGGAAGATCACTATCAACATCGCTATGCTAACCATCATCCCGAAGAAATCGCGGTTGCCTACAAACGTCTTGAGACCCACCCTGAGCGTGGCCCGGATCAGTATCACAAGTACAAGCACCTCGACGACTATCGGCACTATCGCCACATCGGGCGCCCGCATGTAGAAGAACGCAATAATCAGTCCGAATCCGACTGCGGTCACAGATATGATCGCGGCCATGACATCCCGGGTTTCAATGGCAACTATTGCAGCGATTATCATGAACAGCAGCAATAGACCCATCATCTCAAGCATGTTTTCACCTCAGTAGGATGACTACCAGAATAAACATTCCCGCAAGCATCCATGTCAGATACTCAGGTAGAATGCCTGTATGAACACCCCTAAGCCCCTTCACGAAGTAGAATGAGATGTTCCTGCCGATATTGTAGGTATCGAATGCGCACTTCTCAGCCCACTTGTACATGCTGCTGAAGAAGCCCATGTCGCTCACGGTTTTGTAGAAGTCCGATCCGGTAAGCCTCTCATCAGCCCGCAGGAGCTCGCCACCCACATACATCGAATCGGGCCTCACCGCCTTCAGCCTCCCCGCGGAGTAAATGATAAGCCCGATCACGACACCGGCGACTATCATCACTGTGGCAAGTCCGGGGCTCCACCAACCGAGCCACTGGCTTACGTTCGGAACGGAAAGCGATGCCACCTCTTCAACCGCCGGCAGGATGAAGCCACTCAAGGGAATCGCGTAAGCGAAGATACCGAACGCCATGCAGAGTATGGCGAGCACCAGCATTGGAATGGCCATTGCCGGACCGACCCTTCCGGGTACCTTACCACCCTTGGCTCTTACACCAAGGAACACGGTATGCAGCACCTTCATGAAACTTGCAAGCGTGAGCGCTGATCCGAACATGGCAGCCACGAGCCAGATCACCCACAAGTGGCCGCCGTTTTTCCCCATCTCTATGATTCCCTGATACACCATCCACTTGGACACGAAACCGTTAAGCGGCGGGATCCCGGATATCGCCAGTGCGGCGACGAGGCAACTGAAGAAGGTAACGGGCATGTACTTGGCCAGACCGCCGAGTTTGTCGAGATCGGTCGTGCCCTCCTGCTGTTCCACCGCACCGCCTACGAGGAAGAGACAACCTTTGTAAATCGCATTGTTTATCATGTGGAAGAGCCCACCGGCGACCCCGATGGGGTTCAAGGTGGCGATCCCGAGCACCATGTAGCCTACCTGGGAGACCGCGTGATAGCCCAGAAGGCGTTTGAGATCATGTTGTACAAGCGCCATCATCACTGCGGCAATGATGGTAAACGCCCCCACTATGAGCAGGAGCAGCATCATCCCCGGCGTGAGATTGAAAAGATAGAGCGATATACGCGCCAGGAGATAGATACCCAGCAGTTTATCAACGGATGCCGGGAGAAACGCGGTCACAGAGGTTGGAGCGTGTTCCGCCACGTTCGGTATCCAGCTGTGGAACGGCATCGCCCCGGCCTTTGCAAAAGCTCCGCAGGCAAATAGAATGAAGGCGAACACGCCCAATCCGGTTATGGTGGGTATCGATGGCTGTGTCAGGCTTGTAGAACCGGTCATGGCCCACACAATGCCCACCGCAAGTACCAGAAGCGCATCGGTGCCTCCGACGATTACCATCGTCTTCTTGGCGGCACCCGAGGCCTTTGGCCCACCGACGCTGATCAGCATGTAGAGCGTGAGCCCGAGGAAGCCCCAGAACGCAAGGAGCACGATCATATCATTGGCAAGTACGGCGCCGTATGCGGCTCCCAGCGTGAAGAGCATATAGGCATAGTACTGCTTGAGATACTTCTTGCCTCTCATAAAGCCCAGCGAGTAGAGGATCATTATTAGGCCGAAGAAGCCGACCCACAGGAGTATGAACGATGAGAGGGTATCGAGCCTGAAGATGGTCCGCCCGAACCACACGCTCTCCAGCCATCCCTGGCGGAAGAGTGTTATCGTGAAGTAGAAGGTCACCGCGGACACAATCAGGGCGATACCTTCCTTGAGGCCCTTAAAGGCATCGGGAACAATCCGTACAATCGCCCCAGCCACCAGAGGTACCAGAATGGTGTAGCCGATTAGATCCATATTCTATCCATCCTCGAATTGTACTTCTCCATCAGCCTGTGGGTTTTCTCCTGCGACAACCTCAAGAGATCCTTCCATCCCATTACTTGCTTACCGCTGTTCGCGTCAACGACCAGGGCCCTCTCGGTGCAGCAGTAACAGGGATCTATGGCAGCAAGTGTTATTGTGGCGTCTGAGACCGTGTAACCTATGACGGCGCGGTTATTGGTCGGCACGTTCATGAAGCTCGGAGCCCTTACTTTGTACCGTATGGGCCGGTTGGTGCCATCCGAGCGGGTATAATGGAAAACCTCGCCCCGGGGCGCCTCATGGTGCCCAACACCCTCGCCTGGCGGGATCTCCTTAAGCTCGGCATCGATGCCGTCCCTGACCTCTCTCAGCTTCTCAAGACACTGCTTGCAGATCTTGATGCACTCGACCATCTCAAGCACACGAACCACAACCTTATCGAACACATCCCCATTCTTGGTAACGACCACATCCCAGTCTACCAGGCCATAGGCTGCATAGGGGTGATCCCGCCTTACATCCCAGGGAACATCCGATGCTCTCGACGTTGGGCCAAGCGCACCGAGCTCAACACAGTCCTCTTTGGTGAGGACACCGACTCCCACTGTTCTCGCCTGGAGAACGGGATCGGAGAGAGCGATATCCCTGAACATGATCAAGGGCTTCATCAGACCATCAAGCAGCCTCATCGCCGTCGGGATGTCCTCATCGGCAATGTCCCTTCGCACTCCGCCGGGTTTGAACATGGCGTAGTGGTTCCGGTTACCCGTTATCAACTCGAAGAGATCAAGCACAGGCTCCCTGTATTTCCACGCCCACATCCATACCGTGTTATAGCCCAGGAAGTGCCCGGCAAGCCCTAGCCAGAGCAGGTGCGAGTGTATCCGCTCGAGTTCACCGATGAATGACCTTATGTACTTCACCCTTTCGGGGACATCGACATTAGCGACATCTTCGATGGCATTCACACAGGCAAATGGGTGTGATGAAGAGCAGATTCCGCAGATCCGTTCCACCAGGAACGGTATCTGATCGTAAGTAAGTCCCTCGGCGAGCTTCTCGATTCCCCTGTGGTTGTAGCCGATCTCGATTTCGAGCTTCACAACCTTCTCGCCCTCCACGTGGAGCTTGAAAAACTCAGGCTCTTCCTGAAGAGGATGATATGGTCCTATGGGAATGATCTGGGTCTTATTCTTCGTTGCCATTTTCCCCACCCCTCGAGTCTTTCCAGTCCCGCCTTAAGGGATAATTGCCCTCCGGCCAATCATCCGTAAGCAAAAGATGTCTCATATCAGGATGATTCCTGAACTCTATGCCAAGGAGCTCGTGCATCTCCCTTTCTATCCACTCAGTAGCCGGAATCCTCTCCGCGCAGGATTCTATCGAAGGCTTTTCGATATCGAGTATCACCCGCAGATTGAGAATACGGTCGGCAGCGTCAAGTGCGAAGTGATACAAAATCTCAAAGCTATGAACCATATGCATACCCGTCGCGATCTGGAACCGCGCACCCAGGTCCTTGTATACATACTCAGCAACATCCGGAAGTTTCGCCGGATCAACCGTTATGTAAGTCCGGCGCGGTGTTTTCTCAAAGACCTCGACGATTGCACCGCCGAACTTCGCTTTTATCTTCTCAAGGACCTCATCCGCCATGTTCTAACCCATCCTCCTATTTCTTGAGCGCCGCAAGTTGAGCCTGAATAAGCGCGACAACACCCTGGATCATAGCCTCCGGCTTCGGAGGACATCCTGCTAAGTAAGCATGGACCTCCGTAACCTCATCGAGGGGCATCATCTGGTTATAGGACTTCCCGAACATCTCCATCGAACATGCGCAGTTGCCGACGGCGATAACGAAACACGGCTGGGCAGCCTGGGCCAGTACCCGCTTTAGCCTCTCACGGACCTTGCGGTTCATCGACCCTGTAACAAGCACGACATCAGCATGTCTTATGCTCCCTACAAGCTGAATCCCGAACCTCTCGACGTCGAATCGCGGGGTCAGGAGATCGAGTATCTCGATGTCACAGTTGTTGCATGGACTTGCCGCCATATGGAATACCCATAACGACTTGGTCAGAGCTTTAATCTTCAGACTCATACATCACTCCTCAAAGACCCAGAAACGCGAGTATCACGGCCAGTATCGCCAGTGGTGTCATTCTGGCCCAGAAGAACTTCATTATCTGGTCGATCCTGAGCCTCGGATTGGTGTTTCTCACAAGCGTTATGAAAAGCAGTATGCCTATATAGATCAAGACTGCGAACACGACATTGAGCCACGATTGCTGCCAGTTCACGGCCCCGATGAAGAGCATCATGAGGAAGAAGGGAACCACAAACATCATCATCCACTGGGTTAGTTTAAAAAGACCCAGCGCGGCACCGGAATACTCGATGTATGCGCCCGCCATAATCTCCGTCTCAGCCTCGGGCGCATCAAATGGGACTTTGGCAAGCTTGGCCTGCATGCATATGAGCCCGACCACAAAGGCAATCACCCCCGACAACGAGCCGATCGCAGCGCCGCTCGTCGCCTGGTATTCAAGGATACCTCCCATCTTAATGGTGGCACCTGCCTTGATCACCGGAACGAGAATCACAAGCAAAAACGGCAGCTCATAGGAAAGGATCATCTTCATCTCTCTCGACCCGCCCAGTGATGCAAGCGGGTTGGCCGATGCGAACGCACCCAGGATCACCGCCTGCGACGGGATCGTGAGCAAATAGATCACGACTATGAGATCCCCGACGAATGTCTCTCCCGGAAATATCACCGTTCTCAGCATAATGGCGGATACAACGGTCACTGCGGCGAGTCCGAAGAGGGGCGCGGCAAGAAACAGGAAGCGCGAACCTCCCTCGGGCACGACCACCTCCTTGGCAAGCAGCTTCACAAAATCATACAGCGGCTGGAAGAAAGGAGGTCCAACTCTCCATTGCACCCGTGCAGTGATCTTCCTGTCGAACCAGTGGGCAAACATACCGATCACCGCCGCCACGACAAAACCGCCAATCAGGAAACCAATGCCTTGAAGTAAGCTCATATCACCCTATTACCTTTTCCAGACTTCACACTTTACCACAAGATGGTCCCCAACCTTGTGGATGTTCTTTGACTCGTCGGGTTCCATCTCGGTGTATTTCACGGCCCCATCCGGGCCGGTCTTAACGCAAAGCGGTTCTTCGCCGGGCTTAAGCCTCTTGAGACAATAGTCACACCCGGATGCGAGGAAGGGTATGGCCTGCGGGTAGATCGTACCGAACGGGCACGCGACCGTACATGACCTGCAACCTATACACCTCAGGGAATACCGCCTCAATATCCCGTCAGCGTCCTTCTCAAGCGCGTCTCTGGGACAGGAGATAACACAGTTCGCAGACTCGCATTGCCTGCACACGACTGCATAGGTCGCAAGCTCCCTCAACGCGGCGATGCCGTCGTTACCGGGCCGCATTCCCCAGCGATCATAGGGATAGTAGCGATGAAACGGGTAGCTGCACTGGATATCAAGGTCGCCCTCGCGTTCCAGCCTGTCCAGAAGTTCAAGATCGATGAATACCTTCTTCAAGTCTCTACCCTCGCGTCCTCAGTCCCAGATAGCGGGTTTGTCTTTTACCTGATCGTATGTGATAACCGGGCCGTCCTTGCAGACCATAAACTCACCGAGCATGCAATGACCGCACTTGCCGATCCCGCAGCTCATGTTCTTTTCCATGGAAAGATATATGGCATTGTCGGGAAATCCAAGTTCGACAAGTGTAAACGTCCCGAACTTCATCATCACAGGAGGGCCACAGACCACACCTATGCTGTTGGCCAGATCCATACCCAGGTCTTTGACCACTGTCGTCACGACCCCGACGTTGCCCTTCCAGGAGGAATCACCCTCATCCACGGTCAATCGTATCTCGATCTTCTTGTCAAGTTTGGGCCACTTCTCCTTGATAAGCTCCTTATACACAATGTCGTCAGGAGTTCTGGCGCCGTAGCAATAGATTATCTTCTTGAAATCGTCAAGCCTCTCGGTGAGTGCCAGGAAAAGTGCACGAAGCGGCGCACCGCCGACACCACCACCCACTATCAGGATCTCCTTGCCCTTCCAGGCATCAAGAGGATAGCCCTTGCCGAACGGGCCCCGCACACCGACGGTCGCACCCTTGTCCATGTGATGGATGGCATCGGTGACCTTACCCACATTCATGATCGTGAAATCGATCTTGTCCTTGACACTGGGGGAAGATGACGGGGTGAAGGGTGCCTCACCCAAACCCGGCACCGTGAGTTCCATAAACTCCCCTGCCTTAAATCCGATGTCTTCCTTCGGGCCTACCGTGAAGGTTTTTATTGTGGGGGTCTCGGTGACCACATCAAGGATCTCAGCTGTAATTGGTCTGTAAACGTTCTTTACGACCGACATATTTCCTTAAGCACCTTTCTCATGTCTATCTCGCCAGGGCAACCCACTATACACCTTCCACAACCTGTGCATGCTTCGAAACCATAGTTTTTGAAGAAGTAATCCAATTTGTGGTAGTACCTGTGTTTGAACCTTTCAACAAGATGGTCGCGCGGGTTCGCACCGCCTGCGACCCGGGCGAAGGACTTGTACGCACACGTATCCCACATCTTAAGACGCTTGTATTTGTCCTTGGTCTTCTGATCGTAAAGCAGGAAGCACTGGCATGTGGGACATATGAAGAGGCATGCGCCGCACTCAACGCAGGTCTCGACATTCTTCGACCAGGCGTTGTCTTCATACGCTTTGGCCATGACAGCCTGCCAGGTATCGCTCGGTTTGAATTCTTTCGACTGTTTCTCGACTACGCCCGTTGTCTTCTTCCGAATGCCGTCGCGCTGGGACAGATGATTCTCCGTTGCGGCCTTGAACAGACCCTTGTTCTCCTCCACCACAGCTTTCCCCTTGTCACTCCCGACCTCTACGACGTAACCTCCCTCGATCCTGGCAAGACCAAGATCGAAACCCTTTTCCGCATACGGTTTGACACCGACGAGCACACAGAAACAGGTCTCGAGCGGGTCGGTGCAATCGATACCGACGATCAGGCTTTTGTTGCGTCTTTCCTCATAGAAGGGATCCTTGAAATCTCCTTCGAGAAAAACCTTGTCCAGGGCCTCTATCGCTCTCAGGTCACAGCCCGCAGCACCGATAATCGTGAAAGGTCTTGATTCCTTGATAGGGCTCTCGGTTGAAGGATACTCCGCCACTTCTTCAAGTGCGGAAAAGAAGAATGGTTTAAACGGTTGGAACGGCCTGACACCGGGGTAAGTGTAATCGCCGGTCTCACTATAGGGCTTGACGCCTACGTTACCCTGATCATCCCGTGCAGTAACATAAAGGTCTCCGCGTTTCTCAAGCCAGTTTAAAAAAGAAACCAGATCCGAATCGGTCAGAAAGTGCGCTTCCAATCCTCCCCCTTCCTAACTGTCAATCCGTCGCTTGGTTCCGCCGTACCGACCCCCCGGCCACCGAATCGGGAAGGTTATAGATTCCGCGTCCTCTTGTCAAGAAAAAAACCGGCGGCCGATCCCGGCATCAAAACCCGAGAATGATAACAAGACTGCGGTCGTTATGCAAGGACATTCAGCTATCCTTTGTAAGTGACGCCCGAATTGCTCTGAGCTCGTCCAGCATCTCGCCTAGCAGGCCCGCAGAACCGGGATCAGCATCCGTCTCAGAAGCGGTCGGCTTCATCGCCCCGCGAAACCCGCGCAGCCGGTCGAGCACCATCTGATGGACGTTCTCCCAGTCACCAAGCCCCGCAAGAGACGCCTCATACCCGGTCTCCCCGCTCTTGCCGGCAGTCTGGATTTTGATCGCACCGAGATTGACGGCATGCCGGTCAAGCAGGTCTCGGACCTCGACGATGTTTGTTACAGTCCTGTAGGGAATGGTCTTGACCACCTTCGTGACTATGCCCTTCCTCACGACGATCTCAGAGCCGGTAAGTTCATATGAGATCGATCTGAAGTAGGGCGGGATAAGCGCCGCAAACAGAATCCATGTCACAATGCTGCAGAGGACAAAGACGCCCAGAAAGATGATTGCCCGGGTGTCCGACGGGCCGACGTCATTGGCCGCCATTATCGCCAGCACGAAAATCAGAATCCCGGCGGCGATAATGCCGTAGACAATCCCTCCAACCATGAACATCTTGGATCTGTATTTCGGTGACGGCTTGAGTTGAGCTGTTTCCATACTTCCGTATCCCCCTTGAATGTCGTGTGTTCGAAGCCAGATTAACATGCCCCTTGCTCCCGGACAAGCTCCTGATTGTCGCGGTCTGGCGGCGGTGGAACCCGATGTTACCGGGCTGCACGGTGGGGTCCCCATGGATCCAAACCCGGAGTCTCTCTCCAGAAAAGTCCTTGACAGGCCATACTTTCGGATTATACCGTTGGAATGGCAGTTGTCTTACTGTGCGCATGCGACTACGCCTGAATGCATCCGCGGAAGGGTAGTCGAAGACAGGCATCTCAGTGCTGCAGCTGGCCGTGATTAGGTGGAGGTTTCATTGGCCGTTCGAAAGAGGGGGACTGCGCGGGCAGTGACCAAGAAGCCGATTGCCGGGAAGCGAGCAGGCAGAGCTCGCAAGACCCGTGAGCATGTCCCTCCACCCCCTCCAGATCGGGCGGCCTTCCCTGTTGTCGGCATAGGCGCTTCTGCCGGAGGGTTAAAAGCTCTCGAAGGATTCATGGCCCACATGCCGGACAACAGCGGTGTGGCCTTCGTAGTCATCCAGCACCTGGCTCCGACGCACAAGAGTCTTATGGGTTCCCTGCTGGCGAAATACACTTCAATGAGGATCATACCTATCGAAGACGGGGTGAGGATCGAACCGAACTGCATCTACCTCAATCCGCCCCATAAGAATGTGGCTCTGATCGATCGTGTTTTCACTTTGATCGAACCCGATGGACCTCATGCCGCCAACTTGCCGATTGACCACTTCCTCCGCTCTCTCGCTGAAGACCAGCGCGCTAAGGCGGTCTGTATTATTCTCTCAGGAACCGGAACCGACGGCACTCAGGGGCTGACAGCTGTCAAGGGTGAAGGTGGAACGGCGATGGCCCAGGAGGTGAGCCAGGCCCAGTATGACAGTATGCCGAGAAGCGCAATAAACACTGGACTTGTCGACTTTGTCTTGCCTGTGGAGAAGATGCCGGAGGCACTTCTCCAGTACACCACACATACCTACTTTGAGAGCCGTCGGACGTGCGCAACAGCCGAGAAGCAGGAATCGGCGGAGCCTCTGAGGAGAATACTCCATCTCATTCGATCGGGGACAGGCCAGGATTTCACCAATTACAAGCAGACCACGATTCTCCGGAGGATAGAACGGCGGATGGCGGTTCACCAGATCATCAGAATGCACGACTATGTCACTTATCTTAAACATGATCCGGAGGAGGTGGAAAAACTCTGCAGCGATATGCTCATCACGGTTACAAGATTCTTCAGGGATCCAGAGGCTTTTGAGATTCTCGAAAAGAAGGTGCTGCCGGATCTGCTTAAGGCACGGCCCTCCGGCATTCCTTTGCGGGTCTGGGTCCCCGGCTGCGGAACGGGCGAAGAAGCTTATTCCATAGCTATCCTGATTTCCGAAGCCATGACGAGACTGAGGAAGCATCGGGAAGTCCAGATTTTCGCAACTGACGTCGAGGCCGGTTCTATTGATCGGGCCCGTAGCGGCATATATCCGGAGAACATCGGCATCGATGTAACAGCCAGGAGGTTGAAGCGGTTTTTTGTCAAAGAGGACAGTACTTATAAGGTCAAGAGAGGGATTCGGGACATAGTGGTCTTTGCCGTTCAGAACCTTATCAAAGACCCGCCTTTTTCCAGAATCGACCTGCTGAGCTGCAGGAACGTTCTCATCTATCTGAACTCGAGCCTGCAGAAGAAGTTGCTGGCGCTCTTCTGTTACACTCTAACTCCGGATGGCTATCTGTTCCTCGGCCCCTCCGAGACAATCGGGGAATTCACCAGCGACCTGGTGGCCGTTGACGCGAAGTGGAGGATATACCGTTGCAGGTACGATGCCGCCAAGATAGCTGAGGGTTTTCCGTCCCCACCGCCAAGCCTGGCCGAGACCGGGTCCGGCGGTGCAGTTGCAGCAATACCGCATGAGGGCACCCGTCACCAGCCCGTGTTGCGCCAGACCGCCGAAAAGGCAATCATTGAGAAATACGCTCCTCCTTGCGTCGTCATAGACGAGAAGTTCGAAATCCTCTATTTTCATGGAAGAACCGATAGGTATTTATCACCACCGGTTGGGGAACCCAGTTTCAACATCTTGAACATGGCTCCTGAAGGCATGCGACACATACTCACGACCGCGTTGCATGATGCAATCACGAAAAGAACGTCATCCGTTCACAAGGGTTTCCGGATAAGACAAGATGGGGTATCGGTGAGTTTGAATCTCGTCGTGACATGTCTTACGGACCCTCCGGCGATGAGGGGATTGGTGTTGGTCGGGTTTGAAGACGTGGCGGAGAGCAAGACCGAGCGCCGAAAGGCCAAGAAGGGGATCTCCGGCGATGGCCCAACCGCCCCGCACATCGAAGCTCTGGAGCGGGAATTGGCAGCTACCAGAGACCGCCTCGAGGCCACGATCGAAGAACTGGTCACCAGTAATGAGGAACTCAGATCGGCCAATGAAGAGTTGCAGTCTACGAATGAGGAACTGCAAAGCACCAACGAACAGATGGAGACCTCAAGAGAAGAATTGCAGTCGACAAACGAGGAACTCCACGCGGCGAACTCAGAGCTTCAGGGAAAAATAGCCGAACTCGGGCGTGCCCATGACGACCTGACCAACCTCCTTGCCAGCACGGGAATCGCAACCCTGTTCCTGGACAGGGACCTCTGTATAAGGAGTTACACGCCTGCTGTGAGAAGGTTTTTCAGCCTTATTGATAGTGACGTGGGAAGACCGGTCAGCGATATTGTCCACAAGTTCGAATACGCTTCTCTTGTTGAAGACTCCAGGAATGTCCTTGCGACTTTTCAACGCGTGGAGAGAAGGGTACAAACCACAGAGCACAACTGGTTCAAGGTGAACATTGTGCCTTACCGGACACTGGAGAACATAGTTGATGGAGTCGTGTTGACCTTCGTTGATATCTCCCAACTCGTACTGGCCGCTGAGGAGAGCGCAGGGGCCCTAGCATTCAAAGCAGCCGTCGTTGATACCGTGCGCGAGCCTCTGGTGGTGTTGGATCAGGATCTGAAGGTTGTCTACGCAAGTCGGTCCTTCTATGACACATTCATGGTATCGCCACGGACCACGGAGGGACATTCAATACGCGAGCTGGGCAGCGGACAGTGGGCGATTCCCAAGCTGCTGGAGATGCTGGAGGCCGTTCTGGCGGAGAACACGGTTTTCAGTGACTTCGAGGTCGCGCATGACTTCCCCGATATCGGGCGCAAGACCATGTTGCTGAATGCGCGACAGCTGGCTACCTCGCCGGTTCGGGAAGGTGCCATGATTCTCATGGCCATCGAGGACATCACGGACTGATAGCCGCACCCACGCGGGCAGTGATCTTAGGATAAGACGGAGCTGGGCGCACGGAGAAGGCCCGTAGGAGGCAGACCGATGGCCGAGTCCAGGGGCGGATCGCCTAAGAACAGCAATCTCAGAGGCCGTGCCGAGCAGAAGATGAAAGAGGGGACTGCTCAATCCGCCGGCGGCTCTCGAGTCACAGAGCATGAGCTGATTCATGAGTTGGAAGTTCACCAGCTGGAACTTGAAATGCAGAATGAAGAGCTCCGCAGAGCACAGCTGGAACTCGAAATCTCGCGTGCCAAGTACTTCAGTCTGTTCGATCTCGCCCCGGTCGGATACTTCACGATCAGTGAGAAGGAGATAATTCTCGAGGCGAACCTCACAGGTGCCGCCCTGTTGGGTGTGGCGAGGCGTGATCTGATTAACGTGAGATTCACCGCCTGGGTCAGCGAAGATAGTCATCAATGCGTCCACGCACACTGGAAGCGCGTTTTAGAGAGCCGCACTGCGGAGGCCTGCGAAGTGAAGCTGCGCAGGGCGGATGGAACCGTGTTTCACGCTCAACTGACCAGCGAAGTCGGCCGGGACCCCGACGGTCACTCAACCCAGTGTAGAACGGCGGTAGTCGACATCACCGATCGCAGGCATATGGAGGCGGCACTCCGGGAGTCTGAGAAGCTGGCCGCAGCCGGTCGGATGGCCGTCCGGATCGCCCATGAGATCAACAATCCACTTGCCGGAATCAAGAATTCGTTCCTGCTTGTGAAGGACATTGTTGATGAAGAACATCCGCACTATGCATATGTGGGTATGATTCAAAACGAGATCGACAGGATTGCCGATATAGTCCGCAAGATGTTCGACCTGTACGGCCCGGATAGTAGAAAGATTGAGAAGGTATCGATTGACCGGGCCATCCGTGAGGTCGTTGCTATGCAGTGCGGCAACGCGCGAGTGCACGGGGTTGAGATAGAACTCGAGTGTCCTCGATTCCCCGTCAATGCCATGCTACCTGCGGGCCATTTGAAACAGGTCTTGCTTAACGTAATCAACAACGCAGTGGAGGCGTCGGAAGCCGGCGGTGTGATCACGGTGACTCTGGTTGCAGATCAGAGTGCCATCATAAGAGTGCGGGACGAGGGTGGCGGCATCCAGGCCGGCATAGGTGATCGCATATTCGAGCCGTTCTTCACCACTAAACAATCCGGAACGATGAGTGGGTTGGGCCTCGGCCTTTCGATCTCCAGGAGTATGGTCGAGGGAATGGGAGGGACCATCGGCTACGAGATCGTACCTTCGGGGGGAACTGTATTCACGATAACGCTGCCCCTCAAGGGAAGATCAGGAGAAGTCCGGAGCAGTTGACGTCTGCGGGGCTGCTGCATCGTCCGTGAGCTGCGGTGGGGCCACTTCAGGCATCACCGGAAGCGTGAAGTAAAAAGTCGAACCTTTGCCGGGCTTTGATTCCACCCATATTCTCCCGCCATGACGCTTAATGATCTTCATACAGATGGCAAGGCCCATACCGGTACCAGGGTACGTATCATCGGGGTTCAATCGCTGGGAGACAAGGAATATGCGGTCTTTGCATTCCGGATCTATACCAATACCGTTATCACGCATCGAAAAGACCCACTCTCCATCATCTCGCGCGGCAGAGATGTGAACACGTGGCCGTTCCAGGCCGCGAAACTTGATGGCATTGCCGATGAGATTCTGAAAGACCGAGACGATCTGGTCCTTATCGGCCATAATCCGTGGTAGGGAATCATGCTTGATTTCGGCCCGCGATTCCTCTATCGCCGCTTTGAGATTGAAGAGCGTCTCCTCCAGGATGGTCCCGCAATCGGCGGGTTCGAGGCGGATGTGAAGCGCCCCCGCATGGGAGTAGTGCAGCAGTCCTTCGACCAGAGCTTCCATCCGCCTGGCACCATCGACTGCATATCCTATAAACTCATCGGCATCCGCGCCCAGCCTGCCCTTGTAGCGCTTCTTGAGCAGTTGCATGAAGCATGAGACCGTTCGCAGGGGCTCCCTGAGATCGTGTGACGCCATGTGAGCAAAGCGCTCCAGCTCGATATTGGAACATTTCAGCTCCTCGTTGGCCACCTCAAGGTCGTCCAGGATTCTTCTGCGATCGGTGATGTCGACTACCGCCGTTCTACACTGGGTTAAGTCACCGTCGGGGTCCCGGCCGACTTCGCTGGTCAGTTGAGCGTGAAACACGGTTCCATCCGCCCTGCGCAGCTTCACTTCGCAGGCCTCCGCAGTGCGGCTCGCGAAAACCTGCTTCCGGTGTGCGTAGACACTCTGATGACTATCTTCGCTGACCCAGGCCGTGAATCTCCTGTTAATCAGATCCCACCTCGCCACACCCAACATGGCGGCGCCTGTGAGGTTCGCCTCGAGAATTATCCCCTTCTCACTGATCGTGAAGTATCCGACCGGGGCGAGATCGAACAGACTGAAGTACTTGGCACGCGAGATTTCGAGTTCCAGATGTGCTCTGCGGAGCTCTTCATTCTGCATCTCAAGTTCTAGCTGGTGAACTTCCAATTCATGAATCAGCTCATGCTCTGTGACTCGAGAGCCGCCGGCGGATTGAGCAGTCCCCTCTTTCATCTTCTGCTCGGCACGGCCTCTGAGATTGCTGTTCTTAGGCGATCCGCCCCTGGACTCGGCCATCGGTCAGCCTCCTGCCTGAAGCCGCCCATTGAGCGGAATGACACTCCAGCCGGCGGAATTGAATGCGGGATGAGCTGAGGAGCAAACACGTGAAATCGAACAAGCTGCGGATCTGCAGTTATGCCCCATGACAACCTCCAGGATAAGGAATCGGCAGAGAGTGGGTCCGGCATTAGGGGAAAATGCATGTTTACCGGACTATATTTCAGGAAGAGCAAGGTCCACCCCACCATACGGCAGTTGACTATAGAGGGGGAACCGTTGAGCACAACCTGCGCATCACGTCACGCTAACCTACGACCGTCTGATCGCCGGGTAATGAGTTGGCTCGCCTGGTTGACAACAGGGGGAATAGGTCTAAGGGCCAGCGGAGATTCCGTGCTTGGCCGTGCTCCAACAGCGCCCGGCACACCACCGACTGCCTCCTGTGCCGGAAGCAAGTGTGAGCGCGACCACGCCCCTGGGACCACTGCTGTGGTTCGTGTGCCCGGAACCTCCGCCTCTGTGCATAAGCTCGACTCACACGCGCGGACTGCTGCCGAACATCTCAGCGCGTGCCTTGCTTGATTCCAGTATTCTCCGGATCACCCGGAGTACTTCTCTTATGTTGAAAGGCTTGCGCAAGAACTCAAAACCTTTCTCGCATGTTATGACCCATTGTGCTTCCTCATCCATATAACCGCTGGTCAGGAGCACCGGGAGATCAGGCTTAAGAGCGAGCAGCCGTTCCGCCAGTCTTATCCCGTCTTCATCCGGCAGCACGACATCGCTGAAGAGGAGGTCGAACTCACCGTTTTCTCTCCGGAAGATCGCAAGCGCCTCGTTGGACCCCGGCGCGTCGATAGGAACATAGCCGCTTTCCGACAGCACGGCTGTGACCATCTCGCGGATCTCATCCTCATCCTCGACGACCAGGATGCGTTCACCCTGTCCACGTACATCGCTTATCCCAACCGGGGAGTCATCCGCCCTTTCAGACATTATCGAAACCGCCGGGAGGTAGATTTTGAAAGTCGAGCCCCGTCCCGGCTCGCTGTAGACGCTGATCCAGCCTTCATGCTGTTTGACGAGACCCTGTGCCACTGAAAGTCCGAGACCGGATGCGTTCTCCGCACGTCTCGTGGTGAAGAACGGTTCGAAGATCTGCTGGACGGCCTCCTTCTTGATTCCGGTTCCCTCGTCCGTGATCGACACACATACAAACTTGCCGGCCCTGGCACCCGGAACCAGCTCCCATTCTCCTTCCCTGAAAGTCACATTCTCGGTCTTGATTCTGATATGTCCGCCTTCGGACATCGCATCCCTGGCGTTGATCATCAGGTTCATGATCACCTGCTCGATGCCGGACCCATCAGCTTGCACCGTCCAGAGATCGGGCTCCAGGCTGGCATTGACCTCTATGTCGTCACCGGCGAAGTGGCCGAGCAACTTGAGCATCCTGTGTGTTGTTATATTCAGGTCTATCGGACTCACCTTGACCGGGTGCCGCTCGCTCAAGAGGAGTAGCTGACGCGAGAGATTGACCGAACGGACGCATGCGTCATGTATGTGTTGTATGGTCTTGTCGAGTGACGCATCCCCGTGTTCACGGATCGTGGCCATCCAGATGTTCAGCTCATGCGCTATCTGTCCGGCCAGTATTCCGATGTCCTCCATCTTCTCACCTCGAAGGAGCTGGACCTGCATCTTCTGACGTTCGTCTCCCGATTCCTGCCGTGCTGTGTCCACCTTGCTCAACCGTGCAGCCTGGATCGGCCCCAGGTAGCCGCTAACGGACCCGAGGAGTTCCAGATCCGTGTCGTCGTAATCAGCAGGCTTGTTTCCCACCGTGAGAAGCCCGATCGTTTCGTTCTCATGAATGACAGGGGCCACGAGAGCTCTTTCCAGCTGGATATATCCCTCAGTCACCTGCGACGTTTGGTTGGTACACTGGGTATCTTTCTCAAGTAGAGCCCGGTTCCACAGGTCTCCCCAGTCCTTGCGGGGAAACACCCGGGTCTTAGCAACAGTATCACCCCGCCCCTCCCCCTCGGCTCTTAGGGATGGGCATGCAAGGTCACCGTCCCTGTTCACATAGCCGAGGAGCCCGTCCTTGCTCCCGGTGGCATCCAGGACTACCTGCAGGGCTTCCTGATAAACATTCTCTTCAGGCTTTGTGAGGAAGATCTCAGCAATCTGATTTCTGAGTGCCGTGGCCCGTTCGGCGCGCTGGGAAGAGTCCCTTGCACGTCGTGACTTAACCAGCGTTCTGTATGCCACAACGCCGAATACCGCCGGGATCGTATAGCCGGGGAGATTGCTGACCAGCCATTGCCATGCCGAGGCTTCCGGCCGCAAGAGCGGAGCAAGTACCACGTGCAGGCCATAGATGGACGCAGCAACAGATATACCGACTATGATGAGCTTGTGCTCATCTTTCATGACGACCTCCGACTGTAGTTATCGGCAGGAACCGGGTCTGACGTTAGGAGTAAAAGGGCGTTAAGGCTCCCTTTCCAGGCACAGATCCGCTTCTCTCGCGCTTCTCGATCAACGCGGCGATTCCGTGTGCGATGTCTTCAGGTTGCGGCGCGGAGTCAATCGAGCCGATGTCCAAGACGTCAAAGGACGCGATTTCGTTGATCCTGGCCTTGCGTAGCTCCTCCAGCAGTTTGAGCTGGGCCCTGATCCTGTTGACTAAGACCTCCAGGCCGGCTGCGTCAGCGCATGCGACAAGGTACACTGTCTCACTGCGCTCTCCACGACCCATTTGGGGAAGGACAACGTCCCGGCCCATCAAGCTACAACGCTCAAGCAGTTGCCGAACCTGCTGAACCACTTTCGGCGGCACGCGGGCGGGCAGGGGCTCTCCTCCAACCGAGAGATCTACACTGATCAGAGCTATGGAGCCGTTTCGCAAGTTCTCCGCGGTAAGAATCGGCCTGATAAGGCCGACGAGTGAGAAAGCAGGCAAGGTGAAGTGGAAGGTGGTGCCGCGGCCGATCTCGCTTTCCGCCCATATCCGGCCTCCGTGGCACGAAACGATTTCCTTGCAGATGTAAAGACCGAGGCCGAGCCCCTTGCGGCTCAGGTCTACTGTTGCCTTCCCCTGGTAGAGGCATTCGAAGACCTTCTCGGTCTCCTTGGGATCAATACCGTATCCGGTATCCGATACTGCCAGACATAAGGACGAGGTATCCTCACTTGACACGGCACCAGTCACCGTGATCGAACCACCTTCGGGTGTGAACTTGATCGCGTTGTCAATCAGGTTGGTGAGGACCTCCCGCACCCGGTCTGGATCGGCGTACGCCTGGGGCAGGTCGTTCGGAAAGTGGGCAGACAAAGCTATGCCCTTCCCACCCGCACAGGCCATGAATGCGTTGGTCACCTCCGCCATGATTTCTGCCACGGCGGTGCGACACGGTTCCACAGTCAGTCTACTTTCCCGGATGCGGGTAACCGCCAGAAGGCCATCGATCATGGACACGAGCTGGTTCACGTTCTTAAGTATGGTCTGCAGGTGATCACGTTGCTCGGCGCTCATGTGACCTGCCAGGCCATCAGCAAGAATCGTGACGAATTGATGGATGACAGCGACAGGTGAACGGAGCTCATGAGACACATGGGAGAGAAACTGGTCTTTCGTTCGAAGCTCCTGCCGTCGCGTCTCTTCCAGTTGCTTCAGCATTTCCTGTCGCTCTATCGCATAGCGAATCGATCGCGAAAGCAGATCGCCGTCTATATGTCCCTTGATCAGGTAATCCTGTGCGCCTTCACGCAGGGCGCCCGCTGCGACTCTCTCGTCCGCGAGGCCGGTCAGTACTACAACGGGAATCTGGGAGGCCGCCTCGTGTATTTTCGAGAATGTACCCAGCCCCTGGCTATCAGGTAGTGAAAGATCAAGCAGCACAACATCGATATCCTGACTCGCCAGACACTCAAGACTGCTCTCAAGGCGACCTCGGACCTCAACGTCAAACCGCACAGCACCTGTCTCAGAGAGCATCTCTTTGATCAGCCGTGCATCACCCTGGTTGTCTTCAACAAGGAGAATGCTGATCTTCTGGCCCGTTATTGCGCTCCGGGTCGCGTCAACTGGTTGTTCTGATTTCGGAATTTGCATGGTCCTTCATCACCGGCAAAGTCAAGCGGGCGGCAAAGTCACGACAGTCAGCCAGAAATCCTCGATCGATTTTATAATCCTCAGGAACTGGTTGAGATCAATGGGCTTGGTGATATAGCAATTCGCATGGAGATTATAGGCTTTGACTATGTCCTCTTCTGCCTTAGAGACCGTGAGAATGACAACCGGAATCATCTTGAGATTGTCGTCAGTCTTTATCTCCGAAAGCACCTCCCGGCCGTCCTTGCGCGGCAGGTTGAGGTCGAGCAGGATCAAGTCCGGACGTACAGCGTCCGAGTATCGTCCCTCTCTCCGGAGAAAGGCCAGGGCATCGACACCGTTCGCGACTACATGCAGATTGTTACTTACCTTAGCTTCCTTGAGAACCTCCTTCGCCAGGCGGACATCCCCCGGGGAGTCCTCTACGAGCAAGATGTCAACGGGCCTACCCGAGCATTGATCACACATGTTTGGTAACCTCCTCTTGTTGTTCTGTCGGGATAGTGAAGTAGAATGTAGAGCCTTTTCCGGGCTCGGACTCCGCCCAGATTCTTCCCCCGTGGTGTTCGACGATCCTTTTCGTGATAGCAAGACCGGCCCCCGTGCCGGGATATTCAGTACTGCCATGGGGGCGTCGAAAGATCACGAATATCCGATCCGTGTACTCAGGGTCAATCCCAATACCGTTGTCCTTGATGGAGAAGATCCATTCCTTGTCAGCCCGGCGGGCGGAGACGTGAATGCGGGACACGTTCTCTTGCCGCCGGAACTTCATAGCGTTCCCGATGAGATTTCGGAAGACCTGCGCCAGCTGGCGCTTGTCCGCAGTGATCGTCGGCAACGTATCGCGCGTGATAGCAGCGTGTTCTCCCCGTCCCGGAGGGTTAAGGCTGGAGATCACCTTGTCAAGGAGTACGTCACAATTACAGGGTTGCCTGGGTCTTACGCGTGTGGGCACTCGAGAAAACGCGACAAGATCATTGATCAGTCTGCGCATTCTCTTTGCACCGCCAACAGCGAAGGAGATGAAGTCATCCGCATCTCCATTCAGCTTCCCCTTATAGCGTTGATCCACTAACTGCAGGTAGCTTGAAACCAGGCGTAAGGGTTCCTGGAGATCATGGGTTACCACATCAAGAATCTGCTCCAGCTCCCGGTTGACGAGTTCCAGCTGGAGAACTTTCTCCTTGAGTCTTTCCTCTGCGTCCTTGCGTTGACTGATTTCCTTCTCGAGACGCTCGTTCGACCATTCGAGCTGTTCTTGATACGCCCTGGGCTCGCCCTCCGTTCCGGGGTCTCTAATGGCGTGTGTTTTCCGGGTGTTCGTCACAGTCCCAGGTGCCTTTGCTCAGAGCCTTGGCTCATGTTCTCACCGGCATCCCGATCTCAGAACTCGTCGGCGCCGGGAGTTCAGCCTTACTGAAGGGAATCGTGAAGTAGAATGTCGAGCCTTCACCAGGGGCCGATTCCACGTGTATTCTCCCCCCGTGGCGTTCAACGATCTTCTTGCAGATCGCTAGGCCCATGCCTGTCCCCGGGTATTCATCGCGTGCATGCAGCTGCTGGAAAATCACAAAGATGCGATCCTTTGACTCCGGATCGACGCCGATGCCTTCATCAGCAACCGAGAATACCCATTCATCGTCCCTACGCTCAGCAGATATGTGGATCCGGGGATTCCTTTCACCATGAAACTTGATCGCATTTCCTATCAGGTTCTGAAACACACGAACGAGCTGTTTCTCGTCGGCTGTCACCACAGGCAGGTCAGCATATGTGACCTCTGCCTGCGTTTCATCTATCGCCACCTTCAGGTCGCGTAAGACTTCTCTTATGACCGATTCACAATCGGTGGGCTCGAAGGGCCTTCCTTGTCTACCTATACAGGAATAGTCCAACAGTCCGTCTATCAGTCCTTTCATTCGTTTCGCGCCATCCGCGGCGTAACCGATGAAATCCGTGGCATCTCCGTCCAACAGCTTGCCGTAACGGCGTTCCAACAGTTGGACATAGCTTGCAACCATACGGAGAGGCTCCTTGAGGTCGTGAGAAGCCACGTAGGCAAACTGCTCCAGTTCTGAGTTGGAGCGCTCGAGTTCCAGGTTGGCCACCTTAAGTCTCTCCTCGGCCTGCTGCCGCTTACGTGCCAGTCTGTCTCTCTGCAGTCTTGCCTTAAGAATAGGAGCGATGTGCTTGCCGATGACCTCCAGCAGGTTGAGGTCAATCCTGTCATAATCGCTTTCCTTGTTAGCCACCTGGATAAGCCCGATAGTCTCGTTCTGATGCACGATGGGAAGCGAGATATGCCGGCGCATGGCAACATGACCGTCGGGCGTCTTGCCCGAAGGTTGATTTGAATAGACGGGTTGCTTATCTCTAATGCACCGGCACCATGAAGTGTCGCCCCAGGTATCGCGAGGAAACACAAATCGCTTATCCGTAACCCGGCACCCGTCCCATGCCTCCTCAGTCATAGTGGGAACAACCAGCGCGCCATCCTCGTCGAGATGTCCGAAAACACCGCACTCGCTTGCCATCGCTTCAAGAATGACTCTCAGGACTTCTCCGTACATGTCCTCGTCGGAGACGGTCAGGAAGATTTCGTTCACCCTGTTTCGAATGGCGAGTTCGCGCTCCGACTTTCTCAGCGCCTCCTCCGCCGTAGATGTGTATATGACCTGGGCCGCCGTGCCGGCGATATTGTCCAGATGCGCTGCCTCTTCAGAATAGATCGGATGGCTGGCGAAGACCGCCAACACACCCATTGGTTCCCCGGTCTCCGAAAGAAGGCGGAAACCTGCAAACGACACCAGGCCCAGCTTCTTTGCCCACTCATGGTCGTGTACGCGCGGGTCAGCCGTCACGTTGTTGGTGATGAACCGCGCGTACTTACCGGAGGCGATCAGTCCGATGTTGTAGCATCCGAAGGGGACCCGTCTGTGCATGTCACCGTCTGTGTGGGTGTAGCGACCCGAGCTGGTGGCGAGGTGAAGACATCTCTCATGACTTCGACAAACATGTGGCTCATCGGCAGGACCGGCATGGAAACAACCGGAATCACACATGTCCCCTGGCTTCGCAAGCCAGATCCGGGCGAAATCGGCATCGAAAATATCCACCACGCTATCGGTTATGAGCCTGAGTTTCGGGCCCAGGTTGTTCGGACCCAGCAGGTTCTCCTTCAGGCGGTTTAGACCCTCCATCCGCCGCTCCGCTCGCTTCTGTTCGGTGATGTCGCGGGCAATAACAGCAAGGCGCCGCACCTTGCCGGCAGCGTCAAAGACCGGACAAATCTTCTGATCGAACCACCGTCCGTGCTCTTGATCCTCAAAACGTACCGGCTTGCCGCTGGTGATGACGTCCTCCGCCCGGGCCGTTCTCCTTCTTGCCACATCCGGTTCGTGTATTTCGGATACCTTCTTTCCAATGATTTCATTCTTGGGTCGTCCAATCACCCGCGATGCCGCGTCGTTTACAGCCACGACGGATCCCTTAGTATCGACCAGCAGCGCAACGTCCGTAGACGCATTCAGGATTGCCTGGGCCTGTTCCTCGCTTTCACGCAGTGCTTTCTCGGTTTGATGTTTCTCGGCGGCTCGACGCACAACTGATACCAGCTGTTTGGTGTCGTAGGGTTTCTCTATATAGCTGTACGCACCCATATTGACCGCATCGATCGCCGACTCTTGCGAGGCATGCCCTGTCATCAGGATGCATTCGGTGGCTGGAGAGTGTTCTCTCACCCGGCGTATCACGTCGAGGCCCGACATGTCCGACAGCTTGAGATCGATCAGGGCAACTGCGGGTGTCTCCTCGGTGGCCAGATCAACACCTCTCCGGCCGTCAGCCGCCGTTAAAGGAACCGCACCTTCGGCGATTAGAAAATCCGAGAGAAACGTAAGAAGCTTTGGATCGTCATCTATGACGAGGACTTTAGTCCCATCCATCAGATCTCGCTCACCTCCCTGTCAAGGCTACCTGGCCTGGAGGACACCATGGTCGACGATGATCACTTTCGGTCATGGTCTCAAGTAAGTGTGTGCCTGGGGATCGTCTGCGGCGGCAATTGAGAAACTGGTGTGCAGATTTACACGCAAGTTGATGCTCACGACACTGAGCGCATAGATATACCACATGACGACCTCCAATCCAGTGTTTCGGCAGGAGCTAGCGGCAGGATTAGCGCAGAATCAGTAATTCAGAGAGATGACGTTTCGTAGTATGCTCAGGACATATCCGCAGTGTTGGGGCTTCGCTCGTGGCTTGTGATCCGAAGGGCCCAAATCGGGATAGGCCTTACTGTTCCTGCCTGTCGGGCAACTCGACGATTGAAAGCCAGAAGTTCTTGATGGCCTTAATGACGTTGGAGAACTCGTCGAGGTCAACAGGCTTGGTTATATAGCAGTTCGCGTGCAGATCATAGGCTTTCGCGATGTCCTCCTCGGCCTTTGACGCGGTCAGAACAACCACCGGGATGCGTCTGAGATACCTATCGGCCTTTATTTCTGCAAGCACCTCACGGCCGTCCTTCTTGCGTAGATTGAGGTCGAGCAGCAGAAGGTCGGGTGGTGCCGCATCAGTGTGTTCCCCTTCCCCGAGCAGGTAATCCAGTGCTTCCACCCCATCCTTAACGACACACATCTTGACTCGAATTCCCTCGTCCCTGACCATTTCCTGTACGAGGCGCGCGTCGGCGGGGTTGTCTTCAACGAGGAGAATCTCGACAGGTCTCTTTGCTGTGTGCGTATCCAAGGTATACTACCTCCTGATCTCAGTGGACTTGATATACGGAGTGTTGCACAGAAGTGTACCGATAGCCGGCATCCATGCAGTTGTGCAGGACCTTACTTCCATAACGACCTCCTGAGGGCTTTTTCGGCTGGGGAAGTGCACGAGTTTAGTGCAAAGTTCGCATTAAGGGGTGAGCTGGAGCTCTTTCTCGGCTGATGTCTCGATCGGGCTTGATTCAAGGGCAACCTTCACAGCTCGCAGCAGATCGACCAGCGTATGAGGCTTCGGAAGGAAACGAAATCCACGTTCGGATATGACAGACCGCTGGGCCTTGTCATCGGCGTAGCCACTGCTCAAAAGAACCCTAAGATCGGATCTGATGCCGAGAAGCCGGTCAACCAGTTGCAAGCCTGTCATGTCCGGAAGCACGACATCGCTGAAGACAAGATCAAGGTCCTCACCCTCCTTCACAAAGGTGTCGACCGCGTCTTCAGCGTTTGCCGCGTCTATAACTCTATAGCCATGCTCCGAAAGCATCCGTCCGGCAAGCCCGCGGAGCTGGTCATCATCCTCGACGATGAGTATCCGTTCACCGCTGCCCCGGTAGTCCGCATGAGTGATTGTCTCCGGACTCTCGGGTCTTGATTCCGCTGGAAGAGATTTGAGGTAGACATTGAACGTCGTGCCTTCTCCCGGCCGGCTGGACACGTCTATCCGCCCGCCGTGCTGCTTGACAATGCCGTACACCACCGAAAGCCCTAACCCGGTGCCACGGCCGGCCTCCTTTGTGGTAAAGAACGGCTCAAAGATGCGCTGAGCAGTGGCTTCGTCCATGCCTGTACCATTGTCTGAGACAGACATGCGAACATACCGGCCAGGCTCCATGTCCTTCCTGACAGCACACTGGTCTTCGGTCAGCAGCACGTTGTCTGTTGTTATGGTGATCTCTCCCCCGTCAGGCATTGCATCCCTGGCATTCAACGCCAGGTTCATGATCACCTGTTCGAGATTCCCCCTGTCACCGCTTATCGGTCCAAGATCGGGCTCGAGGGCCGCACTGATCCGTACGTCCTCACCTATCAGCCGTTCGAGCATCCTGATCATGTTGCCCACAATATCGTTGAGATCCAGTATAGACGCCTTAATAGGCTGCTGCCGGCTGAATAGCAGCAGCTGGCGGGTAAGATCGGCTGCCGATGAGCCCGCATCCGCTATCTGTTTGATATCGTCGTATACAGCGTCCTGTTCATCGAGTTTACGCATCGCAAGGTCGCTGTAACCCAGGATTGTCGCAAGAAGGTTGTTGAAATCATGCGCTACACCACCTGCCAGTGCTCCAACCGCTTCCATCTTCTGGGCCTGGAGCAACTGGGCCTGCATTTTCTCCTTCTCCTCCTGCGCCAGCATCCGCTCGGTTACATCCCTGAAGACCCCCATGAGAAAGGTCCTGCCGTCCAAATCAATCGGAACTGAGTTAATGTCCGCGTAGAAGACACTGCCGTCCTTCCGCTTGACGGGGCAGTCCTTTGCAAGTGTGATTTCTCCCCTGACCTGTTTCTCAAACTGCTCTCTTACCCAGGCCAGGGACTCTGCGGGGTGGATATCCGTGACCGCGACGTTCTGGATTTCTTCAGAGCTGTACCCCAACATCTGCGCCATGCGCTTGTTCGCCATGAAAAACATCTGGGTCTCGTGCTCTGCGATAAGAATCCCGTCGGCCGTGCTCTCGAAAATCGTCTCGAATCTCCGCCGGGACTCTTCCATGGCTGCTTCGGCCGCCCTGGCCTCCGTAACGTCCTGGACCGTGCCCATCATGACCTCGGACTCACCGTCATGGCCGAACCGTCTTACCTCCGGGTGAGTTGCGTATATCAGGCGCACCTCGCCGTCCGGACGCAGAATGCGGTACTCAAGCGGGTCTCCGTTGCCCCCATCCGCAACCGTCTTCATCGCCCCAAGAATGGCTTCTCTGTCATCCGGGTGTATGGATGTCCGAATCAGAGACTGGACACTGTCAAACTCACCGCTCCCCGGAATACCATAGATTCGGCACATCTCTTCCGATAGCCGGAACGAGCCATCCCTTATGTTCCATTCCCAACTGCCCACATGAGCAATCTCCTGGGCTTTCTTCAGACTGTACTCGCTTTGTGCCAGCGCTTCCTCCGCACACTTACGCTCGGTTATGTCTTTCGTTACGGCAATGAAGGACACCGGCTCACCGGCTTGATTGCGGATCACACTCGAGGATAGCTCCCCCTCGAACCTCCTATTACCCTTGGCCAGGAGCGTATATACCACATTTCTTATGATGCCTTCCTCAAGTGTCCTCTTAATGTTCTCCAGAGCTCTCTCATGCTCCTCCGGTACGATGAAGTCCAGGACGCTCCTGCCGACTATCTCCCCCTTTGAGGAACCGCCATGCAGCCGCACTGTGGCCTCATTGCAGTCCGTGATTATTCCATTCAGATCAGTTGCCGTGATCGCCTCGGGGGATGACTCCAGCATTGTTCTGAACTTGTCTTCACTCGCCATCTGCGCATCGACGGCACGCTTCCGCTCAGTGACGCAGATCCTGGTCTTATCACGCTCAGATTGAAGTAGCTCCCGATGTTTCCGCCGCTGATATATGACTCTAAGAAGAAGGAGCACAAGTATGGTGAGGACGGCGTAAGTCGGGGCTCGGTCTACGAGCAGGCTGTGAGGCAGGTTCGATGAAAGCGGGGTCAGTAGTGCCTGGACCGCATAAAGCGATACAACAAAAGCAATCACATAGACCGCTACCTTATGCTCATCCTTCACGACGACCTCCAAGTCACGCTATCGGAAGCAGTGGGCAGGAAGTTTAGATTTAAAATGTGAAAGTCTGGCGTACTTGCTGTGCGGGAGGACATCGCGCGGGGAGAACACCGGCGCATGAGGAATCAGATCGGCAGTTGAGGCGACGGAAGTTATCTCTGCTCGCTGGCCACAATCAGATCGCCCGTGGGCAGAAGACCCTCAGGAACCTCATGGCCCGATATGGCCTTCTTGTAGCGGCCGCAATCCTGGTATATCGTGCGGCAGAAGGCCCAGGCCAGATACTCCGTCTCGTCATCGGCCATTATCGTGCAGAACATTGAACATGTTTCAAGAAAAGGACAGGCCATGTCTATTGTATCGGCACCGGGAGCTGAAAGCCTTAGGTGTCAGAACACCCAAACATAACGGTTTGCAGATTGTACCGGAAGAGTGCCTAAGCGACCGTTTTCACGAAACAAATCAGTTGACACAATTGCACGTCGTCATTATCTTAACGTTACTTTTGGGACGCATGTCAACGAAGGCACAATCTGAAATGAAAGGAGCATCGACATGCCGACGGCAAAACACCCCCCTGTCATTGGCGACCTTATCAAGAGGTACAAGCAGGAGTTGATCTCACGGGACTACAGTGCAAGAACAGCCGAAGTTTACGCAACATCTGTTTCTTCCTTCCTCAAGAATGTGCCCGATCCCGCGTCTCCCACAGAAGAAGATGCGAACAAGTACATAAAGGGGATCCTCGACGGCACCACCAAGGGTGGCGCTTCCCAATCGTCGGTGGGTATCGCGGCAAGTGCGATCAAGCTCCTCTTCAAGCACACGCTCGGAACTCCTCTTAATCTGTCCGTTGAGCTCAAGCGGCGTGCCCGGCCTATGCCGACCATACTTGCGAGAGAAGAGATCCAGAAGGTCGTAGGTGTTACAAGGAATGTCAGCCACCGCCTCATCTTCCAGCTGATGTATTCGTCGGGACTCAAACTCGATGAGTTGCTCGGTCTCAAGGTCAAGGACGTTGACATCGACGGCAAGAACCTGGTGATCCGTGGTAATTCCACCAGCGGAAGAAAAGCCAAGCAAACCAGAACAACCATAATGTCGGAGAAGGTCGCCCCGATGCTCCACGCCTTCATAGTGGACAGGGACACGGAAGCTTATGTTTTCCCGGGTATAGACGGCGGACATATGACTCCCAGAGCTGTCCAGAAGGCTTTCAAGCATGCTCTCAAGAAGGCCGGTGTCAACAAGAAGGCCAGCTGCAATTCTCTGCGACACTCCTTTGCCGTACACCAGCTTGAAAAAGGAGTGGATATCAAGCATGTCCGCAGGCTGCTCGGACACGCGCGAACCGAGACCACATCGATTTACAAGAGACTGATATCCGATGATATAATAGACATAAAGAGCCCGCTGGACGCATAGGTGTTGCATATCACGGAGGGATGGAATGGACACGTTCAAGGCAAGTGAGGTTCTTCGGGTTGCAATGAAGATCGAGGAGAATGGCGAGCGGCTATACCGCCACGCTACGACCCTGGCCGGTGATACGGAGACCAAAGACTTCTTTGGTTTTCTTGCCGATGAGGAGACGAAGCACAAGAAGACGTTCGAGGCTATGCTCTCAAAGGCCGAGCACTACCAGCCGTCCGAGACCTATCCGGGTGAGCACCTTGTCTACCTCCGTGCATACGCGGATAACATAATCTTCTCGCCTGACAAAGTCGAAAAGGAGATCGCCGGCCTCACCGACGTGGACAGCGTGCTTGAGTTCGGAATTCAGCGGGAGATCGAGTCCATTCTCTATTATCTCGAGACCAGGAACCTGGTACCCGATAGTCAGCGTGAGCAGATTGACAAGATCATTGACGAGGAACGCAGGCACTATCTTAGGCTCGTCGATGTCAGAAAGAACCTGAGTTAGAGATCCGCCTATCATCGAGTCGCAGCGTATGGGCGTTTTTGAGAAATTCGCACGCATCTACTCAGAGGGCGGCTACGGTGATTTCAGCAGGCGGATGGCCGACCTTCTGCCCGCAGCCCTGAGGCAGATCGGCTTCAAGCCCAGTACAGTTCTCGATCTTGCCTGTGGCGACGGGACCTTTGCTGTTGCCATGGCGGCGGACGGCTTCAGAGTAACCGGGCTTGACGTATCACCCCATTTGCTCGAATTCGCCGGGAAGAAAGCCGGGAAGGCAGACACCGGCGCCGAGTTTGTGTTGGGCGATATGCGCAAGCTCCCATTCAAGGAGCAGTTCGATCTCGTCACCTGCTGGTTCGATAGCCTCAATTATCTGACCGAATCCGAAGACCTCAAGGCGACCTTCACGGGCGTATCGCATGCGCTCCGGCCGGGAGGACTCTTCATTTTCGACATGAATACCATTTACGGTCTCGCTGTCAACTGGCCGAAATCACCCTGTTACATACAGCAGGACGCCGATCGTATCTTCGAGGTTCACCTGCCGGCATTCGACCATGAGACCGGTCTCGCAAGCATGAGGATCATCGCGTTCTCGAAGCATGGCCGGACGTGGCAGCGGATAGAAGAGGAGCACGAGGAGCGCGGATATCCACAGCAGGAAATCAGGTCGTACCTCGGGAACGCAGGATTTCAGGTACTCGCATGCTGGGGAAGTTTCCGCGAGATGAGTGAGGCCAGGCCTGATAGCAGCCGCGTCTGGTATGTCGCGAAGAAAGCGGGCAAATAACACATGAAGCGCCGACCGGGCCTTAAGACGATCGTGGTACTTGCAGTCCTCTTCGCTGCCGGCGCGCTCCACTGGGTGTTGTTTCTCCACAGCGGGAACATGACGTTCAGGGCGCACGATTGGGGAAAGGAGTTCATATACTACTCCCTCTTCAAGCAGGCACTGACCACGGGGGAAATACCTTTTCACATCTCGCTTGCTTTTCACGATACACCGAGGTTCCTGGCACTACCCGAAACCAACCTGTCCCCCCAGATCCTCTTGCTTCCCCTGATGAGTGTCGGACAATTCATACTGGTCAATATCCTGATCCTCTATTCGATCGGTTTTGTCGGTTGTCTGCTGATCCGACAACGCTACCGGCTGTCCCTGATACCGTTTTCCATTCTCTTCCTGCTCTTCAACTTCAACGGTCACATCACGGCGCACATAGGTGTCGGTCACTCCATGTGGGCCGGTTACTTCCTGCTTCCGTTTTTCTTTCTGTTTGTTCTCGATCTGGCCGGTGGGAACGTCAGACCGACCACCCCGATTAAGATTGCTTTCGTACTGTTCGCCATCCTGCTTCAGGGAGGGCTTCACATCTTTATGTGGTGCATGACGTTTTTGGTCTTGCTTCTGGCCTTCAACTGGCGGTACGTGAGGCCCATCCTCACTTCGGTCCTCCTCACGCTGGTGATGTCTGCATTCAGACTGATTCCTGCGACCTTCGCCCTCGCGGGCAAGAAGGAGAAGTTCATATGGTCCTATCCTACCTTGCGTGACGTACTGGATGCGATCATAACCATAAGACAGCAGGCCCCCGAGCGCCTTCGGCCGTGGGGGACGGCCGGGTGGTGGGAATTGGACATATATATGGGCATCATCGGGCTGGCTCTGATTGTCTATTTCGGTATCTTTCTTCGCTTCAGCAAGCGAGAGGATCTTAAGGACCTCAGGTTCAAGCCGCTGGATCTACCAGTGTTCATTATGGCACTGTTCTCGATAAGCTACTTCCACGCGTTTCTCACAAGACTCCCGATCCCGCTGCTGAGCGCCGAGCGCGTTGCGACCAGATTCATCATAATACCTGTTCTGCTGCTCGCGCTTCTGGCGGTGATACGCATGGAAAGAGTCCTGACCAACTTGAAGCAGACCTTCGCTTCCAGGGTCATCGCAGTCGGGGCCGTTCTCATAATGGTACTGGGGTTCGTCGACCATTCATTTCTATGGTCGGTAACGAGGCTTGAGCGAATCTGCGGGAACCGGGTGGTCGATCTCACGACCCCCGACGTCATCAGCCGGCCGGATCCCTTGTATAAGAATCTTCTCTTGGTATCCGCCGCCCTTTCGATCGCCGGGATCGCTCTGTCACTTTACTTCGCCTTCAGGCACCGCTCCGACAGGATCTAACTCGTCGATCACGGTTTCTGATGACTTGTCGATATCTATGATTCTCGAACCCTTGATATACTGACGTGTCTCGTACCTGGTGATCGACTGGAGCTTGCGGGTAATACCTATCATACTCTCGACGGCTTCCTGGATCTTCCCCATTTGGGTCCGCAGCCGGCTCCCTTCTCCTACCTGCTTGAGAAGGAGTTCGGCATACCCGGAGACCACCTGCATGGGCTGGTTGAGCTCGTGGCAGGTCGCCCCGGCCATCTCCAGGGCTCCGCGCAGCTTCTCACGCTGCATCAACTTAGTCTGCATTTCAAGGATACGCCTGCCCGCACGCAGCCGGACCTTGAGTTCGTGAGGATTAAACGGCTTTGTAACGTAGTCGTCCGCCCCGGCCCCGATGCCCTCGATGATGTCCTTCTTCCGGTCCCTGCCGGTCAGGAGAATGATATAAATGTATGCCTGACGTTTCTGTTTTCGGATTTCCCTGCAAATGTCGATTCCGTCGATACCCGGCATCATCCAGTTGAGGATGACCAGACTCGGAGAGTTCCTGGTGTGCAGCTCCTGCCATGCCTCCGCCCCATTGATACAGCTGACGACCTCATACCCCCAGGTCGCGAGCTTACGCTCCAGGAGCCGGCGGGAGACACGGTCGTCTTCGGCAATCAGAACTCTCATCGTGATTCCCTCCCCAGAGAAGCGAGTGCCGGTTTGAGCCGTTCAATCTCTTGCTCCAACTTCTTGAACGCCTCTACCGCATGGTCCAAATCGCCCTCACGCCCAAGCTCTTCGACTCTCTGGGCCGCGTCGAATGCCAACCTGGCAGCAAAGTTGCCGACCGAGCCCTTAATGGTGTGTGCTGCCCGCTCCAGCTTCTTGCAGTCACCATCTGCCGCTGCCTGCCGCATCCGGTCCATCAGTACAGGGCTCTCTTCAAGAAACATCTCGGCGATCTCCTTCAAGAGCTCGACATCACCTTCCATTTGCTTCACCGCTTCCTCCCAGCTTATGACGTCGTCACAATGCCCCTCCATCACCGGGGGAATTCCATGTCCACCCTTCCTGCCGCCGACCAGGCTCTCGATTGTCTCGAACATCTCCCCCGCTCGTATGGGCTTGGAGACATACTTGTCCATCCCTGCTTCCAAGCAGCGCTCACGGTCACCTTTCATCGCATGAGCAGTCATAGCCACGATCGGCACATGGGTACCCGTGACTTTTTCCTTTTCCCGGATCGCGGACGTCGCCTCAAACCCGTCCATACCCGGCATCTGGATATCCATCAGTATCAGGTCGAAACTGTCGGTGTCATAGACCTCAAGTGCCTCCTTGCCGTTGGCCGCACTGACCGTTGTGTGTCCGCGCTTTTCAAGCAGTCGTACTACCAGCTTGAGGTTGACCGGGCTGTCTTCGACGACAAGTATCTTTAGACTGCGTCTTGTCTCCCGCAGCGAGTGTTGTGTTATAAGATCGGTAGGCTTGCCGTCCTTTGGCGTCCTCCCAAGAGCAAGCATGATCGCCTCCCATAAATCGGATTTCTTCACCGGCTTGACAAGGTAACCTGAAATACCAAGTTCCCTGCACCTGGCGCCGTCGCCGACTCTGCCGGCGGATGTCAACATGATGATTGTGGGTTGTGGAAGGTTCGTACGTTTCTTGATGCGCTCGACCAGCCCGAACCCATCCATCTCAGGCATGCGGGCATCGATGATCGCTAGAGGGAATGCGTGCCCGGTTTCCTTGGCCTGTTCCATCGCTTCAAGGGCGGTATCTCCGCTGCTCATGACAGTCGGGACCATGCCCCAATCAATTGCAAGTGCACGAAGCAGTGACCTGCTTGTCGAGTTATCATCGGCAATCAGAATCGGCAGGCCGGTAACCTCGATCCGGCCGTGCTCCGGCACCATGCAAGTCGGAACCCTCTGAATCGGAAACTCGATGGTGAAGTGGAACGTACTGCCTTTGCCTACCTCGCTATCGACGCCTATCTCTCCACCCATCATGTGCACGAAACGCTTGACGATTGCCAGACCCAGACCCGTTCCACCGTATTTGCGCGTTGTCGACCCGTCGACCTGGGTGAACCTGTCGAAGATCGCCGCCCTTTGATCGGCGGGAATGCCTATCCCGGTGTCCTTGACCTCAAAACGTATCATGCCTGTGTTGGATGTCTCACTGACCAGTCGCGCACGGATGGTGACGTCGCCGCGCTCCGTGAACTTAAGCGCGTTCCCCGCCAGGTTGATCAGCATCTGGCGCAACCTTCCGGGGTCCCCGCGAAGCCGGGTCGGGACCTCGGGATCGACGAAGCAGGTCAGTTCTATGCCCTTTTCAGAGGCCTTCTGACCCAGAACGTCCCCGATGCCCTCGACGACGCTCAGCAGGTCAAAGTCGATTGACTCGATTTCCATCTTGCCCGCTTCGATCTTCGAGAAATCGAGGATGTCGTTTATGATACCGAGCAATGCCGTGCCGCTGCTATAGATCGTGGTCGCGAAGTCCCGATGCTCATTGCGAAGAGCCGGATCGTCGACGAGGAGCTGTGAGAAGCCGAGAATTCCGTTGAGCGGGGTGCGTATCTCATGGCTCATCATCGCGAGGAATTCGCTCTTGGCTTTGCTGGCGGACTTTGCCTTCGCAGCCATGTCCCTCGCGAAGACATTTGCCTCCTCCAATTGCTTGTTGGTCTCACGCAACTTTAGATTGGCCCGCTCCGCTGTTTCCTTGGCCCGGTGAGTCTCCAGTTCCGCGCGCTTGCGCCGGGTTATGTCCTGTGCAACACAAACCAGGCCCTCGAACTTGCCGTCCTCATCACGCATCACAGAGCTTGAGAACAGCATGGGGACCTTGGTGCCATGCTTTGCACAATAGATCTTCTCGGTATCGGAAACGTAGCCGTCCTTGATCAACATGTCTGTTACCGAACTATCACCCGCTGTGCCTCCAACCACCAGGTCGAACGGTTGTCCTTTGAGCTCGGCCTCTTCATACCCCAGGAGCTTCTGCGCAGCCTGGTTCACCTTCCGGATCGTCCCGTCTTTTGCCACGATGATCAGCGTGTCGTTCATGGACCGGATGATGTTCTCGACAAAACCCCTTGAGACCGTCGTCTTGATCAGTCCCTCGGTCATCGCGTTAAACGAGATCACCAGGTCGTCCACCTCGTCCCGGGCCGACGGCGGCGCCTGCAGCTTGTGTTCGAAGTCGCCCTTGGCCACGCGTGACGCAAAGTGCGAGAGTGACCGGATCGGCGAGATGATTCTTCCCATCACCACAGTCAGGAATCCAAGCAGCGCAAGCATGGCCCCAACGCTTATGATCAGGGCCTTGAGCCACTGCGCCTGGGCCTGTCTGGCGGCGCCGGAAAGCGACTGGGCCACATCTTGCGCCCGAACGACAACCAGATGGTTGAGGTCGGTCAGGAGCTTTGTCTTCATTGCAGCCACCACGCGCGTCCGGTCTACGACCTCCCCACCTTTCTGCGGCTCGACGGTGTGAATCTCACTGTATTGTTTCATCGTGAGATAGGCGTGCTGATGCGCGGCATTGTAGTAGGTGATGAAGTCATCGAATATGCGGCGCAGCTCGGGGGAGTCTGATTCCGGCATCATCCTCACAAGTTTTTCGGCATGCAGAAGGAACTGGTCTTTCTGCTTTCTTGCCGTCTCCAGAGCGGCCGTGTTCCCCGTCTGACCCGCCTCCTCAAACAGTCTCGAGACCTCCTTGAAGGCCTCAGTCAGATGGAGTACTTCGGCATGCTGTTGGAGCGTCAGGAATTCAACCTGGTTGAGGTCTGAGGCGATCCGTCGCGAAGAATTGTAGCTGATGACCACAACAATTGCCATCGCTCCAATGAACCCGGCCAATAACAGACCGAACTTGGCCTTGAGAGGGAAGCGGAAATTAAGCATACGACGGCCCCCAGCTTGTGTCTTGAATATGGACATGGGAAATCTCATAGCATTATCGTTCCCGGTTATTCTGTTCCTGTACTTCTTTTATATCGGCACGGTTTGGGCCTCAGAATAGCTCTTTGATTCCGTTTATGGAGGGGGGCTAAGCGGTGGGTAAGCCGCCGAGAGCAGACGAATGGACACCAAGCCCGTATAAATCCCGGACAAGCCGGTTGAGCTCGTCAAACAACGCATCTTCAGGCACTGCCTGCGACTCGATCCGGCAGACCGTCTCTATGATTCTGTCGGCTCTCGCCCGGTTCGGATGCGCCGACGGATCAGGAATGGGTAACCTTCTAAGGGCATGGATCTTGACCTGTGGAAATGCCCGTTGCTTGGCTTCATAGGACAGTGCCGCGTAGATCCAGCGTGCGGCATCGGAATTGAGCACGGCCAGGAGGTACTCAACTGAGAAGGGCTCTTCAACCTTGAGCGCCAGCACACTGTTTCTAAAATGACACTGGTGGATGTGACGAGCTGCAATCGGTCTGTCGGCCGTCTGTCTGAGTATGATGTCCGTATTCCTGTAGACTTCTTCAGAGGCCATCCTGAAATACTCCCCTTCCCGGCACACATATGTCGGATCGAGCCACCGGTCAGGACTGTCGCAACAAAAAGGGTGAATCCGTCTGCCTTCAAGAACCGGGACTGTTTCCGCACCGGGCTCCTTGAGGATGATCCGCTTCGCAACGTTTCCGGTATGCACGCCCGGGTCGGAGAAAGTCTTAAGGGTCGGATGACGCGCCTGCATCCGCTCACAGACCTTCCTTGATGCCGATGAATACCACTCATCCTCACCCCGGGGGCGGAAGAAAGTCCTCTTGCCATCTTCATCTATCGCAAGGGCGGATCGTCCCGGCTCACTCAGCCGTTTCGAGAACATGAAGGTCAAACTCGGGGTGGTCACTCCTTCGAATATGTCCTCACCCCAGTACCGGACCTCTAACAGTTCCCCCGACTCAAGCATGCGGGACCTGAGCCGCCCGTACCCGGGAAGATGCCCGACCTGACCGGGTACGACCATCGATATCAAGCCCCCCTCTCTTGCGAGCTCGAGCGATCTCGTCATGAAGTCCCCGTGGAGGCTCGGCCACCGGCCCGGCCTCGCCGCGGCGTTTCCCTTCTGCCTACCCTCCAGGGCCGCGTACATTCCTCTAGGTTTCTGTCTACCCGACAATGAAACGTATGGCGGGTTCCCGATCACGACGTCGAAGCCGGGAGTTCTACGCGCTGAACCGGTTTCGCCTGGGGCGACCTCGGGAAACTCAGAAGTCCAGTCAAATGACCCCGGACCGCATAAAGAATCCCCACACTTGACGTGAGATTTGAGAAATGGCAGCGGTCTACCCGGAACCCATGCAAAGAGCTGGAGTGACAGTTCTGCTATTTCCACAGCCATCGGATTGATGTCGACGCCATAGACGCAACGCTCAGCTACCAGATATCTCCACTCCGCCATCGCATCCACAACTTTGCTGTCTCGCTTCTCCTCCCGGGCAAGGGCGGCGCCGTATGCCCGGGCAAGGTACTCAACTGTCTCGATGAGAAAGTGGGCTGAACCCATCGCAGGGTCCAGTACCTTTAGATCCAGAATCTCATCCGACGACAACGGTCTCCCGGAACCGGGCTCCGGCGCTGATCTACAGTTCCCGCCGCCCAATGGACCCAGAGTTGTGGAGATGATGTACCGGACTATGTTCTCGGGAGTGTAGTATGCCCCCGACCGTTTCCGCCTCGAATCCCGGCCTCGACGCCGCATCTCAAATTCGGTGACTGGTACCGAATTACCGGGGGAGTACTCAAGCAGAGTTTCGTAGATGGTCCCGAACTCGCGGACATCAAGTTTCTCGTAGTCGATCTCTTCCGTCTTGCTCAGAATGTCGCTTGCACGAGCAAGGGAGTGTTCCGGAACCTCCAGCAAGGAAAGCAATGGATGTGTGTCGGGATCGAACAGCCTGCTCCGGCCATCGAGGATCAGGGCGCATGGGCGATTGCGTACCGGGCTGGTGTGGATTCCGGGTCCGGGCATATGTCGACTTTGGGCGTAGAAGCCGAAGAGCAGCCTGAAGATCACTGCAATAGACTCATTCAGTATGGCTTCAGGAGTGATCGGGTGGGCATCGAGGATCCCGGGATTGGACCGGACGAAGTGGGTAAGCCCCTCCCCAATCGCTTCGACCGCGAGGACTGCACTGCCTTTGAGATCGACTGCCATGATGCGTCGAGTACCTCCGTGCTCCAGCGTACCGCAGCAGACCAGCACTTTTCAATGTTCGACTGGACACCTCGGGGCGGTTGGCGAAGCGCCTTCGAGCGAATCTGATCGTGAGGAAAGAGAATTCTCACGCGCTGACCGTTAAGAAACCGTGCATGTCTGAGGGCGAAGCCCGAGTTCACGATTTCAGGGAACACGCGTAGAGAATTCCCGAAACGACCAGCCTGAGCGTAGAAGGTCGCTTCGCCAACCGATCTTTGGTGTCACCAGCGGAATTGCAATTGCCCTGGCGTATCGGTATGATGGTATCCGGTCTTGTGGGAGCAGGGAGGAGACTCTTGGTAGCAAAAGCTGAACACGGGCTTCACAGACTGGTGACGGGTGACTATCCTCGCCTCCAGGAGGTCTTCGTCAGGGAGGTCACCCGGCTTCGGGATCACGATAAGCTCAACCCGCTCATTGTCCTTGTGTCCTCACGTCTCCTGGGTCTCCATCTCCGGCGTTTCCTGGCGGCCCGGGGAACAGCCCACATCAATCTTCGCTTCTTGAGACTGGAGGATCTGGCAGCGGAGGTCGCGGCACCTGCTCTTGCCGCACAGGGTAGGGGGCGGGTCCCTTCATTCGCATCTGAGATGATAATAAGTACCGCTGCCGACCAACTCGCCTGCGATGATAAGAAGTTCTACTTCCGCGGAATCGCCGACAGACCGGGCTTTCACCAGGCGGCGCTTTCAACTATCGAGGATCTCAAGAAAGCCTGTCTCTCACCCGGCGACCTGAAGGCCGCCATCCGCGTGCCCGGTGTTAAGCGTGGTATCAATGAGGCCAAGGTGGGGGATCTCCTCAAGTTGTGGAAGGTGTATGAGGAGAGACTCGGTGACCATGACTGGTTCGACGAATGTGACCTGATGCGGGAGGCGGTCCGGCTGGTCCCGACATCCGGGGTGATCGACAAGGCATCCGCCATAATCGTCTACGGCTTCTATGACTTCAACACTCTCCAGCAGCAGTTGCTTCAGTCATGCTTCCAGTCCAGGAACACCGTATGTTTTGTACCGTACAAATCACAGCCGGCATTCGAGTACGCAGAACCCGTAATCTCCTGGCTCAAATCTAATGCTTTCAAAGAAGACCCGGTTTCCGAAGACCGCTCCGGACCGAACCGGGAACCGGTCATCCAGCATCTCTGCGACCACCTTTTCAGCGAGGGGCGATCGGCAGAGAACCCTGAGGACGCAATAACAATCATATCGGCACCCGGTGAACTCCGCGAGGTTCGCGAGACCATACGCGATGTTGTCACAAGAGCCCGGCGCGATGAGATGCCCTTCCACGAAGTCGGTATCCTCTTGAGAAACACCGAGCCGTATGCAGGCATATTCCGCGAAGCACTTGACAACCTTGGGTTCAAGCCCTATATGCCCGAGGGCACTCCGCTTTCGGCCACCCGCTCCGGCAGAAGCCTGCTCCTTATGCTTGATATCCTGCGGCACGATTTCGCCAGGCGGACGGTGATGGAATTCACCACATTTGCGAAGCTTCGAAATACCGGCGCCCCCGGCCGGGACGATACGTCATCACCGGCCCCATTGTGGGATGTCATCTCGATGGAGGCGGGAGTAGTCGGAGGGGCCGATGAATGGCTTGCCCGTCTCAAGAGACACTGCAGGGAACTCAGGGAAGAACACGATCAAGACGATCGCGAAGAGTCGACGTCACCGGGAAGCCCGCAATCCCGATCGAGGATTATTGCGGCAGAGTCGCTCTGCGAGTTCATCGATAAGGTCATCGCAGGTCTCACCGCCGTCAAAGACGGACACACCTGGACTGATAAGACGGTCGGACTCATCGATGCTTTCTCAAACCTTGTCGAAGATGACGAACACACCGGCGACATCAAGACCGCGCTTGAGCAGCTTAAGGACCTGGATGAGTTTGGAACCTCCCCGTCCGAGGAGGAGTTCTATGGGTTCGCTGAGGACTCCCTCGCCGCTTCAACCGGGCCCGCAGGCAGGTTTCAACGTAACGGCCCCGCAGTCTTAAACCTGATGGCGTCCCGCGGGATCCCCTTCAGAATGGTTGTGTTGCCCGGGATGGTGGAGAAGTCGTTTCCGCCTGTGGTGCGTCAGGATGCGATCCTGCTTGACGACGAACGCGCGGCCTTAAACCAGGCTCTGACAAAGACCGATTCCGGTCCGCTCAGGCTCAAGGCAAGGGACCGGCTTGATGAGGAGCGTTTGCTCTTCCGCCTGGCAGTGGGCGCCGCCGGGGAGAAACTTCTCATAACGTATCCGCGGATCGAGATTGCCACGGCGCGCGAGCGCCTGCCATCATCGCTCCTGCTTGCAGCTATCAAGGCACTCTCCGGAAGACAGGTCGACTTCGAGGCGGTGGAGCGCTTCGGAGGATTCAAACGGATCGCGCTGGCCCAACTGGCGACCGGCGAGCCCGGAGAGTCACTTGACCGGCTCGAGTATGACCTTGCGAAGGCCCTGCACGAGATCGCCGACCGCAAGCCACGCCATCTGCTCTTGCTCCGGGAAACCTGCAATCCATTTAACCGCGCCCTCAAACTTGAGGCCGAGCGGTGGGGGAGGCGGGTCTTCACCAGTTATGATGGTGTTCTGTCTACCAGGGGACCTAAAACCGCACTTCCGGGTATTCACTCAATCGCAAGCCGGACGGTCTCCCCTACGCGACTTGAGACTTATGCCAGATGCCCGTACCGGTATCTTCTTGAGAGCGTGATGAGGATTGAACCCCTCGTTGAGCCGGAGCGCGCCGAGAGAATCAGCCCACTCGACAGGGGTAAGCTCATACACCAGATCCTGTGGGAGTTTCTTATGCAGATTAAGAAGGAGCGCGGCTTCCCGGTCAGGATCCAGCCCGGCGACCGGGATATGCTGAAGAAAATAGCCACCCGCCGGTTCGCGGAGTTCGAGCAGCATGGGAACACAGGGTACCCCGCATTATGGGCGATCGAGCAGGATACGATCTTCGGAGATCTCGATCGCTTCGTCGAAGAGCAGGTCCCCGAGACGGAGTTCCTCCCGGCCTATTTCGAAGTACGCTACGGGATGAAGCCCTATGACGCCGAGGAGAGTGAGATATCGACTGAGACGCCCGTGCCGCTTTCCATCGGGAATCGCGAGATCTCAATCAGGGGAAAGATTGACCGGATCGACATCTCGCCGGACGGGAAACGCGGTCGCGTGATCGATTACAAGTCAGGCAGAGCATATGGCCGGGCTAACGATCTCGGCGGAGGTGCGAATCTCCAGCTTCCGCTTTACATGATCGCGGCAGAGTGGATTCTTAAGGACCTTCACAAGGCCATACGGATGGAAGGAGCCGAATACTACCACATCACCGAGGAGAAGGATAAGAAACGTCATGTCGGATTCGATCGTGAAACCCTCGAGTCGAGGACGCAGGACCTGGCGACCATCATAGATACCATAGTCGATTCCATTGAGTGCGGGCTCTTCTTTGCCAGCCCCGGTGAACATTGCGGTTCCTGTGACTACGAGTTCATTTGCGGTGCGTACCGGCACACCATATTTGAAATGAAATGCGAGGATCCGGCGGCAAGGGGTCTCATGAAGATCAGAGACACTGAGGGTGTAGACGCCGAGTAGGAGTGTTTGAAGGTGGACAGACGGGAACTCGTCGATAGGCGTGACAGAGATCGGGCCTCCACGGATCTGTCTAAGAACTACATCGTTGAGGCCGCTGCCGGGACAGGCAAGACGACGACGCTTGTTTCTCGAATTGTAAATCTCGTAACCGGGAAACGCGCCGCTCCCGACAATATCGTGGCCATTACCTTCACCGAACGGGCCGCTGCTGAACTCAAGGCCAAACTGAGGGAACGTCTTGCAGGTGAGCTCTCGGGAGGACCCGGTGATTGCGCAGCCCACGTAGAGGAAGCGCTCCGCGGGCTTGAGCGGATGCAGGTTACGACGATCCACTCCTTCTCTGCGGCGCTCCTTAAGGAACGGCCGGTCGAGGCAGGTGTCGATCCCGGTTTTGAGGTGGCAGACGAGATAGTATCCACACTGATTGCCGAAGAGGTCTGGCAGGAATGGCTTTCGAGGCACATGGATGGTGACGACCCCGACCTGAGACACGCGCTCCTCCTCGGTATGACGCTCGAACACATGCGCGGCCTGGCGCAGACCATGCGCGGCAATCGTGATGTGCTCGACCTGCTGCCCAGGGCACGTGATATCGGTTCTGAAGCCGAGGATTTCGTGGGTGCCTTTGGCAAGATTCTGGACGAGCTCAAGACGATGACCGACGAGCACTGCACCTCCGCCGCCGACAAAGCCGCCCTCCATATCAAAGAACTCACCGAGTGCGCACGTGAGCTCGCAAAGATCAAGGACCGCAAACAGATTGAGGCTTTCATCTTCACGCAGATCAGATTCCGTTCGACCGGGCGGCTCGGTAACAAGGGCAACTGGTCGCCGGCGGAGACGCTCGGTGGTGTCCGCGAAAAGATCGAGGAGGCAAGTGAGACTCACTCCAATCTTGCCCTCAGAATCGGGCATAACGCGCTCGCCACGCTCATGCATAGACTGCTCGACTACATATCTGCCTACGAGCGGGCCAAGGCAAACAAGGGGGTTCTTGACTTCCATGATCTCTTGATACTTTCCCGTGCCATGCTAAGAGACCATGCCCATGTCCGGGACTATTTCCGGAAGCGTTACAAGTACCTTCTCGTAGACGAGTTTCAGGATACGGACCCGCTCCAGGCGGAGATCATCTTCTTCCTTTCCGAAGAGCAGGCGGGCAGTGCCAGAACCTGGGAGGATGCCGTCCCCGCCCCGGGCCGGCTCTTTCTGGTTGGTGATCCCAAGCAGAGCATCTACCGTTTCCGGAGAGCCGATATCGAAATGTATGCGTCCGCGAAGGCCAAACTCGGAAAGGGTGCACTCTTAAGCATCCACCAGAACTTCCGCTGCGTACCATCCATTGTGGCCGTCGTGAATTCCATCTTCTCAGGTCTGATCCGTCCTCCCGAAGACGGTGCGTATCAGCCCGACTACGTTCCTCTCCACTTCGGCAGAGCCGAGGAAACCCTGCCCCCTGAACACGGTGTGGTACTCGTCTATCCGCCTGAGAGCGTGAGAGAATCGATGACGAGTGCTGAAGAGAGACGCACGTATGAATCCCGCTGCATCGCGGCCCTCATCAGAGAGATGGTCGGGGGCGGGGCGAAGTCCGTTTGGGATGCACAGGAAGAGCGCCTCCGGCCCGTTATGCTGAAAGACATTGCTATTCTCTTAAGAGCACAGACGGGACTTGACACACTCGAGGATGCCTTAAGGCTCCACGAGGTCGACTACCGGGTGATCGGCGGCAAGCACTTCTTCATGCGCCAGGAGGTCCAGCAGTTGCTTGCCGTACTGCGCTCGATTGAAAACCCGTATGACACGATCGCACTCATCGCTGCGCTGCGGTCGCCCTTCTTCGGAATCTCCGACGATGAGATCTTCATGCATCATGCCCGAGCAGGGGGACTCAATTACCTCCGCTCCACCGGCAACTCAACCCCGGCGGGTGAGGCCCTCAACCTGCTTGCATCGCTCCATGAGATCCGAAACGACGTCAGTGTCGAAGCTCTGCTTCACAAACTCTACTGCCTTACCGATGCACCGGTCACATACCTGCTCAAACCCAACGGTGAGCAACGCGTGGCGAACCTGCTCAAACTCGCCGACATAGCGCGTGCACTTTATGAGCGGGGCGTTTACACGCTCCGCGGCTTTGTGAGCTGGCTGTCCGAGCGAGAGGAAGAGCAAGCCGAGGAGTCCGAGGCCGTAACGGTTGAGGCAGGTGATGACTTCGTGCGTATCCTGACGGTGCACAAGGCCAAGGGCCTTGAGTTCCCGGTCGTTATCCTCACTGATCTCGCAAAGATGCCCTATTCCCGGTCTGAACGCTTTATCCTCGACCGGGCCGACCAGCAGATCGGGGTACTCGCAGGCAGTAAGTCGGACGGCGTGAGAACCGAAAACTATGAAACTCTCTCCGACTTCGAGGACAAGCGATCACAGGCCGAAGAGCAGCGTCTGCTCTATGTCGCCATGACCCGGGCACGTGACTTCCTGGTCATACCCGCCTACTGGATGTCGGACAGAGAGACCACCAAGGATGGAACGCCAAGACCGGGTTCGCTCTTAAGCTATATTGCCGATAAGCTGCCGGATGCTGAGACTGCAATGGCGACTGGCTGCCCGGAGGGGATGATGCTCCATGATGCCTCCGGTCTCGATCTCGAACCGGGGACGCCTCCTCCCTTCCGGCTCAAGGTGGGCCGTTCCGGTACCCCGGGCGCGAAGACCGCTGCAAAGGAGCTCGCCCGCTGGCAGGATTCTCAGGATTCACTTGCCGCATCCTTCGAACGGGGCCGGGCACTAGTGGCCGCAACCGAGGGCGTACATCTCGACGGGACGGCAGAGCCGGGCGAGGGAGTGCTCTTCGGGAACCTTGTCCACAGGCTGCTCGAGGTGATCGACTGGGAGCGGCGAGACGGTCTCGAAAGCGCCGCCGAAAGCGAGGGGCAAGCCCTGGGGGCCTCGCCGAGCATGATCGCAAAAGCCGCAAAGATGGTGAACAAGGCTCTGGCATCGGATCTCATTGACCGGATCCGCCGGTCGGACAGGTACTTTAAGGAAGTGCCGTTTGCCTTCGGTGCCGACGGCACCATCATAGAAGGTAAGATGGATGTTGTCTTCGTGGAGGGCGATCGAATCACCGTTGTTGACTTCAAGACCGATAAGGTCTCACGACCCGACCTCAAGCATAAGGCGGAAACTTACAGAACCCAGGCCGATACCTACGCCCGCGCCATCCACTCCATCTTCGCGAGACCGCCCCACGAGGTAATTCTGTTTTTCCTCCACCTCATGGAACCCGTGGCCATGTCCAATGATGATTGACCTCCTGACTTCTTGTGCTGAGTAAACTTAGCAGCATCGTGCTATCACCCGGGTAACGAAACCGCAAGACAAAGCGTTGATATTATGATATAATGATTGGGTGCGGGGCCGGTGATGGGCAGTTTCTTTGGTCAGGAGGGTAATGGCACCCTGGCGTAGAGGCTTATGCTCAGGTGGGGTCAGACCCCGTTCCGGGGGTCCGGATTCCTCTGCCGAGGGGCAGTTTGTGCCGAGACAGTCGGCCGGGTGGTGGGCTAAACGGTGGAAACGGCAGAAACGGCCTCGCGAAATCACCAGGCGGCATGCGATATTAGCGCATGCGCGTCCTGTGAGGGAAATCTGGCAATAGGGATCGGGCGGCAACGCCCGGCGACACCTGTTGAGCATGGCAGAAGCGTTTCATTCCGGTAGGCGGTGGAATATCCCCGAATCAGCCCCGGGGAGGATACTACGGCGCTTGAGACCACGTGATTTCCCCGCTCAGGAAACGGCAACTTAACGGTGAAAGCTGAGTCTAAAGAGTAGAGAGAAGTACATACAGAAAAGGGAGGCCCATAACATGAATTTGAAGACAGTTGCGGTGACCACATGGGCATTATGCCTGGCGATCATGGCATCTTCAGGATACGGGTTTGTACCACCCGAGCGGATGCCGGCAGGAACAGTCGAGGAGGCACGCATGTCCATGGAGACCTCCCCACCTTCACAGGAAACACAAGAAAGGTGGGGGGTATTTGTGGCCCGGAACGGTGATGACTGGGAAGCTGTGTGGAATCCGGTCACAAAGACCCCTCACCGTATATACGGTCGAGGCATCAAGATTGCGGAGTCCGTCGGTGAAGCCAACGTTGCGGATCACATAACGGAGTTCGTTGAGGCCAATGCCGAGGTGCTCGGTATCGATGCTCAAGATCTGCGCCTGCTCAGCCGTGAGAAGCATGGTGCCAGGTGGTATTCCGACTACCAGCAGGTCCATGACGGACTCGACGTCATCGGTGGCAGGGTTCATGTGAGACTTAAGGAAGATGGGAAGGTCACGGCCTTCGGCTCTGACTTCTATTCTGATGTGGCTCTGTCGACCTTGCCTTCACTCACGGATAGCGATGCCCTGCGTCGGGCGTCTGATGATACCGGTTTTGACTCACTCACCGATGAGGTGCTCTCCTCAAGACTCGTTGTGCTCCCTGTCGTAAGAGATGAGACCGCAACTCACCATCTGGCTTACGAGATAAGACTCCGGGTGGAAAGCGGTCCGGCGATTTGGAAGGTCTATGTCGACGCAGCCAGCGGCGACATTCTTAAGAAGCAAAACGAAATCTACTATGATTCCATCTATGGAGACGTAACAGGCAATATAAGAGCGATGTACATCGACGATCCGGACCAGGAAGAGCCATTCACCGATCACTACGTGACCGTGACCGATTGGGGTCAGGCCGCCACCGATGCTGCCGGTTCTTACTCAGTTGAAGCGGGGACCGGCGGGATGCGTGAGGTCACGGCATCACTTACAGGTACCTGGGTGAGAGTCACCAACCTCACTGGGGGCGAGGCATCATTCGCAGATTCGGTTTCACCCGGCTCGCTGGAAGACATCCTCTGGGACGACTCGAACTCGCGGGCGGATGAGCGCAATGCCTACTACCACACAGACGTGGCGCACGCGAAGATAAACGAGATCGACCCATCATTCACGGGTATGGACCGGCAGACCCCGGTGAGAGTCAACCAGTCCGATTACTGTAACGCCTTCTGGGACGGCAACGGCATCACCTTCGGCGCCGGTTCAGGCACATGCCGGAACCTCGCCATGTTCTCCGACGTGATTTATCATGAATACGGTCACGGCATCACCGACTTTCTTTATAGACCACTTTCACCTTCGGGTGCGATGCACGAGGCCCTCTCCGATTACTTCGCATGCACGATAACCGACGAACCCTACATCGGTGAGGGAATCTTCCCGGGCGGCTATTTCCGGAACTCCGATAACGATCTCAGGTATCCCGATGATCTTACGGGTGAAGTCCACGACGACGGACGGATTCTGGCGGGCGCGCTCTGGGATATGAGAGTAGCTCTATCCCCGGACATCCACCTGGCCGATTCGCTTTTCCATTACGCGCGTTACGCTAAGGCAGACAACTTCTTCGATTACTACTACGACGTGCTTGAAACCGACGATGATGACGGTGATCTCTCGAACGGTACGCCTCACTTCTACGCGATAGCCGGGGCTTTCGGCGCTCACGGAATCGGCCCGGGACTTTTCATCGACATCCTGCACACCCCCGTAACGGATTCGGAAGACTCCACGGTGACATTTGACGTTGTCGCAGAGATTACATCCAACCTCTCACTCGATCCCGATTCGCTTGTTCTTTATTACTCAACGGGTGGTGGATACACCGCCGTAACGATGACGGGGACCGGGAACCCCGATGAGTATTCCACGACGATTCCCGCGCAGTCTTTCGGAGCCACCGTCGACTACTACATTTATGCGAGAGTCCAGAATCTCGACGACTTTGCAACCGATCCATCCGGTGCGCCCGCAAGCTTCCATACCTTTGCAGTCGGTAACGACAGCGAAGCGCCGGTGATAACCCATACGCCGCTGGACGATCAGCCGGACGCGGGTTGGCCTCCGACCGTAACCGCAGAGGTGACCGATAACCTCGGGATCGCATCCGTGATGCTCGAGTACACTAAGAACTCTGTTCCCCAGACACCCGTGGCGATGATGAATGTCCCGGGGACTGATACCTACGAAGGTACGTTTGCGGTTGCGGCCTCAAGCGGTGACTTTATCGACTACAGGATCCTGGCCACCGATGCGTCTGCGTCGGCAAATATCACGGGAGACCCTACAGTGGACCTCCACACGTTCGGAATCGCGACCGCCGATTACTACACGTTTGAAACCGGTGAGGAGGGCTGGTCCCACTATCCGCCCAGTGGGTGGAATGACGAGTGGCACTTAAGTACAACCCGGAACCATACCGATGGCGGTGGTACCAGCTGGAAATGCGGCTCGACCGGTGGCGGGGATTACGGAACGCATCTTAAGGCGTTTCTCGAGACGCCCACCCTCACGATAGGGGAAGATGCCATGCTGGTGTTCTGGCACTGGATCGATGCTGAAGTCTATGAGCCGGTCCAGGGATCGGGAATAGCCTGGGACGGCGCGTCTCTCACCCTGCTGGATTCAACGGGAACAGGAATACCCATTGATCCCGTGGACGGTTATCCGTACAGGATTGTCCCGGGCTCTGAGGCGCCGTTTACGGATAACAAACCCGTCTATTCAGGCCGGAGTGGTTGGGAGATGGCGGTCTTCGATCTTTCTGCATACCAGGGTGAAGGCAAGATCAGGTTCAAGTTCGGTTCCGACAACTACGTGGGCGCTGAAGGCTGGTACATCGACGATGTGATGATATGGAGCCGTGATGTCCTGGCCGGAACGGGCGGGGGATGCCCGGAGGACTGCCTGCCGACCGGCCATGTGCCGGTGGCATTCAGCCTGGGACCGGTGCTTTCCAACCCCACACGCGGTGCGACCGGAATTTCCTATGCCGTACCTTCGCCGGGCTCTCACGTCAGTATCAGGGTCTTTGACGTAAGAGGCCGCCTTGCAGCAACTCTGGTAAACGAGGCCAAGGTGCCGGGCAGGTACACAGCCCAGTGGAACGGACGAGACGGAAACGGCAACTCCGTCTCACCGGGGATCTACTTCATCAGAATGGACGCCGGTACTTTTGACACAGCTACGAAGGTAATGCTTATAAAGTAACCTTGATCCGTTATAGCAATCGAAGCGTTCTGTCATCGCGAGCGAAGCGTGGCGATCTCAAACGTAGCGTAGGGGTTCCACCCCCGGCGTAAAGACCGTCGCCGCAGGAGCGACGACGCTACACCTTACTCATCCGGCGGTGGTGACTCTTCGGTGCAGATTTGGCCGTAGAGTGCCGGTTTCCTGTCGTTAAGGAGATGGTTTTGCGGTGTGACCATCTTGTCGAGTGCACGTGTCGGATCGATCTCAATAATTCTCAAGTCCTCTTCCTTATCATCTGATCGCACGAGTATCTCACCGCGTGGCCCGATTATCTCGCTCGTGCCTATATAGCTGAGCTCGATGCCGGCGCGGTTCTCACTCCCCACACGGTTGGCCGTGATAGCGAATATTCCGTTTTCAATGCACCGCACTATCATTGCCCGTGGGCAGTGAGGAAGGACAAGATTGGCCGGATGGCATAACACCTGTGCTCCCTTGAGAGCCTGCACGCGTGCCACCTCCGGAAATATCCAATCGAAGCAGATCATGAGACCGATCTTAACGCCACCAAGGTCACATACCTCAAAGAGGGTATCACCCGGAGTGAACATCTCCTTTTCACGGTCAAAGAGATGCACCTTTCTATAGCGCGCACCGATCTCACCGTTGGAGAACAGGTAACACGAGTTGTAGCAGTCGTTGCCGTCGCGTTCGGCGATTCCGGCAACGATGGCGGCTCCGGACTTGAGTGAGAGTCCTCTCAAGAAAGTGAATGTCGGCCCCGTCTCATTCTCGGCCATTCCGAGGAGCTCGTCTCTGGATTCGAAGATGTAGCCGGTTGCGAAAAGCTCGGGCAGTACGATCAGGTCGGCCTTGGCCGAGTCCAGGAAACCTGCAACTCGTTCGAAGTTCGATTCCTTCTGGCCGAAGATGGGGCCGAACTGTAAGTAGCCGACTCTCATATCCTTCACTCCCTCCGTGTGGCTGGGGGTTTTGACGCGCCCTTCTGCGCCATTCCTCCCGAACCTGACCCTGAGTCCATGGTTCCCGAACGAGCCAGCACAATTCAATCTACCATATCTCCATGTGAATAAACAAGTTCTTCGCTTCTACCCGGGCGAACGTATCGATCCCCGCGATGGCATGATACGTGCAATGTGTTAGATCGGGTCGCGCAACACACTCCCTCAAGGAGAAGTAAAGACAGGCGATTCGGGGGTTCGCACAAGCCCCGCACAAAAAGGTGCTCCCGCAACCATGGAGCGAGCCCCCGACCACCTGTCATCAGGAAAAGAAACCCAGGAAAAGCAACCATGAAAGATCAACCTTATTACTACGACATGAAAGACAAGACCAAGGAGCCGACATTCTTCTTCATGTTAAACTGCGTGCTCCTTACCCGTGTAAACAACGGTCTCGAATCTGATGACAACCAGTTCGAACAAGAAATCAATGTCTACCTTGCAAATCTTCTAACGGCATTTGCCAATCCTTCGTACATCGAACGTTTAAGACCGTACCTTTCCGAGCACGACATCGAGGTGTTCAGGCGGCTTGAGGGTTCAACTGATGCCAGGCTCAAGTATACCGTCTATAAGGCGAATGCCGATTTCCTGCTCTTCTCGATAGGCGTGTTCGACTCAGCCGGCGAGGAGTTGCTGCCACTTGGACCGGAGTTCAGACACGGCCATCAGGGTCAGATGGGAAAGGCACAAAGCTACTATCACTTCGCCTTTTCATACAGCAAGAGACTGCCCGCCGTGGGTGACACCGTTGCTGAGGTCTTGGAACAGCTCTCAAAGGGGTTCGAGAAGTACGTAACCATTCTGACGTATCTCCGGGGAGAGTACTTCGACATAGTCAAGCGAATCTCGGATGGGGAGATCTATCACCTCAATCGTTCAGTGGAGGCTGCGGGGAAGAGAATGGAGCTTCGGAAAAAGCAGAATGAGTTTCTCGATGCCTACATGGACTGGAAGAACCGGGGTACAGGAGAATCAAAGGGAAGAGTGATTTCAATTGCGGAAGAGCTCAGGTGTCTCGATCCCGCGTTCACCTACAAACCTGCGCAGCAACTCCGAAACGAATAGAAAAATCCCCGCACATAGCCGCGTGTTCAGAATATTCTTGATCCCGGATTTAACCAGGTGGGTGCCCTCACACACGCTTCAAGTCTTCTGACAAAAGCCAGACGTGCAATCCACGTGAGATTTCGAGCTCCCTTATGCTGCTCTGTTGGCTCAGAATACACTGAAAACATCGCGCGCAACGGCAGGGATTTTATTGGTTGTTTATTCGATTGTCAACAGCCTCAATCTATGAACAGTATATCAGACCTCTCAGAAGCTGTCAACAATTCTAGAGGTAGAGTTGTGCGTCACTTCGAGAAGCGCTAGCGACGAAGCAATCGTTCCGGCTCGTACACCACCCGGTTTGCCACGACTCCACCGGCGTCTCGCATTGACAGCAGCGAGCGTGAGGGAGGATCACCTGAACATGTGTTTGATCGAACCCCAGGTCGTGGGGGCCGTGGCTTGCTCCTTCGGGAGACAAGGATTGTGTCCTTTTACACCGAAGACGCCTGCGCAGTAGCTCGCATTCGGATAATCCAGGACATAGGGATCAGGGGTGAGTTCACATGCCATTGTGTTGATTGCGCCTGCGAGCGGGTGCGGCACGACACAGACCATCCCCGGAGTGTCAACCGTGATCCAGCCCCATCCGGGCACACAAATGCTGTAGGGCTGACACTCGTTCCAGATCTGGGTGATTCCGTCACCGGACCATACGATATCGCCCAGGTGGCCATCATCGCAGTCGCTGAACACGCAGCTGTATGACCCAGGCCACTCGACAGCATATTCGACGGCACGGTAGTCGACCAGATTGAAAAACACTGGAAAGAAATCGATGTCGACGCCTCCGACGTACGTGGTCAGGATCTCTTCACACGAATCGAGTACCGGGAACTTGCGGGTGCAGGCCCTGTTACAGTCATACGGCATGAGATGGACCGCAACCTTGGCATTCTCATTACCAACCGCGAGCAGGCCGGTGGCTGCGAGCAGGATAAGGCAGACCAACACGATAATCGCCCTTGCCATTCCGATCACCCCTTTTCACAGACAAGCGGATCTGATATCGTTTGTTCTGAACAATAGTACCCGTACTCATCGTGGTTGCCTCATTGCTTCCTGTGTATAGGTTACCAAAGACATGCCCAGCCGTCAAGATACTCATTGGCCGGCTGCGATCACCTGAACATTGCCTTGATGCCACCCCAGGTCGTGGGCTCGACCCGGGTGGGCACGCAGGGATCATCCCCAACGGCCCCGGCTAGCCCGGCACAGAAGCTGTACGACGGAGAGCCCGCCCCACCGCTACAATCCCCTATCGTTATGCTGCCTGTTTGAGGATGCCCGACGATGTAAACCAGACAGGGACTGTCCACGGTAAGCCATGCCCAGCCCGGGACAGCCACCGGCCCCGGCTGGCATCCGGTCCATGCATGGGATACTCCATCATTTGGATACGTTATGCCACCTATTGTGAGATCGCTACAACTTGTGAAAACACAACTGGACTGGCCCGACCAGGTAACCCCATACTCAAACCCCTGATACTCCATGAGATCGAAGAACACGGGAAACACATCGGCGTCACCGGAATCTGTCATATAGGTTATGTCCGTGCAGATCTGAATTGCGGGAAAACTTTTTGAACACGATCTTGACGCGTGGGGTTCCACATGAACCGCAACCTTCCCATTGGGGTTCGCATGCCCACCGCAGACCGCAGTGTATCGAGTTACGCTCTTTGTACCGGTTTCGTCGCAGGTTATCTCACAGGTATTGCCTATCGTAGACCAAGAAGGCGTGTTCGGCTTGACCCTCGCAGTCAACCTCACACTCCCGCCCGCCCCACCGGGCAACGCGCCGATTCCCCAGGTGACCGTACGGGCCCCTGCGTTGTATACACCGCCTCCCGTCGCAGATATGAAATCGGTTTGTGCCGGAACATGGTCGACAATGTTCACATTGTGCACCTCAGAGGTGTTGGCTGAATTGTTGTAGGAGATAGTGTACATGACACTCTGTCCGGCGACGACGCAAGAACCTCCAAATGGATCGGTCTTGCTCAGGCCGAGTGGTGCAAAACTGCCTTGACAGACCCCAACACTGTCACGGGCTACCGTAACCGGTGTTTCATCACAGGTTATCCGGCAGGTGTTCACCAGTATCTCGCCCGGCGAAGCATCTGAACCCACCGCCACCGTCAACTCAACGGAATCGACGAGCCCGCCGGACACTGTGCCGAGATCCCAGACAACGCTGTGGCTGCCGGCCTGGTGTGTTCCGCCGTGTGAGCATGATACGTAATCCATGTGCGAGGGAACCTCGTCGGTCAGAGTAGCGTTATGGACTTCGGACATGTTCGGGGTGTTATCGTAGATGATGGTGTAGGTGATACTGTCCCCGGAATCCAGACAGAAGCCATCGAGTCCATCACTCTTTGAGAGAATCAACGGGGCGAATCCCGCCGGACAAACATCGGCGTATTCGGTTACCTCGGTTGGAGGGGCTTCATCGCTTGTGATCTCACAGGTGTTGACCAGCACCATCCCGGGTGTTGTCGCGGGGGGGACATGCACCAAGACACCTACGGCGCCCCCGCCACCAGCAGGAAGCGTACCTATGCCCCAGGCTATCGTGTGGCCGCCGGGATCGTATATACCGCCGTGTGTCGAGGAGACAAACTCAGTCTCAGGAGGCAGGACGTCGGTTATGGCGACGTTGTGTACGTCGGCTTCGTTCGAAGTATTATCGTAGTCTATCACATAGGCGATGTTCATACCTGCGTCTACGCACCCGCCACCGAGCCCATCGCCCTTACTGAGGTTGAGCGGCGCAAATTCAGGACAGACATCTGTATATTCGGTCACCTCAGTTGAAGGTGTCTCGCCGCTTGTGATCTCACAGATGTTGGCCAACGTGGTCGCGGGCGCAGTGCTCTCATCCACAGACACCGTAATTTCAAACACTCCTGAACCTCCGGCCGGGACTGTTCCGACATTCCAGGTGACAGTGTGCGTTCCCGGATCATAGTCACCACCACCTGATGCCGACACGAGCTCTACCTCCGGTGGCAGGCGATCAGTGACAATCGTATTGTGCACGTCCCAACTGTTAGGCGAGTTGTCATAGGACAGGGTGTAATTGATACTGTCACCAGGTAACACGCAGTATCCCCCAAGACCGTCTGTCTTATCGAGATCAAGCGCCACGAAGACCGGGTCGCATGGCATATCGCCGGTCTCGCCACACACACCCGCACAATAAACTGCAGCCGCCTCGTCAAGGCCGCCGGTGCAATCTCCAACGTTGATCCCACCTGCCCCCGGATGTGCGATTATGCACACCGAACCGTGGCTAAATCCCCCGATCCATCCCCAACCCATCACAACCACAGGACCCATCTGGCAGGTGCTCCAAGCATGCGAGATTCCGTCGCCCGGATTCACGATGTCGCCGATCTTAAGATCGCTGCAGCTTGTGAAACTGCAACTCTCATACCCGGGCCACACGATGCCGTATTCGATCCCCTGGTACTCGACAAGATCAAAGAAGACCGGAAAGATATCTATCTCATCACATCCCGCGTACGTGGTCACGATATGTCCGCAGCCGGGGATCTCCGGGAAGTTTCCGCTGCAGGTTCGCCCCGCGTCGTGCGGAAGCACATGAACAGCCGTCTTGACAGTCGGATTCTGGCCTGCAGAGCCAGGCAATGCCAGTATCAGCGCAAGGCCGACGGTCGCCGCCAGCAGCCTGAACATGCTAGCTACACCTCTCGCAGTACATAGAAGGAATCCCATGTGACTCGCCCTCGCTCTCGATCCGTGCGGATTATAGCATACCGTGAGGGCTTCATCAAGAACTTCCCAGATCAATTGCAGGAGAAGTCGATGCCGGTGTCGCAGAATCGCAGTTGGATCGTCGGGGGTGGAGCCCCGCGCTACATCTCTTTCAGGAATACCTCACTGAGGAAACTGCAGACATCTCTATAGAGCGTGCGTGCCAGGGCGGGTGGTTTCCCTTTCTGAAGAACGGCGCCAAGTACGTACTCAGAGTAGCGGAATGAATCGACGGCAACAGCTACAACACCTGCTTCTACACTTGTTGCAGCGACAGCCGTATTTCCGCTGCCGTCCACTTTGATCACCCGTCCTCCGTGGATTCGAAGTCTGGCGGAAGCGTCGGGGATGGCGGTATCCCTCAGATCAGAGTCGACATATACCATCATTCCGAACTGCCCGAGCACCTCATTTGCAGTCGATCGCTCATTCAACACACTGTCGAGAACAAGAAGCCTTCCACCGTTCCTTACATATGTAGTGAGGCAATCCAGCTCCTCTTCACTGAACTCGCTGCATGGCTCAGTCAGGACAGCACCGCGTGGAACGATGTGGTTGATATCAGCAACATCACCTGTTGTCGGATACATACCGATCCTCTGGGCACAGAGGTAGAACTGCTCGAAGCCCCGGTGACCCCGCTGCCGGGCGAGGCCGAGATAGTCAAAGAGCGTCGCATTGGTGTGGCCGGTGTCAAAGAAGAGCGTTGGTGAAGCGGCTGCTTCAGGGAGCGGCCCGTGAAGCCTCCCGTTAAGATGACCTACGGCGGCGGTTCCGACTACGAGACCCACACACGCTCCTGCGCAAAGCAGACCGAACCCGCCCGGCACTCGCTTCAAACTCCAGAGTGACAGCGCGCTGAGGATTCCGAAAGCCGTCAGGATGACGGGACGCACCCAGGGGTACCTTGTACCCTCACGATTGAGATAGTCCATGAAACCCAGGATCAGCTCGCGTCTGCCCGGTGCGAAAACGCAGAAGTTGGAAAAGCATGTGCTGTCTGTAAATAGGAGGACCCGGCCACGACCGAAACGTCTTGAACACGCTTGAAGGAATAGGCCGAACCGGTCGCGCAGATCATAAGCAATGTTGCCGAAGAAGTTGGGATGTCCGTAGTCAACATCCTCGCTCCCAAGTCCGCAACCTATCATAACCGGCTCGGTATGGAGATCCCCCACGACCGTGCAGGATGTAAGAAACTCAAACTCATCCAGTCCACGGAGCGATGGATGGAAAACTGCACGCGGGCGCTTGAAAGTCGAGAACCCGGTCGTAGCAAGTTCGAAACTGTCGTCATAGCGAAATTCCATCCCGAAGCGCTGTCCTATGGGATTTAAGAAATCTGTCATACCGAAGAGATTCGTGTGATCTCCGATCAGGAGAAGACCTCCGCCCGCCCGGACGAATTCGGCGATTGTCTCCACCTCTTCATCTGTGAATGGCTCTGTCGGTGTCTTGATGACGAGCACGTCAACACTATCAAGCAGCGACTGTGAGATCCCGCCCGTATCGCTATCGACATCGTAGAAATGAGACAGGTAGTCCACGAGGCAGTAGTAGTTGTACTCAGCCCTGATCCCAAGTGATGTCGTATCAAACGGTGTCGCGGTCCATTCCCAGTTCGAGTGGGCTTCATCCACCACGACCCGTCCTTGCTTTGCATTGCCCGGATCGGCATAGCCAAGCACACTGGCGAGGCAACTTCCGGCGAGCGTGGCGGTCAGCACGGACATCACCACGTGTCTCCAGCCACCCTGAAGCAAGCGTGGGATTTCGAGACGATCCGGAGGACGCAACACTAGAGCAAGTGGCAGCCAGGACATGACCGAAACAGCAGGATCCCACAGAAGACCCACCCTGCCCCACTCTATGGCGATTGCGACAAGGACGACAAACCGCATGACCGAGTAGAGCAGGATGATACCCAGGTTTGCGGGTAGTCGACGAGCACTGCGGGAGGATCGCGAAAGCACAGTCAAAGCAATAAGTGCGATCACTATGTACCAGATCTCATAAAGCCCGAAACCCTCGAACGTGAGTCTCACCGTCTCAAGACCCCTGCCGGTCCAGAAGGTAAGAAGACTTTCTGTTGAACCTGCCCCCGGGACGAGATTAGCCGCGACCGGGCCCAGCGCCTGCGAAACCGGTATATCGTGCAGACGCCATGCGATTTGTCTGAGCGTGAGGGTAGATGCCCCGCACATGGCGACGACAATGACAGCGACGGGTAGAGATCGACGCAACCGCCTTACGGCGGTTATAAAGAGGGCCGCCGCGCAGACGACGAGCACGGCGGCGAGTCCGATCATCGGAGGAGTCACAAGGTGTTCACCCACCCGCCATCCCAGCCCTACGAGGACGACAAAAAGCGAAATCCTAATACCCGGAAACGATCTCATGTTCATGCCTGTCTCTTAAGTTTCCCACCAGATCGAGAACAAAGCGGGTATTTTCCGGAGTGCCCTTAAACTCGCTCTCAAGGCTTTCATCCAGAAACAGTTTTCCGTCACCTATGACGGTGACGGTGCCAAGACCCATCTCCATCTTCACAATTGTCGGGTAACCAAGAGTTGTTGCGAGTACTGAGGTATCAGCCTCACCGCCGTATGACACCCACCAGGCGTCTTTGTGTCTGACGCGTGAACCCGCGTCACCGCCACCCAGTGGGACGGGTTCTACCGAAAAACCCAGGTCGGATAACAGGCCGGGACAATGCCCGGGTGATCGATACCCCTGGCAGATAATCAGATTCCCACCATCGCTTGTGTAGTCGAGTAGCCATGACGTCTCCCGGTGGGACGGATTCCGCGTCGGGTTCACAATAAAGAGGTAAGCTGCATTCCGGGTCCACTCATTGCTTGTGAGGCTCGGAGCCGCCGAGACCCCGGCCCGTGCGAGACAGTTTGCCAGTCCACCGAGTGAGGTTGCTGAAAAGAGTTCGAGTCTTGCCTCGGGCCTGAGTGAAAAATCGATTACCGCCTTATCATAGTCGAAACCCCCGTACGGAGCTTCGGAAACGCCGGGGCCAATCCGCTGTTCGCCCCCGGCAAGCCACGCGATCGTTTCCTCGACCAGATTACGTGATAAGAACAGAGCGACATTCTGAAAGGGCGAGGTGTCCCCGAACGTGACAACTCGACCCTTGCCTATCGACTGGCCGGCCACGAGCACCAGATCTCCGACACGCTCTGTTGCCTCGTGCCGGCCGTTTCCCATGTGAGCACCCATCCCCGCATTCGAGTAATCGCCGGCATCGGAGAAACCATACCGCCCCACAACAAGCGGGAATGCTGGCTCTTCGATCTCAAGCGATGCGCCGACTGCCGTCTGGAGCATGACAGCATCGTGGGCGCCGCGCGTAGTCTCGTGTGCCCTTGTCTTGAGGCAACCATGCCAGTGCTTGCGCAGTGGTACCGCTGAATCGAAGTTGAATCGTATCCCCGTAAAGGAGAGCAGCGTGTTCAAGGGGTCCCTTGAACCGCCGATGTCGGTGTGATCTCCCAGAACAAGGAGTCCGCCGCCTGAGGTGACGAAATCTCCAAGTGCCGATACCTCCCCGTCTGTCAGGCTGGTTGTCGGGTTAATGAACGTGATCACACCGACGCGGCTCAGATCATGACCACCAAGGGAGTCAATCAGGATCACCTCACCACCGGTTTCCCGTACACGGCGCTCAAGCGATTCTCTGAAGAGTCCGAACATGCCCGAGCTCACAAGCCCCAGTTTCTCGTTATCCGGTAGTCTCCAGTCTAGCATTCCCCTTGAGTAGAGGGCGAAGGATGGTCTCGACGGACAAGCCCCGGTCGGGCTGGCTGGGATATCGGCCGGACGTAAGCCGAACGCGAGGATCGCGACTGTCGATGCTCCGGTAAGCCACAGGTGCTTTAACATACACCGCCGCTCCGGTCTCGTGGCGCTCCCGAGTTCCACGCTCGCGACCACCGCCGAAACAAAGGCCACCGAAGCCAGCTGATGAATCGAAATGTGGTGCGCCCCGATGGATTCCAGCATCGACAGTACTACCTTCCCGACCGGGTAACCTGCACATAGAATCAGAAGGCCTGTGACGACCCGGTGCCGGTGAGCCCCTGTGATCGATGTTACGGCTAAAACGAGACCCCCCAGCACATAGACCGGAAGACTTGAGGCCCATACACCTATAGATGTCTTCGAGACATCGGTGAAATTGCAGGCGCTCCGGGTTATGTACCAGAGCCGGGGGCTTTGCTCGTACCAGGTAAGAAGACCCGCGAAGGCCAGAGTCGCAAGATGGAAACGGAGCCAGCGCGATCCCGGGTCTGAGCCGCACCCTGCTGCCGGGCAACACTCCACGAGATGGATCAGGGCAAACAGCCATGAAAGTCCCAGCAGGCGGTGTGCGCCCGAGTCAAGTCTGAAGATTGTGTGTGCTGCTACGGCAAGCAGGGCAACAGCTACCGGCCTGACGAACCTCTTCCCGTTCCCGGGATGAGGCAGGCTCGTGACAATTGCCAGACACGCAAGAAAACCCAGGAGCGACCCGCACCAGTCTGACAAGATAAGGATGGACCCCGAAGCGAGCATCACAGCTGCAATGGCCAGGAAGTTCTGGATCCAGCCCGGAAAGTTTCTCGACACCGGTGTCACTCTTCTTACACCTCATCCCGGGGATCGCATTGCTTCTGCCGTTGCACGGTGCGGATCATCCGGACCTGACTCACGAACCAGTAGATGAGCGACGCCGGCGCCAAGAGCAACCATAACCGGTACTCCAACTGGGTCTTCACCTTAAACACCACGAGACCTGCGGCCACTGCAAGTAGCAGGGTGAGTGTTGCTGTGGTGGGACTAACAGCTCTTGTGCGCTCTCCCCTTGAGCGCCTCCAGGCCATCAAGGATCCCAGGATGCCGCCCGCTACGCCCGTGCCTATTCCGATTATGATCCACAGCGAGTCTGGATTCATGCCGTCCACCTCCCAGCATGCATGAGGTACCCTACATCTCCGGGCAGTAACAAAGTGTGTAGCTTAAGCCCCCGGGACCGGGGTCACTCGGGTTTGTCGGATCGCCACCGATGCCGCAGGCTCTTTCACAAAGTGTGGCCCCGTAGCAGGCCGACCCCGCGCAGACACTCGCGACGCAAGCACTACCTGCGCACAGACTCGATGCGCAGGCGCTGCCGACGCACGTACTGCCCACACAACCGCTGCCCACACAACCGCTCCCGAAACAGAGACTTCCAATGCAGTAGCTCCCCACACAGAGGCTCCCCAGGCAGTAACTGACTGGACTGAGACTGCACGGCCACCAGTTCGGATCCTCCTCCCCGGGACCATGGGGCACAGCACCAGTCTCCCAGTCGGCTAATGTCTCATCCAGTCTTGCATGAAAGAGTGGGCTGACCGGTTTGCCGGCAAGCGCCGGCAGAGAGATCGTAACGACCAGGCAGCACACAAGCAGGACCGTGATTCGCATCATCACAACCACCTCCCCACATCTTCACGTTCCCTATGTCCGTCTCACAGCTCTACCACTGGGGATGTTATTGCAATTAGTGTGCCGCTCCGACTTCTTCCCTGATTTCCCCGACTTCGATCTCGACTGCGTGGATGATGCTTTCGAGATCCATCTTGTCGACGACACGTAGGAATGCGTCGACAACCCTCGGGTCGAATTGGCTGCCTGAACAGCGTTCGATTTCCTCGATGGCTCCCGCCATGGTTCGCTTGCGCTTGTACCATCTGTCGTGGATCATGGCGTCAAAGGAATCAGCCACGCAGAGGATGCGTGCACCGATCGGAATGTCGTCTCCACTCAGAGCATGCGGATAACCGAGTCCATCGTATCGCTCGTGATGATACCGGATCATCTCCGCCACCTGCATCGATGAACCCGCGCACGAAGCGATCTCGGCACTTACATCGGGGTGGGTACGTTTGTATTCCTCTTCTTCGTACTCATCCAGCCTTGCCGGCTTTCGAAGGACCTGGTTCGGCCACGAGACCTTACCGAGATCGTGACGAATCGCGGCCTCCTCTATTCTCTCGACGAAAGGCTCGCGCTTGCCCATCTCCCGGGCTATGGCCACTCCGATCTCGACCACACTCGCTGAATGGCCGCCCGTGTAGCGATCCTTCTCATCGACGGCCTTCGCGATCGCCCTTATGAGGCTATCCTGAGCTCTGAGGAGTTCATGCCGCCTGAGAAGCGCAAGATGACGCCAGAGCGTCGGGAAGAGGAAGAGCGGCAGCGCCGACCACAGCCCAAGCAGATTGTTACCGACGAGTATGGCATAACCGCATACGGCATATGTGAGAGGTTCCGGGAAGACTTTGAGATAGTTGCGCTGCCAGAGACGTGCCGTAGAGATTCCATCACGCGAAAGAAGCGCTGACTGGACGATAGTCTCCATCGCGTAGAAGACCCCCGTCGCAAGGACAAACGGGATCAACTGGGCCGCCGTTGCCTCAAGACCGAGCGTATCGGAAGCGTGGGTTCCAAACCGGTACACCAGCCAGGCGCCGCAACCCGCCAGCATGAGCACAAAGCCGTAGGCCGATGCAGTGGAAAGCCGGGCCCCCAGGGCTTTGCTCTTGATGACGCTGGTTATCCCTCCATTGCTATGGTCCCCGCTGACAATATAACCTGTGTCGGTATCTCCCCGGGCATGCTGACCGTTGCTACCATTGGCAGCTCCGTTAATCACTCCCACGGACGATGACAGGGCACGCTTGGGATCGAGCAGCATCGCCCAGCCTATCGCTGCAAATCCGAACATGACCGCATAGAGAGGGCCGCCGGCAAGCGACATCACGAGCACAACAGCAGACGAGGACGAAACATATGCGCCCCACGGGAGCCTGACAGGCTTAAGCGCTGCTAGTCCGAGCAAGAGCATGAAGAACAGGCTCCCCGCGGGGCTGCATGTGATCCGACTGGATACGAACCCGAGCGATCCGGATATACTCAGATTGGTGAAGACAAGTAGTACTACCGCAGCCATTGCTACCATGCACGATCCGAGCACCATCGACCGTCGGTGTTTTCGATCACGGGGCAGCACCAGAATGGGTTTGGTCTTGCCCTTATACAGACGTTGCTTGATATGCCGTCTGGATGGCGGGCCGAAACCCTTTGCGGCCTTGGCGGCAAGATCGTCCCTTCCCATCATCTCGAAGAGGAAGTAGACCACGGTTGCGTCAAGCGAATAGCCCTGGGCACGCGCGATCTCATCAAGGGCCTGGTCTTTCGAAAAGACCCGCCTGCGATGAGGGCGCTCGCTCGTCAGAGCAACATAAGCCTCCGCGACTTTGATAATTGCGGCCTCAAGCGGGATGTCATCGCCTTTGATACCCCTGGGATAACCGGTCCCGTCGGGGCTCTCATGATGGCAACGTACGATGCCCGCGACCGGGCCCATTCCCACGACTTCTCTCAGAATCCGCATGCCGCTCTCGGGGTGCTCCTTTATCTCGTTCATCTCGTCTTCATTGAGCAAGGAACGCTTGAGCACCGTATCCCTGTCCACGGCGATATAGCCTACATTGTGGAGCATTGCGGCCTGCTCAAGCAGTTCGAAACTCCGGTAGGGCAGCCTCATCTTATGTGCAAGGGCGACGGAGAGCTCCACCACGCGCCGCGTTTCACCTTTGAGATGAGGCATGTTGCCGTCCCGGGCGAGACGCAGTGCATCCACGAGGTGAACCACGGATGATTTGATGCGCACGTGATCACGCACCGTCAGGATGCCGATCAGGCCGATCCCGACCAATATGCCAATGAGGAGAAATCCACCCTCAAGAAAGAACAGAGCAAGCAGGTACGCCCCGAGCGGCGTGCTCCAGGACACCAGCGCCCCCCACCCGAAATTCGCGCGCCACACTTCGAAGGGATTCCGGCCATCGCGCAACCAGATCGCTGTGGAGAGCACGACGGTAGTTGTCGAAAAATACGCTGCATGAGCAGCTATAAGTCTCAGGAAGACCCCACGGTCCATTCCGGCACTGATAGCCCCCGTTTCAAGACTTGGGCCCCAAAGTATGTACCCCGCAGCAAGTAGGCAAAAAGCATGTTTCGCCGAATTGACGAGTACACGCTGGACATCCGCTCCAGGGCTTCGAGTGCGAGATGAGAGAGTGGCTATAATCCCGATTAGCCAGCTCGCAATGACAGAAGCACCCGTTCCGTACAGGACCAGCATCGTGATTAGCGGCAACGGACTGATATTCAGCGCACCGACGCCTGCCATTCCCCTAACTGGGAGAACTATGACCACGACAGCAAGAGCAAGCCAGAGAATGGCGCTGGGGGAATCACGGAATGTGCTGAGTGCACTTGGTAAGATGGGGATGACGACTGCGGTAGCGGCAAACCCCAAGACCAATGCGAATATCCAAAACTTCTTGTTGGTCAACCAGACTCCTCCTCGGACTATGCACAACTTGCCGGTGAAAGGATACGCAAGCTATGTGCCAGGATGCGGTATTCAGCTCGGGTTAACTGCTTGCCCGCAAAGGGATTGCCGACTGCAAATCGGGGGACAAACGAAGAACGGGCCTCAGCCCGTTGCAAAATGCGAAAACCGTTGCAAATAGCAAAAAGGCGCTAGAGCGCCTCCTTGCAGAACAGTTCTTACTTCTGGGCTACCCTAGACTAGAGTTCACCATCCCAGAAGCCCAGCCAAACGATAATCCAACTGATAAATCCTAACATCTTCGGATCCTCCTTACTGTACTTCTTGCGCGCAACAGTAGTGTATCAACTTCCTTGGTTTATGTCAAGCTCTTTTTTGCGCTTATTAACACGCCGGCCGGGCGACCTCGGAGGATGTTATGATATTAGTAACTACGTGCAGTTAAACACGTTAAGCGGATATGCCGACAGGTTGCCCCTCGGCAGTGTGGTGAAAATCGCTGTCCCGGGTTGGCCGGAACCGCTGGCAGTAGTCAAGAACTCACACTGATTCGGCCACGACTGGAAACTTAGTCTTGGGAGGGGCCGGCTGCTGATCTCAGTTCAACCAGTCGCGACAGAGGAGCTCGGCTTGCTCCAGAACCGTATGCGTCGCCTTCTCCTGTTTGTCGGGCGGATAGCCGTACTTGCGTAGGACTCGCTTCACCATGATCCTCAGTTTCGCGCGGCTGCTCTCCTTGAGTGTCCAATCTATGGAGACATTCTTCCGGACAGTCTCTACAAGCTCCCGGGCAATCGTCAGCAGTACTTTATCACCCAGCACCTTAACGGCACTATCATTCGTCTCAAGGGCGTCATAAAACGCTATCTCTTCATCCGTTAGACCTAGATCCTCACCCCGGCGGCTTGCCTCCCGCATCTCTTTCGCAAGAGCGATCAACTGCTCAATGACCTGGGATGTCTCAATTGCACGGTTCTGGTACGCGCGAATCGAACGCTCCAGCATCTCCGCAAATGACCGTGACTGTACAAGATTCTTGCGTGCGCGCGTCTTGATCTCATTATTGAGTAGCTTCCGCAGGAGTTCGATCGCCAGGTTCTTCTGCGGAAGGCTTCGAACATCAGCGAGGAATTCCTCCGACAAGATCGAGATGTCCGGTTTCTTCAGCCCCGCCTCTGCAAAGATGTCGACCACCTGGTCAGATGCTATTGCCTTGGATACAAGCTGGCGGACTGCCTGTTCAAGGATCTCTTCCGGTTTCTGTGTCACCGTAGCCGCTTTCGCCAGGGCGGCACGAACAGTCTGGAAAAAGGCCACGTCATCACGTATCTTCGCAGTTTTCTCATGCGGAACAGATAGGGCGAAGGCCTGAGAAAGCTCGGTCACGAACTTAAGGCACCTGTCCTTGCCCCCCTCCTGAGCAAGGATATGCTCCTGTGCTGCCGGGAGCAGCGTCAGCCGCTCCACAGGAGTTCCCATCTTCCAGAGCGACCAGTCGAAGCCATGGAAGAGATCACAGCATATCTCGTATTTCTCAAGCATGACGGCCACCGCCTCCGCCTGGTCGATCGCGGTGCTGCCCCTGCCCCCGCTCTCGGTATAATGGGCGAGGGCCTGCCTGAGGTTGTCTGCAAGTCCCAGGTAGTCCACGACCAGCCCACCGGGTTTATCAAGGAAGACCCGATTCACCCTTGCGATCGCCTGCATCAGGCCATGTCTTCGCATGGGCTTATCGACATACATTGTGTGGAGACAGGGAGCATTGAATCCCGTGAGCCACATGTCACGGACAATCACGATCTTCATGGAATCGTCCGGATCTCTGAATCGATCGGCCAGCTTCTCCCGGCGCGCCTTGTTTCGAATATGCTGCTGCCACTCAAGCGGGTCCGAGGCGGAACCAGTCATCACTACTTTAATAGCCCCCTGTGTATCATCTTCAGTGTGCCAGGCGGGCCGCAGCCTCACGATCGCATCGTAGAGATCAACACATATACGGCGGCTCATGCAAACCACCATTGCCTTCCCATCCATGACCTCAAGCCGCCCCTCGAAGTGATCGATAAGGTCCTGTGCAATGAGCCTGATTCGTTTCTCGGTGCCTACCACTGCTTCCAGTGCAGCCCACTTCGTCTTGAGCCTCTCCCTGCGTTCAACCTCTTCCCCCTCGGTTATCTCCTCGAATTCCTCATCGAGATGGGGCTTTTCGGTTTCCTTGAGTTCAAGCTTCGCAAGCCGACTTTCGTAGTAGATGGGCACAGTGGCGCCATCCTCAACAGCCCGTTGTATATCATAGATGTTGATGTAATCACCGAAGACGGCTCTGGTGTTCTTATCTCTAAGCTCTATTGGAGTCCCCGTAAACCCAATGAACGAGGCATTCGGAAGAGCATCGCGCATGTGTCGGGCGAACCCGTCGATGAAGTCGTACTGGCTCCGATGGGCCTCGTCGGCGATGACTACTATGTTGCTCCGATCCGAGAGCCTGGGGAAAGCATCACGCCTTTGCTCAGGGAGAAACTTCTGGATGGTCGTAAACACGACTCCTCCCGAGGCTACCTTGAGAAGTTCACGAAGTTCGGCACGATCAGCAGCCTGGACGGGCTTCTGACGTAAGATTTCATGGCAGCCACAGAAGGTGTCGAACAACTGGTCGTCGAGATCGTTGCGATCGGTTATTACTACTACTGTTGGATTCTCCATCGCCGGGTGGAGGATAATCCGCCCGGCATAGAAAGCCATCGTGAGGCTCTTACCCGATCCCTGAGTGTGCCAGATGACACCTGCCCGCCTGTCGGCAACCCGATAGGCAGCCCGTGCCTCAGCCGCAATGATGGCTTCGTCCCGTTGCCCGTGTAGCGATACTGACCCAGCCACGCCTTCCGAGACTCCGCAGGCTCGAAGTGTGGATTCGACCGCCAGGTTGACCGCATGGAATTGATGGTAACCGGCTGTCTTCTTGACGGGCAGCCCCCCGGCTTCTTCTTCAAACACAATGAAGTACCTGAAAAGATCAAGCAGGCGCTGCTTGTTGAACATCCCCTTGATGAGCACTTCAAGCCGCGGCATAGAGACCGGAGCCACATCTTCCCCCTCGATTGTCCGCCAGGGGAGATACCACTCCCTGTTCGCCGTAAGCGAACCGAAACGAGCCTCGAGGCCATCCGAGACGACGAGCACTTCGTTAAAGCCGAAGAGTGAGGGGATCTCCTGCTTATATGTCTGAAGCTGTTTGAGTGCAGTCCAGATAGTGGCGTTCTCATCAGCTGGGTTTTTAAGTTCAATGGTTACAATAGGAAACCCGTTGAGGAAGAGCACGATGTCCGGGCGCCGGTTGTGCCGGTCTTCGATAACCGTAAATTGGTTGACGGCCAGCCAGTCGTTGTTGTTGGCATCCTCAAAGTCTACGAGCGTCGCCTTGTCGTGGACGATCCGGCCATCGGATCGATACTCCACATCGATACTGTTTACGAGCATTCTGTGAAAGGTGCGGTTGTTCTGGATGAGTGAGGCTGACTCCGCGCGTGTGACCTTGCGAAAGGCCTCATCAAGTGCCGCTGCCGGGATCTCTGGGTTCAGGCGAGCAAGCGCATCCTTAAGCCTAGTGGGAAGAAACGGCTCCTCGTAGCTCTCCCGCTCGGCCAGAAGCTCCCCTGGGGCAATCTCCGGACCATGAAGGATGGAGTATCCCAGGCTTTCAAGCCATGAGAGGGCCGCCTCCTCAACCGTTGATTCCCATAGATGGCTCACGGAGTGACCCCAACGTAAATGGTATGTATCCGAAATTTCTTCTTCTTGGCGCTGTCAAGCCCAAGCACGCTGTCTTGCATCTCCAACGCCTCTTTCCAACCGTCTCGTTCCTTGGGACAGTCTGCATGCGGGTTCGTGTCGCCGCAGAAATATATGTAGAGAAGACACGCTGGGACTCCCTGGTATTCTAGGAAATGCAGCACCGCAAGGCGATTTGCGTATTGATAGTACTCCTTCAGCCAGTCGCGTGGCACCTCGATGCCTACTGCCTGCTGTGTTTGGTGGAGGGCCTTCTCAATAGTCTCAAGTGAGCGAGGAGATTCAGCGCTGCAGCGACTCTTGAGCTCTCCTATATGAGCCTTTGCCTCCACCAGAAGCCAACGATCGACGCTATCACTTCGAATGCGGCCGACTGCATCCCAGTTGGGAGCGTTGCCGGTCTGGGGCCAGAAGGACTTCCATGCTGTGAAAACATCAGCGCATCGCTCCTGGCTCAGAAAATCTATGCCGGTGATCTCCTTATCAGGCAGCTTTATCTTAGTGGCATCTGCCGGATCGTACTTGCCGCTGTGTTTGAAATCCTTCCATTCGATTACCTGCCCACCAGTCTCTTGTTCGATCATCGTGTTCAGTTCGTTGCGGTAGCGTCCCATCCACCGCATCAGGTGAAACTCACTCCCATATCCGGCCCCAATGTGCGTGCTCATAGAATCACCCAACCTCCTTCATAATCTTCTTCGCTCGATCAACCCGAATCTCGCCGGAAATCAACTTCGGTAACAGCGCATCCCTCACGGATCCCAACCGCCTGGATTCGTGAGCGGTGGCGATTATCCTAGCCATCAACGGATACACGAGCTGGCTGAACGCTTCTGCCAGTGCTCGCGGCGGGATGGCGATCCGATAGCGTCTCATGTCCTGCCACTTCGTGCGCGGCATCTTGGTTCCCGTTGAACACATAGCGGTGTAATTCACGAAAGCGTCACTCGACACTATTCCAAGCACGAATCCACGCCACTGGTTTGCCTTCGGTACGATCACAAGAATATCAGTTGAGCAAATACCGTCAATCGCTGCGATCCCGACCTTGTGGAAATAGGGACGGAGTTTCCCGAAAAGAACCTCCCCCCTCCTGAACAGAAATTTGCCGCTCGCGAGCTCTTCCGCGCATCCCCACTCGGACAGAGCCCAAGCCCGACGCGGCATGTGTTCCAGACCGATATATGGCGTTTTCTCATGAAGATCATCGGGGCGGACCGTCCGTCGTAGATTAGCCCCAATGTCGTCAAGCACACCGGCAACCCAGCCGCGCGGAATCTTCCCGAGCCCCGAGTCTTGGAAGGAATCCGGAAACAGATCGGCGATGTGTTTTGGAAGGCCGGGATCGCGGCCTTCGGCTTTGGCGCGTACAGGATCGAAGTCCACAAACCACGATTTGAAGATCGCCCGCGCCATCGCCTCAAGCGTTTCGTTCATTCGCCGGTTAAGCTCAATCTTATCATCCAGGCTTCCCAGTATGCGCGTGATAGCGCGCTGCTCCTTCAGAGGTGGAATCGGCGCGGGGATCATGCTGAGCGTTGATTGATTAAGAAGCGGTTGGCCAGAACCTCCTCTCCATTGATTAAGTTGGAGAGTCCAAAGAAGATAAAAGAGGTAGCGGGGTGAGTTATCGTTTAATGCTACTGCACGAATTGCATTGTCAGTTACCCAACATGTTGGATGGCTAAAATGGAGCGACCCACAGTAGCTACCTACGCGACCGATGACAATTGTGTCCGGACCGGAGTTGGCCTCCCCTGCATAGCCTATGATGCCGTTCGAACCGTAGACAGGGTATGGCAACCCATCGGCGCGTTCTGGGTTGGATCTGCCATTAGAAAACGATAAGACCTCCCCAAGTGTTTTTTCTGTCCACTCACCCGCCATAGCCGATGTCCTCCAGGTTTGCCCAGACGATCTCGTCCCGATACAGCCACTTGGCAGGGACCCGGGTATCACTTCTACAACTGGCCGCAGCCAAACTCCTTCAGCTTGGCCCAGACAGCCCTACGATGCAAGTTCCTCCTCGGCCATCCCTTTATCAGCGTGCGCGGTATCACTTCTTATCCCTTTTCATATCAACGTTGCCCAGTTCCGCCTCCAGTTCCTCGATCGTAGGTAGGCTTCCCTTGAATTTCTTGGGTAGCGATTTCACGATCTTTGTCTTCCACTCAGCAACACCAATGGGCTTCTTCATGTCGCGCAACGCGTATTCGACCTGGAGCTTGTTCTTCGATCTGCACAGGATCAGGCCTATCGACGGCATGTCATCCAGGTGCCGCAACTGATCGTCCACTGCCGATAAGTAGAAGTTCATCTTGCCTGCGTACTCTGGAATGAACGGTCCCATCTTGAGATCGATGACGACGAAGCAGCGTAGATTAAGATGGTAGAAGAGCAGATCGATATAGAAATCGTCCTCACCGACTTCCAAGTGTACCTGCCGCCCGGCAAACGCAAAACCGATGCCAAGCTCCAATAGGAAGCGCTGTATGTGATCCAAGAGACCCAGTTCAAGTTCCCGCTCTCGTGCTGCAGCATCCAGCGTCAGGAAGCCGAAGATATAGGGGTCCTTGAGTACCTGCGAAGCCAGGTCAGACTGGGGAGCAGGCAGTGTAGACTCGAAGTTCGTCAAGGCTTTGCCGTGCCTCCGGTAGAGGTCAGTTTCGATCTGGATACCGAGTACGCTGCGCGACCAGCCATGTTCGATGGTCTTTTGCGCATACCACATCCGCGCTTCGGGCTCTTTGACACGCTCTACGAGGTCCGTATTGTGACGCCAGGGAATCTGGCCGAGCAGATCGAGCAGAACCAGTTTGCGGGATTGTCCCCCGGCGTGGGGGACAACTAGATCGGCCGTCTCTCCGACAGTGGGTGGGATAGTCCTCCCGGGTATTTGTCCCCCAGCCTGGGGGACGATTTGGTCAGCGTCTGGATATGCAAGGTGGAACGAGCGCATGCGATAGATGTTGGTTCGGGAGAAGCCGGAGAGCTCAGGGAACTCCGTCTGGAGATCACCGGCCAATCGGTCTATTACCTTGGAACCCCAAGCCTCTGTTTGTTGGCGCTTAACGATCGCCCTTCCAATGTCCCAGTACATCCAGATGAGTTCGCGGTTGGCGGACAGCGCGGCCTTCACTTGCACAGTACGGATTTTCTCCTTCAGCCGGGCTAGAAATTCTGGATATGTCCGCGGTATAGGTAGATCCTTGGGCGTAATAGTTCCTTTCTCAGGTCTTGACCGTTTGCTAGAGCTCATGATCCACCTCCTCGCCATCGTACCCTTCCCATGCACTTGATGCTCCAGATCGGAATCTCAAGCCGCTGCCCCACAATAAAATGTCCCACAGTCTGTGGGACATTCTCCCAGCCCGATTCGCCAACAGGCCCATAGATACTCCCCACCCAGTCCAACAGGCAGTCGGAGTCTCAATCTACCCTCTAATTGTGCACGCAGTGGGTGCACTTTCCGCTCTGGGCAATCCCCGCACACCGGCTTCTCCCTATATCTCATACCCAATTCCCTTGAGGTTCCTGCGGATGGCCTTTTCGAGTTTCCTGGACTCCTTGAACTGATCGGCGAGTTGGCCCGTGAGACGCCTCATCTTCTCATCGAAGGGCTCGTCGTCCTCCTCTGCCGGTTCAACCCCGACATACCGGCCCGGTGTCAAAACGTGGCTGTGCTCCCGGATGTCATCAATGGATGCGCTCTTGCAGAACCCGGGCCTGTCCTTGTACTTGCGCTTCCACTGCTTTCCACGCCAGGCATGGTAGGTGCCCGCAATCCGGGCGATATCCTCTTCGGTCAACTCCCGGTGTGTGCGGTCAACCATAGTGCCCATTTTGCGCACGTCTATAAAGAGCACCTCGCCCTGCCGCTTCCGGTGGCGGCCATTCTTCCTATCACGCGATACAAACCAGAGGCATGCCGGGATCTGAGTGCCATAGAAGAGCTGGCCGGGCAGGGCGATCATGCAGTCAACCAGGTCTTTCTCTATCAGGCTTTTGCGTATCTCTCCTTCACCCGACTGACTCGAGCTCATTGACCCGTTGGCCAGAACGAAACCGGCTATTCCCGTTGGTGCAAGATGATGGATCATCTGCTGGACCCATGCGAAGTTGGCATTGCCGACAGGCGGAACACCGTACTTCCACCGGACATCATCCCGCAGGAGCTCACCGCCCCAATCGCTGACGTTGAAGGGTGGATTAGCAAGTATGTAATCCGCCTTGAGATCCCTGTGGAGATCGTTATGGAAGCTGTCGCCATGGTGGGGACCAAGGTTGGCCTCAATGCCACGAATGGCGAGGTTCATTTTGGCTATCCGCCAGGTTGTGGGATTCGATTCCTGTCCATATATCGAAAGATCGCCGATCTTGCCTCCATGAGCAGTGATGAATTCTTCACTCTGGACAAACATCCCCGACGAGCCGCAGCAAGGGTCATATACCCGCCCCTTGAAAGGTTCAATCATCTCAACCAGGAGCCTCACAATGCAGCGAGGGGTATAGAACTCTCCGCCTTTCTTGCCTTCGGCACTGGCAAACTGCGACAGGAAGTATTCGTACACACGGCCGAGGATGTCCTTCGAGCGGTTCTCTTTGTCACCGAGGGCTATCGTGCCGACTAGATCGATGAGTTCTCCGAGCCTCTGTTTGTCTAGTGCCGGCCGCGCATAGTCTTTAGGAAGCACACCCTTTAGGGTCTTGTTGTCGTGCTCGATCGCGAGCATTGCATCGTCGATCAGCTTGCCGATCTTCGGCTGTTTGGCATTTGCCTGAAGGTACGACCACCGAGCAGCCTTCGGCACCCAGAAGATGTTGAAGGCGCGGTATTCATCCGGATCTTCCGGGTCGGCCCCCGCCCTCTTCTGGCCGACCAGCTCGGTGTGTTTCTCCTCGAAGGCATCGGAGATGTACTTAAGGAAGATGAGTCCAAGAACGACGTGTTTGTACTCGGCGGCATCCATGTTGCTTCTGAGCTTGTCCGCCGCTTGCCAGAGTTTGGCTTCGAAGCCCAGTGTGGCACCGCTTGCAGCCGCTTTCGTCTTCCGCGTCGGTCCCCGTCCGGTCGCCATATCCCGCCTCAATGACTGTCTACCAGGGACAACTTGAGCTTCCCTCGCCTGGCCATCCGCATGCAGAAACTGTCAAGCTGTGCCCTTGCCAGTTTGGACGGCTTGAACTGACCGTTCTCCCACCGGTTCACGCTTGCGAAGCTTACACCTAACTCACGAGCGAGATCCTCCTGGCTGAGGCCGAGTTGACTACGGATCTCCTTCAGTAGCGCAGGGTAGTCCATTTCTCCTGGTGTCATATCTGGATTCCTCTGCAGATGCTCCTGGTACGTTGATATCATAATATCACATGCTATACCACCTGCAAGAGGAAAATACAAGAAAGGTGAGATCAGCATTTGTGCAGCAGACTGCCGCACAATTCGGTGAATCGGCCGGCACCCGCCTTACGCCACACTTGATGTTCCAGATTGGAACTGCAAGTCTCCGGGTTACGCCTTCAGCTCCGACGTACAGAAGCCGCAACGGGTTGCCGGAATAGGAATAACCGAGTAGCAGTACGGGCATTCCTTGGTCGTCGGCACGGCCGGCGGTGCTTCCGCTTCCTTCTTCATGTTGTTGATACTGCGTATAAGCATAAACACGCAGAACGCGACGATGATGAAGCTGATGATGGTATTCAGGAACACCCCATAGTTGACTGAAACTGCGCCGGCCGCCTGTGCATCGGCAAGCGATGCATATGGACCCGGGGTGATGCCTTGCTTCAAGACCGCGAAGAGATTGGCGAAATCAACGTTGCCCAGCAGCATCCCGATAGGCGGCATGATGACATCGGCGACAAGTGACTTGATTATAGTGCCGAAGGCAGCACCGATTATGATGCCTACGGCCATGTCAACCACATTGCCGCGTATGGCGAAGTCCTTAAACTCCTTCATAACTGACATGGGTCCCCCTCCTTTGGTTAGTCCACACAGATGGGTTCGCGACACATTGTCCACGAATCGGCACCTTGATGTCAATGGCTTTCCCGCGGGGGGCACTCCTCCTGCAAAACAGCCAAAGTGCTATGAATAGGAGGCCTGTATACGTTATCCTCCGCTGGAGTTGTCGTATTCTATCAAGGGGGTTGAGAAGTCACTGTGAAGTACAGCAAAACCTTCGTTCTTGGTGTCGTTAACGGTGTGCTGTTCAATCTCGCGGAGGCATTGGTCGGTGGCACCACGGTCCTGCCCACATTTGTCAGCAGCATCACGACCTCGAAGGTACTGGTCGGGCTCTCCGGGACGATGGGGAATGCAGGCTGGCTCATGCCCCAGCTCGTGGTCGCAAACCTTATAGGACACGCCAGGCACAAGAAGCCCGTATATGTCTGGGCTGGTGCCGTCAGGATCGCAGCAATCTGGGCAATAGCCTTGCTGGTCGCCAGACTGGCTAAATCTGACTCTGTACCTTTCGTAATCGCATTCTTCGCACTGTACACGGTCTATTGTCTCGGGGCGGGTGTGGCCGGCATACCGTTTATGGATATCGTCGGTAAGGCAGTACCAGCTCAGAGACGCGGGACTTTCTTCGGAGCAAGACTTTTCTTCGGTGGCATCGCAGCCGCACTGGGCGGGATATTCGTAAGGAACGTCCTTGCATCCCGGCCGTTTCCCGAAAGTTACGCCGTCCTCTTCATAACGGCATCGGTGATCATCACCCTGGCTATCATAGCCTTCTGCTTCGTCTCGGAGCCCGAGGCGACAGTCCGGGAGCCACGAATGCCGTTCCGGCGTTTCCTGCTCAAGGGTCCGTTCCTCCTTAAGAATGTGAGGAGCTACCGGTTGCTTCTCATCGTAAGGGTAATGCTGGGCGTGTGGGGTATGGCCCTGCCGTTTTACGTCATCTACGCTCGAGAGCGGCTGGCGCTCGGGCCCGCCGCAGTGGGAGTCTTCTTGTCGATTCAGATGGTCGGTATGATCCTGTCCAACGTGCTGTGGGGAGCTCTGAGCAACCGGACCGGTAACAAGATCGTGCTTGTATTGGTCTCCGCGGTCGCGATTCTGTCCCCGCTGATCGCAATCCTCACCAACGTGGTGTCACCTCTCCGGAATACCGTGGGCTTCGGTATGGTGTTCTTCTTTCTTGGATTCACGCTGAGCGGCATCACGCTGGGCCATTCTAGCTACATGCTCGACGTATCTCCCGAGACTGAGAGACCGGTATATCTTGGTTTTATGAACACCTTCCTCGCACCCGTCATGTTGCTGTCCGCAGTCGGTGGCTATCTAATCGAGAAGACGTCTTACGAAGTCCTCTTCTTCACGGTCATGGGCGCCGGCTTGATCGCCTTGATCTTCTCCGTCCAGCTTGAAGAGCCCAGGCGCCAGGAGGCACCGTAACTCTTCGGTCACAGGTGTAAGTAAACGTTACACACACCGAATTCGTTGACGCTCCAGCCGTTAAGCCCCCAACCACACCGGGGCACCGTCAGAATGGTTACACTCAAGCCCCACCTGCAGAGTACAATCTCCCCAACGCCGTCCTTCTATCTGACGGTTTGACAACGGTATCCGGGTTCTATGCGTGCATTACGCAATGTGGCATCGTCTTTGCAGTTGGAGCATGCGGAGGTTCCTAGGGGGCGAACGGGAGCCGCGCGAACCTGCGGGTGGCGGCACCGTCGATCGGTGAAGTGTTGGGATGTGTGGTAAGCCGGTTCCCGTTCCATTTTGACAGCTGAATTCGATTCGAGATAGGTGGACTGTGGTGATGACGTCGTGAAGAGACTTAATGATATGACACTCTCAGGGGATTGGTCCAACACTGTAAGGAGGTTACTCAGGTTTTCCAGTTTTCTGTTGCTTTTCCTTCTTCCTCTAAATTCCCTCGCTCAATCTCACCTCTGGAAGCATAGACCCTTCCGTGCGACTGACACTGAACATTCTGGCGGCGATCACATCTGTGACCTCAGAAGGGATAGCGACGGAGATGGAAGACCTGACAGGCTCGGCGATTGCGTTCGGCTTTCTGGAACAGTGATCGCCGAGCCCTCCACCTTTGAGACCGGCGGGTGGATCTTCTGGATAAGGGATAGTACATGCGGCGTCATGGTCTATGGCGAACCCGAAGACTTCGCCATAGGCGACTATGTGGATGTCCGGGGTTGGCTAAGGGTCACAAACGGGAACTACTTCTTTCCCGAAACAGGCCTTGGAACACTGGGGGATGTCGCAGTCGAGAACGGCGGTGTCACTCTCAAAGGTGGGCAGGGTAATCATCTGCCTGAAGTTATCACCGCACGCGAGTTCTGTGGCAATCGCGAGAGGTATGGCGGAAGCCTTGTCTCGATAGAGGACCTCTCAGTCACATCACTGGCTTCGAGTGAAGCTGGAGATTGGTTTACCTGGGTTCACAGCGGAAGCGACTCCATTGTCGTCTACCTCGATGGAGATACGGGGTGCTCACTTAAGCAGGAACCCGGCACAACCGTTACGATCACAGGCTTGGTCATCCGTATGAAGACGTCTTCCGGTTTTGCTGACTCGCCTTCGTGGTGCATCACACCAAGATGCATGGACGACATCGAGAGCGAAAGTCGTTACTCGCTTGTAAGCCGGCAGACGTGGAGTGAACTCAAGTCAGGTTTCTTCAATAATCAGGACTGAACCCGGGGTGCCATAATCTCTTCGAGGGCTTCCCGCAGGGTCTGTGGATCAAGTTTTCTCCTCAGGTTACCCCGGACGGAAATCGAAATGCCTCCGGTTTCCTCCGAGACAACAACAACCACAGCGTCGGTCTCCTCCGTAATCCCGGCCGCGGCCTTATGGCGCATACCCAGCGTTACGGGTAGCATCGGGTTTTCCGATAACGGCAGCACGCAGCCGGCTGCAACGATCTCTTCCCTTACTATGATACACGCCCCATCGTGGAGAGGAGTCTGCGGTGTGAATATGGTACAGAGGAGTTCATAGGTCACCTTCGCGCTGATCCGCGTCCCGGTCTCGATGTAGTTCCTTAGACTTGCCTCTCTCGCGATGACTATCAGGGCCCCGGTCTTTCTGAGCGAAAGCTCCCTTGTCGCCCGTACGATCTCATCAAGCACGGCAAGATGCTCCGGTCGCATGAAATACCGCACAACTCTGCTCTGACCGAGTTGGGCAAGCACGCGTCTGAGCTCCGGCTGGAATATGATGACAAAGGCTACGACCCACACTGTCTTGAGGCTTGAGATGAGCCAGTTGAATGCATCCAATCGGAGCCAGTCCGCAATGAATGAAGCGGCGATTATTATTATCAACCCGAGGAACATCTGGGCGGCCCTGGTCCCTCTTATCAGTTGAAACAGTTTGAAGAAAAGGAAGGTGACGATAACCACATCGAGGATATCGATCCACCAGCCGCTTATCCATCCAATCAACTGCAGACCCCCGCTCTCCGGAATCCTTCCTGACCGGTCAGCTCAGCCACCATATCAAGCGCTCTTGATACACTCGCGACGTCGTGCACCCTGACGATGCTCGCTCCCTTGAGCGCGCCGACTACGCAGCATGCTATCGTTGCCTCGAGCCTGTCCTCGGGCTTCTGCCCGAGCGTTTTTCCCATGAATGACTTCCTTGAAGGACCGAGGAGCACGGGCTTGCCGATATCCACAAACTCCTCGAGCCGCGCGATGAGATCAACACATTGCCCGGCCGTCTTCGAGAAGCCTATACCCGGATCGATTACTATGCTCTCCGGATCGATACCGCGGCGCTCGGCGGAGGCGACCCTGTCCGAAATCTCCTTCTTCACATCCAGCACCACATCGTCGTAGTCAGTGAACGACTGCATGTTCTCGGGAGTACCGCGCATATGCATGATCACGACCGGAACACCGTAGCGCTTCACAACGTCCGGCATTGCCTCGTCAAAGGACAGTCCGCTTATGTCATTTATCATGTGCGCGCCGAGCTCCAGCATTGTCTCCGCAACAACCGCCCTGCGGGTATCGATAGAAACGGGAACGTTGATACTCCGGACCAGATGTTCCACGACGGGACCAATCCGCCGGATCTCCTCTTCGGCACTGACGGGCTCGCAGCCGGGACGAGTGGATTCCCCACCGATGTCTATTATATCGGCGCCATCCTCCGCCATCCGCCCCGCCCTCTCGACGGCACACTCAACTGTGGCAAAGCGGCCTCCGTCCCAGAAGGAATCAGGTGTGACATTGAGTATTCCCATGATACGCGGTTTCGTACCGAGCTCGAGGGTGTAACCCCTCAGTGCCAGTTTCAAGTTTCCCCCCGACGACAGATCTGTAATCCGGTAGTTTACCCTGAAAGCGCTGAGACGACAAGGGCTTGCCTCTCAGGCTGTTTGAGTATTCCCCTTGCTTCAGTGGTGACTATGCGCGCACCCGGTTTCTTGACTCCCCTGATGGTCATACAGAGATGCTCGGCATCAACAATGACGTAGACCCCGGACGGCTTGAGCTCCCGGTTAATCAGGTTGGCTATCTCGCTTGTCATACGCTCCTGAATCTGAAGCCGGTGAGCGATCGCATCTACCGCCCTGACTATCTTGCTTATCCCGACGATGCGTCTGCCGCGGGGAACATACGCAACCGCGACTGTTCCCATGAAGGGAAGCAGATGATGCTCGCAGACGGATGTAAAGGCTATGCTCTTGACCACCACCAGGTCGTGATTGTGTTCGGCCTTTATCGGTTTTAGATACCTGGCAGGATCGTCCCGTGCGCCCGACAGGATCTCCTCGTAGAGATCACAGACGCGCCGCGGCGTCTCACCGAGGCCCCGCCTCGAGATCCTCTCGCCGACACCCTCGAGCAGGAGCTTCACTGCACGTTCCACTTTGGCACGGTCGAAACCCGACTTTGGCCTCTTGCTTCCCCGCCCGGGCATCAGCCTCGCTCCTTTGCCGGCTCGTCTGCCCGCTCGTCCTTAGGTGGCGGCCCGGCAGGCTGCTGGGGCGGGGTCTCAGCCCGAGATTCGGCTACAGCGGCTTCATCAGCCGCTTCCTCTTTGCGGGCCGCCGGCTCCAGCTTCTCGCCTCTCAGCACCCTGTCGATTTCATCGCGGTCGAGTATTTCCTTTTCAAGAAGTGCACTCGCAAGGTTCTTGAGTCCGTCGATATTGTCACTTATGAGTTTCTCAGCCCGCTCCTCAGCGGTATCGACGATGAGTCTCACTTCCTTATCTATCAGTAGCGCCGTCTTCTCACTGTAATCCCGGTGCTGTGCGATCTCCCTGCCGAGGAATATCTGCTCTTCCTTGCGACCGAAACTCAGCGGGCCCAGGTTATCGCTCATTCCCCATTCGCAGACCATCTTTCTGGCCACTTCCGTGGCTTTGTCGATATCGGACTTGGCGCCGGTCGTAAGTTCATTGAACACCTCCTTCTCGGCGGCACGCCCGCCCAGGAAGACTGCGAGCTCAGCCATGAGCATGGTACGCGAGAAGTTGTGCCTGTCGTCAATCGGAAGCTGGGCTGTCATGCCGAGCGCCTGGCCCCTGGGTACGATTGTCACCTTGTGAAGCGGGTCCGCTTCGGGGATAAGACTCGCAACGAGTGCATGACCGGCTTCATGATAGGCAATTCGTTCCTTTTCTTCCTCACTGATGAGCAGGCTCTTGCGCTCCGGGCCCATCATCACCTTGTCCTTGGCCTCCTCAAAATCGGTCATCATAACACTCTTGCGATCTCTCCGCGCCGCAAGCAGCGCGGCTTCGTTCACTATGTTTTCAAGATCGGCACCGGAAAGCCCCGGTGTACCACGTGCTATCAGTCTGAGTTCGACATCGTCGGCAAGCGGGATCTTTCGGGTATGCACCTTGAGTATGCCTTCACGTCCGTTGATGTCCGGCATATCTACCACGATCTGGCGGTCAAACCTCCCCGGTCTCAGGAGTGCCGGATCGAGCACGTCGGGTCTGTTGGTCGCCGCAAGCAGAATCACACCATCGTTCGATTCGAATCCATCCATCTCGACAAGCAACTGATTCAGTGTCTGCTCACGCTCATCGTGCCCGCCACCGAGACCGGCTCCGCGGTGCCTGCCGACGGCATCTATCTCGTCTATGAAGATTATGCAGGGTGCTTGCTTCTTACCCTGCTCGAAGAGATCCCTGACCCTCGACGCACCGACACCCACAAACATCTCGACGAAATCCGATCCGCTTATGCTGAAGAACGGCACCTCCGCCTCTCCGGCCACGGCTTTTGCAAGAAGCGTCTTGCCCGTACCCGGTGCGCCCAGAAGCAGGGCCCCTTTGGGGATCCGTCCACCCAGCTTCTGGAACTTGCGTGGGTCTCTCAGGAACTCTATTATCTCTTGGAGCTCCTCCTTCGCCTCGTCCGCACCGGCCACATCTTCAAAAGTCACTTTTGGTCTGTCACCTGTAATAAGCTTGGCCCGGCTCCTTCCGAAGGAGAACGCCCTGTTCCCACCGGCCTCCATCTGGCGCATCAACAGGATCATGATCCCGATCAGAAAGAGAATGGGAACCATCGTGGTAAGCAGGAAGCCGCCCCAGTTACTCTTCTCTCCCTTCGATCCTACATCTACTCCCTTATCGACCGCCCAGATCTTGTCAGGCAGATCGGGATCCTCAGCGGTGAGCCAGGTCTTGAATTCCACGACAGGCTGCGGCTCATCATTCTTGATCACCACGATCTCGTCCTTGAACTCGCCGTGGACTTCCCGCACGTCGATCGTTATGGATGCGATGTTGGCAGCTGCAATCTGAGCGCGCAACTCCGAGTAGAGAATCTCTACCTCGCCCGTTTCCCTTCTCCAGAAGACCGAAACCGCAACGAGCGTAATGAGAAATAAAACCACCCAGGCCAGCCCGCCCTTCAGACCGCGCCTCGGGGCACCCATCTTCCCATCACCTCTGTAGCCGCGCTTGCCGCCGCCCGACCGTGGCAATTCCAGCTTATTCTTCCCACCCTGTTTTGGTTTCTGTTTCTCGTCCATTTACCTCACCACCCAGTATGTTAATCGTCTACGATCATAACCGCAATGTAAGGCAGGTTCCTGTACTTCTGGTCATAGTCAAGTCCGTAACCTATCACAAACTCATCCGGAATTTCAAAGCCGATGTAATCAATAGGGACCTCTATCTTCCTTTTCGGCTTCTTATCAAGCAGAGTGCATATCCTCAGACTCTTCGGACGCCTCGCCAGCAGTATCTGCCTGATGTAGTCCAGGGTAAGGCCGCTATCCACGATATCCTCAACGATGATCACATCTTCACCTTCGATGTTGATGCTGAGATCCTGAAGTATCCGGACAACACCCGAGCTCTCGGTTCCCCCGTTGTAGCTTGAGACCGACATGAAATCGATCTCGTGAAGCATTTTAAGCTCCCGTACAAGGTCGGCCAGGAAGATAATCCCGCCCTTTAGGACGCTGACCAGCACAGGGGTCTTGTCCGCGTAGTCCCGACTGATCTCTTCACCTAGCTCGGCCACGCGACGCTGAATATCAGCCTTTGCAATCAGTATCTCGCCTATGCGCATCGCCAGGGTCTAACCCTCCTCCCTGTGGGTGATCTTAACAACCGTCCTGGTATCCTCAGTGATTCTTGCCCGGTTCGCTCTTCTTACACCCGCAATCCATATTATACCTTCACTATCCCGGACTATCGGAATCTTACCCCTCCGACTTGCCGGAACTTTGGCATCTATGAATATATCATGAATCTTCTTCGAACCTGAAAGCCCAAAGGGTACAAGCCTGTCACCCTGGCGCCAGTTGGTCGCCACAAGTGGAGGCTTGAGTCCGGCCAGATCGAAGTACACCGTGCTCCCGTTCTTTGAGACATCGCCGTTTGAGGGTTTCTCGCTGAGTACCTCGGCGGTCAATGTGATACCTGATGGACCGGCAAGCACCTTACCCGGCAGCTCGAGCGTAACTTCGAAGTCCTCCCCGGTTCCGAGACCGAGGCCTATCACAAGCCTGTCATACTCCCGGAGTGCCACGATACCCGAGCCCACGTCGATCCGCGAGCCGGACCTCGAATCCGCTGCAAACTCGAGCAACGCATTGAGGTTGTCAAAGGACACGACTTGACGGTCGCCTTCAAGCGATCTCAATATGGAGTAGAGCGTGAACAACCGGACAGCACGCGGAAGCCTCATAAACGCGTCAAGATCGATCCCGGTCCGGCCGTCCTCCGACTTGCAGCAGGTCTCAAGTGCCTCTCCAGCCTTTGCCCTGAAGTACTCGTCCAGCATGGAGAAGACACTTGCCGTCCTTGCCAGTGAGTCGACCATCTTCGGGTTGAACTCCCGCTCAAGCAACGGCATCAGGGTCCGTCTCACCTTGTTCCGTTCGTAGCGCTCATCCAGGTTGGAGCTGTCCAGCCTGTAGTTGATTCCGTTTTCCTCAAGATAGGCGACGATCTCATCCCGCGTGGTTTCTATCAGCGGTCTCACCACCTTCTCCTCGACCGCGGGCCTGATACCGGCGAGCCCGGACATCGCGCTTCCACGAATGATGTTTAAGAGGACCGTCTCAGCGCTGTCGTTCGCGTTATGCCCCGTAGCGATCTTGTTGAACCCGGTCTCCTCAAGAACTCGTTCGAAGAATGCATATCTCACCTTCCGCGCGACCGCTTCAACTGAGAGCTTATGTGAACGTGAAAGCTGCGGAACATCCTCACGATGCGTTGTGACCGTCAGAGAAAGGTCTCTACAGAGGTCTTCGACAAACCGCATGTCTTCCAGCGATTCGTCTCCCCTGATTCCGTGCTCCAGATGCGCCACGTGAAGATCTATCCCGTAGGAGCCCTTAAGCAAGTTCAGCGCGCAAAGCAATGCAACGGAGTCCGGACCGCCGGATAGCGCCACGACCACACGATCTCCGCGCTTGAGCATCGCGTACTTATCGATCGTCGCCTGCATGCTTTTCAGTAACATGCGTAGCCGGCCTCCCGGAGGGTGATCACCTGGCCGCATCCGGCAACTTCGCAGTCAGGAATAGAGTCGACCAAAGATCGTGGAGAGCCTTCGCTGCAAGATGCTGCCTTTTCAGGTCGGATAACCCTCTCAGATGAAACACCTGGTGGCGGTGCAGGGATTCGAACCCCGGACACAGAGATTATGATTCTCCTGCTCTGACCAACTGAGCTACACCGCCAGCACAAAAGGCAGGAACTCCAATCCTGATCAAAGCCTGCTCCTCGCCTTTTTAGGGATACTACTTGAGCTCCCGGTGTCTGTCAAGAGGTATGAAGGTCTGCCATATGCGCTTGACACCAGCGTCTGTTGTACAGTAACTTGAGTATGCTTTGCAGGAAAAAGGAGAGTAAGTGATGGAGCGTTCGTGTGGCCCGGTAATCAGTGTGTGTTTTGGCATAATCCTCATCCTGGCCTGCCTCTCCGGCTGCAGCAAGGAGTCGGTGTTCCTCACAGACAGGTTCGAAAACGATGGGCGCTTCAGAGACACGACGCTGGTCGCCGTAGACTCCGACTGGGCAAACCGCAGCCACAGTGCCAAACCCGGATGGCTATCGAAGCGGTTGGTGGTCGGCGCCTGGCAGGGTTATCTTGCACGGGCCTTTATCGGATTTTCGTCACTACCCGACAGCGGCGTGGAGATAACCAACGCGACCCTTCACCTGTACGGGGCCAGAGTAGAAGGAAGCGTAGCCGGGAATGAGTTCGGTGTCTTCGCCCTGACCGACACGCTCGATCAGCTCAGCCTTTACTGGGGTAGCATGCCCGAACACGGGACGGATGACGGTGTCGCATTCGACCCGCCTGCCGAGCCCCGGACTTCTGTGGAGGTTGATATCACAGATATCGTTTCGTCGTGGGTATCAGACGAGGACACCAATCTCGGGCTGGTTGTGAAGCTCCTGAACGAAGAGGCACCAGGCGGAGATGTTATCGTGGAGTTCGCCTCCCGGGAGGCCCCTCCCACCGACTCTCTTGATCACAGACCTGCGCTTACGATCGCATATATCGATACCGGGGGGATCTCGTATGATACGCTGTCCGTCGCGGCGCTGGACGTGTTTGCCGATACGCTGGTCACGCCCTTCCCCGCGGACACGCTTGGAATTCTCTGCGGGAACGGTTTCCCCTCGAGAGCTTTTGTCAGATTCGATGTGTCGGCTGTACCGGTTGAGGCTACGGTCACCAGGGCCGAGCTCAAGCTGACGCCCAACCTCGACGAGTCGTCCTTTGACTCGATCACCGTGACCTGCCATGCCGTACTGAGTCCCGGGTGGACGGGATACAATTCGAACAAAGGAACCACCGGATCAGGCACCCGGCTGCTGCACATCGACTCACTCGTGCAGGGAAACACAGTCGACATGGTGATCACACCACTCATCCAACCGCTCGTGGCCAGGCAGGAAACGAGTTACGGGCTTCTTATCAAGTCCGTTGACGAGACAGTGGATATCGATTTCGTAAGATTCTTTTCCAGCCTGGCGACCGACACGCTTGTAAGGCCGAGGCTTGAGATAGACTACGTCATGCCCCCCAGCCCCTCGTACCGGGAGGAACAATGAGTATGCTTCGACCTGCGGTCGTGATTCTCATGTTGGGTGTCCTTGCATGCAGTGTGCTGGGAGATTCGATATTCGACCAGAACGGCATCGGCAGAGACGTGATCCCGGCGACTGGACACACACGGGCCCTGGCCGGCGCCGTGACTGCCAGCAAAGATCCTCTTGCCTGTTCTATCTTAAACCCGTTCGCAGCGGCGATCTCGGACAAGATCACCATCAGCACCGGGTTCTCCCACACAGGCACAAAAACAAAGAACGTCGGCGAGGAGACGCGGACAGTGACGACCATTTTCCCATCGGTCGCACTTACAGTGCCCCTCAAGGGTTTCTCCGTCATGACGGGCCTCTTTCTCGAGAAGCAGGGAAGAGTGAGCCTCACTATGAGGGACACGGCGTACACGCATGAGCTCTTTGATATCGATTACCGGAGAGAATCATCCGTTCACTCCGTTCCCGTCCTTGTCTCAGCGGCGGTCGTACCGAGACTGATAGTCTCGGGAGGAATCCTGATTTCATTCCTCGATATCCGGGAGAAGACGACCACGGATTTCGTCTCGGATGAGCGTGTCGACGCCCGGGATATCAACGACACCTACGCCATTGGGAAGTCCTTTGCCGGCGGCTTCCTGCTTGATCTCGACAGAGTCAGGCTGGGAGCTCTCTTCAGGACCAAGGCCGATCTGGATGCGACACTCGACCGTGAGAACAGGTATGCGGGTATCTGGTCCAGTGAGGACTTCACAATCTCATCGGATCAGGCGTTTGGTGTGGGCCTATGGGTCAGTCCGGCGCAGCAGGTAACGATCGAGGCCGACTATCACCGCAACCCCTGGGCCGACGTCACGATCGACGACATAGCGGTGACCGCCAAGCGTGTAGAGAGATGGTCCATCGGGGCCAGTTACCGTGGTGATTACCTCTGGAGCGCATCGAAGTATCCCCTTGTAGCGGGCTACTACAGACAACCGCTTGCCTGGGAAAGTGATCTCACGGGTGAAATCACCGAAGAATTCTGGTCTCTCGGAACGTCAATTCCAGTAGGTGAAGACAGGGCCTCAATCTCGGTCGCGCTGGAGATGGGCAGAAGACTGGCACAGGACACGGACGATCTTCACGAGACGATTTACGGCTTGTCCATTTCGGTTTCCGCCAGCGAGGCCTGGCGAAGAGAAATAAGGAGATGACCGCTGCAACGGGTTGTATCCCCCTGAATGTGGAAATTCCCCTGCCACTAGGAGGTCACGAGCATGAGGCATAACGCTTTCATCAATACGGTTCTAGCAACTCTTCTACTTATGTTGGTACTCCCGCAGGTCTCTCTGGGGGCGGACGGCGATCACATCAAGTGGTACGGCCTCGGCGGAGAGCTGAACGGCCCGAAACGCTGGTTCGGTAGAATCGGTATCACCGAATATCTCGGTGCCGAAGTGATATTCGCCATGGAGCACACCTCCCGGGAGTGCAACAAAGGTGTAGGGGACTGTGATTCGACTACGCTTGATGTTGGCGCAGGTGCTATCTACGAGCTCGTTCCGGGTGCAAAGCTGACCCCATACCTGGCGGGAAGGTTCATCCTTACGATGAGCGGCAACGGTCACTCAGAGACATCAGGAACAGTAGAGACCGCAGGCGGTGTCGAATACCTGCTGATGAACCGTCTGGGTATCAGCGGCGAGCTCAACTTCAGCTTCCGCACTGATCCGACCCACGTCGCAACTGCTACGCGCATAAGGTTTTACTTCTACTTCTGAGCACCGCTATAGGCTCAAGGTAGCAGTCTCCCCTGCCGATAGACGCCGTAGGTAAACTTATGTCATGTCATGGCCTAAGCTGGCTTGTTTATGAGCAAAAACATTGACAGGAAGCTGCTGGAGGGGAAGAGATCCTTCTGGCTAACGCTGCTCGCGAGGTCGGGTCTCGGGATACAAGGAAAGTTCTTGATCCTGGTCACCGCCGTAATCGCTGCTGCCGTCCTTGGATTCTCCTGGTTCTTCATTCGCCATGAGCGAAGCGTCATAACCGAGGCGCTGCTTCAAAGAACACGGAGCCTGGGGAAGAACCTTGCCTACAACAGCCAGTACGGTGTGCTGGTAAGGGATGCGAGGGGGCTCAACAAGCTCGTCTCTGGCATCCAGATGGAAGAGGATGTCGTCTATGCGATGGTGGTCGATGAAGACGGTACCATCCTCGGCCACACCACTCCATCGCGCGTAGGCACAAAGACAGACATCCCGGACGACCTGATTGGTTTCATCGACGATCGGGACCTGCCGACTCACCGGACGGAATCCCGGGACGATCTCATCCACTTTGTCACTCCCGTTGAGACCATAAAGCAAGAACTCTCCAGAGAGGAGCTCCTCCTTCCCGGCGAAGACATCTCCGATATCGCAGGCCCGTACAGTGACGCAGAGGGCGCCAAGGTTGAGAAGATCGGAAGAGCCGTGGTGGGAGCCTCTGTTCTCGGTATAGAGAGGATGATGATCTCAGTCAGGGTGATCGTCGCAATCATAGGCGCGGCGATCGGATGTGCATCAGTTTTCGCGGTATACGGCATGGCAAGAGCTGTCGTGATTCCCATAAGGAGACTTGTACGCGCCACGGAGAGAATCGCTGCGGGTGACCTGAGTCATATGGTAGAGGCCAAAGGTACCGACGAGGTCGGCGAGTTGGCACGATCATTCAACAGCATGGTTGTCGATCTCAGAAAGTCTCACGAAGAAGTCGAGAACTATAGCCGCACCCTTGAAGACAAGGTGACCGAAAGGACGGCTGACCTGGAAGACGCGAATATTTCTTTGCGGAACACACAGGCCCAGCTTATCCAGGCAAGCAAGATGGCCGCCATGGGCCAGTTCGGGGCCGGAGTGGCGCACGAGCTCAACCAGCCACTGGCCGGGATCACCGGATACACAGATCTCCTGCTGCTTAAGATTGAAAAGGAGACCCCTGAGTGGAGATACGCCAAGAAGATTGAGGATCAGTGTGTCAGGATGACCAAGATCGTCAACAACCTGAGGACCTTCGCACGGCAGTCGAAATTCGAGTATTCCCAGACCTCAATCAACCAACCGATAGATGACGCGCTGATGTTGCTCGGAGAACAGCTGCGATCCCACAACATTCAGGTTAGACGGGAGCTTGCACCGGACCCGCCGAAGGTGCTCGCCGATGCCAACCAGCTGGAGCAGGTGTTTCTCAATCTGATATCCAATGCGAAGGACGCGATGGAGTCCAAGGGCGGGGGGACAGTGACCATAATATCTCGCAAGGCGGAAAAACCTGATTTCGTCGAGGTGCTGGTTGCCGACACCGGTACCGGCATGGATAGCGCAACCATGACCGACATTTTCAATCCGTTCTTCACGACAAAGGGTGTTGGCAAGGGAACCGGCCTCGGTCTTTCGATCAGCCTCGGTATAATCGAAGACCACGGGGGTCGAATAGAGGTGCACAGCATCAAGGAAGAGGGCACGGTGTTCAGGCTTTCCTTGCCTGTGCTTAATGCTCCGGCGTGCTGGGAAATGACCGGTTGCAAGGGAACCTGCGGCACGGACAAGGAAAACTGTCCGGCATACAAGAACAAGAAGGGACATTCCTGCTGGGAAGAAGTAGCCAAGCGGCACAGAAGGAAGGGAGATCCGCTTCCGCCGAACTTCAGAAATTGCAGTGTCTATGCGCGGAAGTCGTGCCCGCCCCTTACGGAATGCTGGGACTTCGAGAAAGCAGTTGTTCGATGAGCGGTAACATCCTGGTAGTAGACGACGAACAGATCGTACGCGATTTCTTCATGGACATC
>JBDRNT010000162.1:0-51807 GCA_043810925.1 Candidatus Eiseniibacteriota bacterium
GCAGTGAGGCACTGACACCAAAACCTGCGAAGTCCCGGCAATGGCTGGACGCTGATCACTCAGTTATAAGGGGTGAGATCACCCCACCCCGAGGGCGGCGTATGCCCTATTGACAGGTGCCTCTTAATGGGTGACCCCATCTTTGACCCATCTTGCATAGGAGCCTCATCTAGGGTATGATCATACAGAGAGCGGTGATCTATGGACTATACAATCGACAGCAAGATCGGCAGCGGGAGCTTCGGCGTTGTCTATAAGGCCCACGACAGATCCGGGCGCAGGTGCGCCGTCAAGCTGGTCAAGCCGGGTGGCAGCGGTGCCAAGCTCGGTGCGAGCCTGTTGCGAACTCAATATGAACTGCTTTCATCTCTGACCCACGCGCGAATAGTCAGAGCGCTGGACTTTGACGCTGATTCATCGCATGGTCCGATGCTTGTGACGGAGATGCTTGACGGTGTCGATCTCAAGACCTACGTTGAAACCCGAGGAATCGGGGATTTAGTCCTCATAACCGCCATGGTGCTTGATGGCCTCCGCTATCTGCACAGTCTCGGAAAAGTCCACGGTGATCTGAAGCCCGATAGCATCATCGTCAGCGACCTCAGCGGAAGTATCGAGGTGACTCTGATTGATGCCGGCTTCGACTACGGCAGGGGTTCGAAGCTGCCTACGCTGGAGGGGACGCTTGCTTATCTTGCCCCCGAGATAACCCGTCACATGCCGGGTGATGGGCGAAGTGATCTCTACTCGCTGGGGGTCATACTCCATGAGATGCTGACGGGACGTTGTCCATTCGGTGGGGCGGGTGAGGAGGAGATACTCGAAAATCACCTTGAGCTGGTGCCGGATGATCCGAGCAGTCTCAACCCTGATGTCGAAGTAGCCTGGGACGAGTTCGTGGGCACGCTGCTTAAGAAGGAAGCTTTCTTAAGGTACAATGATGCCGTCCACGCCGGACTTGAGCTCGAGAGGCTGTTTGGGCCTTCCACGGTCTTTCTCGATAACGTACTGCCGCCGGACTCCGCAGTATTGGTGGGCAGGGACGAAGAGATCAAGGGACTCAAGCACTGCCTGCTGCCATCCCGCGGTAAGGGTGTGATTGTCCGGAGTCAGCGCGGGTGGGGTGTGAGTCGCGTGCTCCACGAGATCGAATGCCTTGCCAGGTTGAGCGGTTACAAGGTTCATACGGTCTCGCTTGATGAGAAAATGCCGGGCTTTGCCCAGGTTGTCGATGCGATCCTTGGTGACGGGGCTGCGGCTGCAGGAACGCCAGCCGGCCTTGAACCCGGCTCAGGCGGCAGTGAAGCTGACTACCTCGATAGACTTCTTGGTGCATGTTATTCGAATCTCTCGCCGGACAGGAAGCACCTGCTTGCCATAGACCGAGGCGAGGTGATGGATCAGCGCGAGCTGCGGATGCTCGGTACGATAGCGGCGCGGCTCGGCGATCTTGTGAGTGTGGTCATCGGATACCAGACCGACGAACCTCCCGCAGAGAAGGTTGCCGGTCATGAGATCTTTGAGACAGTCCGTCTCGAGCCGCTCGACCGCGGCACGCTGAACGTATTGCTGAAGAGCTACTTCGGTGTGAGTGCTGTGCCGGATGATCTTCTCGAAGAGCTGCATAGCGTCAGCGGTGGCAATCCCGATTTCGTAGGTCTTATGCTCAAGCATCTCTGGAGCACAGGGAGTGTGAGGATTGAGGCGAAGCAGGGGGTGCTCGAGGTCGTCTGGGACAGAACGATGGGGATACCCAACACAGTCAGAGATGTAATGCAGGAGAGGTTGCGCGGCCTGAGTCCCCAGGCATCGGAAGTCCTGAAGTTCATCTGCGTGGGTGTAGGACAGATCGAGACAACCCTGCTGGCGGGTGTATCATCCGAAGGTAAGGTTGACCGGGCCCTGCGGGAGCTGATCGGGAGCGGTCTGGTTGAGGTGAGCGAAGACAAGACCTCAGTGCGCCTCAAGTGGAAGAATCTCACCGAACTCATACGTGACACGATACCGCCTGAGACCCTGAAGGATGCAAGCCTCAGACTTGCATCCTTTATCGAAGCGAAACCCGGGAGTTGCCGTGATTACTTCGTGCTGGGAACACTCTATCTTGATGGCGGTGAGCGTGAACGTGCCTTTGCATATCTGGTTCAGGCCGGAGACTACTTCGCGGGCTTCTCGGCCCGGGACGCGATCTCGGCCTATGCCAAAGCCCTGCAGTGCGGCGCGGGTTCCGATCAGGTTGCGGAAGTCGAGGAAAAGATCGGGACTATCAAGCTGGCCCGGGGTGATGCGGCCGATGCGGCAGTCCACTTTGAACGAGCTGCGACCTCCAGACCTTCGGCAGCCAGGAAGATGGGCTGGGTCGCGGCCCTACGGGGCGCTCTGGCCGAGGCCGCCGAGATTCTGTCACGCTGTGAGACCGCAGCCGGCCAGGCAGGTGATGTCATCGAAACAGCAATGATACGTTCCGATCTGGGGCACGTCCGCTCTCTCGAGTCACGCAAGGACCTGGCCCTGGACCTGCTAAGACAAGCGCGGGCCGTCTTTATTGAGCAGGGCATGCCGGGCGAAGCCGGCAGGGCTGCGAACCGCATAGGCATCGCCGAGATGCGCTCGGCCAACTTCAAAGGGGCTGCGCGTGCCTGGATCGAGGCGATTGCGGATTTCGAACAGGCCGGCGACAGCAAGACCGCAGCAGTTTGTCTCATGAACCTGGGTCTGTGCCATCGCAAGCAGATGGACTTCGACCGTGCAGATGACGCCTTGAAGCGCGCCCTGGCGGTTTTCGATGAATTGAAGGCTCTTCACGAGCGGGCAAGCTGCTGTCAGAACTACGCGATCTTGATGCTTGACCTCGGAAATCTGTCGGGTGCCCTTGGGCTTGCCGGGGAGGCGCTGAGCCTTAACACATTGCTGGGCAGGAGTGCGGGGGTCGTGGCCCCGACAATCCTGCTGTCCGCGATAGCGATTGAGTCGGGCAACTGGGTGGAGGCGGAGAAGAGACTTTCGGAACTGCTTGAGGACGGTCCTTTCCTTGATGACTATCACCTGGCCATGGTTAAGCGGTATCTCGCTGCAACGAGTGCTATGCGTGGAAAGTGTGGACAGGCCGTCGAGCTCATAGACGAAAGCCACGATCTGGCCTGCAAGGCGGATGACGCCGAGGGGCAGGGGCAGGCGATGCTCCAGAAGGGTGAAATACTTCTCAGGTGTGACAGGCCGAAGGAGGCTCTTCGGGTTGCCAGGAAGGCACTGGTAACACTGGGTCTTGCCTCGTCGCCGCTTCTGGCGGATGAGGCCCAGCGTGTGGTGGGTGAGGCGCTTGCGGTGTGCGGGGATACGGAGGCGGCGATAGCGGAGCTGATGCAGGCAAGGCAGGGATTCGAGGGCCTACCGGAATCTCTCCATATCGGACGTGTATTTCGGGCGCTGGCGCTGGCGCTTTATCGGGAAGGGGACCACGAGTCGTTCACCGAGTACATCAATCGTTCGATAGAGATCTTCAGAAACGCGAATGCACGTTATGACTACGCCGTGGCATTACTGCTCGGTGGCAGCGAGGCGAGCGACCGGGGAAATCTCTTGCAGGCAAGGCACTACCTGCTTGAGGCTGCGCGGATTCTCGAGACACTTGACATAAAGGACCTCCATGAAAGGGCGGTGTGTGAGATGGACAGGATCCCGGCGGGTGATCTGGAAACACGGGCTGTCTCGTCACTCAGCAAGATATCCGAAACTCTAAGCTCCAGCCACGATCTTACGACCGTGCTCAACCTCGCGATGGATCTTGCAATCGAGTATCTGGGTGCGGAGAGAGGCGCTCTCATGCTCGAAGATGATGGGACCGGTGATCTCAAGACTTTTGTCGAGCGAAAAATGGACCGCGAGTCACTGCGTGAGGTGATGGGAATCAGCGGGTCGATCGTCGAATCAGTCAGATCGTCGGGGGAGTCTGTGATAGAGGGTGACGCCACCAAGGATCCCAGATTCAAGGACAGCCAGAGTGTGAGGATTCATAACGTGATGTCGGTGATGTGTGTTCCGCTCACGATGGGCAGCAAGTTTCTGGGGATAATATATCTCGACAGCCGGGGTGTGCCGTCGAGCCTCTCCACGCTTGAGAAGGCGTTCGTTGAGGCGTTTGCCAACCAGGTTTCGCTCGCGATTGAAAATGCCAGACTTGTGGGGAAGCTGCATGAAGATGTTGCCGACCTCAAGACCAGAGCCAGAGAGAAGTACAGCCACGCAAATATAATAGGACCGGGCAAGAAGATGCAGGAGGTTTTCAGGAAGGTTGAAATAGCAGCCGGCAGCGAGATAAGGGTCATGCTGACAGGCGAGAACGGTACGGGCAAGGAGGAGATAGCGCGGCTCATTCATGAACGAAGCCAGTGGAGCGATAAACCGCTTGTCATCGTCAATTGCGCTGCGATTCACCATGATCTGATCGAGACCGAGCTCTTTGGAATAGAAGAGCGTGTGGCCACAGGCGTATCCTCCCGGTCGGGCATCTTCGAACGGGCAGACGGAGGTACAGTTTTCCTTGACGAGATAGGCGACATGCCGCTTCCGACCCAGGCAAGAGTCCTCCGGGTTCTGGACCGTCACGAGTTCGAGAGAGTCGGTGGATCGAAGGTACTCAAGGTCAAGATCCGGGTCGTGAGTGCAACAAACAAGGATCTCAATGAACTGATCGAGAAGGGCCTCTTCAGATCAGACCTCTATTTCAGGCTCCATGGAATGCGGATACACCTTCCCGCTCTGCGCGAGAGAATGGAAGACCTGCCTGCTCTGATCGATTACTTTGTCGGGAAGTACGCGTCTCAGAATTCAAAATCCAGAATGTCGGTGTCCGACCAGGCACTCGAGATTCTCAAGACCTATATCTGGCCGGGAAATGTCCGGGAGCTGGAGAGGTGCATAGAGCATGCAGTTGTTGTTGCCGAAGGGACCCGGATCCGCCCCGAGCATTTTCCGATCGAGATCCACGAGAGCCTGAGAGCGGCCGATATCGACGACAGGATCCGCGGGGCTCGCAGCTCGACACTTCCCGAGGCCGTCCGGCGCCTCGAGCAAGATCTGATCGCGGTGGCGCTGGAGGAGTGTGGTGGGGTTAAGACACTGGCTGCGGAGCGGCTCGGCATACATGAAAGCACACTGAGGAAGAAGATGAAGATCCTGGGCATAGGCCCGGGTCACAATTCCGGCAATCAAACGCCCGCAAGCAGTCGTGAGAACGTACGAATCGTATAATCATACGATTGGGTGATCATGAATTCCCACCTGCGGGTCCTTTCTGCCATATCGTTCTAACCTCAATCAAACCAATTGGAAATCAGCATTCATACTGAGATCGACTGCCTGCCTATCCTGTATCGATCCTACTGGAGGTCTGAAGAAAGTACGCTGTCGTACATATATACGAGCGAGTCGTTTGGTTTCAGTTGAACTCAGATTCATCTTATGTTAAGCTTATAAATAGCAAATAGTTACAGGGCCAACAAATTCTACGAACTTGTAGATACGGAACAGGCCTTGCAGTAGAGGCCAGAGGGGCGAATGCGATCGGTGAGGGGAAGGGAGGAGGCTTAACGATGCGGACAAAGCGTTTGCATTGGGCAGTGATCGCGCTCTTTGGCATTTTGGTACTGACTATGATGTCACCGTGCTTTGCGAGCGGTGAGGATGAAGAACCTGGAGATCCGTATGATCTTCCACCGGGAAGTGACTCCCTTGACCCGACGCCGCGCACTCTTAGCGATTTCTGGATGATCGTGATGGCCATGGCATTTCAGTTGGCGCTCTGAAGAGTGGTTTGTTTGTCTGAGCCCAGGGGCTAAGGTGCCGGCGTGGGCGAGGGGGGGGTGGTGATTGTGGTAACAATGAGTGAAGATCCGACTATGAAGCCTGTTGTTCGACTTGTGATCATGGCCGCGGCCTGTCATGCCAATGTCCTGCTTGTGGGTGAAAGCGGGGTCGGCAAGACTTATCTGGCACGACAGATACACGAGGCTTCCACCTCGTGCCCGGGGGATTTCCGCGTTCTCTTCTGTGCCCCCGACGCGGCCACCGAAATGTCGACTGACAGACTGATGGACAAGCTTCTGTCGTTGGAACACGAAGGTGGAACAATCTATTTAAAGAACATCGATGTTCTGAGTGCCATAGGTCAGCGGAAACTGCTGGGCTACCTGGATTCAAGAGAGCGCAGGATGAAAGCAGGCTGTCTCTCGAGCGGGGGGTTTGCTCGACTGATCTTCTCCAGCGGGCGAGACCTGAGACTGGAGGCTGCGGCGGGAAGGTTTATGAGGCAACTCTACCTGAGGGCCTCAGTGATAACCATAGCCGTTCCCCCCTTAAGACAGCGAGAGGCAGACATAGTTAGCCTGGCAAGACACTTTGTCAGTCTGTATTCGGACCAGGAACGCAAAGGTCTGAAGGGCCTCAGCGATGATGCGGAGTGCATGCTGACAAGGGTTTCCTGGGAGGGCAACATCCACGAGCTCAAGAACACGATGAACCGGGCTGTGGTGTTCGCCGAAGATGGTCAGGTTTTAAGTGCCGTCCATCTGGAGGGTGTGCTCCAGCAGGTCGGTTGACGGCCGGCACGGAGGCAGAAGCTAATCTATATGTTAAGAAGAGACCTGATTGAGGAGTCACTGCATTACTTGATGATCAATGTGCTCGTCGACAAGCTCGAGAAGGACGGTTTCACAGTACGGGCCGATCACGTGGGTGGTTTAAGGGATAGGCCGGAGTCCATCGAGGGGTATGTCCCTGACATAGAGGCCAAAAGGGGTGCCGAGGTACAACTGATCGAAGTGGAGACCGAGTCCACCCTGGACTCGGAGGAAGCTCGCGAGCAGCTGGCCAAACTGACCTCGGCATCCCGCGGCAAAGTCTATCTGGCCGTGCCCCATGATTGCCTTGATAGGGCAAGGGGTGTCAGAGATGACCTCAAGGCCGGTGTCGTCATCCTGCCATGTTATCCCTTTGTCAGGTACGTCGGGACGCCCAAATAGGACCGGCGTATGCCATGATGGCAAGTCCGGACTCCTGCCCTGCCATACAGGCATAAGTCCCGCGCTCCACGCGCCTCATCATACCGGTTGATGCGTCATCGTAACTCTTTATAAGTCAATTGATAAGCATGGAATCTCCCGACTGTTTACCTCCAATGGCATGCCGCTTGCTGTATAAGCGCTCGGACAGGTGAATAGCATGTGAGAAAACATACCGAGTGAAGTGCAGGCCCTTCATGGGATTGCCACTCTGCTCACAAGGGGGGAGATTCAAATGGGAAAGATCATAGGAATTGACCTGGGAACAACCAATTCGTGTGTGGCAGTGATGGAAGGCGGGGAGCCGGTTATCGTTGCCAACCAGGAAGGTTCGAGGGTGACGCCCTCGGTAGTTGCTTTCACCAAGGCGGGAGAGCGGCTTGTCGGGTTGACTGCCAAGCGGCAGGCGATCACAAATCCGGCCAACACCGTTTACTCCATCAAACGGTTCATGGGCCGGAAATACGACGAGGTGCGCGGTGAGATCGGCGAGGTCCCGTACACGGTCGTAAAGGGTCCAAATGGAGATGCGCGGGTAAAGGTCGGTGATAAAGAGTATTCACCGCCCGAGATCTCGGCGATGATACTACTCAAGATGAAGCAGACGGCCGAGGCCTATCTTGGCGAGAAGGTGACTGATGTCGTCGTAACAGTTCCGGCCTACTTCAACGATAGCCAGAGACAGGCGACCAAGGATGCCGGTAAGGTTGCCGGTCTCAACGTGAAGAGGATCATCAACGAGCCTACCGCAGCATCCCTGGGGTACGGTCTGGGCAAGAAGAAGGACGAGAGGATAGCCGTGTTCGACCTCGGTGGGGGCACATTCGATATATCGATTCTCGAGATCAGCGACGGCGTCTTCGAAGTCAAGTCGACCAATGGTGACACGCATCTCGGCGGTGACGACTTCGACCAGCGAGTGATCGACTGGCTTGCAGACCAGTTTCAGACGGAACAGGGTATAGATCTCAGAAACGACCCGATGGCGCTTCAGCGGCTCAAGGAGGCGGCGGAACGTGCCAAGTGTGAGCTTTCCTCGGCACTCGAGACGGCGATCAACCTGCCGTTCATAACTGCTGATGCCAGTGGGCCGAAACATATGAACATCACGCTCACGAGATCGAAGCTCGAACAGCTTGTGGACGAGCTGATCGAGAGAACCGTGGGACCCTGCCGGTCGGCGCTTGCGGATGCCAAGCTGGAAGCCTCTGCCATCGACGAGGTGGTTCTTGTCGGCGGACAGACGCGAATGCCGAAGGTCCAGGAAGTCGTGAAAAAGATGTTCGGCCGGGAACCGCACAAGGGCGTGAATCCCGACGAAGTAGTAGCCGCCGGCGCAGCGATACAGGGCGGAGTGCTTGGTGGTGAGGTGAGGGACGTTCTTCTGCTCGACGTAACACCGCTTTCACTGGGTATCGAGACCAAGGGTGGGGTCTTTACAAAGATCATCGAGCGGAACACCACTATCCCGACCAAGAAGTCAGAGATCTTCACCACGGCGGAAGACAGCCAGACGGCGGTTGAGGTTCATGTCTTACAGGGTGAGCGAGAGCTTGCGACGGCGAACAAGTCCGTAGGCAAGTTCCACTTGACCGGGATCCCGCCGGCTCCGAGGAACGTACCTCAGATAGAGGTTGCCTTCGACATCGATGCCAATGGTATACTCAACGTGTCCGCCAAGGACATGGCTACGGGCAAGGCGCAGTCCATCAGGATAGAGGCGTCAAGCGGATTGACCCAGCAGGATATCGACAAGATGGTCCGTGACGCGGAAATGCACCAGGCTGATGACAGGCGCAGGAAGGAAGAGGTAGAGGCCAGGAACAAGGCGGACCAGCTCGTCTATGAGACGGAGAAGAACCTCAAAGAGATGGGCGACAAGGTTTCCCCCGACGGCAGGGCCAGGATCGAGGCCGGAATCGGTCGGGTCAAAGAAGCACTTGATGGAAGCGACGTCGATGAGGTAAAATCGAGTACGGAAGCTCTGGTTGGCCTGTGGAGTGACGTAGCCAAGACATTGTACGAGAAAGCGGCTACCGGAGCGAGTACTGCCGGTCAGACTGGCGGTTCGGCTGGTGCGGGGGAGAGTTCCGCGCAGGAACGGGAAGAGGCTGTCGAGGCCGACTACGAAGTCGTTGACTAGCAGCGGATCATGCTTTTGACTCGCCCCGGCCGGTCGTGGAGGTTGACATGAACGAGTGTCCGACTTGCGGTCGTAAGGTCCGCGACGGCGGGTGTCCTTATTGCGGTGAGGATCCGACACATTTCGGCTCTGCGGATCCCACGCCCGTCTCGGGCGAGTCCTTCGTCGGTGTATACAGCTCCAATAATGAGCGTCAAGCCGACTTCGTAATCAGCGCGCTTGAAGCCGAGGGCATACCCGTCCACCGCGAATCAAGTGAGACCGTAACGGGTCTGGATCATGAGGATGACGACACCGATCTGACGGGTGACATAATCGTTTTGGTTGATGAGGAGGACGCCGACAGGGCGAGGGAGATAGTAAAGGCGTCCGAGCACGAGCTCGATACCGGGGACCATTGATTCCGATCTTACCTGGACCCTGTTGCCTCCAGTACGAGCGGCAGATCGATCCATGATTCCACCGGGGTGTAGCCCAGTTTTGCCGCCTCGAATCGGAATCTCCAGGCACTCTCAAGCACTCGTTCCCTCACTTCAGGATTTTCCAGTGTGTCTTCTATGATTACCCTCCGGGGCAGTCCCTTTGCTGAAACGAGGATTCTGACATTGACCTCTATGGTCGAGATCCCGAGGTCCTCAAGGGTCGGGGGTACGATAAAGCGGGGGACCGGCGGGAAGAACTGAGGTTCAACATTGCCGGCGGGTATGTCGGCCCGTGCGATACCGGCACCCTCCGGCGAGCCACCGGGGGTCGCGGGTTCTCGAGTCGCCGTCGGCGCCGGGACCTCCTCCACGATCTCAAGCACTGCGCGGTCCACGGTCTCGGGCGTGCGTTCCACCTCAATGGGGATAACCTGCATCACCATATCGGAAAGACCGGACCAGGGATCCCTGGTTCTGCCCTCTCTCATGGCGGGCATCTCCCGGGGAAAGAAGATATGCAGGAACTGAGCGGGTAGAAGCACAAGACCGGCGTGTAACAAGATAGATATGATCACCCACCTGCGAAGCGACGGATGTGTTCTCTTAACGGTCATTGCTCAATCTCGGACACGATCTTAAAGCCGGTCGTGGCAGTTGTCATCCGCCCGCTTAAGGTATCGGTCACATCGATCACGATGTCATAGTCGCCGGTCGAAAGGGAAGAGAGATCGACCCCGAGCACTTCGTGTCTCCGCGAACCCCTGCTCCTGAGCTCATACTTGCTCCAGATCGAGGTGAGGCCGCCGGACGTTTCATCATCCGCGGTTCCGGTCAGGGCCTTGAGAAGCCGCATGAACCGCGGCTCGACCTTTTCCCTCCCGACGATCCTGTAACTGACTTCGGCCTCACCCGTGCCGCGGGCGTCGGTCAAGAGGTTATAAATGCTGAATGCCAGATAGGCCTTGCCCCGTCCGAGATAGACATGGGAGGGATTCGGCGGCCCGTCTGATGCGAACCGGATCTCTATGTCGCTGATCTCCAGGCTGTCTCCAAAACCGCGGGCCGTGACTGCTCTGTTGGTGAAGCCGACGGCACCCGTGGTCTTCGATTCCATTGACACCGCGGCAAGCGAGCCTCCAGGCGGGATCTGGACGGTGAGGCTTCCGATCAGCGGGTACTCGGTCTGGTAAAGCGCGCTGGAATCCGCGCGCAGCTCGGCCGTGAACCTTGTGCGCGTGACATCCCCGTATATGCTGTCAAGCACCGCGACCTCGATGTCGAAATCACCAACCGGCCATTCGTAAAGAGGTTCATACTTGACGCCTCTTGTGTCGCATCCGTATATGATCTTCAGACCCGCTCTTCCCATGTCGTCCACGACGTTCAGGGCATCGAGCACGACTCTCATCCGCTTCTTTATCTGGGATTCATAGATCTCGGGTACGTTCTTCTCGAGGTAGGCATAGACATACGCACTCCAGTCCTTCTCGTATGGGAATCTGAAATCACCGTTCATGAAGGTGTCCTCGAAGTTAAGCGAGAAACCGCTATACTGCCATTTCCACCTCCGCCTCGCCTGCCGGATCGGTCTGGCCCTGTACCGGCTCACGGGATCGCGCGAGTCGAAGTTCTCCCAGCCGTCCACCCCGGCCATGGCACTACTCATTTGGGCCGGACGGGGCATTGATGTCTCATTAGCAAAGACATCCGACCCGAAGGGATCGTAGTACCAGGCAAGCGGCCTGCCGTAACGAATGTAGACCTCGCCACGCGCCGTCTCCGATCCCGTCTTGCCCAGTCTCGGGACCGTGAAGTGGAAGTCCGCGAATCCAACTCTTGCGAGATGCTCGACAAGCCTTTCGTTTACTTCCGTTGCGGGGTTGGGGTCCCGCTTCTTCCAGAGCATCCGGTTGGCTGATTTCATGTCACCGGTGAGCTGTGTTGCCGCAGCCTCCTTCAGCTCCTCCGGGGTAGCCACAAGCTCCACCGACATGTACCGGTTGCGACGTGGTTCGTCCATGACACCGAGCGCCCTGGTGAAGGTCTCCGAGGAGGCTTCGATGTCCCTGATCTCGGAAAGCGCCATGGCCAGGAGCAGCAGATCGTCGACATTGAGACTGTCCTCGGGAAACGACTCAAGCAGGATGATTGATGAGTCGGGTCTGCCGAGATCAAAATAGCATTGGGCCAGGTGCCTGCGCGCGCCCGGATAGGCCGGATGAGACTCCTCCACGAGCTGAAACTCATCTCGTGCATTCAAAAACGAGCTACGCTGCCACTCGTCGACGCCGCGCTCAAGGTAGGCTTCACCCAATCTGAGATGCGCAAATCCGTTCTCCGGGTCCCATTCGAGAAGGGTCTTGAGTTCCTTCACCCCGTTGTTCCAGTAAGTGCTTTCGAAGTACATCTCCGCAAGGAGCAGCCGGTAATCCGGATTTCGACGATCGTGTTTGACGGCGAGCTTCATTTGCTTCACAGCGGCCGATCTTCCACTGGCGGTGCCTTCGGCAAAGTAGATCGCCGCCAGCTTGACATAGAGCATGGATGAGTCAGGATAGGTCCAGATCAGTTCCTTAAGAGTCCGCTCAGTGTGCACTTCACCACTCAGGGAGCGGCCGGCAGGGAGCAGTCCGGACAGGAACAGGACAACGGACAGCCCCGTCGCACAAAACCAGACTTGCTTCAATGCTCATGCTCCTTGCTTCAGCTTCCGATCCAATTATAGTAAACCCTCTGGGGATATCAAGTGATGAAAGGTCCGCCGGCCCGCGTCGGAGACAGACCTCGCAGGGGGGCGTGAACGGTCCGGGTTTGAAGGAGTACGAATGAGGAAGAAACTGTGGTACCTCTTTGTCTTTGCCCTGGCCATGGGATATCTGGAAGCAGCCGTCGTCGTTTACCTGAGACAGCTCTTCTATCCCGACGGTTTTGCATTTCCCATCAAACAGATAGACACCGGCCACGCCTTTGTAGAGCTTGGCAGGGAGGCGGCAACGGTTTTCATGCTGCTGGCCGTTGCGTTCATCGCCGAGCGGACGAAGAGGGGCAGGTTGATCTGTTTCATTTTGCTGTTCGGGATCTGGGACATCGCCTACTACCTGTGGCTCTGGGTTACGATATCCTGGCCGGCCTCGCTTCTTACGTGGGATATCCTGTTTCTGATTCCCGTGATCTGGACAGGTCCGGTTCTTGCGCCTGTGCTGGTATCCGTGCTGATGATTGTGACCGGGCTCGTCTACTATGTCCGCAAAGACCAGGCCGAAGTAGTGCGCATGTCAAAACTCGAGTGGGTCTTCACAATATCGGCTGCGGCGATCATCTTCGGGTCCTTCACGCTTAATCACGGTGTGGCGTTGGGGGGTGGGGTCCCTTCCAGGTTTGCCTGGGAGGTGTTCGCCGGAGGTATGGCTTTAGGTGTTGTGGTTCTTACAAGGGTGGTACGCCGGCTCACTTCCCCGGCGTGAGATCAGGCCCGGGTCTCTCAGGCAGCTCGGCATGCCCGACATCTTCCGGAGCGTAACTGCGTTCGACGTCAAGCACCGCCCTGTCCCGCACGTAGGCATCGTCCCGGTCGAAGATGAACGGGATCACCATGGTGGATGGGCAGGGGGAGCCGTCCTTTGTCGCCGGCATGAAGGACGACTTCCTGACCGCCGTAATGGCCTGGTCGCCCAGAATCGGACTGGGTGATTCGAGAATCTCTATGCGGGCGATCTGACCGTTCTCAAGCACGAGCACCTTGAGTACGACCCTGCCGTGCACGCCGATCTGGCGAGCCATGTCAGGGTACTCCGGTCTCACCGTCACGACAAGCACCGGCGGCGTATCATAGTTGAGGACATCATCGACCTCGCCGACGTATCTTGCATTCTCCTGACTGGTGAGAGTCGCGCCACATCCTGCGAAGAGACCGAGCAGGGCCACAAGGGCCAGAGCGCGTCCCAGGTTTCCGGCCTTCACCTTAACGCACCTCTCAGAAATTCAGCCTACAATACAGCCCGCCACCATCAACAGACTGACTGAGCAAAAGGTGTTTGCGGGCTTTAAGTACAATTCGGCAGTCTCAAGGCGAAACTTGAGCCGCAATAGCGTGCCGAAGAGGGGAGTCGAACCCCTACGAGGATAACCCCACTGCGCCCTGAACGCAGCGCGTCTGCCAGTTCCGCCACTTCGGCACTATATCATTTCTGTTGATAATCCTATTTTACTCTGGCATCATTGTCAACTGCCAAAGTAGCAAAAAAACGGAGAAGACATGGTGGATTTCCACGTGCACTGCGAATACTCGATAGATGGAGAGGGATCGGTCGACGAGTACGCACGTGCTGCGCTTGCCAAGGGCCTGAGCCACATCTGTTTCACTACCCACTACGACCTTGATCCTGAACGGCGCCACCATGACGGCAGGGTGAAGCTGAACGGCAAAATCATTGACGTTACCAAACCCTGGCTGGAGTCGTATATAGGGGAGGTGGAAGCGGTATCGAAAGCCTACGCAGGTCGGGGCCTGAAAGTGCTCTGTGGGTTGGAAGTGGGCTATGTGCCCGGGATTGAAGAGATGATAAGATCGGCTGTAGATCCCTACGAATTCGATTTTCTGCTGGGTGGCGTACACACCCTGAGCAGTATCGACATCGTGTCGGCGAGGGAGGCCCCTGATTACTTCATGCCGAGAAGCCCGAGGCAGGTGTGCGAGGAGTACTACGGCTACCTCGAGGAGGCGGTCAGGTGCGGGCTCTTCGATTGCATCGCCCATATCGACATATACAAGAGGTGTGGTCTGGATTTCTATGGGGAGTCCTTAAACGAAGCCCACTACGGGTTTGTTGAGCCCGTTCTCGAAGCGATGGCAACGGCGAACCTGAGTCTCGAGATCAACAGCGGGAGCCTGAGGAAAGGTCTGGACTCACCGTATCCAAGTCAGGATATCCTTCACGCCGCGAAGAGCGCGGGTGTCTCAAGCCTCACATTCGGCTCGGACTGCCATCTACCGGAAGATGTCGGCGATGGTCTCGATGTGTGCCTGGAAATCGCCCGGAGTGCCGGTTTCGACAGGATCGCCGTATTCGAAAAACGTCGCGCCGAGCAGATCCCCATTGAGGAACTCAATGTCCAGGACAGGTAAACCCAGAGAGACGGAGAACGCAAAGACAGGTGAGAGCCCTGAGAAAAATGTATACCTGAATCGAAAAGCGAAGCACGAGTATTTCTTGATGAACAGCTTCGAGGCGGGCATAGCGCTGGTGGGCAGTGAAGTCAAGTCGGTCAGGCAGGGGAATATCAGTCTTCAGGACTCTTACGCGGTGATCGAAAATGGTGAGGCACACATACTTAACATGCACATTTCCCCGTATGATAAGAGTTCCCACTTTCTTCCGGATCCGAAACGTAAGAGGAAACTGCTTCTGCATAAGTCTGAGATCAAGCGCCTGATGGGGAAGGTTGCCGAGAAGGGTCTTACGATGATACCAATGCGGGTGTACCTGGTCAGAGGAAGAGTCAAACTGGAAATCGCTCTGGCCAGGGGCAAACCCAAGCGTGACAGGCGTTATGACATAACCAAGCGGGATGCTGAAAGGGAGATACGAAAACTGAGGAGCGGCCGGTCTTGATGTAATACCTTGAGTCCGACCGGATGGTGACGATCAATCAATCAGGGAGGAAAACAGCGGCAATGAAGTACTGCCTCGGCATTCTGCTCGTCGTTTTGATGGCCGGCCCGTGTCTGGGTCAATCGGCCAGTGTCGCCTATTCCGATGGTCGGCCGTCCGAGTACGTTCCAATTATCGAAAAAGATGAAACGGCCCACATTTCGATTTCCCAGGTTGCGCGATTGCTCGGCCTGGAGAAGTCTGTCGACTTCGGCCAGCAGAAGGTGACCTTAAGTGGCGGAGGTCATGCCGTTGACATCCTGATAGGGGCGACTGTCTGGATCGTCGACGGTGAGACTGTAGCCGCCGGGGAGGTGAGCTTCACCGAAGAGGGTGAAGTCTACATCGGTGTTGGGTCCGCCGCAGATGTGCTCGCGCCCGCGCTGGACAAGAGCATGCGCTGGGACGAGAAGGGAAAGCGGATCATAATAGGGCTGTCTGCTCCCAACATACTCGATATGGAGGTTCGTGCGGCCCGTGGACGTGTGAGCGCGACCATGGGGACCAGGGGTCTGCTCAAGTACACGCTCATGCCCGCTACCGACGGCGGGTTTGAGATCTTCATAAGGGGTGGTGTTCTCGCGAAGCGGATCGGATTTGAATCCGAAGGTGGTTTGATCGAGAAAGTCTCGGCCAGACAGGAACCGGATGGCGCCAGGATCACTGTCACGCTTGGCGAAGGGAAACCATCCTACAGAGTGTTTCCCCGGTGGAGACCCGACGGCATCGTCATGCTCGTCTGGGAGCGGGCGCTTACGGATATTCCCGACCCCGCATTCAAGCCGCCCAAGCATCTTGCCTGGCAGGAACGGTTCTCGGGAGAGAAAGCCAGGATAGATCTGGTGGTGATCGACCCGGGTCACGGTGGTGAGAATTTCGGTAGCATAGGTCCGTCGGGTTTCACCGAGAAGGAGTTCACACTCGGTGTTTCGAAGAAGCTCAAACAGGCGTTCAAACGCAGGGGCATCGACGTCATTCTCACACGTGATGATGATGTGTATGTTTCGCTCGAAACACGGACTGAAGTCGCAAACTCGGTCGGGGCCGACCTTTTCATAAGTATGCACGCCAACGGATTCCGAAGCCCGGAGGCAAAGGGTTTCGAGGTCTACTTCCTCTCACCTGCGCTCGATGATGGATCGCGGGTGGTCGCGGCGATGGAGAACGCAAGCCCTGCTATTGTCGCTGCCGCCGGTCTCGAGCCCGATGATGAAGTCGCCTTCATACTCTGGGATACCGCGCAGAATGAATTCGTTGTCGAGAGCAGCCATCTGGCGCAGCTTATAGATGAGGAGCTGGCTACAAGGTTGACCATCCCGAACCGTGGTGTCAAGCAGGCCAACTTCATCGTTCTGACCGGGGCTTATCTTCCCGCCATCCTTGTTGAGACGGCTTTCGTAACAAATCACAATGAAGAAAGGCTTCTAAAGGATGAGGCTTTCCAGGAGATGGTCGCGGACGGGATAGTCTCAGCAGTGATGAGATTCAAAGAGGACTACAACAGGTAGGTGACCGTTGAGAAGGACCTTGATTGTCATAGTCATAGTTGTGATTGCCGTTCTGGCCGTGTGGCTCCTGATCAGGCAAAGACCGGGTCCTGCTCCGCCTGAGGAGTCGGGTGAGGTTGAGATGATAAAGGACGTGACTCTCTACTTCGGTTCGAACGATGCCGGTTCACTGGTCCCTGAATACAGACAGATAGGCTCAACCGGCAATATGCTCGAAAACCTGAGAAAGGTGATCGAGGCGGTGATAGGCGGACCCGCAGGGGATGCGATCCCGACCGTTCCCTCATCGGTTCGCGTGCGGGCGGCTTACATTCACGACAAGACGGCCTATCTTGATTTCTCACGCGATATCGTGGACGACTTCGCCGGGGGAAGTGCTGCAGAATACATGTTGGTGGCCTCCATCGTACAGACGGCGTGTGCGAATTTCACGGAGGTCGAATCTGTTCGTATCCTCGTCGAGGGTGAAGAGCGAGACACCCTGGGAGGACATCTCCGGATATCCAGGCTTCTGCGGCCCGAGGACTGGAGGTAAGTGCGCTGGCTGACACGAGACCGATAGGTGTGTTCGATTCGGGCATCGGCGGGCTCACGGTGCTTAAGGCGATAATGGAGGGCCTGCCGCATGAGAGAGTGGTCTACTTCGGTGATACGGCACGCCTGCCTTATGGCACCAAGTCAAAGGGTACCGTAACCAGGTTCGCGCGCGAGATCGTCAGTTTCCTTATGGGCAGGGACCCCAAGATGATCGTCGTGGCGTGTAACACCGCCAGCGCGTACAGCCTGCCCGAGCTTCAGGCGGCACTCGATATTCCCGTCGTCGGCGTGATCGAGCCCGGGGCTGCCGCCGCCCTGAAGGCGACCCGTAACGGCACGATCGGTGTGATCGGTACACGGGCGACGATACAGAGCAATGCCTATCTCGAGGCGATACAGGCGAAGCAACCGGGGGCAAAGGTGTTCTCCAAAGCCTGTCCTCTGTTTGTCCCGCTTATCGAGGAGGGTTGGATAGACCGGAAGGAGACTCAAGACATCGCCGATGAGTATCTGAGGCACCTCGTTGAATGCGGAGTTGATACCCTGATACTGGGCTGCACCCATTATCCTTTGCTTAAACCTGTTTTAAGCGCGGTGATGGGAGACGGCGTTGTGCTCGTCGATTCAGCGGAGGCAACCGCCGCCGACGTCCGGGCACTCCTCGCGCAGAACGCCATGCTTTCGCCGTCGCTTGCAGGGGCGAGATGTGAGATCTATGTGAGTGACATGCATCTCAATCTGAGGCTCCAGGCCGAGAGGTTTCTGGGTCTGGGAATTCCGCGGATCAGAGTTGTCGATTCCGAGTTCGAAGAGGTTGAGCTTCAGGGGATCTGATGGCACAGGAGGTTCTTAAGTGGAAGTGAGGAATGACGGCAGGAAGCCGGAAGAAATGCGCCGGGTCAAGATCAGGCCGAAGTATCTTAAACATGCGGAGGGTTCTGCACTGATAGAGGCGGGTGATACCCGTGTCCTGTGTGCGGTGACAATTGAAAACAGACTCCCGTTCTTTCTCCAGGGCAAGGGCCAGGGTTGGATCACTGCGGAGTATTCGCTGCTGCCGAGGAGCACTCATACGCGGACACCGCGGGAAGCGTCAAGAGGCAAGCTGACCGGGAGAACCCAGGAGATACAACGCCTCATCGGGAGATCCTTGCGCGCTGTGGTGGACCTTAAAAAGATCGGTGACCGGCAGTTTGTGGTCGATTGTGATGTGCTTCAGGCCGACGGCGGGACCCGCACCCTCGCAATAACCGGTGCGTATGTCGCTCTGCATGAGGCGCTGAGCGGGCTTGTCAAGAGACGGATACTGGATGCACTTCCTCCCATGGAACCAGTTGCGGCAACAAGTGTCGGGATCGTCCGGGGGACACCGCTTCTCGATCTCTGTTACGAAGAGGACGCCAACGCCGACGTGGACTTCAATGTAGTCATGACCGGCCGCGGTCGCTTTGTCGAGGTGCAGGGTACAGCCGAGGGCACCTGTTTCTCAAAATCGGATATGGACAAGATGCTGGCTCTCGCAAAGAACGGCATTCGCGAGTTAATGGATATCCAGAAGAAGACGCTCAAAATTGACTGAACCACTGCGGATCGTCCTCGCTACCGGGAACCAGGGCAAGGTAAAAGAGATAAAACACATCCTGGGTTCGGTACAGGTTGAGTTTAAGACCCTGCTTGATTTCCCAGATGTGGTTCCAGCCGAAGAGACGGGGTCCACGTTCGAAGACAATGCCTTGGCCAAGGCGCTGCACGTCTGGCGCGAGACGGGTCTGGCCTCGCTCGCGGATGACTCCGGTCTTGAAGTCGACGCCCTCGGCGGGGAACCCGGCGTACGCTCGGCGAGATTTGCAGGTGAGGATGGCTCCTACGCCGCCAACAATGAGAAGCTCATCCGCGTGCTCAGCGATGTCCCTAAAGACGAGCGTACGGCGCGATTCGTCTGTGTGGCCGTACTTGTCACGCCGGCGGGAAAGATGGTTCTCCAGAGGGGCGAGATGGAGGGTCTGATCGTCGATGAGCCGAGGGGGAGCGGAGGTTTCGGGTATGACCCCATCTTCTATGTGCCGCACCTCAAGAAGACGGTTGCCGAGCTCGACGAGGCAGAGAAGAACTCGATCAGCCACAGGGCGAAGGCGTTTGGGGCCATGAAGAGTTTCATCGCGGCGCTGTAGCGTCGGGTCTCCGCGCCCGACGAAGTGACGCATCGGCTGTAGCGTCGGGTCTCCGTGCCCGACGAATTGACGCGCAATCTGTAGCGTCGGGTCTCCGTGCCCGACGAATTGCGCCTCCTGCCCAGTTGACATGCTCCTGCCCGTGGGGTAAATTGTGTTGATTCGATTTGCCGGTCGTCTTAGGCTTGAAGTTGGACGGGGCGTGGCGCAGCCCGGCTAGCGCACCTGCTTTGGGAGCAGGGGGTCGGAGGTTCAAATCCTCTCGCCCCGACCAGTATTGATACAGCGTCGGGTCTCCGTGCCCGACGGCCTTTGACATATGAATATCCGGGCGCCTGTAGCTCAGTTGGATAGAGCAACGGACTTCTAATCCGTAGGTCGTGGGTTCGAATCCCTCCAGGCGCGCCAGCTGATGCCGTAACATTGGTGTACGGACCGGCAGCTTCTGTAGCGTCGGGTCTCCGTGCCCGACGGCCGGTTGTCATCGCGAGCGCAGCGTGGCGATCCGACACATGGAGGTGTCGTTGCGAGGCTCCGAAGGAGCCGTGGCAATCTCACCTTGGTGGTGGGTGTAGCTCAATGGTAGAGCCCTGGACTGTGGATCCAGTTGTTGGGGGTTCAAATCCCCTCACCCACCCCACCTGTTCCGGCCCGGTCTCGCTTTAACCTTGAAAAATCCCCAGCCTCTGCTTAAATCGCCCTGATGAGGAATCAATTCAGGCGAATCCACTGCACATTCCATTTTCTTGGCTACCTGCTTGAGACTCTGGGCGCGGTCTTTCTCCTGCCCCTCGCAGTGGTCTTCATTTACTGGAAGACAACGGGTGAAGGATGGACCACCATCGTTGCCTTTGCTCTCCCTTCGGTAGCATCCTTTGCTGCCGGTCACAAGTTGCGGAAGGTTTTTCGAGCGGAACCTCCCGACATCACGGATTCAATGCTCATATGCACCCTTGGGTGGCTTATCGCATCCGCCTTCGGGGCTCTGCCTTTTGTAATCAGTCTCCGACTGGGCTACCTCAATGCCTACTTCGAAGCGATAAGCGGTTTCACCACTACCGGATTCACAGTGCTTTCAGGTCTCGACGCCATGCCCCGAAGCATTCTCTTCTGGCGGGCACTCACCCAGTGGGTCGGCGGTATCGGGATCCTATCCTTCTTTCTTGCGATCACCTTCAGGGGTACAGGCGCCCACCATGTTTTCGGTGCCGAGAGCCACAAGATAGCCTCTACGAGACCGGTTCCTGGTATCTTCAATACACTCAAGATTCTCTGGGGCATTTACGGGGCCTTCACACTGATCGGTGCGATGGTCCTCGCGCTCGAACAGGTGCCCGTCTTCGATGCGGTGTGTCACGCATTGACGACTTTGTCCACAGGTGGGTTCTCGCCCCATGATGCCAGCATCGGCTACTATGCGTTGACCGGACACCCTCATCACAAGCTGATAGAATACACCCTTACTCTCATGATGATGGTGGGGGCGATAAACTTCCTCATACACTATCGGGTGCTGACCGGAAACCTGAGAGCATTCTGGGACAACATGGAAATCCGCTACTGGTGGCGCTTCATAGCCGTATTCACCGCAGTTGTTCTCATAGACCATCTGTACAAGTCGGGTACCCTGGGCGTTCTGCTCACAAATCCCACCAGTATCGAGGCCGGCGGGCTGGAGCAATCATTCAGGCGCACCGTATTTCAGGTGACGGCTATCCTGACCACGACCGGTTACGTCACTCAGGACATCGCGTCTGACTTCTTTCCCGCGCTTTCAAAGCAGTTGTTCCTCGTTATGATGGTCTTCGGCGGGTGTGTGGGTTCTACAAGCGGGGGCTTTAAGATGATGCGGGTCGTGCTGCTTACCCGGCTCATGATGCGAGAGATCCGCAAACTCTGGGTACCGGGCCGCGCCGTCACCACACTCATTGTCGACGGGAAGCCCGTGCCGAATGATGAAGTCCACCGGACGGCCGCGCTCTTCTTCACATGGATGGCGCTCGTTGCGATCGGAGGCGGGATCACTGCGCTGTTTTCAAATCAGGGCACACTTTCGTCGCTCTCCGGGATGTTTTCCGCTTTGGGAAACATCGGTCCGTGTTATATTCGAGGCGGTGACCTGATAGAGATCAGTCCCATGGTCAAGATCACCTACATATTCGGTATGCTCGCGGGGAGGTTGGAGATACTGCCGGTTCTTCTCCTGTTTTCTAGAAGGGCCTGGAGGGGATAGGATGTATATCATTATTGCAGGCATCGGACTGGTTGGTCGGGAGCTTGCCCGCAAGTTGGTTGATAACAAGCACGATGTCGTGGCCGTGGACACAGATAAAGAGATCTGCGATAAGCTCTACTCCGATCTTGGTGTGATCACATTAAACGGAAATATCGCCGATGTGGAAACCCTGCAGGAGGCCGGGGTAACCAAGGCCGATGTTCTTGTGGCGGCAACGGGGAGTGATACCGACAACCTCGCCGGTGCGATCCTGGCCAAGAGCTTCGGGGTGTCCCAGATAATTGTGAGAATGAGAAACTCCGCCTACGAGAAGGCGTACAATCTGGCGGGGGCGACATCGATCACGCGTACAACCGACCTCATGGTCAACCAGATGATGGTGGAGATCGAGAAACCCCGGGTGCGCAAGGTCATGACGATCGCAGGCGGCAAGGCCGACATCTACTCCGTGATAATTCCTGAAAAAGCGAGGGTCGCGGGGCTTACGGTCGAGCACATAGCAGGGAGCCACAAGTTCCCGCCGGAGTGTGTCTTCATAGCGGTATTCGACCGCCGAACAAAGGAGCTATCCATACCCCGGGGCAAACAGGTGATCAATGCAAACGATGAGTTGTTGCTGATATCACCTGCTGAGGACATCAGGAAGGTGACGGATTTTCTGTTAGGATGATCGCCTCGCCCTTGACACGGTGGGGGTTTGCGGATAGTATTTGACATCACATCTTTGACATTTGTAGATGAGGCCGCTTCGGCGGCAGTCTGTAGCGCCGCTAGCTCAACTAGGTAGAGCAGCAGACTCTTAATCTGAAGGTTGAAGGTTCGATTCCTTCGCGGCGCACCAGTAGCGAAGCCCCGTGTTCTCACGGGGCTTCTCCTGTTCCTATGTCATTGCGCGGAACGTCCGTCTGGGTCATTGCGAGAAGCGTTAGCGACGCGGCAATCTCATCGGCCTACCCGTGGTGACGTCGCCGCTTCCCCAGGAGAATCACATCACGCAGATCGCCTTTCCTGCGCGCAGCCATCCACCTGTCTTCAAAGTGAGGGTCCTGGACTATCTGGGCGATCGCCGCGAGCGAGCGAAGATGGAATGGTCTCTCGTCTCTCGTACCTGTCAGCACGAAGATCGCGTGTACATCAGGTGCGGTCCCGGGGAACTTCACACCCGGGCGACACCGGGCCAGCAGAATATCGAACTTATGCTCGCCGTCCAGTATGATGTGGGGTATGGCCAGATGAGCACTCAACACAGTGGTGCTTTCCTTCTCCCTTGCAATGAAGAGGTTATAGAGGATGTCGGGCTCCATGCCGAGCCGGTCGGACATTCTGTCGGCAGCCAGCTGGAAGAAATCTTCCATCGTCACCGCCAAGTCGATATCAAGCACCATGCAGTCCTCAATGATGTGGTCGAATCTGTCCTTGAGGATGTCATCCCGCTCTCTGATGATGTCCTTAAGCTCGGTCTCAAGCGAACGCGTGGTAATCTCCTTGGCCGTGATTCTCTCGATCAGATAGATCAGTGCAAACTCGCGGCTTGCTTTGATGCGCCCGTAGAACCAGTGAACGAAAAGCTCGCTCACCACGAGGATCGAGGTTACCACCAGTGCAGTGGTTCCGATCTTATAAAGAAGGAACACGAAACCGCAGATTCCGACGATCTGAATCCAGGGGTACCCCGGCGAACGGAAACGCGGCTGGTAGTTCTGGAGCCGGCTCTCCCTCAGGATCACAACCGACAGGCACGAGAGTATGTAGGTCAGGATCAGAACAGTGGAGGCCGTCTTGACAAGAACATCCAGTTTCAGAAATACCGCGACCACCATAAGCACTCCCGTAGCCAGAACCGCCATGTACGGTGTATTGAATCTGCTGCTGATTCTGCTCAGAAACTCCGGCAGAAGACTATCTCTGCTTAAGGCCAATGGGTACCTTGAGGCCGCCATGATGCCTGCATTCGCAGTCGAGACGAATGCCAGAATCGCGGCGACACTCAATACGGCCATGCCCCAGGGACCCATGAAGACCGCCGCACCGTCGGAGATCGGGGTGAGAGACTGGTGGAGTACGTCCGGAGCCAGGACACCGGAGGTCACGAAGACGACCAGCATATAAAGAGTCGTAACAACAATCAGCGAGAGTATCATGCCGAGCGGAACCACACGTGCAGGGTCCTTGACTTCCTCCGCTATGCTTGCAGCCTTCAAGAGACCGCCGTAAGACACAAAGACAAACCCGGCAGTGTAGAAGATCGCGGCCGTCCCGTGGGGAGCAAAGGATTGAGAGACCCCGATTGTAACGGCCGGCAGCCCACGCACTATGTACAGGATAAGAACCGCGAGAAGCCCCACCACCAGCCAGACCTGCAGGCGGCTGGCCTGCTTGCTTCCCACGAGATTTATGGCGGTAAAGACTACGCACAAGACCACGGCGATTATCCGTATGTCGATATTGATGATGAGCACCGCGAACGCGGCGGTACCCACAAGCGCGAACGCACTCTTAAATGATAGCGAGAACCAGGTAATCAGACCGTCGATTGTGCCCATGGTCGGTCCCAGGGCCCGTGCCGTATAGAAGTAGGTTCCGCCAGCCTTGGGCATGGCCGACACCAGCTCGGCCTGACTCAGCATACCCGTCATCGCAAGCAGTCCGGCGATGAAGTATGAGAGGACGACCGCAGGTCCCGCCCTTGCATGTGCAAGACCCGGCAATATGAAGAGCCCCGAACTTATCATCGCGCCCGACGCGATGCAGAAGACATTAAGCAGGCTTAGTTCCTTCTTAAGTCTCATGGTCCCTTTTTGCCATATCTGACAGTGATTTGCAACATAATGATCGGGGGCTTCCCGGTGTGAGCGTCAGCTGCCGAGGTAATCGAGCGTTGCAGGACAGCCCTGGCATTCGTGACCGTAGCAATGACACTGTCGGCAGTCCGTCCCACATGGGGCCGGATGGAGATTGGGTTTGACGTCACCCCGGCTCCAGGGGCTCGATGCGTCTATCGCCTCGGTCACAAGCGCCTCGGCGTTCTCGAAACCAAGCGTGCTTCCGGCGGTCTCCGCGATGTTATCCAGCCACCAGCGGCGCTCGGGTGGGATGGCGAACATACCCATGGCCGACGGTCCCAAGGTTGTGAAGGAAGCGCAGTACGGACACCTGCCGTAGGTGTCGGCAATCTCCGCGGCCTTAGAAGGACTGGCCGCCTGTCCCAACACTACACCGACAAGGGGAGACGTTCTGTCCATTTCCATCGGAATTCCTCCTCTGCGATACGCGATTACTATTCTATGGAGGAATGAATCTCGGAAGGCCTCAAGCCCCCTTGCCTGTAGCGGTGGTAGGCGGGTGCTTTGCGGCCTATCGGTTGTTCTCTTTGTGAACTCACCAATTGAGGCCTTCTCATGAAGGCTATCATATATTGGATGGGATGTGAACCAGAATCTTAAAGTTTGTCCTTATTGACACCGCGCGAACGTCAGCTTACAATAACAGTAGAGAGCAAACCTGCCGATAGAAAGATGGGGGCGAATTGGATTCGACGAGGATGGAAGAGGCAGGGATCGCGTGCCGAGGTCCCGTTGGCTCGTTAAACAAACGGGAAACAACCAAATGCCAACAGCAATTTGGCTATGGCTGCTTAAGCAGCCACGTTCTCTCTGACCTCGCCTGCGTGGTTGGATGAGGGCGTCGCAAGAGCAGGCTGGCTCTGGGTGCCCGCCCCGGCACTCCGGGTGAGATTTTTGGGGCTGGCGTTGTAGGAATCCCGCCTGCCGGAGTCCTGCAAGGCGAGATTAAAAAGGCAGAAAACGCACGTAGTGATTCCTGAGGAAGCATCCACGGACGCGGGTTCGATCCCCGCCGCCTCCACCAGCCTTCGCAGAGCGAAGGATGTCATGCCGTAGCCTTGGCGAAGGCAGACACCTCCCCCTTCAAGAAACTCCTGAATCACATGGCTGCTTCGGCTCGGCGGGCCAGCATCCGGTCGAAGCTTTGGCGAAGACGGGCACCTCTATAGAACCTCCGAGTACTTTCTCACGCGGAGGCTATCATGACCTTTTACTATGTCTACATCCTTCAATCAGACTCCCACCCAAACCGCCACTACGTTGGCTTCACGAAGAACCTCGTAAAGCGGTTAAGGTCGCATAACTCCGGACAGAGCCATCACACCTCGAAGTACAGACCGTGGCATGTCAGGACCGCGGTTGCCTTCACCGATCCCAAGCGAACGCGGAGGTTTGAGCGATACCTCAAGACCGCATCGGGCCGCGCTTTTGCCAGGAAACGCTTGTAGCCTGTCGGATGCCTGATACTCTATCGGTTCAGTCTCGATGATCCGCCAGCCCGTCAATCAGAATCGATTGGCGCCACACCTTCCCCGTTTGAGCATTTCTTCACCGGGGTACGCCCACAGGTGACAGTGCTACTCTCACTTCTGTCTTCGAAGATGGGTTCGATTCCGTCCGTGTCCACCATTGACCTACCCCTTGGGACGGTAGCACGTGCCTCTATAGCTGTCCAGTCACCTGGACACGCTACCGGGTGAGAATGAGCTTGGTGGCGGCCACACGAGAAAGAGTTTCCACGGTGGCTATGTAAACTCCGCTTGAGACTTCTGATCCGCCAGATGAAACCCCATTCCAGACGAACTCATGGGTCCCAGGATAAAGAGTCCCGGCAAACACCTCAGCAACCAACCTTCCTCTCACGTCATAAACAGTGATATCCACTCGCTGACGAGCATGGACCTCGACCTGGAATGCGGTCTGGCTACTGAATGGGTTCGGGCAGGTCGAGTTGACATGGATGAAGCTGTGATCAAGCGTGCTGCTTGTCCCTTTCTCACCAACACGCAAACTGAAATGGCCGAGTCTTGAGACAGTGGCAACGACCGTCTCCTTACTCGGATCGATGAATGACTCGAGCGGTCCGATCTCGTCATGTTCTATGTAAATCTGATCGGGGGTGCAGCCCTCGCCCAGATCACTCGCATGATAGCGCCACTCGAGGTGAGCGCTCTGGCCACTCAGCAAGCCAGTCGGACCTATATAGTATGAACTGGGTTTAATTCCCTCAGGGGCCAGGAACAGCAGCGTATCTGCACCGTTGGAAGGATCGATTTCGAGGTCTCTCTCATCGCTGTCTATGCACGGCACCACGATTACCACCGTGCTTCCGGCTGGCGCACCCCGCCTGACCTCGACTGTCAGGTTGTCGTCCGGGCTCGATATGGTTCCACCTTGTGCTGGGGCCAGCAGAGCGTAAGAGAACGCAGCGGCCACAGTATCAGGATTGGCAGACCAATCGATGCTATGGGCGATCAACGAAACAGTGCCCGTCGAATCTGGAAGTGTGTAATCAGCCAAGTAGATCCTCTCCTCAGTATCGACAGCCCTTGCAGTCAGCCGTTCCCGATCTGCCCTGACGTCTACAAAACCCGGAGGTAGAGGCTCCGAGCCTATGACGTAGACGTCAATCTGTTGCGAGAGCTGCGGGTCCTGAAACAGAGCGAGTGTTAACACCGGAGGTGTAGAATCAGGTAGAGAGGTCTTCGCCCTAGCAGGTTCTGAGTAGTTGCCGAATACATCATATGCAAATGCGCAGTAATAGTAGTTCGTGTACTCTTCCAGCTCGGGGTGGGTAAAGCTACTGTCAGAACCGGGAGGGCCATCGAAACAGCCGTCACTTGAATTAGGAACAGGCGATCCCCAATCCGGCTTCAGGGGATACGTTTTTGTCGCATACCGAATGTGCACACCGGTCGCATCCCAAACGGAGGGGACCGTCCACCGAAGTTCAACTGCTCCCTCGTGAGGAGTCGCTGTGAAATCCTCTGGAGGGGAAGGGGGTACCTCATCACTTGTCCTCATTACATAGAGGTTGGTACCGTTTCGTCCTAGGGAATTCGTCCAGCCCAGGATCAGAAGGCTGCCCTCTGAACTCTGTATGACGTCCGTCGCAACGTCCTCATCCTCCCACGCGTAAATCTCCGACGACTTAAAGAACAAACGATAGTCGAGTTTCACGGCATACATGTTGTTATACCGTGTGCCTTTTATTGCCCCCACTGCCACAAAACCGCCATCCTGTGTCGCCCACACCGAGTTTAACCAGTTATCCTGAGGACGATCGGTCATCCAGATCGCGTCAAGTCTTCCATTTCTATGAGACATGGCCATGAAACTCAGCCTCGACGAGCTCGCCGCTACTTGCCTGTATCCCGCGAAGACGTAACCACCCTTCTGGGTCTGGCGAACACATTCGAAAACGTCGTTACCGTCCGGTTGACCATAGGATTCTGTCCATTCGACATCTCCGTTCTGGGTCGTCTTCAGGGTGTAGAAGTCTTTGCCAGTGCCCGCAACTAACTCAGTCGAACCAGCTACGATGAAGCCATCCACATCGCCTGCATACCAAACTTGCTGCACGGAACGAGCCTCGTCATCCCCTGCGCCTCCGTAGGTCCTCGTCCACACGGTATCTCCAGTATCATCTGTCTTGATCAAGTAGACGTCGGTGCTACCGGCACCAAAGGACTGTGTTCCTCCCGCTATGATGAAACCGCCATCACTGGCCAAGTCGACACTTCGCGCCCAGTCGTCACCCGGGCCGCCGTATGTTCTCTCCCAGCTTAGATTGCCGTCTCCATCAGTTCTTACGAGATACACGTCTGTATCACCTGGACTGAATGAGCGAGTCATACCGGCGATTATGAAACCACCGTCTGCAGTCGTCGCCAGCGAATGCCCGGCATCGTAGTCAGGTCCCCCGTAGGAACGAGTCCAAACAGTCTTGCCTGCCGAGCTGAGCTTCGTCAAATACACATCTGAGTAGTGCTCCCTGCGCCAGAGGATGGCGAAACCCCCGTCTGCGGTCTGCAGGATCGCCTCACTTCTGTCATCATAAAACTGGTCAATCACCCTGCTCCATTGGGTGTCCCATTGATCCGCGGAGAGGGCCGAAGCCCATAAGGTGGAGAATATGACGACAAGGACAGATTTGCGCAGCAATACCCACATAGCTCTTGTGTCCTCGCTCGGGTGCAGCCCCGATACAACCCAAGAGATATTATACCCCTGCAGACGGTGTGCAGTCCACACAAATCACCTTAGGTTTCGGGAACTGGACCGGACAGGATGAGCTCGTGGCTGACTGAGAAATGCGTGCCGCCTTTACTCCCATGCAAGGTCGCGGGCACAGGGAGATCAGAGTCGTGTGGAAAGCTCCCTACTCTGGGTGATCAGAGTGAAAGTAGGCTCAGGAGATCATTCTCCTGGCCGTCTGGATCCAGTTGATAGCCTTGCATACCGTTTTGTCGCTCGCCTTGAGGTCTCTGGCGATTGCGGAGTTATTGAGAGCTAACTCACTGAGATGCAGCGCTTTGCGGGCGATCTGCTGATAAATCGGGGTCTCCTCCGTCTTCATTTATGGTTATTTCCAAGAGCACCCCAGCCACGGTTCGAATTGTCTGCGTCCGCCTCCACCAACGCAAACAATTCGAACCAGGACCTATCGATCATCCGTTGTGCATCTAGGACTTCGTATCGGCTGGTTACCGGGATCGTTCATGCGAATGAACGTTTGTTCGTAGCGATGAATCTTGCGCGGCGAGTGGCTGGTCGCCTATAGAAGCTGAGAGAGGAAAGTCCGGGCTGGAACCACAACCGGGCCTCGCGGTTTGGCGAAGCAATCCGCGTCCACGTACTCGGAATCGATAACCACTTGGAATGCGAACGGGGCACTGAGTTGGTCTTGGTAGTACTTGAGGTTTCTACTGAGCGATTCGTCATGATGTTTGACTTCGACAAGGAACCAGGGCTTGCCGTCACGAACCACGATGAAGTCGACCTCGTGCTTCTCCTTGTCGCGTAAGTAGCCGACCTCGAACTTGCCCAGCCCCATGTCATTCCAACCCTCCACGGCCTTCAGAAGGTGACACCCCACAAACGTCTCGGCCTTGTCCCCCTTATCCTTGATGGAAGCCCAGTCCCTCAGGAACCATTTGGGTTCCTTTCGCAACGATCTGGAAACGTTCTTGAACCACGGCCTGATCAAAAAACCGAGATGCAGGTTGCGTAGGATGTCGACCCATCGACTTACAGTATCGACGGACACGCGTACGTCCTTCGCTAGGCTGCCATAGACGAGCTGGTGAGCTGACCGATCGGCTAAGATTCTGACCAGCGTCTCCAGTTGATCGATCTGCTGGATCTGAGTCAGGTCGCGAATATCTTCCCGGACCAGTTGTTCGAGCCTGAGCGACTGCCATCGCCGACTGAAGCGTTTGTCACGCTTGAGAAACGGTTCCGGATATCCCCCATGGTGCCAGAGAGCGTCGAAATCGGACGTCTTGACTTTCTGGGGCGGTCGGACTATTCGTTTCTGATCGGGTAGGTCTTTGTTGAGCAACTCGGCAACCGAGAAGGGATGCATCCGGTAGTGGAAGTAACGGCCCATCAGGCTATCCCCACCGCGACGATATACATCCAGGCGACTACTACCCGTTACGATGATTCTAACCTGATCGGCATGAGTGTCGAATAAGCCCTTCAGAAATTGCTTCCAGCGCGGATACTTGTGAAGCTCATCGAAGAGAGCAACCGGGGCAGTCTCCGGCAGCCGGTCCAGTTCGAACCGCTCCACCAGGCGCCGCGGACCCGCTAGAATCAGCTCACGGTCGTCGAGGTTATCCCAGTTGGCATAGACGTCGGCGTGATTCCGACATGTGGTCGTTTTGCCCACCTGCCTTGGACCGCTGACCAGGGCCATCTGCCGATGCTTCGCCAGATGCTCGGCCAACAGGGTATCATATATGCGCTTCTTGGCCCTCATACTTGACCATTATCGACAATATCGGAGAATAGTCAAGACTATTTTACGACCTTGCTCATTTTGGTCAGGCTGAGGGACTGGAACGTCGTTGTTCATCCGTAGCCGGGGTTGACAATTTCTCATACGGTCCTTACAGTGGGTACGCTAGGTCTGCGGCCCAAGACTAAGGCTCTGCGATTGGGTCTGGAGCAGTGTGCAGCCGATCCCCTGTTTATCAGCAAATGGTACAAGCACCTCAAGGTGAGAAACGACTGTGCTTCAGGACGCGCAATACAAGAGAGGAAAGGCATGAACAGACATACTCATGGTCTCAGCAGTGAATTGTGTGCGGTGTTGGCGTTACTTACAGTCATCTGTGTTGGACTCATGCCTCCCGAAGCTACTGCCAGGGTAGTGAAGGTGGAGGTCGTTAGCCGGGAAGTCGCAGGCGATTGGCCGGAGCAGAGCCCGACCGGTTCCTATGAGGTGATCAAGGGAATGATCTACCTTGAAGTCGACCCGGATGATCCTGCCAACCAGCTAATCGTAGATCTGAAGATTGCCGACCGGAATGAGCGAGGCAAGGTGGAATTCTCGACGGAGTTCGAGCTCCACAAGCCTGTCGATGCGGGTCGCGGGAATCACCGGCTGATCTACTTCGTCAATAACCGCGGCAGCAAGCTGGGTGATCGCATGTTCAACCGCTATGCGGGAACGAACTGGTTGTACGACAAGGGTTGGTCCTATTTGTGGTGTGGCTGGAATTGCGACGCGATTCAGGACGACCGAAGGGTGAATATCAATGTACCGGTGGTCAGGGCGAACGGCGAGACGATCACAGGCAGGATCTACGCGGAGATCTGCTCCCCTGACCTTGAGCCTGTCTACGGCCTGCCGTTCTACTGGGGTGGCTCTATCGCCTATCCGTCGGTCGATACAGACCCGTCACGCGCCACCTTGACGATGCGGCCCTATCGTTGGGCCGAGCCGGTGGAAGTGCCGAGTGAGCAATGGTCCTTTGCACGGCTGGAGGACGGGGAGGTAGTCCCGGATCCGCGTCACCTGTACCTGCCGGAGGGCTTCAAACCGGGTTGGCTTTACGACCTGGTCTACATAGGCAAGGACCCGAAATTGACCGGCCTCGGCTTTGCCGCGATACGTGACGTCGTATCGTTCTTAAGATACGAAGCCACCGATGACCACGGTTTCGCCAATCCCCTGAGCGGTATTGTAGATTATGCCTATGCGTTCGGGCACTCACAGTCCGGTCGGGTGCTTTATCATTATGTTTATCAGGACTTCAACAATGATGAGGCAAGGAGGATCGTGTTCGACGGGATCATGCCCCACTGTAGCGGCGGCGGCAAAGGGCAGTTCAATTATCGCTTCGCACAGACCACCCGTCACGGCAGCCATCATGAAGACAACCTTTATCCTTCGGATTTCTTCCCGTTCACCACGGTCGAACAGTACGATCCGTTAACTGGAGAACGTGGTGACGGGCTTGCCAGGGTGCGCAAGTCGGGTTTTCTTCCCAAGATGATGTTCATTAACACTTCAACCGATTACTGGACACGTGCAGCATCCCTGCTTCATACCGACGTTGACGGGAAGAAGGACGCCGCGATTGATCCGAACGTAAGAATGTATTTCTTAGCAGGCTTATCTCACGGCCACCCGCGCTGCGGCTATATCGACCGGGCTCTCTTGACTGCTCTGGATCTGTGGGTCAGTCAGGGGGTGGAACCACCGGAGTCGGAGTTACCGAAGATTTCTGACGGCTCGCTGGTCTCACTCGAAACCTACCTCAGTACTTTTCCTGAGGTCCCATGGGCCGAAACACCGGAATCCTTCTTCAGTCCGTACCGGTTGGATCCAGGACCTCGATGGCAGACAGAGGGGACCGCCGACAACGTTCCCCCGGAGGTCGGGCCCCGCTATGTGTGTCTCGTGCCTCAGGTCAACGAGGATGGAAACGAAATCGCCGGTATTCAGCTCCCGGTTGTGGCGGTCCCGGTGGCGACCCGAGCGGGTTGGTACCTGCGTCCCGACTATTTTCCCGCCCCCGGCACGCTCACACGCTGGTCCGGTCGAAGCTGGCCTTTCCCACGGAGCGAAGAGGAGCGTGAAGAGCACAAGGATCCCAGACCTTCCATTCTTAAGCGGTATCCAACCAAAGCGGATTACCTGGCAGAGGTAGCGGAGTGCCTCCTGGAGCTACATCGCCGACGCTTCCTGCTTCCGGAGGATGTAACGATCCTCCTCAACGAGGCGGCCGAGCAGGACTTCACCGTGGATGCACTGCCGTATTACGGTCCTCCAAAGATACCCGTCTATGTAGTTCTGATGGAGGAAGAGAAGGTGAACGGCCTCGAATCGACCATCAGTATGTACCACGAGTTGAAGAAGAGCCGGCCTGATGACTATGACTTCTCTGAGGATCAACTGAACAGTCTTGGATACACCTTTCTAAATGGTGGGAAGCTGACTGAGGCACTTGCTGTTTTCAATCTGAATATCGAGATGTTTCCGGATGCGTCAAACCCCTATGACAGCTATGCTGAGGCCTGCATGGTGAACGGTGACTACGACAAGGCCATCACGTATTACAACAAGTCCCTCGAATTGAATCCGGACAATACGAACGCCACGATGATGTTGGATGAGATTGATCGCAGGATCAAAGCGGAAGAGACCGGACGCTGAGTGAGAGACCGCTCGTACCAATAAGGGCCACCTCTACGCATACAGTTACGCATACAGTGGCCGGTGTATCTCTTGAGGTCCGGAGCCACGCAGCAGCCCTCGCCGGGAACCCCCACGAGCATAAGTTTCGCATGGACACGTAGGGGGCAAGGCAATAGAATGCTGTGGAGGAATGATAGCAACGGTCACGGGGGAACGTATGAAGAGGACTTGGATATCAAGGTCGATGAGGAAGGATGATCTACCTAATCTCGAGGAATTCAGGCGGACCATTGGAAACGGCGATATCTACTCCCACGCGGAGATGGCCGACTACTACGAATGGAAGTACTTCACCGGCGCGCCCGAACCTGCCATTGCGCGAGTTGGTGATGACGGCGGCAAGATAGTCGGGAGCTTATGTGCGACGATCAAGCGTATAGCAATAAATGGCAAGATCTTCCCGTGCGGCGAGCTGGGCGACGGCTTCGTTCATCCTGACTACAGGAAACAGGGGATGTTCACAGTGCTTGGCCGCGAGGTTGTCGCCGAGCTTGCCGAGAAAGGCGTCAATTTCGTGTATGGGCGGCCCAATCACAACTCGTATCCGGGTTTGAAGAGGAAGTTCGGTTTCGAGGAGGTGTTTTTCCTTAAGACCATGCGCCGGATCGTGAACATTGACAACATCATAAAGAATAAGATCGGCGGGGGTATCCTCTACCACCTTTGCCGGCCGCTGGCATGGGTGCTGAGAAGCACCGTTTATGGAATCCGTGAGCAAAGCGATCATCCGGACATCACGATCTCCGAGGTATCGGCCTTCGACAAGCGTGTCGATCGCCTTTCTGAGAAGGTCTCAGCGGATTACGCCGTGATGGTCTCAAGAGATGCGGAGTACCTCAACTGGAGATACGTAGAGAAGCCCGCGGATTACAGGATCTTCACGGCTACCGAGGGGGATATCCTGCGCGGCTACGTGATTGTAAGATGCGTGGAGTTCGAGCAGGGACGGCGCAAGTTCGGATACCTGATCGATATGCTTACCGCTAAGGATGATGTTGAGGCGATCACGCTTCTCATGGGCAGGGCCATGCAGTACTTCGCCGGTGAGAACGTGGATTTCGCCACAACCTGGGTGATAAAGGACCTAAGCGAAGCCACAAGCTCCTACTACGGGGGACTCACAAGAGCCGGGTTCAAACCGGCCGGCGAAGATCTCTACTTTCTTGTTCGTACCGATCCGCCTGAGCTTAAGAAGGTGGTCGCCGAAAGCCGCCCCACTGACTGGTTCTTCAGGATGGGCGATACGGATGGCATATGATTACTGATGACCCGATCTCCAACGAATCCGGCAGGGTGCAGAAAGCAGGTATCCGGGCTCTATTCGAAGCGAAGGCTGAATGGTACTTCGAGGAGCGGGAGCGTGATTTCGCCTTCGTCACACAGAAGGGAATCGTCCTGAGTCTATTCGATAAGGACGGCGGCAACGTCCTCGACATAGGCTGCGGTCCCGGGGTGATGGTGGCTGATCTCCTCAACCGTGGTTGCACGGTGCGGGGGATCGATACGTCCGAGAAGATGATAGATCTGGCCCGGGCGAAGTTGGAGAAGACCGAGGGTAAGACCCGCGCGCAGTTCTCGGTCGGGGACATAGAGAACCTGCAGTTCCCGGACGCCGACTTCGATGCCGTGATCTGTATGGGAGTGCTCGAGTACTTGCTGTCGGACAGGCGGGCGATCAAAGAGATGGCCCGGGTGGTGAAACCGGGTGGTACCGTGATAATCACTCAGCCGTCTGATGTCAGCGCGTATGAGTTGGTTGGAAAGTGTCTCGGGGCGGTGCTGAGCATAAGACGTAAGATTCTCGGTAAGACGCGGGAGGAACCCGCTGACTACACGAGGACGTGTTGCGTCCCCCGGCAGCTCGACGGACGACTCCTCGGGGAGGGAATAAAGAAGGTGGACTCCGCACACTGCAATGTTGTGTTGTGGCCCGGGACCCGGCTTCTTCCTGTCTTTCCTCCCGCTCTTACGAGGACGCTTGAACCTCTGAGCAGGGTCAGATTGCTGGGTTGGCTTGGGACCCAGTACATTTTCAAAGGGGAGCGACTCTGAATAAGCCCGCCATCCTGATAACGATCGACACCGAAGGCGATAATCTCTGGACGAAGCCGAGCGAGATCACGACCAGAAACGCCGAATACCTGCCACGGTTCCAAGAACTCTGTGAGAAACACCGTTTCAAGCCGACCTACCTTTGTGACTGGGACATGGTGCACTCGCCGGTTTTCAGAGAATTCGGGCTTGAGGTCCTCAGAAGAGGAACCGGAGAAATCGGCGCGCATCTTCATGGATGCAACACGCCGCCTGTAGAATATCTCACCGAGAGCGACCTCACGTACAGGCCCTATGTAACCGAGTATCCTCCCCACCTCGTTCGTGAGAAGGTCAAGGTGCTTACCTCTGAGCTCGAAAACGCCTTCGGGATAAAGATGTGCAGCCATCGGGGTGGGCGTTGGGGTATGGATGAGACGTATGCACGGATTGTCGCCGAGCATGGCTACCGGGTTGAAAGCACGGTCACTCCGCATCTGTCATGGCGGAAACACCCAGGCGGCCCCACCGGCAAGGGGGGACCGGACTACAGCCGTTTTCCGGAGCATGCGTACTTCCTGGACCTGGACGCGCTCCAGCGACCTGGCGACTCCGCACTGCTTGAGATCCCGATGACGATAGTGGAACAGAGGTGGCCTTTGCCTGTAGAGGCACTCAGGCGCGTGATCGGATGGCATGCAACCGGCGACCGGGCGATGAGAAAGTACTTCCCGGTGCATCATTGGTTCCGGCCCGACGGACATAACAGGGAGGAAATGCTCAAGGTCCTCAAGATCGTACTTGCCGAAAGGCGGGATTACGTCCAGTTCATGCTGCACTCATCAGAGTTTATGCCGGGCGGAAGCCCGAGGTTTCCGACGGCGGAGCGCATCGAAGCTCTCTATGAGGATATGGAAGTGGTATTCGCTGAGGCATCCCGGGATTTCGAAGGGCTTACGCTTAAGGAATATCACGACCGCTTCTCGGCCGCGAAAATCGGTCCTTCCGGGTAAGGTCAGCGGGGAGCTACAAACCGTGGCATCTTGCGCACAACTTGATTTGCTTCTTATCGGTGGTTATCTGCTTCCTCAGGTTCCGGTAGCGCGCACCGTTCCATGCGTTAAAGATACCGTCATCGACATGTCCCAGCACGAGTTCAGCCCTTGGATCCAGACAGCACGGGACCAGTCGGCCGTCTGCAAGTATGGTAAGACCGGTCCATAAGGTCTGACAGAAGTTCGGGACCTCTTTATCCCAGCCCAGCGTGTCGTCGGCCATATGTGTGTAGATCCTGTACTTCTCCTGGGCGGGTTCAAACTTCCGGAACTCGCTTACTATCTCTTCCCGACCCCAATCCGCGTTATTAAATCCGACGGGCTTAAATGCCAGCCGATCAACGCCGATCTCATCCGCAAGCTCTCTTACCTTCTCTATGTCGCCTTCGTTATGCTTCATCACGAGGAATTGGAGTTCGATCAAGGGACTTGCGACCCGCAACTTGCGCTTGAGTTCAACCATCTTCTTGACGTTGTCCACCACCAGGGAGAAATCTCCCCGTCTTCTGTACATCTCATAGGTACGTTGCTCCGCGCCGTCCAGCGAGAAATAGATTTCATCCAGCCCCGACATCAAAAGTGCTCTGCGACTGTGATCGTCCTTGAGAAAATGAGCATTTGTTCCCATGATGACCCTGAGGTTCCTCTGTTTTGCATAATAAACCATGTCGAAGATTTCTTTGTTTAAAAGCGGCTCGCCGTAGTTTGTCAGGTTCACCTCGACACAGTATGGTGCAATCTCGTCGATAATCTTCGTGAAGGTCTCGAACGACATGTTCTCCGGTTTCCTGTTAAGCGTGCGCTCTCCCGTGGGGCAGAGCGGGCACTCGAGATTGCATATGTTCGTGACCTCAATCAGTGCGGAGTACGGTTTTCCCAGGTTCCTGTCGAGCTTAAGCCCATGGGACAGCCTCGCGAGCGCCATGTTAAAGAGCTTCCGGTAACCCCGCTCAGGGTCTCTTGAAGCTCTCGCAATCCGCCTGGCCATGTTGGCCAGCCTGGCGAACGCGTTGCCTCGCTCCCGGCCCTTCTTGAATTCTTCCATCTCCGCCTTTCTGTCAGTCTCTCTCTAATATCGGGTCAATCGAGATGAATATCAAGAAAACATATGCAGGGCAAGCACGAACCGGTGATATCGCGGAAACGCCGGATCTTGATATTGATGTGAGTGAGAGGTAGATTGTCCGTATGTTGGGAAAAAAGAGTCGCGGATTACGGCACTGAAGGCCTAAGGAGGATACAAGTGGCGACCATAACGATCAAGACGGCAGAGCCTTCCTACGGCAGGCAGAGGTTCTATACGGCCCTGCGGTTTGCGCTCACGGCACTTCATGAGGGACACCAGGTGAACCTCTTTCTCTACGAGGACGCGGTCTTTGCGGCGAAGCAGGGTCAGGAGCCGGGGGATATGCCTGCGCTCCTGGATGAGAAGATGCCCAGATGTGAAGGGCTGCTTGCGGCTGCGATCAGCCAGGGTGCGAAGGTGAAGATCTGCGGGGTGTGTGCGGCCGAGCGTGCGCTCAGGCAGGATGAAGTAATCGAAGGTGCCGAGATAGGTTCGATGCGGGAGCTGGTGAACTGGATTGTAGATTCCGACAAGGTGGTCACGTTTTAGGGAACTGAGATCGCCACGCTTCGCTCGCGATGACATTGGAGTAGTCGTTCGCGATGACAGGGATCTACCGTCTCACGATGACACCGGCGGATGACTAATCTTGGTGTCACCGAAATTAGTGGACAATTAAGTTTGGTGTCACCGAAATTAGCGGACAATTAAGTTTGGTGTCACCGAAATTACGTTGACTTGAAGTCAGGTGTTGACTACACTTTCTTATACCAATCTCGTTCTGAGAGGTTGTCCTAGTTTACGCATAGACCCACTCCGCGAAACGAAGGAAAAGTACAGAGGTCGTTATCATGGATGGTGACGTAGGCTGGATAGAGGTCATCTGCGGCAGCATGTTCAGCGGCAAGAGTGAAGAGCTGATCAGACGACTCCGCCGGGCCACTATCGCGAAGCAGAAGGTACAGGCCTTTAAGCCAGTAATAGATGACAGGTACAGCCCCGATGACATCGTCTCGCACGACGAACGGCGGATCGAATGCCTTCAGATCAAACGGGCGAGCGATATAGCCGGCCTAATAGAGAAAGACACGAAAGTCGTCGGTATCGATGAGGCCCAGTTCTTCGGCGATGATCTCGTCGAGTTATGCGAGCACCTCGCGGAGAGCGGCAGACGGGTGGTTGTTGCGGGTCTGGATCAGGACTACCGGGGAAAGCCGTTTGAACCGATTCCTCAATTGCTTGCCCTGGCAGAGAGCATCACCAAGACGATGGCGGTATGCATGGTGTGCGGTGCGCCCGCTAACAAGACTCAGAGACTCATAGAAAGCGACGAGAGAATAGTAGTGGGCGCGGGCGAGGCTTACGAGCCGAGGTGCAGGAAGTGTTACGAGCCTCGGGAATCCAGGTAAACCCCGCGGCCTCCGTGAATCCGGCGGGGCCGGTCGAAGCTGTGTCCGCCGACGGTAACCGGTTTATGTCATCCATCGTTGAGAACATCAAGGACCTGAATGAGAGGATAGAAGACGCCTGCGCGAGGGTGTCGCGCGGCCCAAAGGAGATCACGGTAGTCGGTGTGACCAAGACGGTTGAACCGGCGAGAATCCAGCAGGCGGTCGATGCGGGGATGACCGTCCTGGGTGAGAATCGTATCCAGGAAGCCGCATCGAAGATCGACGCCGTACGCGGGCCCGTCACCTGGCACCTGGTCGGTCATCTTCAGCGAAACAAGGTGAAGAAAGCGATCACGATGTTCGATATGATTCAATCCGTGGATTCGCTGGAGCTTGCACTGGAGATCGACAAGCGCAGCGAGCAAGTGGGCAAGGTGATGGACACACTAGTCGAGGTCAACACTTCGGGTGAGGAGACCAAGTACGGTATTGCACCGGAAAAGGCAGTTGACCTTATCGGAGAAATCTCGCACCTTAACAACATCACTGTCAGGGGCCTAATGACGATAGGGACTTTTACCGATGATGAAGGCCTGATCAGAGACTGCTTCAGAACCTTGCGTGAGCTCGGTGAACGCGTCGCCACGTCGGGAATCCGGCGTGCTGAAATGAAGTACCTGTCCATGGGGATGACATCGGATTATGAATTGGCTATTGAAGAAGGTTCGAATATGATAAGGATCGGCACGGCGATATTCGGTGCCAGGTTTTGTCAGCCGTGAGTACAAAGCTCTGAAAGGGGGCGCGTCCAATTGACTATCAGCCCGCTCGATGTAAGAAACCAGGTCTTCAAGCGCAGAGTCAGAGGCTTCGACGTCGATGAGGTCCGGATGTTTCTGGATGTGGTGGCGGACCGGATGGAGGAGATGCTCAGAGAGAAGGAGACGCTTGAGAAGGACAACACCATACTGGGCGAGAAGGCCGACTGTTTCACCGATCTCGAATCATCACTGAGAGAGACGATGGTTACCGCACAGCGTATCAGTGACGAAGCCAAGATGCATGCCCAGAAGGAGGCGGACAGCATCATAAGGGAGGCTGAAATAGAGGCCAAGCGCAGGATCTCGGACGCGATGAGCCGGATGCATGACCTGGAGCGGTCCCGAGAGAGCGCACGGAACGAGGCGTCCGTTTTTGTTGCGAAGGTGAAAAGTCTGCTTGAGTCGCAGCTCAGGTTCCTCGGCGACATCGAAAGTGAGATAAGAAGTGAGACAGGACAAGAGAGTCCCCCTGCGCAAGAGGGGGTGGAAGTCTGCGAAGATGTAAGTTCCTAGGTTTACAATGATAATCACTGTATTGGGATAGTGGTTCTAACGGAGGGTCGGGTAAGAGATGACAGACACGAATGAGGTTTCAGAAGCGCAGGAGAAAGCATCGTCCATCACGGTCCGGGTTTCACCCAAGTCTCAGAAGGGATCGGTGGTCGGCTGGATGGATGACGGCGCTCTTAAAGTGAAGGTGCTCGCCGCACCGGAGGGTGGCCGGGCCAACATCGAGCTGTTGAGAGTTGTTGCGGAGGGGCTCAAGATCCCCGTACGCCACATAACCCTCAAGAGCGGAGCAGGTTCGACAACAAAGGTCCTCAAGATACTGGGACTGGATGATGAAGAGGTAAAGAGGAGGCTCACAAGATGACGGACTTGAAGAGACGGATAAATGAAGCCCGCAGCTTCGTCCGGTCAAAGACATCCATCAAGCCGGACGTGGCGATCATTCTCGGTACGGGTCTCGGCGGGCTTGCGAAGGAGATAAAGCGGGCGGTTCGAATCCCGTACGATCAGATTCCGAATTTTCCCGTCTCGACGGTCATCGGGCATTCGGGGGAGCTCGTTGTCGGGCAGCTCTCGGGCAAGAAGGTCGTCGCCATGAACGGGCGGTCGCATTACTACGAAGGCTATTCGATGGAAGAAGTCACGTTCCCCTTAAGAGTGATGAAATTCCTCGGGGCCAGGACACTTGTCGTATCCAATGCAGTCGGCGGCATGAACCCGTTTCATAAACGCGGTGACATCTGCCTCATAGCCGACCACATAAACCTGATGGGTGATAACCCGCTCATCGGGCCCAACGACGACTCGATAGGGACGAGATTTCCGGACATGTCGGAGCCCTACAGCGAGAAGCTCCTGGATCTTGCCGATGAGGTCGCACTTGAACTCAGGATAAAGGTACACAGGGGAGTGTTTGTTGCGGTCGCCGGTCCGAATCTCGAGACCAGGGCCGAGTACAGGTTCTTAAGAGGCATAGGCGCCGATACGGTCGGGATGTCGACCGTACCCGAGGTGCTGGTTGCACGCCACATGAACATGAAGGTCCTGGGGCTTTCGATTGTCACGGACCTGTGCCTTCCTGATGCGCTTCAGCCCGCCGATCACATCGTGATCATGAAGGCGGCCCAGCGCGCGGAACCCAATCTCACACGCATAGTCAAAGAGGTCTTAAGGAGACTATGAAGTCAGGACAGCCGGTATTTGAGAGAGCGCCATCCAAGGTAGTCGCTCCCGAAGCTGAGGAGCGTATCCTCAAGTTCTGGGAAGATGAAGACATCTTCAGGCAGAGCATTTCCAGGCGGTCTCCCACAAAACGATTTGTATTCTACGAGGGCCCGCCCACGGCCAACGGCCAGCCGGGGGTGCATCATGTGATCACCAGGGTGCTCAAGGATCTCGTCTGCAGATTCAAGACGATGAAGGGGTACCAGGTTGTGCGAAAGGCGGGGTGGGACACGCATGGTCTGCCGGTTGAGATCGAGGTCGAGAAAGAGCTCGAATTCCAGAGGAAGGAAGACATCGAAGAGTTCGGGATCGAGGAGTTCAACAAGAGATGCAGAGAGAGCGTATTCAGATACAAGGACCAGTGGGTCGCGCTCACACGGCGCATCGGCTTCTGGCTCGATCTGGACAATCCATATATCACGTGTACCAACGACTACATCGAGTCGATCTGGCACATCTTGAGGAAGATGTGGGATGCGGATCTGATCTACCGGGGTCACAAGGTACTTCCCTATTGTGCCAGGTGCGGAACACCGCTTTCCAGTCATGAGGTCTCCCAGGGGTACGCCGACAAGGAAGACCCGTCGATCTATGTGCGGCTCAAGATCGTGGATGATCCGGACACCAAACTGCTGGTGTGGACGACTACTCCCTGGACGCTGATATCCAATATCGCGGTCGCGGTCGATCCCGATCTTACGTATCTCACCGTACGCTATGGTGAGGAGACCCTGATCATCGCGGAGGACCGCGCAGAAGCGGTCCTGGGAGAGGATTTCGAAACCCTCAAAGCCATGAAGGGGGCCGATCTCGTGGGTCTTCGCTATGAGGCCCCATACTCATTCGTGAAGCCGGATGGCAAAGCATATGTGGTCGTCGCGGCCGGCTTCGTCACCGCGGAGGATGGAACCGGACTTGTCCATACGGCTCCCGCCTTCGGAGAGGATGACTACAATCTCGGGAGGCAGGAGAATCTTGCCTTCTTAAACCCGGTGCTCGATGACGGGACCTTCAGCGAGGATATCACCCCCTGGAAGGGCCGCTTCGTCATAGACACCAACGATGACATCATAAAGGATCTCGATCAGAGGGGAATTCTCTTCAGAGCCGAGAAGGTGATCCACACGTATCCGTTTTGCTGGAGATGTGATTCACCGCTGATCTACTACGCGCACCCGTCCTGGTACGTGAAGACGACGGCGTTCAAGGACGAGATGATCAAACTGAATGATACCATCAACTGGCATCCGGGTGAGTTCGGATACAACCGGTTCGGCCAGTGGCTTGAAAACAATGTCGACTGGGCCTTGAGCCGGGAGCGCTACTGGGGAACACCGCTCAATATCTGGGTATGCGAATCGTGTGCGAAGGAATACTCTGTCGGCAGCGTAGAGGATCTTAAAGCGCGGGCTCTTGAGCTTAAGGGTGAGATGGACCTTCACCGGCCCTGGATCGACAACGTTCATCTTAAATGTGAAGCATGCGGCGGCAGGATGGTCAGAACTCCCGAGGTGATCGATTGCTGGTTCGACGCGGGCGCGATGCCGTATGCGCAGTATCACTATCCGTTCGATGAGGAAGGGCTGTTCGACGGGCAGTTCCCCGCCGACTTCATTTCCGAGGCGGTCGACCAGACACGCGGCTGGTTTTACTCGCTGCTTGCCATCTCGACCTTCATGTCACATGAACCGTGCTTTAAAAACGTGCTGGTCGCGGGACACGTTCTCGATGAGAACGGCCAGAAGATGAGCAAGTCGAAGGGCAACGTCGTCGACACCCAGAGTGTCGTGGACAGGACCGGCGCCGATCCACTGCGCTGGTATCTCGTTGCCTCATCACCGGTGTGGCTCCCGACCAGGTTTAATGTCGATCACGTCGTGGAGGTTGCGAGAAAACTCCTCGGGACCTTGAGAAACGTACATTCCTTCTTTACTCTCTATGCGAACATAGACTGCTTCGATCCGCGCAAGCACACCGTAGCGATCGAGAAGCGATCACTGATGGACAGGTGGCTCGTGTCGAGGCTGAATTCGCTCATAGCCTATGTCGATGAGGAGCTGTCCGGTTACGAGATCACAAGGGCGGCGAGGGCGATCCAGGACTTCGTTATCGATGACCTGTCGAACTGGTATGTCAGGCGGTCGCGGAGACGGTACTGGCGCCACGAGATGAACGATGACAAGGCGTCTGCGTATGCGACGCTCTACGAGGTGCTCGAGTGCCTCTCGAGACTCGTCGCACCCTATCTTCCGTTCGTCGCCGATGAGATCTACAGGCATCTTGTCCTGCCGGTCGATGACAATGCCCCACGGAGCGTCCACCTGTGCGATTATCCGGTGAGCGATCCCGGGTTGGTCGACAAGGACCTCGAGGCGGCGATGGACGCGGTGATGAGGTGTGTCACACTTGTACGCGCCGCCAGGAACCGGGCCCGAATAAAGGTGAAACAGCCGCTTGCGGGTGTGAGACTCAAGTTCCGGGAGAGGGTCGAGGGCGAATTGCTGTCCGCGCTCCTTCAGCATCTTAAGGAAGAAGTAAATGTCAAAGAGGTGTCGATTGACCATGACATCTCCGACTTCGTCTCATACGAGGTGCTCCCGAGATTCGATGTCCTTGGTCCGAGGCTTGGGGATAAGGTAAAGGCCGTGAAGGACGAGCTTGCATCGATCGACATGGCTTCAATCGCAAAGATTGAAAGCGGCGGCACCATAACGGTACCGGTTGGCGGAAACGACATCGAACTGGGACCGGACGACCTCACCGTAAGAAAGAGCGAGAAGGACGGCTATCTGTTCGAATCCGACGGCGCCAATTCGATCGTGCTTGACGCCGGGATCACTCCCGAGCTTCTTGCGGAGGGGTGCGCACGCGAGATCGTCAGCGGAGTCCAGAACCTTCGAAAGAAATCCGGTTTCGACGTGACCGACAATGTGAAGATCTTTATTTCCGGTGGTGACCTTACGGCCAGGGCGATCGAGCTCTACGGTGAGCATATCAAGAGCGAGACGCTTGCCGTTACGATAGTAAGCAGTCTCCCGGACGGCAAGGAACCGGCGGAACTGTCGGTGGGTGAGGAGAAGGTCGCAGTAGTGCTTGAGAAGGTATGAAGGAGGACCAGTTGAACCCGAAGGAGATGGACCGGTTCAGAAAACTCCTTGACGAGGAGCGCAAGAGGGTTCTCGAAGAACTTGGCTGGGTCGAGGAAAACTACGTCGGCAAGGCGAGAGAGGATTCCGCCGGTGGGGTATCCGCCTACTCGGTACACCCCTCCGAAGGGGCCAGCGATTCGATGGAGATGGAGAAGGCGTATATGATAGGGGCCTCCAGCGGTGGGGTCCTTGAGGACATAGATGAAGCCCTGGCGAGCATCGACGATGGCAGTTACGGGAAGTGCGAAGAGTGCGGTGAAGACATATCTGTGGCACGGCTCGAAGCCGTCCCGTATGCCAAGCTGTGTATCAAGTGCAAGACCAGTCGTGAAAACTCCGAAGGAGCTACCCGGTAGTGCAGTCAGCAGCCGTTGCGGCGCTGGTGGTCTTGATCGATCAGGCCACTAAGTTCGCGGTCACAGAGAGGTTGACGATAGGTGAGAGCCTGCCCGTCGTGAGGAACCTCGTCTCGTTCAGACACATACGCAACACGGGTGCGGTGTTCGGGATAATGAGAGGGGCCGGGGGCTACTTCACAGTCTTTTCCATCGTGGCGGCGGCCATCCTCATAGTCGTTCTCTTTGTTTCGCGCAAGTCATCGTTGTTTGTCAAGGCCTCCCTCGGACTGATTCTTGGTGGTGCCGTCGGTAACCTGATAGACAGACTGCGGTACGGAAACGTCGTCGACTTTGTTGATTTGGGAATAAGTGGGAAGCTTCGCTGGCCGTGTTTCAATGTAGCGGACGTGGCAATCACGGTGGGCGTCGCCCTTCTCGTCATAAACACGCTCAGAAAGCCGGAGACAGATAGCACGGGATGAGGGAAATCGAGGTGCGTGTCGCCGCCCGGACAAGCGAGAGGATTGACAAGTACCTCAGTGATGACAAACGCATAGCGACAAGGGCTCAGATTCAGAGACTGCTCAAGGGCGGGCTGATACTGGTTGAGGGAATGCCGGTCAAACCGAGCCACCGGCTGCGGGGAGACGAGACGATCAAGATTACGATCCCCGATCCTGAGCCCTCCCGGCTCGAGCCCGAATCGGTCGCGCTCGACATAATATATGAAGACCGGTTCATGGTGGTTGTAAACAAGCCGGCCGGGATGGTCGTCCATCCGGGTAGCGGGGTTAAGAGCGGTACGCTTGCAAACGCTTTGCTTTCGCACTGCACGGACCTGTCGGGAATAGGCGGGGTGGTGAGGCCCGGGATCGTTCACAGGTTGGACAAGGGCACGACGGGATTGATAATGGTGGCGAAGGACGACAGGACGCACCTTGCGCTGAGTGAGGCCCTCAAGGCAAGAGAGGTGAAGCGGACCTACCAGGCGATAGTGTGGGGAGTGCCGGCGGAGGGGACGACGATAGAGACGCTGATCGGTAGAAGCCGGGCTGACAGGAAGAAGATGGCGGTCCTGAAGCGGGATGGAAGAACGGCCATCACCACGTTTCGTGTTGCCGAGGAGTTTGAGTTCACGAGCAGGCTGGTTGTAAATCTCCAGACGGGACGGACGCACCAGATAAGAGTCCATCTATTACACACGGGACATCCCGTTTTCGGCGATCCGACCTATGGCGGGCGGAGGCGGAAATACGGCGCGCTGAGCCCTGCTGCGATGGAGAGGGCAAGAGGCTATCTCAGTCTCGTGGACAGGCAGGCGCTGCATGCCCAAAGTCTGACCTTTACTCATCCGCGAACAGACGCTAAAATGACACTGGATGCACCATTGCCTGAGGACATGGAGTTATTACTTCATGCCCTGAGGCAGGGAAGCCAAAAAGGAGGGGAGAAGTGAAGATCAAAATCAGGAAGACCGAATCAGTTGCCATCATCGACCTGTCGGGGAAACTGATGGGTGGTCCGGATGCTGATGTCTTCAAAGAGACCATCCGGGGGCTGATTCAGGAAGGTTACAAGAAGGTGCTTGTCAACCTCGCTCATGTTCCCTGGGTCAACAGTACTGGGCTTGGCATTCTTATTGCGGGTTACACCACACTCAAGCGTGAAGGTGGAACGCTCAAGCTGACCCACGTGACGGACCGTATCGAGAGCATTCTGATGATCACGAAGCTGGGGACGATCTTTGAATCCTTCAGCGACGAGGAGGTTGCAATCAAGAGTTTCGAGACCTCCAAAGACTGAAGAGCAATCGAGGCTGACATGCTTGAAATATGTCTTCCAAGCAATATCGAGTACCTGCCTCTGGTGGATACGATCTGCCAGGCGTTCTGTGTCTGGGCAGGGGTTCCTTCAGGCATGAGTGACGACATATCCATGGCGGTGATCGAGGCCGCGACGAATGCGCTCGCCCACGGCAACAAGTATGACGAATCCAAGAAGGTCCGTGCGGTCTTCGAGAAGCGTGGTTGTGAGATCGTTTTCTCGGTGACCGATGAAGGATCCGGCTTTGATCCCGGGAAGGTCCCCAGCCCGGTAGATGAGTGCAATATGCTCAAGGACTGCGGGCGAGGCATCTTCATAATGAAGCATGTGATGGACTCCGTGGAATTCGAACAGGCCAAGGGCGGCGGTACTACAATCCGCCTCACGAAGAGGATCAGCCGGATAAGCAACGGCAGGATCCTTTGCATCGACTACGGTGAGAAACGTCTGGGAATGGCGCTGAGCGACGAGCTCGGCGTCACTGCACAACCGCTGGGCAAGATCGAAGCAGAGAACAGGGAAGAACAGATTAGGGAACTCAAGAAGGTGGCGGAGGAACGCGGGGTGTCCGAGGTCGTCGTGGGACTCCCGCTGACGATGAGGGGTGACGTTTCCCACGCGGCCAGCCGGGTGACCGCTTTTGCTACCGATCTGAACAAGCATCTCGGCCTTCCCGTGGTCACATGGGACGAGAGGCTCTCCACCAAGCAGGGTGAGAGGGTCCTGATAGAGTCCGGGATGAGGAGGAAGAAGCGCAAGCAGGTCGTGGACTCCGTCGCAGCCGCCATCATCCTTCAGAGCTATCTTGACGCGAGACGGAATAAGTGACGAGGCCATCCTTGCGAGTCCTCATAAGAGACGGGCTCGCCATGGGGGTTCTTACTGCAGTCTGTCTCGTAACCACAGGAATCTTCAGCCAGGCCGGTTTCCATGAACCCCGGCATGTCTATGTCGTGATAGACCGGGGAATATCCTTCTCCGAGATCGGTGAGCGTTTTCAGTCCAGCGGGCTGATAAAGGACGGTCTGGTGTTTCTCGTGCTCGGCAGGGTCTTTGGAATCGAGCACAGGGCAAAGGCAGGCCGCTACCGCTTTGCCGGCGCCAGTAACATGATCGATATCCTGCACACCCTTTACAAGGGTGCTACCTACAGGGAGAAAGTGCTCGTTCGTCCGGGCAGGACGATCGAGGTGGTCGGAGGGATCTTGGGCGAGAAGGCTGCAATCGATTCGGTCTCGTTCGTCTCGCTCTGCTACGACTCGACCTTTGTCAGGGGTCTTGGCGTCCCGTCGATTACGGCCGAAGGCTACCTCTTTCCGGATACATATGACATTGAATGGCAGGAGGATGCCGAGTCGGTGATGAGACGAATGGTCTCTGGTTTCTTCAGGGTCTTCGATGATTCCCTGCATGCCAGGGCCGGGCAGATGGGTATGACGGTCAACGAGGCGGTGACGCTCGCATCGATCATCGAAAGAGAGGCGATGCTTGATGAGGAAAGACCAAAGATCTCCGCGGTCTTTCACAACAGGCTCCGGCGCGGTATGCGGCTTCAGGCCGATCCGACGGTGAGATACGCACTCAAGAAGTGGAGAGGCCGGGTGCTCTATGAGGATCTCAAGTTCGACTCTCCCTACAATACCTACAGGGTCTATGGCCTGCCCCCGCGTCCGATATGTAACCCCGGGCTGGCCTCGATGATTGCCGCCCTGAATCCCATACCCGGTTCGGATGATCTTTACTTCGTTGCGCAGGGAGACGGCAGCCACTATTTCTCCACGAATTCAGGTGAGCACCTCCAGGCTAAGGGCAGGTACAAGAGCTATCTCAAGGCGGTGGAGACCAAACGCATGAAGACGGCCGAGGTGGCGCGCCAGGACAGTATCACAAGGGCCGAGACCGCTGGTGATCCCGGCAGTCCAAAGAAGCCGGAGGGCATGAAGGAAACCATCCATCTAAAGGACGGGCCGGGTGGGGCGCGGTAGAAAGTGGCGCGGCAGACAATCAAGAAGACGTGAAAGGTCCGGATGGCGCTTAAGAAGATAAGCGAAGAGGCGAGAGGTCCCATTGCCGCCAAGGCGGAGAAGCTGCTCGAGATCTTAAAACCGCTCGGCAACGTGCTCGTTGCCTACTCAGGGGGCGTGGATTCAAGCCTGCTCCTTGCCGCCGCCTGCGAGGCCCTGGGTGCCGGTGTTCTTGCCGTGACCGCCTCTTCAGCGACATATCCGAGGCGGGAGCTTGACGAGGCAAGACGGATCGTCGCTCTTACCGGTGCCCGCCACCAGGTGATAAAGACGCAGGAGGTCGACGATCCCCGCTTCGCCGAGAATCCGCTTGAGAGGTGTTATCACTGCAAACGGGAGCTCTTTGTCAGGCTTGCCGAGACCGCCGGGACCGAAGGCGTGGCGGCCCTGATAGAAGGTTCAACGGTTGAGGACCTCTCGGACTTCAGACCCGGCGAAAGGGCCCTGCGCGAGCTCGAGGTCTTAAGCCCCTTAAGACAGGCCGACTTCAAGAAATCCGATGTCAGAGAACTTGCCCGCTTGATCGGACTTCCCAACTGGGACAAACCGGCGGCGGCATGCCTGGCGTCGCGGTTTCCCTATGGTGAGAAGATCACGCGTGAGGCGCTCGGGATGGTCGAAAGACTTGAGGATGCATTGCATGACATGGGCTTCAAACAGGTCCGGGCCCGGTGTCATGGGGATCTCGTCAGGATCGAGGTCGAGCGCGATATGCTCGAGACGGCCACCGGCCGGGAGATGAGGGACAGAATGGTCCAGGCCGCCAGGAGGGAGGGTTTTCGCTTCGTCGCTCTGGATCTTCAGGGCTACCGGATGGGGAGCTTCAATCCTTGACCGGGAACATTGATCGATCTCTTTTGTATTGTAATGTATGGTCTGAAAGGGTAGTCTAAGGCTTGGGAGGGAATGATGGCACAACGTAAGAAAGGCAAGAAGCAGGTAAAAGCAGTTCAGCCTAAGCGCAAGCAACGGGAGGGCTCGCTGGTACTTGGCCGGCGAAACGTTCTATTGCTTGTGGCCGGTATTGTCGTCATTCTCATCGGGTATCTCCTACTGGGCCGGGGTAGCATAAGCGCAGCCCCTCTTCTCATAGTGATCGGGTATTGCGTGATGATACCGCTCTCGATTATCCTTTGGACAAAGAGATCAGACGATAAGCAGCAGTCTAAGCCGGGCGAATAGCTCAGTTGGTTAGAGCACCTGCCTTACAAGCAGGGGGTCAGAGGTTCAAGTCCTCTTTCGCCCACCATTTGCTTGAGATTTTCGGATTGTGAGGTAAGCCGAATGAAGAGAATCCTTCTTGTTTTGATGGTGATGTGGGTTACGCCGCTCTGTGCGGCTCCGGCCGGAGTCCCTGCGGCGTCGATGGTGGTGGAGTGGGAAGGTGGCGGGATAAGCGTCGGTGACTTCGTAGCCTGGTGGGAGCGGATTGACCCGCCTGATCGCCCGCCGCTTTCGACCATCGAAGAGAAGACCGCCTTCCTCGAGAGCATGATTAGTGCGAGCCTGATGCTGGCCGAGGCCGAGTCGCTCGGGCTCGATCATGATCCCAACGTCGTTGACTGGATCAGAAGCAGAAGAACTTCGCTTCTGATGGATGAGCTCATGGCACAGGCAACCGCGGGCAGGCTGGGGATCGACGACGAAGAAGTCGAGCACTTATACCTGAGAAGACTCACGCAGGTGGTGGCACGGCACCTCATAACCCCGACTCTTGATGAGGCCGAGGCCATGATCGACTCGATAAACTCAGGCGTGCCGTTTGAGGATCTGGCGATGAGGCACTCCACCTGTGCTTCGGCCGCCAGGGGTGGGGCTCTGGGAGCCGTCAGGTGGGGGGACTTCTCGGATAGATGGTCCGAACAGGCGTTTCGGCTCGAGCCCGGCGAGATCTCACCGCCGTTTAAGGTCGAGACCGGTTACGGGATCGTGAAGATTCAAAGCAAGACCCTTGTCGAGCCTCCCAACCCGGAAGCGGAGAGGCAGGCCATAAGGAATAGACTTGAGAAGCAGCTGCTTTTTGAGGAAAAGAAGGTTTTCACGGACTCGCTCAGACTGGCCTACGGGTTCGATATAGATGAGGATGCTGTGATCGAGCTCTGCTCCAGGTACGCGGTCAAGCTCATGGAGTTGGGTGAGACCAGGGAGGTTGTGGATATCGATGTAATACCCGACCTCATGGATAGCGAGAAGGCGAGACCGGTTGCAACCTACGAGGGCGGCTCGCTCTCGACCGGCGAGCTTGTCGATATAATCTTGGGTTACCCGTACGCGGTGAGACCGGAACTCGACAATCCCAACCAGATGATCCCGCTCGTCTGGAGACAGGCCAGGGATACGCTGCTTGTCATGGAAGCGGAGAAGCGCGAGCTGGATAAGCTCCCGAAGATTGCCGTACCACTCCTGAAGGTCAGGCAGAGAAAGCTGGCGGCGGTGCTGTTCCGGCATCTCACTCAGGATGCAGTGGTCCCCGAAGAGGAACTACGCGCTCACTACGAAAGTGACCCGGAAGCTCAGCGGTTTCCGCGAGCCCATGTTGCGTCCAAGATCCTGCTCTCCAGCCGCGAAGCCGCCGACTCGTTGCTTGAGTTGATCGAGATGGGTGAGTCCTTTGAGGAGCTTGCGCGCGAGAACTCCCTTGATCCTTTCTCAGCACCCCACGGCGGCGACCTCGGACTGGTGAAGGAGGGCAAGGATGAGGAATTTGACGGGTTCTTCGCACAAATGGAGGTGGGCGATATCCGGTATTTCAGGAGCCTCGAAGGCCATCTGATCATGTGGTTGAGAGAGAGGCATGAAAGCAGGATCCCGACCTTCGAACAAGTGAGGCATGTCCTCACCACGTCGATGCTGCCGGTCTATAAGGATCAGATGCTGATGGACTGGATTGCCAAGAAACGTGAGGAGCTCGGTCTTACGATCAACCACTCGGTCTTAGAGCAGATCAAGTTAGGTTCCTGACGTCAGGTGCTGTCGGGCCTGTTGGGCAGGGGCGAAGTCGGGGTCGATGGTGAGTATCTTATCGAGTATGGCGATTGATTCCTCGTTCTTGCCTTCCTCGGCCTTCGTTGCGGCAAGTCCGAAGAGCGCGA
>JBDRNT010000163.1:0-25248 GCA_043810925.1 Candidatus Eiseniibacteriota bacterium
GCAGTGAGGCACTGACACCAAAACCTGCGAAGTCCCGGCAATGGCTGGACGCTGATCACTCAGTTATAAGGGGTGAGATCACCCCACCCCGAGGGCGGCGTATGCCCTATTGACAGGTGCCTCTTAATGGGTGACCCCATCAGGTGACCCCACCCAGTTTGCGGTTGACATGGGTGGGGGAAGAAATGTAATTTCTCCTCTGGAACTTTTTCAGGGTCTTGCCGGTTCCAACCTGGTGAGTCTTTTTGCCAATAGAGGGATGTACGGGGCTTAAGCCATGATATCCGTATCGAATCTGGGTAAGACATTCGGAAGAACGGTAGCCGTAAACGGCATATCCTTTGAGGTGAACAGGGGCGAGGTGCTCGGTTTCCTCGGCCCCAACGCTGCGGGTAAGACCACGACCATGCGGATGCTCACCTGCTATCTCACACCTGACCGCGGTACGGCCACCGTTGCCGGCTTTGATATCATGGAGGACTCGCTCGAGGTTCGCAAACGGGTGGGCTACCTGCCGGAGAGCGCACCGCTTTACACGGACATGGACGTCGAGGCCTACCTTAAGTTCATAGCCGATGTGCGTGGTCTCACCCGGGAAGAGAGTTCACGGAGCATAGGCAGGATGATAGAAACGTGCGGGCTCAAGAGCGTGGTCGGGAGGAACATCGGTGAGCTCTCCAAGGGCTTCAAGCAGCGTGTGGGTGTCGCCCAGACCCTGATCCACGATCCCGAGATACTCGTACTCGATGAGCCGACAACCGGTCTCGATCCCTCTCAGATCATCGAGATCCGCGAACTCATAAAGGAGATCGGAAAGGAGCGGACGGTGATCCTGAGCACCCATATCCTTCCCGAGGTGGAGGCTACCTGCTCAAGGGTCGTCATAATAAATGAGGGTGAATTGACGGCGAGCGGGACCCCTGAAGAGCTTAACGCGGTCGCAGGCGGCGAGGACCTAATACATGTATCGGTAAGGGCCGGTGATGCTCCCGTTGAAGAGGCGCTCGGACGAATAACGTCGGTGACCTCGGTTGCGAGGGTGGGTGAGGGCGGTGAGGGATACGTGCGCTACGTCCTAAAGTCGAAGAACGGCGTGGACGTGGGTGAGCAGGTCTACAGGGCTGCGGTCGAGAACGGCTGGACGCTTAACGAGCTGCGCAGGGAGACCTTAAGCCTCGAAGATATATTCCTGAAGCTCACGACAAAGGAGAAGTAGCGGGGCCATGAAGAGCACGGTACCTATTTTCAAACGCGAATTTGCAAGCTACTTCAATTCCCCCATCGCATTCATCTATCTTACGGTTTTCCTTGCGCTTTCAAGCTGGCTCTTTCTCAAGGGCTTTTTCCTGATCGGCGAAGCGTCGATGAGGGCCTATTTCGGGCTGATTCCCTGGGTCTTCCTTTTCTTCATCCCCGCGATCACCATGCGGCTCTGGGCTGAGGAGAAGAAGGCCGGCACGATGGAACTGCTGATGACCCTGCCGGTCACGGATACGGAGGCCGTCCTGGGCAAGTTCCTGGCCAGTTTCGCCTTTCTTGTTGTGAGTCTCGCGCTGTCCTTCGTGCTTCCGATAGTGGTTGGAGCGCTCGGGGATCCCGATTCGGGTCAGATCGCCGGCGGCTATCTCGGCTCCGTGCTCCTGGGGGGCGCCTATCTGGCGATCGGACTTTTCATCTCGAGTCTTACCGAGAATCAGATAGTCGCTTTCATAGTATCAATCGTTGCGATATTCGGACTCTTTATCCTCGGCGAGGACTTTGTCCTCTTCGGTATGCCCGACAGGGTGGTCCCGGTGCTGAGTTTCCTCGGTCTGGGTGGTCATTTCGACAGCGTGAGCCGGGGCGTCGTCGACAGCCGGGACGTTCTTTACTATGTCTCGGTGATCGGTTTCTTTCTCTATCTCAATGTAAAGACGATCGGAGCAAGAAAGTAAGGGTATGAGATGAGATCGAAGAACTATAGGAGCAGTGCTCTCTTTGAGATCATCATGGTCATAGCCATAGTTGCGTTGGTCAATCTGCTGTCACTCAGGTTTTTTACGAGGGCGGACTTGACGGACGGCAAACTCTTCAGCGTCTCGGAATCGACGAGGGACGTGGTCGGGGACCTGGATGACATCGTCAATATCAAGGTCTATTTCTCGCAGAAACTGCCTCCCTATCTTACAACACTTACACGGCAGGTCAGGGACGTGCTGGATGAGTACAGGGCCTACGCGGGCGGCAATCTGATCGTGGACTTCGAGGACCCGGCCGCCGACCCTGAGACCGAGCAGCGGGTGCGCTCACTGGGCATCCCGCCTGTTCAGCTCAATATCATCGAGAAGGACAAGGCCGAGATCTTGAATGCATACCTGGGGATCGCGATTCTCTTCGAGGACAGGCATGAGGTGATCCCCGTCGTACAGAATGCAGCCAATCTCGAATACGAACTCACCTCCGCTATCGTCAAGGTTACAAGTAAGGAACAGAAGACTGTGGGGTTTTTGACCGGGCACGGGGAACCCGATATTGATGCGGGCTACGAGGCCGCCAGGCGCTCGCTTGAGAAACAGTATGCAGTTAAGCGTGTCCCCACCGCTGATGGCCGGATGGTCCCGGATGACATAAACACGCTCATTGTAGCAGGTGCCGTCCAGCTGGGTGCGTGGGACCGGTTTGCGATCGACCAGTTTGTGATGAGAGGCGGGCGCGTGTTCTTCCTGGTGGACAAGATGACGGTCCCTGAGGGTACGCTCACCGCTACGCCGGTTGAGACCGGGCTGGACTCATTGCTTGCGCATTACGGTCTTGTCTTAAGGCCGGACCTTGTGATCGACCGGAGTGCCGGTAGTGCGACTTTTTCGGCGGGCTTCTTCAGATACACCTTGCCCTATCCGCTCTGGCCCATGATCGTACGAAGCGGCTTCAGCGAGGAGTCTCCCATCACCAACCAGCTCGAGCGGGCGGTTCTGCCGTGGACGAGCAGTATCGAAATCACCGCAGTGGGCGATGGTGCGCCTGAGGCGGTGGTCCTCGCCAGAAGCTCACCCGAATCGTGGACGGAAGAGCGTCAGTTCGATCTTAATCCTCAGCGTAACTTCATGCCGCTCACTGAGGTCGCGCCACGCAATCTTGCTGTGCTCTTAAGGGGCAGGTTCTCAAGCTTCTTTGCGGGCCGGCCGGTGCCCACTGCCGGTACGGGGGAGCCGTGGGACGGAATCAGACTGGACACGAGTCCCGAGACTCAAATCATCCTGGTCGGCAATTCGAGGTTCGTTGCCAATGACTTTCTGGGGCAGTACCCCGAGAACCGGACCTTCTTCCTTAACGCAGTCGACTGGCTCACCCTGGGCGACAGTCTTATCGGTATAAGATCGAGAGGCGTAACGACAAGACCGCTTAAGCAGATCGGTGAACGCAGCAAAGCGACCATCAGGTTCGCGTCGACCTTCGGGATACCCACGGTGTTGATCATCTGGGGTCTGATCAGACGTTACTTCAGGTCATCACGCAGAAGAGAGAACAGGTGGTGAAACCATGAAGGTGAAGATGGGGCTCCTGGTCGTGCTTGCGATCCTGGTTGCGATCTTCGCGATTCTCAGGTTGGGTGTGGACAGGTCCGCCAGGGAGAAACCGCTTTACCCGGGGTTCCGGCGGGAATCGGCGGCCAGGATAACAATAGTGGGCAAGGAACGGGAGACGGTGATCGAGAAAAAGGAGGATGGTCAGTGGCTTGTCGTCAGTGAGGACTCCTTCCCCGCTGAGGGCGGCGTGGTCGAGGCCATGCTGGATAAGATCACCGGCTTCTCACGCAAGGATATCATCTCGTCCAATCCTGAGAAGCAGACACTCTACCAGGTGGACGCGAGCGGCATCAATGTCGACATAGAGACGACCGATGACGCCACCGCGGCCTCATTTGTGATCGGGAAGGCCGGACCCGACTACCAGAGTACATATGTAAGGGATGCGGGATCGGACGACGTGATCCTTGCTCCGGGTTATCTGCCACAGGCATTCGAGCGAGGCAACCGGTCCTGGCAGGATAAGACGATTTACGCATTTGAGCCTGATGATTTCCTCGAAATCGCCATCAAGCGACCGGGTGAGACGATTGTGCTCCTCAAGGACCGGGCAGGCGAGTGGTTCATAAGCAGACCCGAGAGTACGGCCGTCGATCCTAATGCGGTCTCGAGGCTCGTGAGAACCCTCGGGCGGCTCCGGTGCGATGACTTCGCGGGAAGAACATCTCTGCCCGAATACGGTCTCGCCATGGCGGACTCTTCAGTGTGGTTTAGAACCGCCGAGGGCGAGCATGAACTCGTGTTCGGCGCCGCGGTGGGGACGGACCGCATCTATACCCGAACCACCGCATCCGACGTCATATACGCTCTGGCGTCCCACAAGGTGGGCATGCTACTACCCCGACTGGATAAGCTACGCGCCCGGATACCCGATGCGCCCGGGGAAGAGTAGACTTGACCCAGCGGCGCTACCAGGATGACAGCTATGCCACCGAGTTCGAAAGCGGCGTAGTCTCGGTCTTAAAGCACGGTGATGAGTACGCAACCGTCCTTGAAGGCACCCTCTTTTATCCCGAATCAGGCGGACAGCCATGCGACACCGGTTCGATCGAAGGGCTTACAATTGAAAGCGTGATTGAGCAAGATGGAGACATCCTCCACATATCCTCAGCCGGGCCGCCGTTTGGTCCGGGCGATACCGTAAGGGCTAAGATCGACTGGGCGAGACGGTTTACGAATATGCAGCAGCATACGGGGCAGCATATCCTCTCCCAGGCGTTCGTTTCCGTTCTCGATGCAAAGACGGTCTCATCCAGACTTGGTACCGGTCACTCGACTGTGGATGTCTCGAAACTCGACCTTACGTGGGATGACATGGAAAAGGTCGAGCGGCTGAGCAACTCCATCGTCTTCGAGAACCGCGAGGTCAGGGTTTATGAGGCGAAGGCAGGTGAGGTAAGCGGGCTGCGTGTAAAGCAGGATCCTGCGAGGGATCTCCTTAGAATCGTCGAAGTCGACGGCTTTGACAAGTCCCCCTGTGGTGGTACCCACTGCCGGATGACGGGTGAGGTCGGTCTCATAAAGATACTCCGGTGGGAGAAGGTGAGGGATGCCACGCGGGCGGAGTTCTTATGCGGCGCTCTTGCTGAGGCCGACTACTTCTGGAAGAGCCGCTTTATAGTCGATCTTGCCCAGCGGCAGACCACGAAGGATACCGGCATACCCGCTCAGGTCTTTGACCTTTATGACAGTCACAAGGACCTGCGGCGCCAGGTGGAATCCTTAAGGGCCGAACTGCTCGAGTATGAAATCGCTGAGATTGAGACACGCGCCCGCGAGATCTCCGGCACGCGTGTGGTATCGGCCTATCTTGACGGAAGTAGCGCGGCCGATATCAAGGACATGGCTCTTCGGCTTACCGGAAAGGGGAACACGGTGGCACTGCTTGCATCGGGTAAGGATCGGGTGCATCTTGTGTTCTCAAGGTCGGAGGATGTGCCGGCGGACATGAGGAAACTGATCGCCGTTGCCTGTGAACTTGTGGATGGGAGGGGCGGCGGCAAGCCGGCCGTCTGCCAGGGTGGCGGTAGTGACCCCGGGCGTGTCCACGAAGCCCTTGAAGAATCCGAACGCCTCCTTGACATTCAACTGCGAGAGCGTGATACTTAATTGAGAACCGTTATTCCGGTGACACGACACTTAATTACTGAGGTCCTGGTGGAGGTGTTGACGTGGGAGGTGTAAGCGTGAGACGGATGGATGGCAGGGTTGGTGGGATGATGAGGTTCGCGGGAGCCGGGTTGCTTGTTCTCATGCTGGCGGCCGGTGCCTGGTCATCACCCACATGTATGCAATTCCTCAGGTTATCGACATTGCCGAGAGTCTCGGCGATGGGTGAGGCGGCTGCAGCCGTGCGGGATGCCACCTGGGCCGAGGCGAATCCATCACATCTTACGAGCATGGACGGCACGCTGATAACGTTCTCGCACACGTCCTGGTTTGAAGATATATCGCTTGAATCCCTGACGATGGGGACATCGAGCGGGAAGCAGGCATTCGGTATCTCGGTCGTGGGACTCCATACCGATCCTCTGGATGAATACGATGCGGTGGGCAGGTATCTCGGCAGTTTCCGGTACTTCGATTTCTTTGTGAGCGGCTCATACGCAAGAGCCCTTACGCCTTCGCTCAGCGTCGGTATTACAGGTAAGACCCTGTATGAGAAGATCGGATGGGATGCGGCGACGGGGCTTGCCATCGACCTGGGTCTCGGCTACACCGTTCCGATGAGACTCGCCCGCGGTGGCCTCTCGGCGGGTCTTGTGATGAGGAACCTGGGTACCGAGATGGGTTACCATGATGAGAGTTTCCCGCTGCCTCTTACGTGGCAGGGCGGGGTGAGCTACGAGCCGATGTGGCTTCCGCCGTACATGCAGGGTGTTGTTGCCCTGGCATACGAGAAGACCAGGGACCGTGACGGAGGGATGCTTGCAGGGCTTGAGATCGGACTATCCGACATCGTGGCGGTGAGACTCGGTCACAGAGGCACTTATGACAACGGCGACCTCACCTTCGGGGTGGGGCTGGCCCTGGCCGGTACATCTGTAGACTATGCTTACGTCGACCTGGGTGAGAATCTGGGCGGCACCCACAGGGTTTCGCTCGGGTTTAAGGTCGGCGCGATCTTCCCCTCACCTTAGGCACATCGTAACGTCCGGTTGCCATGCCGGACACTCCCGGATCCATGCAGCATAGGGGTTTCCACCCCGGACGATCGATTGCATCCCCGCTTGGTCCCTCACCGGCTCAGTCTCTTGCGCATGAGCCCAAATGCCGCGCCCAACCCCAGGAATCCGGATAACGAATAGACCAGCCAGAAAAGCTGATCCCTGCCGCCGATCGGGCCATAGACGAGAGGATGAGAGATCTTCCAGAGCCAGATCACGAACCACAAGAGGAAACCGTGCTTTAGCCCCCCGACTACGGTATCCAGCCTTTTCGTCAGAGGCATGCTTGCATAGATCAGCGACAACATCAGGCCGAGTACTCCTCCAATTGCGAGCTTGGTCCAGAGGAAATACAACGGATTCAGCTCTGAAGGTTCGAACTTGCCGTCCGGTGCGAATTGCGGTCCGTATATGATACGTGACGCGATTGCACCGCCAACAAACAGAGCCAGCCCCATAAGCAACCCCGCGACGACACCTGCGATGGCTTCATTTCTGAGTCTCATACGTGTTACTCCTTCCTTTTTGCGGCGGCCTTAATCGCCTCCAACGGTGCGTGTCTTTTCAACCCGACCATACTGAATCAGCTCTATATGCTTCCTACCGGGATCGACGTATTTCACTAGATGGCAAGGCGGGTCTGCAGTGTAGTAGTAATGATACCGGGTACTCCAGAATAGCCGGCCTATCATCCCTGCTACACCGAACTCGATCTCGACGCAGCGAAAGGTCCCTCCCGGGACCACGACATCTGCTTGACCCCTGCGTTTTGCGTACACATCGACAATGCGGAATGTGTCTTGACCGCGGTCAACCAGCAGTCTCAGGTCCACCTTGTCCGAATTGCTTTGGTGGGAGAATGCCCGCAGGTGGTGGAGGAGCGTAGCGCCGGTGTGCGTGTCGGCATCAGCCTCTACTTCTACGATGCGTGCCTGCCCTTCGCCCTCGCCTGTGATGCGCAGCGTTTGTCCTGAGAAATCGATCTGCCTTTCGACACTCCCACTGCTGTCGAGACTCTGATACCGATATGGCAGGAGACCGTCTCGACTCATCCAAATCGAGGTAGTCATCCCCCCGCCGGTACGTTTCACGAGGTAGTACGGCCGGCCGTCTTCCTCGACGTAGGTCACCAGGGTCGTATCCACAGACGAATAGCCGGTCTCGAGATCCGTCGTCTGTGTAACGTAGGTCTCACCCTGTGGGATCAGGAATCCCTCGGACACCGGCCCCCCGGAATCAGCAACTGCCGGGGTGGGCGAGACCAGAGGAGAGAGCATGAGACCTAATGCAAGAACGGTCCTCCATGCCGCCCGCACCTTCATCTTCAGGCTGGACCGGTCGACCGGCCTGTCGGCCCCGATACAACAGCCAACGTGGCCGTAGCGGAACAAACGGTGGCAACCTCTCATGTTTACCTCCCTTGACGATGTGAGCGACTATGCTCAATAAACCAGAGTACTTCAGTTATTAAAGTTAATGTGTAAAAAAAACTATGGCCTGAGTATCCTTTCCAACTGCGCAAGATACTTCTTAAACGCCCGGCGTCCCTTCTCGGTGATCCGGTAATGAGAAACCGGACGGCGCTCTCTGAAGGTCTTTGCTGCTGATATATACCCCGCCTCTTCAAGTTTTCGAAGATTGGCGCTGAGATTGCCGTCGGTCGCATTGATTTTGTCTCTTATGAATGTAAACTGGGCCTCGTCGACATTGACAAGCACGGCCATGACTGCCAGCCGTACCCGGGAATGAATCACGTCATCGAGCTGTTTATAGTCGAATTCACTCATAGGTCTATCGACCCAGATCCGCCTTCCACCTCTTATAGATCACGATGCCCGGCACCAGCTGGAGCAGGACGAACATCCCGGCCAACATGGCGACGGAATACTCGCTGGGCACCAGAAACATGAAGACAGCACCAGCCCACCAGAGAATGGCCGTGTTGCGCAGCCAGGCATTGGTTGTGATCAGGCCGGTCGTAAAGCACACGCTTCCAAAGAGGGTCGCCACCACCGGAGAGATCGCCCACGACTCAATCGCCCCGGAGAAGTAACCTATGAGAGTCAGTATCGGGATTGCTACGCCCCAACCCGACCAGACGGCCTCCAGAGTTCTCTGAGCGAAGGTCTTCACACGGATCTCAGAGTAGGTGCTTCTTTTCAGCATAAAGCTCAGCAACCATCCGATGGCAATAATCGGTACCCACAGCCAGGCATGGCTGAAGGCGGCTCCCAAGCCTTCGAGCACGTACTTGATTGCTATTCCAGCCAGGACCAGAAGACTCCAGAGAATGTACTGCTTACCATTATCTACGATGACTCTCTGACTGTCTTCCATTACCTTCTTTATGAAGGCCAGTTCTTCCTGTGCTTGCGATCTATCCATGTCGACACCTTCCATCCTGGTTTCAAAGGTTTAAAGTACTCTAATAAATAGAGTAACATTTGCTCTGACCTGTGTCAAGGAAGAAGTCGGCGGGATCTTCCCCTCGCCTCTGGCCCCGGCCAAAACGCTTGATTTCAAGACCCGACCCCGGTACTGATCCCGGTATTTCCCGGTTTTATTTCCATTTTTCGAGGCTGAGGGTGCCGTTGGTGAAAAGCCCGTAGGTGAAGTTGTCGATCCAGTCTCCCACGACCATGCAGCGGGTGCCGCCGACCTCAAACAGATTTGGTCTGTGAAGGTGCCCCAGGATAACGTAGTCAATCCCACGTTTGACCTGCCGCTTGACAAATGCCTCCAGGTCGGGCCGATCGTTGTTCTTGTCGCTGCGCTTCCTGCTCAGTTTCGAGACAAGCCGTGCGATCCCCATGCCGACATCGGGATGAACCAGTCTGAAGCCTGCGGAGGCGAGCCTGCTGTGGAGTACGGTCTTCAGGGCCCTGTAGCCGAAGTCCCCCGTTGTTGCGATGCCGTCACCGTGGGATATGAGGAACCTCTTGCCGTCAATTGAGGTCTCGAGGATGTCGGTATGCGTGGCCAGTCCCACATCGTCTGCCAGGAAACTGCCCACCCAGTAGTCGTGGTTGCCCGCCACATAGGTAACCTCGCACCCGTTTCCGACCATGGTACTGAGCCGGGAAAGCAGTTTGAACGGCCGCCGGGGAACCACAGCCCTGTATTCGAACCAGAAATCGAGAAAGTCCCCTACAATATACAGCCTGCCGTTGTGCTCCTCGATCATGCTCAAGAAGTCCATAAGCATCGGAATCGAGGACTTCTCCGCCTCCGGATAGGCCCCCAGGTGGAGATCTGAGAGGAAATACACGGGGCCGTGCGGTTTTTGTGCGTGCAATCGAACCCCCAACCGACATTCTGCGTCAAAATCGGTGGGGACAATATAGCAGATGGCCCCCGGGAAGGCAAGAAAACTATTGACAGTAACTAGGGCTTCGGGTACAATCGATGCCGGTCTTGTGAGGATGGGGGAGTGTCCCTTTAAGGTCGTCACTGCGGAACTTTTCTTACGGATCCTGGTTTAACTCATCGTAAGGCGAGGGCATACACCACCACCGAGAGAGGGGAGACGTATCTTGAGGACGAGTGGATCTAGACTGGCAGCATGCATGCTTGCACTCAGCCTGGTGCTGGGTTGTGGCGAGTGGGCCGGTACGCGTGCTGAGGACACTCCGCAGACGGAGAAGCAGGAGCGAACCGTCACCGCAAGCGGTTCAGTCTTGAGCGGTGGAATCGAGCCGAGTCCCTTTGTAGCGGTCGCAGACAGGGTGATGCCTGCGGTCGTCAGCATAGATACGAAGAAGACGGTCGCGACCGGGTCGCCGTTCGGAACGGACGAGCCGTTCGGGCGTTTCTTCCGGGACATGATGCCGGATCTCCAGCGGAGAGAGTACGAGGTTCCGTCGTTCGCATCAGGTTTCATTTTCGACGAACGCGGCTATGTGGTAACTAATCATCATGTTGTTGCGGATGCTGAAGAGATCATAGTCCGGTTGCTGGACGAGACGGAGTATGAAGCCTCTGTCGTGGGGAGCGACCCCAATACTGACATCGCGATTCTCAAGGTGGAGGACAGCGAGGGGCTGCCGGTCGTCAATTTAGGTGATTCCGATGCGATCAGGGTAGGCGACTGGGCGATTGCCATCGGTAACCCGTTCGGACGGCTGGATGGTACGGTAACAGTTGGTGTGATCAGCGCCAAGGGGCGGTCGGCCCTGAACATTGTGGGCGGTACGCCGGCGCTTCAGGATTTCATACAGACGGATGCATCGATAAACTTCGGTAACAGCGGCGGACCGCTTGTGAACATCGCGGGCGAGGCTGTGGGAATGAACACGGCCATAAACCCGCTTGGCCAGGGCATCGGGTTCGCGATACCGATCAATCTCGTCAAGCACGTTGCTGATGAGATCATTGAGCATGGAAAGGTCTCGTGGGGCTACCTGGGTATACTGCCCCAGGAGATAACCAGGGATCTGGCTGAGACGTTCGGCGTTGAGACCAAGAGCGGTATTCTGGTGGGTTCCGTTGTCGAAGACGGACCGGCGGAGAGGGCCGGCATCGAACGTGGCGACATAATAACGGAGTTTAACGGCGATCTGGTAGGTGACGTGGACCAATTCAGGCTAAAGGTTGCCGGCGCAGGTGTCGATAAAGAAGTCCCACTGACTGTTTTGAGAGACGGTGATCGCAAAACATTCACAATAAAACTTGGTGAGCGCCCTACAGAGACAGTGCAGGCCGGGAGCAGAAGAACGAGACAAGAGTGGCTTGGGCTTCAGGTCGATGATGTAACGGGTGCGGAGGGCAGGCGAGTTGCTCCCCCAGATGTGGAAACTGGTGTAGTAATTACCGATGTCGCCGAGAACAGTCCCGCTTCAGAGGCAGGCTTGATGATTGGCGATGTCGTGGAGGAGATAAACAAGGAGGACGTCGGAGGTCTGGGTGACTTCGAGGAGTTGATAGAGGGGGCGAAGGAGAAGAAGGATAAGCCTGTGCTTTTCCTCGTCAAGAGACAGGATGTCAACCGGTATATTGCCGTGAAGCCCAGCCAGGAATAGGCGGACCTAAGTAGATTCAGACTGGATTAGGCACGTGTGGTCGCGAACCCGGGTTGGATGATGGGGTGAGGAAGATGATTGGTAGCGAGAGAGGTTTTGTCGAAGAGGAGAAGTCGCTCGCGCTGTATCTGAGAGAGATCAGCGACGAGCCGCTTTTGAGGCCGGAGCAGGAAGGCGTTCTGGCCAAACGTATCAGAAAAGGTGAGCATGAGGCTCTCGAGCAGCTGGTAAAGGGCAATCTTCGCTTTGTGGTGAGCGTTGCCCGCCAGTACAGGAACCGGGGACTCAGTCTGGCCGATCTCATCAGTGAAGGTAATGCCGGTCTCGTCAGGGCCGCGAAGACCTTTGATGAGAACAAGGGATGCAAGTTCATCTCGTATGCGATCTGGTGGATAAGACAGCGTATCCTCCAGGCAATCGCCGAGCAGTCGAGGATCGTGAGGCTCCCCCTTAACAGGGCGGGGACCTTGAGCCGGATAGGGAAGACCTCCGGTGCGCTGGGCCACGAACTCGGGCGTGAGCCGACCCCGAGTGAGATCGCAGATCATCTTGATATCAGTGAGAAGGAAGTTACGGATACGCTTAAGGTGTCGATACCTCATCTGTCGATTGACGCTCCGACATCGGATGAGGATGATAGCTCGCTTCGCGAAGTGATACCTGACGCCGATGCTCCGTCGCCGGATACAGAGGTGATAGAGAGATCGCTTCAGGAAGACATCGCGGAGGCGCTGGACACTCTTAGTGGACGGGAAGCGAAGATCCTGACGCTTTACTTCGGGATAGGCCGTGAAGAGGCGCTGACACTGGAGGAGATCGGGAGGATTCTAGGGCTTACAAGGGAGCGTGTCAGACAGATAAAGGAGAAGGCCATAAAGAGGCTGAGGCATGCTTCACGCAGCTCCTATCTCCAGGCATATCTGAACTGACCCGGATTTTAACTTGACAAACCGGTTCACACTCTGGTAATTTTCCCCCCTGTATAGGAGTGTACCAAGGGGTGAGTGTGACCACAGGGAAGATGACGTTCATATTCATGAAATCTCCAAGATCAGAGCCAAGAACCTTTTCTGTGAGCAAGCGGACGGCGACTGTAGCCGTGGTCCTGTTCGCGGTCTTCATAGGTTTCTCAGCATTCTGGGGCTTCAGAAGTTTCACCGATGCCGTGAACAGGGCAAGGCTCGCCGAGCTTGAGCAGGAAAACGAGATCCTGAGGAGCGAGGTGGCCAAACTCAGCGGCAAGGTGGAGGGTCTTGAGGGTGCTATGGCGGAGCATGTCGAATTCGAGGAACAGGTCAGAATCCTTGCGGATCTCGATCCCATGGATAAGGACACATGGGAGGTCGGTGTCGGTGGCCCGCAGCTTCCGACGGACGCTGCTTTGCTCGAGCCGGGGGGTGGGAGTCTCACGTCGCTTAACCAGGACGTGGACAGGCTTCTCAGACAGATAAAACTCCAGCGTCACAGTTACAGTGAAATCCTCGAACGGCTCAAGGAACGATCGGATGATCTTGACCATCTGCCCTCGATCAGACCGGTCGACGTCGGGTACATAAGCAGCTATTTCGGCAGACGCACGGATCCATTCACCGGCAGGAAGAGCCGTCACGAAGGTGTCGATTTCTCGGCGCGGCAGGGTTCGAATGTTTACGCGACCGCCGACGGTGTCGTCTCCCATTCCAAGTATGAGCGCGGTTACGGCTACACCATCAAGATCGATCACGGTAACGGGATCATCACGAAGTATGCCCACAACGCGAAACTGCTTGTTAAGAAAGGTAAGACGGTCAAGCGTGGCGATGTGATCGCCTATCTCGGAAACACCGGGCGATCGACCGCGCCGCATCTGCATTATGAGGTCAGTGTGAACGGTGTGGCGCAGAATCCCTTGAACTTCATACTCCCATCCGATATAGTAGTTGACTGAGCAATGCCCTGCTCCAGTGTCTTCTCTTAAGAACATCTTCCATCCTCAGGGGTGATGATGGCATCCGAGTGTTATCCCAGCTACAGAAAGATCTTATCCTCAGGCGGGTTTGATGACATCATAACTCGTGCGGATCGAAAACTGGCTGCATGCGATCTGTGTCCGAGGAGATGTGGTGTTGACAGGACGGCGGGTGAACTCGGCTTCTGCAAAGTCGGGGAATCGCTCAGGGTATCAAGCTACGGACCCCACTATGGAGAGGAAAGCCCGCTTGTGGGCAAGCACGGCTCCGGTACGATCTTTCTTGCGGGTTGTAATCTGGGGTGTTGCTTCTGCCAGAACTACGACATAAGCAACCAGGGGGAGGGCCGCGATGTCAGCGCGGAAGACGTCTCGATGATGATGCTGAAGCTTCAGGAGACCGGTTGCCACAATATCAACTTCGTCACTCCGACCCATTTCGTACCTCAAATCATTCGCGCCGTGATGATCGCGGCGGCCCGGGGGCTCTCGGTCCCGATCGTGTACAATTGCGGCGGCTATGAGGAGGTTGGAACACTCAAGCTCCTGGAGAACATCGTGGATATATATATGCCCGATCTTAAGTTCTCAAACCCGGCCTCTTCCGGGAAATACTGTGACGCACCCGACTATCCCGATTTCGCGAGGACGGCGGTGAAGGAGATGCACGCTCAGACGGGTGATCTTGTCGTGAAGAATGGACTTGCGCATAGGGGGCTCCTTGTGCGACATCTTGTTATGCCGGGTATGCTTGAAGAGTCGAAACAGATCTTTAAGTTCCTGGCGACGGAGATTTCTCCGGAAACGTTCGTTAACGTGATGAACCAGTACAGACCGTGCTACAACGCCGGGCGCTTCCCCGAGATTGCGGGGAGACTCGACAGGGGAGAGTTCAGAGCGGTACTCGACGCGGCGTGGGAAGCGGGACTGAAGAGGATCTACTATTGAGATGACCCGGCCCGAAAGAAACAGGACTTGCGTGCGAACGCTTGAGCCGGTCCGTGGTGATGGACCATCCGGGCGTATTGCTCTTAGAGCCGTGCTGTTCGTGGTGGGATCAGGCATGGTCGGTGCGGTTTCGGTATACCTCGGGTTCGGCTATGTCGAGGCGGCGATCATACTCGCCCTGGGAGCGGTCCTTTGTGCGCTTACAATCCGGCTTCCGTGGAGGGGGCTCTTCTTTCCCTGTGATGCGCTGCTGGTTGCCCTCGGTCTTCTTACCGGGCGGAGTGAAGTCGCAGTGGCGGGTGTCGGCGCTGCGATCGTAACGGCCAGTGTCGGCCCTCAAATGAGGCGAACAGCTCTGGTCGCATCAATCAGAAATGCCGTGGCTATCGTCGCCACGGTCGCCATGTGGCGGGCCCTCGTACCGACGCTGAACGTGCTTGCGCTGAGCGGCGGTCTACACCGGCAACAACTTGGCGGGAGTGACCTGCGTGTGTGGGCGCTATCGGGCAGTGCGATTCCAGCGCTTCTGCTCTCATCACTTGGTTTCCTTGTTATCGCATCGGTCGTCGAGACGGTATTCCGTGAGCGGCGTGAGTATGCCTTCGGAGAATTCTGGTTCCTGAACTTCGGGAAGAGCCTGCACCACATGCTCTTCACCGCCGTTCTCGGTGCCGTGATTTCGATCAGCTACAGAGATATCGGCATGACGGCATTCGTCCTCTTCGCATTTCCGACTGTTCTCACGCGGGACGCTCTCAAGCGTAACCTCGACCTGCGGGCGTCAAGGGTCGAAGCCCTGAAGGCGCTGTCCTCCTCAGTGGATGCGAGGGACAAGTACACCTACGACCATTCCAACAGGGTTGCAAGACTTGCGGCGATGCTTGCAAGGGAGATGGGGTTCGCCGAGTCGACGGTTGAGGTAATCGAGGGCGGGGCACTTCTCCATGACATAGGCAAACTCAGTGTCGATATCGAGATACTCTCCAAGCCCGGTCCCCTGGGACCCGAGGAGACGGCATGCGTGAGACAGCATCCCCTCTCGAGTGCCGAAGTCGTCTCTCATGTCGAGTTGCTGAAGAAATCGGTGGACATAGTAAGGTACCATCATGAACGACCTGACGGCCGTGGTTATCCCGACGGCCTCAAAGGGCATGAGATCCCGGTCGGGGCGAGGATTCTCAATGTGGCGGATGCATTCGATGCGATGGTATCCGACCGGCCCTACCGGAGGGGCAAGACCCTGGATGAGGCGGTTGAAGAGTTGCGCGTGGGCTCAGGCAGCGAATTTGACCCCGTGGTGGTGGAATACCTCTGCCGGCTGCTCGGCCGGCGGAAGCACGAGATCCTCAGTCTGGATGCAGGGTGAATTGTGTTGCCAACCTCGGGGTGAACTGGTAGGCTCTTCGAGGTTGAATCCCGTTGGGTTCTTCCGCACGATAAGATGTGACTCTAAGACGTGATTCTTGTGGCGAAAATACCGAGCTGAAAGACATCAGACACAATGAAGAACAGGGCCAGTGCTTATGCCGTGGTGATAACCGCCGTTGCGTTGGCCCTCCTAGTTTTCAGGCTGCCTGAACTCATACTGACTGTCCGTGCAAATCCCAGCGCGATCGCGATCTGGTTTCTCCTGCTGCTGGCGGCCGGGATCCTTACCAATGTGGCCGCAAAGGGTGGTGGGGCCGTCACCGGGACGGCCGTGGTCGCATTTGCCGTCCTCATAACCTTCGGCGGCGCAGCCGCGGCCTGGCTCGGCGCCGTTGCGACGTTGATATTGAGCCGGGTGTTCCTCAGGTCCACAACCGCAAGATCGCTTGTGGACATGTCACAGACGGCGGTCTCGCTCGCACTTGCCGGTCTGGTCTACGGAGCATCGGGTGGTACCAGGCTCGCTCTGACCGACTGGAGCGTTAAACTGAGCTTCGCATGGGTGATGCCCTTCGTCCTCTGTCATCTGACATGCTTTCTTACCACGACGTGCCTGGAGTCATTCCGGTCGAGCGTGGAACTCAGGAGATCCGCCTTGAGGACCTGGAGAGCGACCTACCTCTGGATGCTGCCGCAGTCATTCGCCGTTCCCGTTGTGGGGGTTGCCATCGCCTATGTCTATCTGAGACTCTCGATTCTCCTGGTCGCGATCTTCTTCCTCTGGCTGATCTACTATGCGAGGAGCTCGAGGATCAACCTCGATCTTGAGAACTCCCAGCGCGGGACGGTTGCCGCCCTGGCGACCGCTGTGGATTCGAGTACGCCTTTCCTCGGTGGGGAGTCGGAGCGGGTGGCCGGGCTTGCGGTTGAACTCGGGCGCAGGATCGGGCTTTCAGGCTGGCGTATGCAGGCCCTTGAATACGCGGCCCTGCTTCATGACATCGGCTATCTTGCGATCGGCAAGCGCGTGCTCGCCAAGAAGGAATGTCTTTCCGCCGATGAGTGGGCTTCGGTCAGAAAGCACGCAGAGGTCGGGGCGACGATCATAGGAAGAGCGAGGGCCCTTAAGCGGATCGGTGAGATCGTCCATGCGCATCACGAGAGACCCGACGGCAGGGGATACCCCAGAGGACTCATACTCGATGACATACCGAAGGAAGCGAGCATACTCAAAGTGTCTGATGCCTTTGTTGCGATGACAACCGATCGTCCGTACCGTGGGCGGTTGAGTGTGGATGAGGCGGTTGAGAAAATAAGTGCGGGCGCAGGCACTCAGTTCGATTCCGATGTGGTTCAGGGCATCATCGAGCTCCACAGGTATGCTGTTCTGGATCGCTACACCTCGGGAGAATTCGCCGAGGCCGCGTAGGGGACACCGTGAGTGAGCCGAACGACATCTATCTGATCTACGGTGATGACGAGTTCCTTGTGGAGGAAGGACTCGGCAGGGTGCTTGCCGCCATACGTGGTCAGGGCTATGACGATCTCGCGGTTGAGACCATTGACTGCAAGGAGCAGGGCACCTCTGAAGTGATGAGTGAAATCACTTCCCCCACGCTCTTTTCAACCAACAAGGCGACCATACTCAAGCGGTTTCAGCTCACGGGCCGGGGCAAACTGGCTTCCGACCTGGACGCACGCACCGCGGCCGGGCTTGCACCCGGGCAATTCATCATACTTCTCCCCGACAAGGTCGACAAACGGCTCCGAATCGTGAAGGCGATAAAGAAGAAGGGCGGTGTGATTGAACTCAACGCGCTTGCCCACGACGGCCTGGTCAGGTGGATAGTCGAAAGATTCAAACAAGAAGGGAAATCGGCCTCTCCCGATGTCGCCGAATCGCTGCTTGACCTTAAGGGAGAGGAGGACCCCACGGGCCAGACGATGAGGGCGCTTGACTCGGAGATCGAAAAACTCGTCGTCTACTCGGGTGATACCCCGAAGATCACGCAGGCCGACATCGACGCAGTTGTGGGAAGATCGAGGACGGAGAAGGTGTTCGAGATGGTCGAACACGTCCTCATGCGGGAAGTCGGGCGGGCCCTCGATACGCTGAGCGATCTTCTGGAAGCAGGTGAATCACCTATCGGAATCGTGCTGAGGCTGTCGCGAGAGATAAGATGGCTCATCCAGATCCATCTCTATCTCGGAAGTGAAAGTGCGCGGTGGGACAAGTCCATGGGTTTTTCGGCGTTTAACAGCAGTGTGCTTCCGGCATTCAAGACGTGGGTGGAGACCGGCGGGATTCCGCTTGAAGCGACATGCCTCAGGCAAAAACCGTATGCGTCCTATATGAAGTTCCGCAAGGGCGGCGACTTCAGTCTTGATGACCTCATGAAGCTGCTTGGAAAACTGCTTGAAGCCAACACGCAACTCGTGAGCACCTCGATCAAACCGCAGGTCGTACTTGAGCGGTTCGTGACGGCGCTGGGTGTGCAAAAATGACGGAATCCAGTAACGGGATAATCGGTAACGCGGCGACGATAGGGTTCCTGCTCAAAGCCGCGAAGTCGAAGAACCTGGGACATGCCTATCTCTTTCTCGGTCCCGACGGTGTGGGCAAGCGTCTTGCGAGTCTTGTCTTTGCACGCGCGATAAACTGCAAGTGTGAAGGCGCGATGGAGACGTGTGAGTCCTGCACCTTGATGGATTCGTTCACGCATCCTGAGTTGCTCATCCTTGAGGACGTCCAGAAACCGAGGTGGCTTGAGCGGGAGGCGATCGGCCGGATGCTTGGTATAGATGCAACCGGCTGGAAGGGACGCTACGAGGAACTCATAGGGGGTCTTGGTCAAAAGGGGTATCTTAAGGAACCCCTGCCCCGGACCGACAGGGATCTTCTCATAGATGGACTCATGCTCGATACGGATGAGCTCTTCGGTAAGGGTGCCGTCCCTTCCAAGGAGTGCTACACGCCCAAGCCCGTCAGTGACAAGATCAGGAAGGACTACGACCGGGGCGATCTTTCCGACGATGAGTACGGGCTACTGACCTCGCTTTACGAGTACCCGCTTTCGAAGATGCCCTACCGGGGAGCGATTCCGATTGCCTACATTACAACGCGCCACGGATGGAAGTTCACACGACCGATCCAGACCTTTCTCTCGATGACGACCACGATGGAGGGCAGGAAGATCGTCATCGTCGACGACGCCCATAAACTGACACCAGAAGCCCAGAACTGTCTCTTGAAGACACTTGAAGAACCTCCTGCCGACTCGGTGCTGATCCTGATAACATCCGACAGACACGCGCTCTTCCCGACGATCCTATCGAGGTGCCAGACGGTGAGTTTCAGCAGGTTGACGCAGACCGAGATCGGTGCTGCCGTTGCCCGTCTCGTGGGTGAAGAGGATGAGGACATCCGGCTTGCGGCCTTGCTCTCGGAGAACTGCCCGGGGAGGCTCCTTGAGCTCAGCATGGAAAACATCAGAAACAGTCTTGAGGCGGTGAGAAGTGTCTTCGATGCAATATGCGGGGGCCATACCGAAGCCGTCTTCAGTTTTTCAGGCGTTGTGCTGGCGGAGGCCGGGTACCACCGGCGAAAGCAGCGCCGGGCCGCCCGGCAGGCACTGGAGCTCGTTGTCTTCTGGCTCGCCCAGGTAGCCCGTGTCCGGCACGGTCTCCCCGATACGACGGGAGTGCCGGCCCTAAGCAGCGCACTCGCCGAGCATGCCCGCCGGATTGACGAAACGGCGCTGCTTGAGGCCACCCGCCGGATAGAAAGGGCTTTCCAGCTTGTCCGGTGGAACATCGACATGGCGCTTCTCCTCGACACCACCATGCTCGACCTCGCCCTCAACCTCAGTTACCGGGGGGTCAGGTCTTGAAATTGAGCGTTTGTCGCGGCGGGTTGAGGGTTTGTTGACACAATCAGAATCAATCACTTATATTGGAGTGCATGACCGAGCAAGAACGCTCAATTTCAAGACCTGACTCCAGGGGTTTGTTGAGGTGAGGATTCCGACATTCTTAAGACACGACATCGGGCTTAAGATCGCCGCACTCGCGCTGGCCGTCTTTCTCTGGATCAATGTGGCCGAGCGCAGGCAGGTTGAGGTGATCACAGAGCTCCCGCTCAAGTACACGAACATGGCCCCGGACATGACGTTCGCCGCCGAGGTACCGTTGGTTGCGCGGGCGAAGATCAGGGGACGCGGCAAGTTCCTCAAGTGGAGAATCGGGGATGTCTATTTGGCGATAGACCTCTCCCCGGCCGGAGCGGGTATAGTCACTCATGTTGTCTCGCCCAGCGAGGTCGTGGTGCCGCCGGATAAGGAAATCGAAGTACTTGAAGTCATCGAGCCCAAGGCTATAAGAGTGGAGCTCGACACCCTGGTTACCAGGAAGGTCCCGCCGCAGCTCGTGTTTGAGGGTGACGTCCCCAGAGATAAGGTAATGATAGGACGGGCCTCGCCTGAGCCTACCGAGATCGTGATCGCAGGCGCGAAGAGCGTGGTCGGTACCCTGACCACGGTCCCAACGGAACGGATCGATGTCGGTCAGCTCGCGAAGAAGGGCAGGGTCACCGCCAGGGTCGACCTGTCCGCTCTGCCGTTCGTGACAAGTGATGTGGAGGAGATCGTCGTAAGCGTTCGGGCCGAATCCAGGAAGGAACTGGGGATACCGGGCGTGCCGGTAGAGCCGGTGTCGGGACGTGGAGTCAAGGGCAAGTTCACTCCCGACAGTCTTGACGTCGTGATCTCAGGGGCGGAATCCCAGGTTGATTCGCTTGATCCTCGGGAGCTCCGTCTTATTGTCGATGTGACCAATCTCCCCAGCGGGCAGCTGGTCTTCACACCCGTCGTCAGACAAGGAACACTGCTTTTTGAAGTCAAGACCGTCGGACGGGACAGGGACGACGGACAGGTGTTTGAGATCAAGGCAAGACTGGAAGCACCCTACAACTTCGAGCTCGTCTCGGCTGCCCCGGATGAGATAAGCTTCGTTCAACGCTAGTGAGAGTCTTAGGAATAGAGACATCTTGTGACGAGACCGGTGCAGCTGTCTTCGAAGACGGCCGTGTGGTCTCGAACATAGTGCTCTCCCAGTCGATCCACAGCCGGTTCGGCGGTGTGGTTCCCGAGGTTGCCTCCCGCGCCCATATAAGAGCGATCGTCCCGATAGTGCGATCGGCTATGGAGGAGGCAGGAGGGGGCCTTGACTCCATTGACTGTGTGGCGGTTACGAGCGGTCCGGGACTCATCGGATCGCTGATCGTCGGTGTGGCTTTTGCGAAAAGCCTCTGTTTTTCACTTGGGACGCCGCTGATCGGTGTTGACCATATAGAGTCGCACATAGCGGCTACTTACATAACCTACGGTGAATTGCCTGACCCGTTCGTCTGCCTGGTCGTATCGGGCGGTCACACCCATCTCTTCCTGGTCGAAACGGATCTGTCCCAGAAGCTCCTGGGCTGTACGCGTGACGATGCGGCCGGTGAGGCCTTCGACAAGGTCGCCCGCATGCTCGGGCTCGAGTATCCCGGAGGACCGGAGATCGAGAAGACGGCGCTCAGGGGTGACCCCAAGGCGATAGACTTTCCCAGACCCGTGAGGCTGAAGGCATACGAGTTCTCATTCAGCGGTCTCAAGACAGCTGTCAGATACTTCATAGACAGGCACCGGGGAGAGATCTCACCGCCGCTTGCCGCCGACATCGCAGCGAGTTTTCAGGCGGCCGCCACGGACGTACTCATCGAAAAGACAGTCCGGGCCGCTCTGGACAACGGGGTCAAGTCGGTATCGGCCGTCGGGGGGGTCGCGGCGAACACGGCTCTCAGAGAGGGGCTCACTGCGAAGGCGGAAGCTTCCGGGCTCAATGTCCTGCTTGCGCCGGTGGAGCTCTGCACAGACAACGCCGCGATCGTGGCTGCCGCGGGCTTCCTTCGCTTCAGAAGCGGGGAGACGTCCGGTCTTTCGATTTCGCCCTATTCGACCAGATCCTACGCCTGATGGGATATTGCATGATGCATTCTGATTTGCAAATTGCATCAATTCGCATTGACTCCTGACTCCTGTCATTTACGCATCGTCAACACCCCTCCCCTAACTTGTTTGCGTACAGTGTCTTGATCACAGCATGGCCGATGGCCTTGTGCCCGCGTCTGGCACAGTAGTTGCGAGTTCCTGTCTGCCAAGGGACACAACCCAGGGGGGAAGGCTATCATGGCAGGACCTCTCGGCAAGAATCCGAGAATCCTCGTGGTCGATGACGAGGAACACATAAGGAAGATTGTCAGGTTCCAGCTTGAGAAGGCCGGCTACGCAGTCGACACCGCAGAAGACGGAGTCCAGGCCTTGAAATCGGTTGAAGCCTCTCCGCCCGATCTTATCCTTCTCGATTTGATGATGCCCAACATGGACGGCCACGAGGTCTGCAAGAGACTCAAAGCCGACTACCAGACAGGCCACATACCGGTGATCATGGTTACCGCCAAGGCCAACCTGGAAAACAAGCTCCAGGGACTCGAAGACGGGGCAAACGACTACGTGGCCAAGCCATTCGCCATGACCGAGCTGCTGATGAGGGTGAAGAACGTCCTGCAGTGGAGTCAATTCCAGAGACAGGCCAATCCCCTCACCGGTCTGCCCGGTAACGTGTCGATAGAAAAAGAGGTTGAGAGACGGATTGCCAATAACGGCAGGTTCGTCTTCATGTATGCGGACATAGACAACTTCAAGGCATTCAACGACTATTATGGTTACCGTCGCGGCGACGACGCGATAAAGCTGACCGCCGAAATCATCACGGAAGCAGTCAAGGTTGCCGGTGCCGGTGACGATTTCGTCGGCCACGTCGGCGGTGATGATTTCGTCATCGTCTCAACACTCGAGAATTCCGATTCGATCGCCTCGACCATCGTCAAGATGTTCGACGAGAGGATCGTCCACCTCCTTGACAAGGAAGACATCGAACGCGGCTACGTAGAGGTGATCAACCGTAAAGGCACGGTCGACAGGTTTCCTCTTCTCACCATGACGATTGCCGTCGTTAAGAATAGTGCCGGGAAACTCGACCACATAGCCCGTATCAGCGATACCGCCTCAGAGTTGAAGCGATACGGCAAGACACTTGAAGGCAGTGTCGTGGTCAAGGAAAGGAGGAAAGACGGGCAACCGTTGCCCGTTGGGAGGCTTGAGAATCGTTGAGACTGAAGGCAACCACCATTCGTCACTCTATCTAAGAGTACGTTTTCCTATCCTGCTGACGATTGCAGCACTTCTTGGCATCAAGTCATGCGGTGACTTGTCGGTGCTGCCGGTCGTGCTCTCAGGCGTGCTTGTTGTCTTTGCATTCCTGGGGAGATGGGCGGTCCCGGTTTCGGCACGGGGAGGGCGAATCCGCGGCGCAATGCTGGTCGCAGAGGTGGGCACCTGTCTTGTCGCCACCCTCTATTGCGGTCTCTTCGCAGTCCTAGGGGTTCCGTTCGGGATCATTCTTATCTCAAGCTTCCAGAGTTTGACCTCCAGGCTGAAGACCGGTATCTACACCGGCATACTGATCTCGCTCACCTTCATGACCGGACACCTCCTGATTGATGGAATCGGCCAGGCGTCCGTTCTGACACTTGCGGCGGTGATCCTTGCCACCGGTGCGATCGCCATCGTGTTCTCCAGCAGGATTCAGCGGATGACTTCAGCTCTTGAGCAGATGCAGGTCGATCTGGCCCGGCAGAAGCTGGAGGGGGAGGCCACATCGGAAAACATAGTCCGGCTCTATGAGGCTAGCCAGGCGACATCCCAGGAGGCGGAACCCGGCGGGATCATGGACACTCTGGTGGAGGATGCAACACGGTTGATCGGCTGCGAGTCGGCAAGCGCCGCGATCTTCATAGAGAAAGACCTTCTTGCAAGTGTGACCAAGGGAATAAGCCAGGAATTCAAGAGGAACCTCAGGTGGCGCGTGCGCAAAGGCGGAATGACCGACCGGGTTCTTACGACCGGTAACCCGCTCGTTATAAACGGAGCCCAGACCGATCCCAGGTCACGCGACTCATCGGCCGTCAGGATAGGAAATCTTCAATCGATAATGGCCGTCCCGCTTGCAACCGGCAATGAAGTGTTCGGGATTCTATATGTGGGCGACGCTCATGACAAGAAGTTCGGCGACCGCGATCTCATGCTGCTTACGATCCTGGCCAACCATGCAGCTGCATCGATAAGGCAGACGCGCCTGCGCCGGGAACTCAAGAAGAAGCTTGAGGAGCTTGAATCGGCACACAAGGAGTTGATCGGTGCCGACAGGCTCAAGGCGGAATTCATATCAGCCGTGACAAGCCAGATGCGGGTGCCGCTCGATGCGATCAAGACATATTCCCAAACCGTGCTCAACAGGCTGGATGATAAGGCATTCAAACTCAAAGAGAAATTCCTCGGCGCGGTGGTTGAGGAGACGGTCAAGCTGCTTAGCACGGTAAACGGCGTGATAGATCTTTCGAGAATGGAATTCGGAGAAGGTGACCTGAGGATGGAGGAGACCAACATAGCGGATATCCTGAGGGACGTCTGCACGGTTCTCGAACCCCTGTACGTTGATCACCAGGTGGAGGTCGTCGTGGACGCGCCTCCCAATCCGGCGCATGCACGGGTTGACCGTGGCATGGTCTTCCTGCTCTTCAGGAACCTGCTTGAAGCCGCGATCGGGTTCACCAGGGAGGATACACGGCTCCGCATCACACTTGATGAGGACCAGAGTTTCCTCACGACGAGGATAACCATCACGCCCTCGCCGGCGAGCCTCGAGGTCGAATCGGTGGTTCGTGCGGTCTCAGGCAAGGAAGCGATCCCGACGGACGCAGGATCACTGGGCCTGACCCTCCAGGTTGCGAAGAACATCGTATTCAGACACGGCGGTCGTATCTGGGCGGAGACGCATGACCCCTCATCCTGGAGTCTCGTAGTGCTCTTCGGGAAGGAGAAGCGCGCGATCCTGCCCTCCGATTTGATGCTTGAGATAATGACTTCACGGCCGGAGCTCAAGAGAATGCTTGCTCTGGTCGCCGACATGATCTCCAAGGTGATGGGTGTCGGCAGGTGTCAGCTCTTCCTCGAGGACTCGGCCACGGGGGAGCTCGTACTGGGTGCGAGTGTGGATTACGACCCTCCCGGCCAGGACAGGCTTGTCGTTGGCAAGGGCGAGGGTCTTACCGGGGCCGTCTTCGAGGAGGGCCA
>JBDRNT010000164.1:0-23193 GCA_043810925.1 Candidatus Eiseniibacteriota bacterium
TTCAGATACTACGCTCTTGCCGACGGGATAAAGAGGCTCTTAGAGGTCCTCAGAAGGCCATTCGTTGCTCGATTGGTGTCAGGACATGCACAAGTGCAACCTAACCTCTTTGACCCATGAGATTTTTGGGGAAACTCCACCTGTGTTTCCCTTGACGGTCACCGGGGAGTGGTTTATAGTGCGGCTATTAAGTGGTGGAGGACGAGATTGCCACGGCTCTCCGAGCATCGCAATGACACTGGAGCGTCAGCTTGAAAGAGGTCATCGAGAAGATACTCAAGGCGGAGCAGGATGCCAAGCGGATGGCGCAGGAGGCCCGCGAGGAAGCGCGGGTCATCGTGGATGCCGCCCGCACCGAAGGGCGTAAGATCGTAGAGAAGGCGAAAGAGGACGCGCGCACTGAGGCGCAGGGACTTCTTGAAAGGGCCGGGCAGGAAGCTGATGCCGAGAAAGAGCGAATCATAGCCGAGGCAAAGACCAGGGCCGACCTGGTCGTTGAGAGTGCAGACATAAAGGACTTCCCGCAGATCACCCAGGCGGTACGGAAAATAAGCGGGCTTGAGGAATGAGATCGCTGGCGAGGTATGCTGCCACTAATGCAATCACGCGGACAATGCTGTCGGAGCTGCTGGGTAAGGCCGATTTCGAGAGGATAGCCCGCAGTGAATCCCTCCAGGGTGCCTGGCAAGCCTTGAGAAAGTCTTCCTACGCAGAGTGGATACCCGACGATGCTCCGGCCGATGTTCTGGGTATCGAGAAGATCCTCCGGGAGGCGACGGCCTCGCGCTTCAAGCGGTCGATATACGCACTCAGAGGCAAACCTCACGATGTGGGCGTCGATCTTCTCGCACGATGGGAAGTTGACAATCTCGAGTTCGCACTCAGGCTCTGGCACGGCAAGGACCTGAGTCTTCAGGAGTTCCTGACCTATCCATCGGTCGCCAACGACGTGCCCGTCTACGACGTCACCGAAGCCGAGACACTTGAGCAAATAGCACTGCTCTTGCGTCACACGCCCTATTTCGAACCCGTGAGCTCAAGTGTCGGGATCTACCGGGATAAGCGGTCGATCTTCTTCGTTGAGATGGCATTGGAGAAGGACTATTACAAGAGGCTGCTCGAAGCGATAAGAGACCTTGGCGGCAGCGATGCCAGGCAGGCCGCGAAGATAATCTCGGCCGAAATCGATATGCTCAACCTATCCTGGCTGATGAGGTTGCTCGAGTACCATGAAGTAGAGCCTTCCAGTTTTCATGAGTATATCATTCATGGCCCATCGGAGATATCACGGAAACTCAGTGATCCGAAGCTTACATCCGAAGGTCTGAGAAAAATCCGGTCCGAGGTCGTGCCCGATCAAGTTGCCACGGAGGATAAGTTACCCTCTCAGCTTGGCGCCGTTGCCATGATGGAGAGCATGGTCCGTGAGATGGCTGTCGATACGGCGAGAGGGGCGCTTGCGGGATTTCCGTTCAGCATGACCTGTGTGTTCGCATTCTACCTTCTTAAGCGGACGGAGCTTAAGAATCTGTATACGGTTTTTGCCGGGAAGACGCTCGGTGCCGGTGATGGTGACATCCTGGACAGGCTCTATGGCTTGAGGTAAGTAGACCGTGCTTGTTGCTGAGAGAATGAACCGTGTCAGCGTGTTGATAATGAAGGATGACATGGATACGGTATTCGAGGAGATAGCAAGGAGCGGGGTACTTCACCTGACCAGGATCGCGGAGATCGACGAGTGGGCTGAGGATCTTCAGGATGTGGGCGTTGAGCGGTTGTCAATCGACTATTCGAGACGGCTCCGCAGGATCAACGAACTCATCGAGAGTATCGTGCCCGGGCCGTTCGAGAGGGGTCCGGCTACGGGTGAAGACATAGGGATCGTCGACCTTCCCAAAGTGGACGAGAAAATAGGAAAGATCGAAAGCGAGCTAGCGCCCATCCTCTCAAGAAGAAGGGCCCTCACCGAGAAGATCAGCGAACTGAAGGGTTTCCGTTCCCAGATAGGAGCACTTGTTCCCGCCGGGCTGCCCGTCTCGGGGCTGATGCGGTCGAACCTGCTTGCGAGTGCCATAGGGACAATAGCGGAATCGCAGATGGAAACCTTAAGATCGTTGCTTGGCCAGGTACCTTCGGTGGTTCTGCCGTACGGGCAGGAAGGGAAGAATGTGTCCATCGTCGGTGTCGTCCTGAGGAAGGACAGATCCAGGCTTATGGATGCACTCGGCCAGGTCGGTTTCACCGAGACCAGGATGCCTGAAGGCCTGGGGAGCGTCTCATCGGAGATCGAATCGAAGGTAACGGACGAAATGGGTGCTCTTGAGCAGGATCTCGGCAAGGTCAAACGCGACCTGGCGGGTGTGCGGGACAGCGTGCTTCCAGTAATTGAGGATATCTTGAGCAGGGTCGAAGCGGCGATCTTGCTCCTGGATATCAAGAACTACTGTAAACTCACGGAGAAGACCTGTCTCTTCTCCGGCTGGGTGCCCCGCGAGAAGACGGATGCACTTGTTTCCGCCCTCAAAGAGAGAACGGAGGGCAGGGCCATAGTCGAGGTAACGGGAGCCGATAAACTTGTTGAATCGACCGGAGGCAAGGTCGAGGTGCCGGTGCTCTTCAAACATCCTCCGTTTCTGAAGCCCTTTGAGGTGCTGGTATCAAGTTACGGCACTCCATCGTACCGGATGATCGATCCGACTATCTTTGTCGGCATCACGTTCCTGTTGATGTTCGGTATGATGTTCGGAGATGTCGGTCACGGACTTGTGCTCCTCACGGCGGGCATAGTGGTGGCGCTTAAGTCGAAGCGCTGGCGAGACGCGGGTACGCTCGCCGCCTACTGCGGGGCGGCGGCTATCGGTTTCGGGATCCTCTTCGGCAGCATCTTCGGGCTCGAAGACGTGCTCCGCACGGTATGGGTGAAGCCGCTTGAGAACATCACGAGTCTCTTCAAGGTTGCCATCGGTTTCGGAATCGCGGTCGTAAGCCTGGGCATAATCCTCAATATAATCAATTCGCTGAGATCTCATTCGTTCCTTGAGAATTTCTTCGACAAGGCGGGACCGCTGGTCGGGGTGGTCTACTGGGCGGGTGTGGGCATTGTGATCAAGTTCATGGCCTCGGAGGGAGGGATGCCGAAACCAGTGGTGTTCTACGGGCTCTTCGTTGCACCGCTTGCGCTTTTCGTCGTACGGGCACCCATCCTCAGGCTGATCGGGAAGCGCCGGCAGATGTGGCCGGATGGTGTCGCCACCTACGTGATGGAGACAGTTGTCGAGATCCTCGAGATACTGATGGGTTACCTCGCGAACACCGTGTCCTTCATTCGTGTCGCGGCGTTTGGTCTGGCGCATGCCGGGCTCTTTATCGCGGTCTTCACCCTTGCCAAGGTGGTCGCAGCCAGGCCGGGCGGTCTGGTGCTTTCATGGGTTGTCCTTATCCTGGGCAACGTGGTGATAATCCTGCTTGAGGGACTGGTCGTCACCATCCAGGCCCTGAGGTTGGAGTATTACGAGTTCTTTGGTAAGTTCTTTAAGGGCTTGGGTTCGAAGTATGAGCCTGCAGGAATAGTGGGGAGTCGTCCCCATCCCCAGAGTGCGAAAGGTGGTGAATGATTTGAAGACGAGACCGGTGATTGAAAAGATAATAATGATCTCCTTTGCGATCGTTGTGCTGGCTGTGCTGTCGATCTTCACGGTAACCATAGCCAGGGCGCAAGCCGGGCAGGGTCAGGTGGTGAGGACGACCGACTCCAGCACGGCGGGGTGGGCATTCCTTGCTGCTGCTGTTTCCACCGGCTTAGGTTGTGTCGGGGCGGGGATTGCGGTAGCCTACGTGGGTGCGGCGGCCGTTGGTGCGGTCGGGGAGAAACCGGAGGTTGCGGGCAGGACCCTGATCTTCGTAGGTCTTGCCGAGGGTATAGCCATCTATGGCTTGATCATCGCAATCATGATACTCGGCAAGGTATAGCATGAAGTTCTTTGTGATGGGGGACAGGCAGACCGTTCTCGGATTCCGGCTTGTCGGGATCGAGGGAAAGCAAGTGGAGGAAAGGGATGATGCGCTGGCTGCACTCGATGAGGCAGTATTGCGGAAGGACCTGGGAATCGTGCTTGTCACCGAAGCGGTAGCAAACAGAATAAGAGATGAGGTGGAAGCCAGGCTCTACGGCATGGGGTTTCCGCTGGTACTCGAGATTCCCGATGCCTCGGGCCCTTCGCCGGAGCGTCCCAGCATAGAGGACGTGGTCCGTAAGGCGATTGGAATAAGCATATGAGTGGACAACCGGACACAGCACCAGAAGAAGGAATCATAGAGACGATCCTTAAGGACGGTGAGTCTCAGGCCAGGCGCGTTGTCGACAATGCCAGACGCAGCGAACACAGCGAACAGCACAAGGCCGAGGCTGAAGCCGCCGAGATTCGCAAGGAGATCGTCGGCAAGGCGGAGGCCAAGGCCCGGACCCTGAAATCGAAAGTGATTGCAACCGGCCATATAGAGGCCAAGCGCATGGTACTCAGGGCCAGGGAAGAAGCGATCTTAAAGGTGTTTGATACCATGGACCAGGAGCTTCAGAAGATAAGGGGCAATCCGGCTGAATACCGGCAAGCTCTCACCAACCTCGCAGTCGAGGCGATCTCGGCGGTCGGTGGATCCGGGGTCGTGCTCAAGATAGGCCAGGCGGATCAGAACCTCACCGACGATAGCCTGCTTGCCGAGATAAGCCGGCGCGCCGGTGAACAGACGGGTAGAGAGATAGCGATTACGCTTGAGATCGACCCTGCGCTTACCGGTGGAGGTTGTGTCGCGGTCTCGGGCGAAGGCAGGATAATCTTCGACAACACGTTTGCCCGCCGGCTTGAGCGGATGAAGCCCGCCTTGAGATCGGTGATTGTAAGAGAGGTCTTGAAGACCGATGACTGAGAGAATCATTGGAAAGGTAGGCCGGATCGTCGGACCCGTGATCGAGGCACGCGAGGTTACCGGCGCCGAGATGCTTGAGCTGGTTTTTGTCGGCGCGGAACGACTTGTGGGTGAGGTTGTGAGAATCAGGGAGAAGTCCGCGTGGATACAGGTCTATGAAGACACGACGGGATTGCGTCCGGGCGCACCCGTGTATGGTCAGGGTGAGCCGCTCTCGGTTGAGCTGGGACCGGGTCTCATCGGGGGTATCTATGACGGCGTCCAGCGGCCGCTTGATGTGATCAGGATGAGATCGGGTGATTTCGTATCGAAGGGGGTCCACGTTCCCGCTCTGGACAGGGACAGGACCTGGCATTTTAAGCCCGTCGTGAAGGCTGGAGGACAAGCATCTCCGGGCATGATCATCGGTACGGTCCAGGAGACCGATCTGATAGAACACCGGATCATGTTACCTCCGAGGGCCGGCGGCAACCTGGTCGAGATCGCCGCGGAGGGTGATTACACGGTTGATCACGTGATTGCCAGGCTTTCGCACGACGGCCGCGACGAGGAAGTCAAGCTCTACCAGAAATGGCCCGTCAGAACCGGCAGGCCTTATAGGAACCGGCAACCCCACCTGATACCCTTGATCACGGGGCAGCGGGTGCTGGACACGCTGTTTCCGGTGGCACGGGGCGGGGTAGTGGTGGTGCCCGGTGGATTCGGCACCGGCAAGACCATGATCCAGCATGCGCTTGCCAAGTGGTGTGATGCCGACATCGTTGTCTATATCGGGTGCGGCGAGCGCGGCAACGAGATGACCGAGGTACTGCTTGAGTTTCCCAAGATCATCGATCCGCGCACCGGAAGATATCTCATGGAGCGAACCATCCTCATAGCAAACACATCCAACATGCCGGTGGCGGCGAGGGAGGCAAGCATTTACACCGGTATCACCATAGCCGAATACTATAGAGACATGGGCTATCACATTGCGGTTATGGCCGATTCGACTTCGCGGTGGGCAGAGGCCCTGCGCGAGCTTTCGGGCAGGATGGAGGAGATGCCCGCCGATGAGGGCTTCCCGGCATATCTCCCGACCCGCCTGGCGGAGTTCTACGAACGCGCGGGCATGGTGGAGACGCTTTCGGGCAGGGAAGGTTCGATTACCACGATAGGAGCGGTCTCACCTCCCGGGGGGGACTTCTCCGAACCCGTGACCCAGCACACCAAACGCTTTGTAAGAGCCTTCTGGGCGCTTGACAAGCAGCTGGCGAATGCCCGGCACTATCCTTCCGTAAGCTGGCGTGAGAGCTACACCGAGTACGCGGACGACGTTGCCGAGTGGTGGGAGGAGAGGACGCGAGGTGAATGGAAGGAGTTAAGATCGACATTTGCATCCATAATGCAGCGTGAAGCGCGCCTTGAGCGGGTAGTCAAACTCGTCGGCGCCGATGTGCTTCCCGACAGCCAACGTCTGGTTCTCGAAGTCGCCGGGATGTTCAAGGACGCCTTCCTCCAGCAAAACGCCTACGATGAGGTTGATGCCTTCTGTGTTGCGGCAAAGCAATACAGGATGCTTAAGATAATCGTGAGTTTTTACACCCTCGGATCGGAGGCGATCAAGAAGGGCGGAACGCTGGTGGGCCTGAAGAAACTCCCGGTCATCCGGGACATAATGCAGATGAAATTCGAGTGTCCCAACGACCAGCCGGAGAAACTCGACAAGCTTCAGAAGAAGCTTGAGGAGTCAATACATGAATTCGGAAGCCTCTTTACGTAGCGACGAAAACCGTAACCTGCTCGACCGGCGTGATTATGTCGGCATAGACGAGATCTCAGGTCCCATAGTTGCGATAAGCGGCATCCACGACGTCGGCTACAACGAGCTGGTTGAGGTGCTTGATGAAAGCGGCCGGGTAAGACTGGGTATGACGCTTGAGGTCTCGAGCGGTGCCGCGGTCGTCCAGGTGTTCGAGGGCACCTCGGGTCTTAAACTGGGAAGCACAAGGGTACGTTTCAGGGGGCACCCGCTCAGAATGCCCGTCTCGCCCGATGTGTTGGGGCGTGTGTTCGACGGTCTGGGAAGGCCTGCCGACGAGGGGCCGTATCCCATCGGTGAAGAGCGCGATGTCAACGGTCTCCCTGTGAATCCCACGGCAAGGGAGTATCCCCGCCAGTTCATCCAGACGGGTATTTCCGCCATAGACGGAATGAACACGCTGGTAAGAGGGCAGAAACTTCCGATCTTCTCGGGAAGCGGGCTGCCGCACATGCAGATCGTCGCCCAGATTGCGCGCCAGGCGAAACTCGTGGGAGATGAGGCGCGGTTTGCGGTTGTCTTTGCCGGCATGGGCATCAAGCACGACGAGGCCATGTTCTACATAAGGAATTTTGAGGAGTCCGGCGCAATGGAGCGGGCCGTTGTGTTCTTAAGCCTTGCAGATGCGCCGAGCGTGGAAAGACTGGTCACCCCGCGGGCGGCTCTGACCGTGGCGGAATACCTTGCCCTCGATCTTAAGATGCATGTGCTCGTGATCCTTACCGACATGACCAATTACTGCGAAGCCCTGAGAGAGATCTCAACCGAGCGCGAGGAGATCCCGAGCCGGAAGGGTTATCCCGGTTACCTATATAGTGACCTTGCAAGCATCTATGAGCGATCCGGAATGATAAGCGGGCGCGAGGGATCGATAACCCAGGTGCCTGTGCTCACAATGCCCAACGACGACATCTCTCATCCGGTGCCCGATCTTTCGGGTTACATCACGGAGGGCCAGATCGTGCTGGAGCGGGATCTCAGCCAGCGCGGAATCTACCCGCCGATTGCCGGCCTGCCGTCGCTCTCACGCTTGATGAAGGATGGAATCGGCACAGGCATGACCAGGGAGGATCACGCTCATCTGGCAAGCCAGCTCTTCGCGGCCTATGCTCATGTCAAGGACATAAGAGCCCTCGCCTCGGTGATAGGGGAGGAGGAGCTTACCCCCATGGACAAAGACTACCTTAAGTTCGGTGACACGTTCGAGAAGCAGTTCTTAAGCCAGGGGATCGATGAGGACCGGACAATAGAACAGACGCTTGACCTCGGGTGGACGGTGCTCTCGGTGCTTCCGAGGGAGGAGCTTCACAGGATAACCGAGGACGAGATTCGTAAGTACTACGGTAAGTGATATGGCAAAATACGAAGTAGCGCCCACCCGCACCAACCTTCTCAATCTCAGGAGGGATCTCGAGTTTGCTCAAGAGGGTTATGAGTTGCTTGAGCAGAAGCGCGAGATTCTTGTGGTCGAGCTCAAGGGACTAACGGCGCGGGCGGTTGAGGCTCAGAAAGTGGTGGATGAGGAGCTGGTCAAGGCCTTTGCTGCCCTCAAGGAGGCCGAGCTTGCAAGCGGCAGTTCCGGGATCTCATTTGCAGCCAGGGCCGTCAATGTCCAGACCGACATCAGCTTGAGGGAGCGGCGAATCATGGGTGTGGGTATTCCGACCGTGAGCGTGGACGTGAAAGACACTCGGCCTCACTACGGTCCGGCGGCCACGTCCGTGTGGACCGATGAAGCCGTGGTGAGGTTCAGGAACGCAGTCGCCGCCATAGGCAGACTGGCCGAAAGCAGAATATCGCTCGTCAGGCTTGCCCGGGAGATCCAGAAGACAATACGACGGGTCAACGCACTTGAACGGGTTTTCATTCCGGATTATGAGGAGACCGTCAAGTACATTCAAGACTCACTTGAGGAGGCGGACATGGAGGCCTTCTTCATCCTGAAACTCGTAAAAGGGCGGTTGGAAGCTCGCAGGGAGGTGAGGCAATGAGCAGTGCGCCTTTTGAGAAGATTGTGCTCTATGTGGACGCCACCGAGGCAGCCCTCGATGCGGCCCGCTACGCGGTGGCGCTCTCCAGGGCATATGGCGCCCGGCTACATGCTTTGTATGTGGTGAATGAGAAGATGCTCGAGGAACTGCTCAGTGCCAAGGTCTTTCTCGAGGAGGAGGAGGTCGATCTTGAACGTGATCTGGAAGAGGACGGCAGACGCTATCTTGCAGCCGTGGAGCGGCTTGCGGGGGAGAAGGGCGTCGATATAACGTCAGAGCTCCTCAAGGGCGTCGTGCACCGTGAAGTGGTAGATAAAGCTACCCACATGGGGGCGAGTCTTATTATTATTGGTGAGATTGAAGAGCCTATGAGCAGAAGGGATTCTTCTTTCGACGAAGGCGAGATGATTCTAAGGCTGGCAAAGTGTCCTGTGCTGACGGTGAAGGGAGACCAGTTGATAAGGACACTCTATGATTCAGCCTGAGCGACATGCGTACTGTGGAGGTAGTGGGTGATGGTTTTACATAAGATAATAACCCCTCAGAGAGTCAAACTTGATATCTCCGATCTCGACAAATGGACCGTGATCGAAGACCTGGCGGCGCTAATAGCCGCGTCAAGTCAGAGCGACAAGGAAGTGCTTGTCACTGATACTCTCGACCGCGAAGAGAAAGGCAGCACCGGAATCGGAGAAGGTATCGCGATCCCGCATGCAAGAACGACCGGAGTGAGCGAGCTGGTCGGAGCGCTCGGCATATCCAAACAGGGCATCGACTTCGAGTCCGCCGACGGTAAACCATGCCATCTGATTTTCCTGATCCTTGCTCCGCCCGAGGAGTCAACCAGGTATCTGAAGGCCCTCTCGGCTGTGGCCTTCATCGGCAAGGATCCGGACCTTTTGTCGAGGCTGAAGTCAGCCGCGTCACCCGATGACGTCATAGCCATCCTGGGCGAAATTGAGGGAGGGAACCATTAGACCCTCCGGGTGGCAGAGATGACTCCGAAAGAAAAGTCAATCCTCATCGCCGTGTCGGCCTGCCACGCGCTTACTCATGCATACATGCTGGTGTTCCCGACGATCTACAAATCGCTGGGCACTTCTCTGAATCTGGAGTTTGCCGGAGTCGGCTTTGTGGGCATGGCGTCATACATGGCCTTCGGGTTCGGGGCGTTTCCGGCCGGATTCCTGTCGGACAGGCTTGGTGCGAGGATGTTGCTGGTCCTCTGCATAGCCGGTACCACAGCTGCGTCGGTCCTGGTCTTCATCGTGACCACGCCCGTGGGAGTGGTGATCGCACTTGTGCTCATCGGTCTCTTTGCAAGCATGTATCATCCCGCGGCATTAAGCCTGCTCAGCACCTCGCTTAAGGAGATCGGCAAGGGGATGGGGATACACGGCATGGGCGGGATGATCGGCGTTGCAGCCGCCCCGGTCGTTGCCGGATCGATAACAGCAAGATACGGCTGGACATACTCCTACCTGGTGCTCGGCGCCGTCGGTACGGTCCTTCTCGTGGTTCTTACCGCAGGTCTCGGTTTTCACAGGAGGTCCGCCACTGTGGCTGTCCGTGAGACATCTCAGGTCCGGGCACCGGCAGGCCAGGTAAAGAAATTGATCTTCATCTATCTTATCGGTGCAGTCTACGGTCTGATCTACCGGGGCATCATGACCTTCTTCCCGTCTTATCTCTCACAGCGCGTCCCATTCATAGGTGATGATGTAGGGCGGCTGGGTATGATTACCTCGGGGATACTCGTGGTATCGATCATAGGCCCGCTTCTCGGCGGGTATCTTGCCTCAAGCGCGAGGCGAATCGAGAGGAATCTGCTGCTGGTCTTCATCATGCTTGCTCTGCTTGCGGTCGGGTTCTATTTCGCAAGCGGTCTTCTCTTGATTCTGATTACCGCCCCCGCGGTGCTCTTGATTTTCGGGTTCCAGCCCCTGCAGAATACGCTGATCGCAAAGTCGTCTCAAGCGATGAAGCGGGGAACGGTCTACGGCATCAACTACACCGTCGCATTCGGAATCGGCGCTTTCGCCAGCGGTATCGGCGGGGTCTTCGGCGAGCGATTCGGCCTGCCGTCCATCTTCCTGCTCATGCTGGGCCTCAGTGTGGTCGAGATCATCCTCGTGACCGCCTCAAGGTCGATCAGAGGGAGGAGTGAACAAGATGGAGTGTCCTAACTGGGAAAAGAACATGGCCGCCTGCAATTGCACCTATGAACCATGCGGCAAAAAGGGTAAGTGCTGTGAATGCATCGCCTATCACCGCCGGTCGGGTCAGCTGCCCGCATGCTATTTCCCGGATGACGTGGAGGCAACCTTCGACAGATCGATTGCGCGCTTCAAAGCCAGCGTGCAATAGAAGACAGGCGGAGCATATCCCGTGCGTATCCTAAGAGGTGCCATCGGTATCCTGACCTCGACCAGGGTCGGAGTTGCGGTGATGGCCGTTCTCGCTGTCTGGTCGCTTCTGGGTGCAGTGATACCCCAGGGAGGGGAACCCGATGCATACGTTGGCGCGTACGGCGAGTTACGGGGGCGGCTTGTGTTGGCCCTCGGGCTCAATGGTGTCTTTCACTCCGCCTACTTCGCGGGTCTCCTTATCTTTCTATGCATAATGGTCTTCGCGTGTTCACTCAAACGGCTGCCCCGGAAGATGCGGCTGGCTCACAGCCGTGAGTTCATATTCGATGAAGATCGCATCGCGGGGATGCCCAACCGGGGTGATCTCGTGCTCGATCATGATGAGGAGGAAAGCTGGCTTCACGTGGTCGATATATGCAGACGCCGTCTTTACTCGGTGTCTCTGAGGGCCGGAGAGGCTCCGGAAGCCGGCGGGGCGCCTCACGCGGTATTCGCATCCAAGATGGGTCTGTCGCGATACGGGAGTTTCATCCTTCATCTGAGTTTCATCTTTCTCCTCGCCGGCGGTATCTCCGGTACACGCCTGGGTTCAAGATATCTCGAAGAAGTCAGAGTTGGTGAGGACTTAACGTTGCGTGCCGGTGGCGACCAGTTCGCGGTCTCGGTAGAGGACTTCACTGTTGAGTTTGATGACAGGGACCGGGTTTCCGACTATGTCTGTGAGGTCTCATATCGTGACGAGCGCGATGGTCTGACCTGGTACCGCATACGGCCCAATCACCCGCTGAGGTACGTTGGAAACGAGGTTTTTCTTGTCTCTTTCAGTGAGGATCCATCCGTCCCTGAGGGTTTCGTTGTGTCGGTCTATGATTCGGCCGGACAGGTCATCCTGCCTCACTTCTTCGCGGGCGTATGCATAGGCGACTACTATGAGGAACTCGGCGCCACCGTTAAGGCGGTCCATGGGGTTGTGCCCAGCCTGACACTGATCTTTGATGACGGCCGTGTTGAAACCCACATCATTGAGCGTGACCCTTCCGCGGCCGGTGCGGGTGAAAGCCCCTACAGTTTTGTGCTCGTGCATGCAGTTCCTTCTCTTGCGGTCTTACTTGAGGTCGTGAGAGAACCGGGGCAGAGCCTTATCATCGGCGGGCTCGCGCTGCTGACCCTGGGGTCTTTTGTCTCGCTTTACTTGTCCCACAGGCGGATATGGTTTATATTGATGCCGCTGCCCGGACAAAAGACACGGGTTGTCTTCGGGGGCCGGGCAAACCGGAATGGGGAAGGCTTCACCAGGGAATTCGAATCGATTAAGGACACTCTCGATGAGCTCTCCTGATCTCGTGCTGGCGGTAATATCGGCCGGGGCCTACCTGCTGGCTCTGGTGTTTCTGAGCTTTGAGGCGGTGCTTTCGGGTAAGTCGCTGAGGCCGGTATGGACCACGCTCCTTGCCGCCGGCTTCGCCGTCCATACGGCGGCGCTCGTTACGAGAAGCACCCTCTCCGGTGAAGTTCCGTTCACCGATCTTTTCGAATACACGCTTTTTTTCAGCTGGGCAATGGTACTTGTCTATCTCGTGTTCTTCCGTAACCGCATGCCCGCCGTGGGCTCGCTGGCAATGCTTGTCGTGGTGTTTCTCCTGCTCGGCTCTTCATTCTTCTACTACTCCGATCCGGCCGGGGGCAGGATGCCGGCGCTTAAGAGCTACTGGCTTTACATACATGTTTCGATTGCCGCACTGGGTGAGACGTTCTTCGCCATAGGTTTTGTGGCCAGCCTGATATACCTCGCGCGGTCACGGACGGCCGACCGTGATTCGCTGAGGTCGCTGGACCAGCTGACGTACCGGGCAATAAGCATGGGGTTTCCGCTTTTCACAGCCGGAGCACTTGTTGCAGGTGCCATATGGGCAAAGCAGGCCTGGGGCGCATACTGGTCGTGGGATCCGAAGGAGGTGCTCTCGCTTGTGGTGTGGCTCGTCTATGCGGTCTATCTTCACGCACGTCTGGTGCGCGGCCTTAAGGGGAGGGTAGCCGCCGGTATATCGATCGCCGGTTTCATGCTTACTGTGTTCACGATATTCGGCACCCTCGTCTTCGGAGGTCTTCACTCCTATGGCTAACCATGAGGTGGACAGGGCCGGCTGGGGTGGGATCAAGCGGCCACTCGGTTTTCTGGCCAGACACCGCTGGCTTCCGATGCTGGCATGGGCTATCGCAATGTTTGCCGTCTCGTCGACTCCCAGACTCCAGTTCGAGGTGGAGAGGTTTCCCGGTTGCGACAAAGTCCTCCATTTCATAGAATACTCTATACTCGGAATCACTCTCAGGTATTGGTCGGCACGGTCCGGGAAATTCCTGGTCGGCGGTGGTATTGCATTCGGGGCGCTGGATGAGTTGCACCAGCTCTGGATCCCCGGGCGTTGCGCCAGCTTCTGGGACCTCGTGGCCGACGCCCTGGGTGTGACCTTCGGGTTTGTGATCTCGAGGTTCTTCTTACGTAAGGAAGCGATATGAGCCAGAAGTTTAAGGCAATGCGGGGTACACACGACATTCTCCCGGACGAAGCCCCCCTCTGGAGGGACGTCGAGAGCCGGTTCGTCGACCTCTGCTCAAGATACGGTTACAGCGAGATACGGACTCCTATTTTCGAGGCGACGGAACTGTTCGAACGCGGGACGGGTTTCGCGACCGATGTCGTCCAGAAGGAAATGTATACCTTCCCGGACAAGAAGGGCAGGAACTTAAGCCTGCGGCCGGAGTCAACACCGGCGGTCGTCAGGGCCCACCTCGAACACAATCTGGGAAGGAAGGCGCGGGTCGCGAAATACTTCTACATGGGCCCCATGTTCCGGTATGACCGGCCCGGGGCGGGACGTTACCGGCAGTTCCACCAGGTCGGCATTGAAGTGATCGGGACATCGAGTCCGACTGCCGATGCAGAGACCATCCAGATTCTGTGGGAGTTTCTCAAAGGTATCGGGCTTGAGGGCCTCAAGATGAGGCTAAACACCCTCGGGTGCAAGCCCTGCAGGGTCAAGTACTCAGAGGTGCTGAGGGGTTTTCTCGAGGGGAGACTCGAAAGGCTTTGCGGTGACTGCCACGACAGGTTCGAGCGGAATCCCTTGAGGGTTCTCGACTGCAAGAACCGTGGATGCAGGGTTGTGATTGCGGAGGCCCCCGATGTGGCCACGATCCTGTGTGATGAATGCGTCGAGCACTTCGACCGGGTGAAGGGCTATCTTGAGATGGCAGGAATCGAGTTCTATGTTGATCCCAAGCTGGTGAGAGGGCTTGACTATTATACACGGACGGTTTTTGAGGTATTCCATGAGTCAGCCGGTGTCGACAGTTCCCTGGGGGGTGGTGGCAGGTACGATGAGCTGGTGGAGGGTGTCGGTGGACCGAGTACACCGGCCGTGGGCTTCTCCGCAGGTATGGAGCGAATAATCCTGGCTCTAAGAGCTGAGAAGACCGCTGATAGTATCGGTGGGGGCGTCGATGTCTATGTCGCACCGGTGGGTGATGAGGCGACGGCGGTTGCCTATGAGCTTGCAGGCGAGTTGAGGAAGACCCATGCCGTCTGGCTGGAGTTCGACCAGAGGAAACTCGATCGCCAGTTGAGGAGTGCATCCAAGTTGGGTGCGCGGTTCACGGCGATCATCGGCTCCGATGAGATTGTGAGGAACGTTGTAAGGATCAAAGACATGAACTCAGGCGAACAGCATGAGGTCGACCGCGCAGATGTGGCGGCATGGCTTCGGGAGCAATGCGGAGGGTAAGCACTTGGGCGAGAGCATCAAAGGCTTGAAGCGTACACACAGTTGCGGCCGGCTCGACCGCTCGGGACTGGGGCAGAAGGTCACGCTGATGGGATGGGTCAATCGCCGGAGGGATCACGGTGGTGTTGTCTTTATCGATCTGAGGGACCGTGAAGGCTTGACCCAGGTTGTTTTCAAGCCCGAGAGACCCGAACTGATGGAAAAGGCAAGAGATCTCAAGCAGGAATACGTTGTTGCCGTCACGGGGACCGTCGAAGCTCGTCCCGACGATATGGTCAACAAGGATCTTAAAACCGGTGAAATTGAGGTTTGGGTGGATGAGCTGCGAATACTCAATGAATCAAGGACACCACCATTTGTCATAGAGGAGGAGGCTCAGGCCAACGAGGACTTGAGGTTCAAATACAGGTATCTCGATCTGAGGAACCGCGTCTTGAGGGACAACATTATCCTGAGACATCACGCCATGGCGGCGACCAGGGAGTGTCTCAACTCGCATGGCTTCCTTGAGATCGAGACACCTCTACTGGTCAAGCGCACACCCGAAGGGGCAAGGGACTTTCTGGTTCCAAGCAGACTCAGCCCCGGCAAGTTCTATGCCCTGCCGCAGTCACCCCAGCTCTACAAGCAGATGCTGATGGTAGCAGGTTTTGACAGGCAATACCAGTTGGCTAAGTGCTTGAGGGATGAGGACTTAAGATCTGACCGGCAGCCTGAGTTTACCCAGATAGACCTGGAAATGAGCTTCGCCGACGAAGAGGATGTATTCGGACTCGGTGAGACACTGATGCAGCATGTCTTTGAGAAGGTCAAGGGGATCAAGGTCGATACCCCGTTTCCGAGGATGACCCATGCCGAGAGCATGGCGAAGTACGGCACCGACAAGCCTGACTTGAGGTTCGGTCTTGAGATTGAGGACGTGAGTGACGTGGTCGCGGCGAGCGCCTCGGACATGCTCAAAGAGGCCGTCGCTGCCGGCGGCGCCTTTGCCATCGGGTCGTCCGAGGCGGCGGCGCTGTCGCGAAAGAACATAGAGGCTCTCGAGGAGGTCGCAAAGAAAGCCGGTGCGGCCGGGTTGGCTTGGGGTAAGGTCTCGGGTGAGGGGAAGGCCGGTGGTATACTGCGTTTCTTCGGTGAAGAGGGGATCGAAAGCCTCAAGCGTCTGTTCGGAGTGGAAAGCGACGGACTGTTTCTTATCGTCGCCGGGAAACGGGCCGGATCGCTTGCTGCCCTGGGTGCGGTACGGCTCAAGGTGGCGGAACTGGCGGAACTTGAGATGGACGATGCCCATCGCTTTTTGTGGATAACCGAGTTCCCGCTCTTTGAGTGGGATGAAGACCATGGCAGGTGGATGCCCTCTCACCATATGTTCAGCATGCCGTTTGATGAAGATATAGGATTCCTGGAGACAGACCCGGGAAAGGTGAGGGGCAGGGTGTACGACCTCGTCTATAACGGGGTCGAGTTCGGCTCGGGGAGCATAAGAAATCATCTCCGGGAGGTGCAGGAACGGGTGATGAAGGCCGCGGGATTTGACCGGGAGGAAGCAACACGAAGATTCGGGTTTCTTCTCGAGGCCTTCGAGTACGGAGCCCCGCCCCACGCTGGAATTGCCCTCGGCTTTGACCGTATTGTGATGAAACTGGCCGGACGCGACAGCATACGTGATGTGATCGCGTTCCCCAAGACCACGAGCGGGGCCTCACTCATGGATGAGTGTCCTTCCGAGATCGACGACAGCGATCTCAAGGAACTTCACATAAAACTGAACAAATAACGGGGTCAGGTCTCCCGTGTCACCATTGGGGTGGGGGGAGCGTCTATAGATAGAGGAGGTCGGGGCCTTACTGAGCCGGTCTGATTTTCACTTGACAACTATCTTCAGGCTTTGATAGATTAGCGCTGGTTCAAAGCAACTATCAAGTGTGACTGTTTTGAACATTACTTGAGAAGGGGGTGGTAAGCAATGCTGAAAGGGCGGATCTGGGTAGTGGCGCTGTTGGCCGGCGCGCTGCTCATTGTATTTGCGGCGGGTTGTGGACCCAAGCCGCCTTGCCCAGTCGGAACCGAGGTGGTCAAAGAGGCTCAGATGCAGACTCAGCAGGTCGAAGGTGACCTCGCTGAGGCGGTCGCTGAGCGGGAGAGGCTTGAGAAGGAATTAAGTGATAAGCAAGCCGAGCTCCAGACTATGAGGGGCAAGCCGGACGAGTTGGAGAAGAAGCTCGAAGCCCTGAAGAAGGGTAGCGGGCGGTGATATGGGCAGACCTATGCCTGATGGATTTCAAAGGAGCATATTGAAATGAAAAAATCCATTTTTGGTGTCATGGGACTTGCCGCAATATCGCTCGCTATTGTTTTAATTATGGCTGCGGGCGTACTTGCGGCTGATGTTTCAAGGGGCCAGTTCTACACGGAAGAGGAGTACCAGAAGCTGGGCGGGAAGGAAAGAGAAGCCTATTGTGCTTCGCTTGCAGGTGAGGCCGAACGGCAGGCGTCGATGCTAGGTGACGCCGAGGCTGACCTCGCCGCCGAGCAGGCAAAGATCGACGATCTCTCGAATACGCTCAAGCAGGTGAATGGCGAACTCGGGCCGGTCCAGGCCGATGTTGCCAGGCTTGAGAAGGAGATCGCGCAACTCGAGGCTTTGCCGACCGAGTGGACTGTCCAGAAGGGTGAGTTCCTTTACAAGATTTCGGGATATGAGCAGATTTACAGCGATCCCGTGAAATGGCCGAGGATCTACAGAGCCAACAGGGACCTGATCGAAGATCCACATCTGATCTTCCCCGGCTGGGTGCTGCAGATCCCGCGAAGCTGGCCCACGGTGCATACGGTTGCCGAGGGTGAGTGGCTTGCCAAGATCTCCGGTTACTGGGAGATCTATGGCGACTGGCGCCAGTGGACACGTATACATGAGGCCAACAAGGACAAGATCACTGATCCTGACCTCATTCTCCCTGGCTGGGAACTCAATATCCCGAGATAGGCTCTACGGGGTGGTGGTGATCTTAACTGGTGACAGGGGAAGATTTCGAAGAGTCTGACAAGAGACGTTGTTTCGATCTTGAGCTCTTGGCCCCTCTACGTCTTGAGGGGCCAAGGGTTTTTATTTGCTGAGAGGACAAACACGTGGTCCGTATAGTCACAGAACGGATAAGCCTCACCGACATAGACCAGGTGGAACTTCTGGGTGGGAATGATGCCAACCTCAGGCTTCTGAGACGGGAGTTCGGCGCCAAGATAACCGCCCGGGGTGAGGAAATAGTCATTGAAGGCAACAAGGATGAGGTCGGGGCCATAGTGCGTATCCTGGACAACCTGATTGTCAGTGTCAGGAAGGGTGTGACGATTGGTGAGGGTGACGTGCGTTACGCGATATCAATGGTTTCTCAAAATCAGGGTAGCGAACTCTCCACGTTTCACAATGACAGCGTGGCGTATCACGATCTCAGGAAGGTAATCCGCGCGAAGACCTTGGGACAGCAGGAATACGTCAAGGCCATGCGTATATATGACATCGTTTTTTCAATAGGGCCCGCCGGCACAGGCAAGACCTATCTGGCTATGGCTCACGCCGTCTCATCGCTTCAGCGCCGAGATGTCGACCGGATATTGCTGGTCAGACCTGCGGTTGAGGCGGGTGAAAGCCTGGGGTTCCTGCCGGGCGACTACACCGAGAAGGTCGGCCCGTACTTAAGACCCCTTTACGATGCTCTCTACGAAATGATGCCTGCTGAGAAGATAAAGAAGCGTCTCGACATGGGGATCATCGAAGTTGCACCACTGGCCTATATGAGAGGAAGAACAGTCAACAACTCATTTGTGATCCTGGACGAAGCACAGAACACCACGCTTGACCAGATGAAGATGTTTCTCACGAGGCTCGGCTTCAACTCGAAGGTGGTCATCACAGGTGATATCACGCAGATAGACCTTTCAGACAAGGGGGATTCAGGTCTGGTTCTAATCCAGGCAATCCTCAAGTCAGTGGAAGGTATCAGTTTCATCTACCTGAGCGAGAAGGACGTGGTGAGGCACAGGCTGGTTCAGGAGATCATAAAGGCATTTGAAAAGCATGGACCCGACAGGAGGAGACGGAGATAAGCCGTCCGGCCGGGACATCCCGGACGTTGTCCGATCTCAAGAGCGAAATGCAAGAGTCAGACGGGAGTTCTTCGCTGGACATCCGGGGTCTCCCCGTCCAATTTGAAGATCTGCGGCCGCTTCTTAAGAAAGCTGCTGAGGACGTACTTGCGGAGCACGACGTCGGATCCTATGCGATAAGCGTCTCCTTTGTCGATGACAGCGAAATCAGCCGGATAAACAAGGAATCGCTTGATAGATCAGGCGCCACCGACGTGATTGCGTTCGACCTTTCCGAGGACGGACTTCCTATTGAGAAGGTGGGGGACGTGTACATCTCGATCGATACGGTGGTCGAGAACAGCGCGAGATTCGGTGTCAGACCGGAGGAGGAGCTCCTGAGAGTGGTTGTTCACGGTATCCTGCACGTGCTTGGGTACGAGGATGGAGATCCTGCGAGCAGCGAGAGAATGACGGAGGTCCAGGAAATGACTGTTAAAAAGGCTTTCAGGTAGGCTCGCAGGTTGACGAAGTTCAGGTAAGGAGAGTGATGCGGTTGGATCCCTCGTTATTGACGGACATATTACTTCTGATTGTGTTCTTGTGTCTTTCCGCTCTATTCTTTGCGGGTGAATTCGCTTTCTTTTCAGCCTCCGAGGATGAACTTGAGAAGCGCAAGGACAAACGCGCCAGACTCGCGCTGAGCATGCTTTCGAAGCCCCATGAGCTGATGATCAAGCTTCTCATCGCCAGTTCGCTTTCGAGCGTTCTGTCGGCCCTTTTCGCCTTGAGAATCGTGTGGCTTGTGTTTCCGCTGGGGACCGCCAAGATCATTGCCTCCATCGTATCCCTGGTGGTGGTATCGGTCCTGGTTGCGATCCTTGCAAGACTGCTTCCTCGAATCTATGTGGCCAAGAACCCTGAAGCGGCCGCATGCGATCTGGCGAAGCCGACATTCGTCCTCTTTCTGCCGATCTACCCGGTGGTCAAGACGGTCCTCCTGCTGACCCAGGGACTTTTCGTGGCAGGAGGCCGGGCCAGGGAGATGGTTCTCAAGTCGGGACAACTGCGTGCCATTGCCAGGGCCGAGGAGAACGGTGAGTCCAACGGGCAGGACGAGCAGGAGATGATCAACGCTATATTCGAGATGAGAGATACGGTCGTCAGAGAGGTGATGATCCCCCGGATTGACATGGTATGCGCGGAGGCGACCACCACTGTGCATGAAGCCGTCAAGGTGATTGCCGAGGGCGGACACTCGAGGATTCCCATTTACAACAAGACGATCGACGACATACGCGGTATCCTTCACGCTAGGGACCTGTTCGGGTTTTTGCAGGAGGGTGGGCTGGACGCCGGCATCGTGGATATCCTGAGAGATGCTTATTTTGTTCCGGAGAGCAAGAAGGTCCAGGATCTCCTGACGGAGCTCAGAGCACGGAAGACTCATATGGCTATTGTCGTAGATGAGTTTGGTGGTGTCGTGGGCCTCGTGACCCTTGAAGACGTTCTCGAGGAGATCGTGGGTGAGATCTACGACGAATACGAGGAGGAGCTGATACTGGTTCAGGTAATCAGCGATGACGAGGTCAGGGTCGATGGCAAGGTCAGGATCGAAGATCTGAACGAGACCATCGGTACCAGGATAGCCGAAGAGGAAGATTATGACACGATCGCAGGCTATCTCTACAACTTCCTCGGCAAGGTCCCGTCCGAAGGAGACACATATGAAGCGGACGGTCTCAGCTTCGTGATTAAGAAGGTCACAGGACAGCGGATCGAACAGGTGCTCATAAAGGGTGAGGGCATAGGCGCCGCGGCACGAGAGGCGGACGAGTAAACGGACATGAACGGAAAATGAGTATTCACCGGACACAGGGAGTAGTCCTCAGAACCAGGAAGATCAGGGAGTCAAGCCTGATCGTCGTTTTCTTCACGCGGGATTACGGGAAGATCTCGGTGGTTGCGAAGGGCAGTCTCAGACCCAAGAGCAAGTTCGGATCGAGTCTCGAACTCTTTACGCGGTCCTCGTTGATATTCTACAAGAAAGAGAACAGGGATCTCCACACCTTGAGTCACAGCGATATCCTCAGTTCGCACAAGGAACTCAAGAAGGATGTGGTCAAAGTGGCTTATGCGAGTGTGACAAGTGAGATGGTCGAACGGCTTGTTCCCGGTGAGGAACCCAACAAGCAGCTCTATCTGCTCCTTGACTCCGCTCTCAAGCAGATTGAACTTGCGGAGAGGCAGCAGCTTGAAGTAGTACTTACATCCTATGTACTCAAGATGTTGCATCTTGTGGGGTATGGGCCCGAACTCACAGGATGTGTGCTTTGCGGCAAGGCGGTCGGTGACAAGACCTGGTTCGGTCTGGTCTCCGGCGGTATCCTCTGCCGGCAGTGCCACGGCCACGACCTGAATGCGGTCGAGACCAGCCAGGAAGCGCTTGAGCTTATGAGGAAATACGAATGTGAGCCGCTGGAAGAGCTCAGGCAAGCCCATGCGGCGGACGCGGTGACAAGGGAGATCTCCGACATACTTGGTTCATTTGTCCGCACTCACGTCGGCGAGGGTGGTAAGATCAAGTCACTGGACTTTCTCGAGAGGATGAGGGATGGCTCCTACGCGTAAGAAGAACAAAGACACGGAAGGGGCTTCGCTTCAGGATCTGATAATGATTCTGGAGAGATTCTGGGGCGACTACGGCTGCGCCATTCACCAGCCCTACAACACCGAGGTCGGTGCCGGCACATTCAACCCTGCGAGTTTTCTGCGTTCGCTTGGGCCCGAACACTGGAAGGCCGCCCATGTGGAGCCCTCGAGACGCCCGAGGGACGGCAGGTACGGTGAGAATCCTATGCGGGTGCAGCAGTTTCTTCAGTACCAGGTGGTTGTGAAACCGTCACCCGCGGACATACAGGATGTCTATATCGAGACCCTTATCAAGATGGGTATCGATCCCAGGGAGCATGACGTGAGATTCGCCGAAGACGACTGGGAGTCACCCACGCTGGGTGCCTGGGGACTGGGATGGCAGGTCTGGCTTGACGGGATGGAGATCACCCAGTTTACCTATTTCCAGCAGGCCGGCGGTATAGACCTGGATCCGATCACCTGCGAGATAACCTACGGGCTTGAACGGATAGCGATGTGTATACAGGAAGTCGATGCCATAAGCGACATCCGGTGGAACGATAACTTCACCTGGAAGGACATCTACGGCCCGGCTGAGGTCGAATTCTCGAAATACAACTTCGAGGAAGCCGATATAGCGGAGCATTTCAGACTGTTCCAGTTCTACGAGCAGGAGGCCCGCAGACTGGCGGAACTCGGTCTCGTGATGCCCGCGTATGACTTCGTACTCAAGTCATCGCACATCTTCAACGTGCTGGATGCGCGGGGGGCGATCAGCGTTACCGAACGAGCGTCGTATATCCTCCGTGTCAGGAAGATAGCCAGGCTGGTGGCGCAGAAGTATCTTGCGAAACATACCGGCGCCGGTTGTGACGGGGACGCGAAGGAGTGCGAAGACCCGGGCGTTTGAGTATCGAGATAAGGGGAAACGACACTTGGAGCTACTCTTTGAAATAGGTACCGAGGAAATACCCCCGTCTTACATGCGGCCCGCCCTGGAGGATCTTGCTTCCGGCGTTGAGGCCGCGCTTAAGAGCGCCGGTATCGAGTTCGGTGAGATCACCACGCTCGGAACGCCGCGACGGCTTGTCCTTATCATAAAGGACCTTGCCGAGAAAGCCGCGGATTCACGCGAGACCGTTTTCGGTCCACCCGTGAGCGCCGCATTTGATAACTCCGGCAAACCCACGAAGGCAGCCCTGGGATTTGTGAAGTCCCAGGGGGTAGACATTTCTGACCTGAAGACGGCCAAGAAGGGTAAGGGCGATTATGTCTGCATAGAGAAGCTCACGGAGGGTGCACCTACAGTAGATAATCTGGGCCTCATCCTGCGGGATGAGCTAAGGGAGGGCGGTGGTGGGATCCGTTTCCCGAAGGTGATGAAGTGGGAAGAGGAGGGACGCCGGTTCGCCAGGCCGATAAGGTGGCTGGCGCTCGTCATTGACGGCAAGGTAGGTACCGACAGCCACGGGGACCGCTTCTCGTGGACCGGGATCGAAGCAGGCGACATGACCCGGGGTCACAGGTTTCTCGGGAGCCAGGAGATCAAGATCAAGTCGGTCGATCAGTATCTCGCGGAGCTTAAGCGCAACTTCGTCATCGTGGATCAC
>JBDRNT010000165.1:0-22735 GCA_043810925.1 Candidatus Eiseniibacteriota bacterium
ACCCATTCAGTATCGAGCGGTTGATGGAATGCATCAACAAGAGCCGCAAGCGCGTCTGGAAGAAGCGGGGCAAGGAGTTGCTGAAAGATGCCTTGATCGACATCGATGGCACCTTGGCCGGGACCCACGGCGAGTGCAAGAAAGGCATGGACATCTCCTACAAAGGAGTCTGGGGCTACCACCCCCTGATCCTCAGCCTGGCGAACACCAAGGAAGTGCTCTACATGGTCAATCGTCCGGGCAACGTGCCGAGCCACACCGGAGCAGCCCAATGGATCGACAAGTCGATTGATCTGGTGTGGTCTCACGCCCGGACCATCACCCTGCGCGGGGATACTGACTTCTCTCTGAGTGTGAACTTTGACCGTTGGGCTGAGATTGTTGATTTCGTTTTCGGTATGGATGCAAACTCGGCACTGATCAAACGCGCCGAAGCCCTGGATGAGGCCGATTACAAGCCGTTGAAACGCAAGGCGAAGTATACGGTCAAGACGCAGGAACGTGAGCGTCCGGAGAACGTCAAGGCGAAGATTATCGTTCAGAGGCAGTTCGAGACACTCCGCCTTGAGAGTGAGCATGTGGCCGAGTTCCAATATCGGCCGGGAAAATGCAAGTGCGACTACCGTGTCGTTGTGCTGCGCAAGAACATCAGCCACGAGAAAGGCGAGATGGCGCTCTTCGATGAGATCCGCTACTTCTTTTACATCACCACCCGTGAGGATCTTACCGCCGCCGGAGTCGTTGAGTTGGCCAACGGGCGTTGTGATCAGGAGACCGTGATCGAGCAGTTGAAGAACGGCGTTAATGCCATGCGCATGCCGGTCGACAATCTCGTCAGCAACTGGGCTTACATGGTGATGGCGGCACTGGCGTGGAACCTGAAAGCCTGGTTCGCGATGATGGTTCGTTTCAAAGACCGGCGCACGGAGTTGTTGCGAATGGAGTTTCGACGTTTCCAGCACGCGATGATCCTGTTGCCGGTGCAGATCGTGCGAGGAGGACGCAAGGTCATTTATCGCTTGCTCGGCTACAATGCCTGGCTGAAGGACTTTTTATCGGCTTGGGAATTCATCAGGCGAACAACGTTCGCCTGATGGGCTGAAGCCCGAGCCGGAAAAAAGATGGAAAACCCAACGAAGACAGGAGATGTCTGTGCAAAATCGGGCGCTTTTCACTGAGCGTCGGCTGCGTCAGGGCACAATGCAGTCGCTGGCGGCGGCTGGACACAGAAAACGGGCGCCCTCGCCCCCGTGCATGCTGCTTCAAGCCTCGCCCGGTGCCTCACGGCCTCCGGAAGTCAACTATCATTACCGGGTTCGCTTATTTCAGGACTAGAACTCCCGCGGACTCTGGTCGACGTGGCTTCCGGTACCTCGCGCAGCCGTTGCCAAAGCGCGGGAATTGTGGTAAACTGTAATGGGCGCGTACGTGAAGGTTTGTCCCGGTCTATGGGTTTTTCGGAAAGGGGTGGAGTATGTGTCGGTTCATTAGAACGAACAACTGTGGCCTCTCCTCGTGGCGGCTCGTGGCGGTATTTGTGGTCGGCGTTTGTTGTGTTGGGTTCGCCAGCCCGCTTCTTGCGCAGTCCAAGGGGCCGGGAGATATCTCCCACGAACTGGCTGCAGCCAAAGCGGCGTTCTTTGAGCGAGTAACCCAGCTTGAGAGTGAGCCAACCACGAACCAGGACTTCTATGATGCCAAGTACTACTGGCTCAACCTCGACATGGACCCGACGACCAGTACGGTCTCCGGTACGGTCACGATGACGGCGGAGGTGGTCACAGGCCCTCTGGGTCTGGTCGATATCGATCTCTATTCCGATTTGACTGTGGATAGCGTCATTATGACGGGCGGAGGGTCGCTTGCCTACACGCACATTAACGACATCCTTTCGGTCACCTTGGACCGATCCTACGCTGCCAGCGAGATCTTCTCGATAGAAGTCACATACCACGGTACGCCATCGCTTTCTGCCGGGGCCTTCGAGTTTGACACCTATGGTGGTGAGCCGATGATCTGGAGTCTGAGTGAGCCGTTCGGGGCCCGCACATGGTGGCCGTGTAAGGACTACTCTCATGACAAGGCCGACTCGGTGGACATATGGATCACGGTCCCTGAAGCCCTGAGCGTTGCATCAAACGGACTTTTACTGGGCACGGTGGATAACGGCGCGACCATGACCTACAAGTGGCATGAGAAGTACCCGATTGCCACCTATCTTGTTTCGGTGGCTGCCCATCCATATACGGTCTTTTCGGATTATTACCATTACTCGCCCACGGACTCGATGGAGCTCCGCTACTACGTTTTCCCGGATCACTACAGTGCGGTGCAGGAAAACTATGGTAAGGTTCCTGCGATGATCACAGTCTTTGCCGGTCTCTATGGTGAGTACCCGTTTCTTGATGAGAAGTACGGGCACGCGGAATTCACCTGGGGTGGTGGGATGGAGCACCAGACGATCACGAGCCTGGGTGGCTACGGTGAATACCTGATCTGCCACGAGCTGGCTCACATGTGGTGGGGTGATATGATTACATGCGCAGACTTCCATCACATCTGGCTCAATGAGGGATTCGCGGTTTACAGTGAAGCCCTCTGGGCGGAGCACGCTTACGGCTGGGCCGTGTACAAGCAGCAGATGGAGTATGCCAAGTACCTGGGCGCCGGAACGATCTATGTGCCCGATCTTTCCGACTGGAATAGGATTTTCGACGGCGATCTCACCTATAACAAGGCCTCGTGGATACCCCACATGATTAGGGGCATAGTCGGGGACTCTCTTTTCTATGACATCATCGAGGCGTACTACGGCAGTCAGTACCAGTACAGATCGTGTACCACCGAGCAGTTCCGGGATATCTGCGAAACGGTCACCGGCCGTGACTTCGACCAGTTCTTCCACCAGTGGGTTTATGAGGAAGGCTTCCCATTCTATCACTACACCTGGAGTTATGAGGCGATTCCAAGTAGTTACGAAATCTCACTCACTATCGAGCAGCTTCAGGAGAACGAGATCTTCCATATGCCGATCCAGGTGACCGTGACGACGGCGGCCGGCGAGACCACCCTTGTCGTAGAGGACAGTCTCGCAATGCAGGAGTTCTCGCTTATTGTGGAGGATGAGCCGCTTGCAATCGAGCTCGACAAAGAAGAGTGGATTCTGCGTATGATCTCTGAGGAGATCACCGGCACATGTTTTGACCGCGGCATCCTCGTTGTAAACGGGGTTCACTGGGGCACCTATGGCACCGAGATCACGTCGGCCTACGAAGACAGCATCTTCTGGGGCTCGCATGACATAAGCTTCTGGGACTTATTCGCTGAACCGGCTGGCGGTTATCCCTCGACCCTTCCCGCACCGCTCAACCATGGCGGCATACCGGAAGATACGCTCAAGCAATTCTCCTCGGTTGTGTGGATTGGAAACAACTATTCGGGGGATCTGCCGCATTGGTACAATGCATCCATCCTGAGCTATCTCAGGGCCGGTGGGAACCTGCTTCTGATGACGCGAATGGGGCAGGACTTTGTATATGAGGCCTTGAGATCCTATCTCGATATCCAGTGGGCGGAAGCGAGGGAGAACACGACACAGAAGGCGACCAGCGTCTATACCGGTCTTGCGGATATGGCGAGGTCCGGCGGGACGCAGTCCTACAACGCGGTTTTCGACACATCGCTGGTCGGTGACGACAGCGAGGTCCTCTTTGTCCAGCTCAACCTCTTCGATCCCCCCCGCGGTCTTGGTGTATGGGCGAATCCTCCTGAAGGTGGAACGATTCGCCGTAGCGGCGGCCAGTTCGTGTTCATCTCGGGTCGTCCCTACCGGTATGACCATGATGCCTTGCGGAGCAATACGGAGTACATTCTCACCAACTTCTTCGGTGAGCCCTACGATCCGGCAGGTATCCCTGATAACGGGGTCTCGGCAGGTCGTATCCACCTGGCCCAGAACTCTCCCAACCCATTTAACCCAACGACCAGGATAGCATTCAGCCTGCCGTATGGTGCCGAGGTCCGGATGGCGGTTTACGACGTTCAGGGCCGCGAGGTTGTGCGGCTGGTGGATAAGGATCTCGATCCGGGCAAGCACACAGTGACCTGGAGCGGGAGGGATGCTGCGGGCCGGAAGGTAGCATCGGGTGTTTACTGGTACCTGCTTCAGGCTGACAACCAGGTCAGCAGACGCAAGATGGTCTTACTGAAATAGACCTGGGAGTAGATTGCCGATTACCTGGTGTTCGGGGGTGTGCGCTGCACACCCCCGTTCCCGTAAAAGGTAGCCACCGCCCGTGACCGGAGGCCGGCCGGGCTACTCTACTATCACGCCTCCGGTTCCGGTTACGCAATAATCCACGCCCGCAACCGGGGGGTCGTTCGTCCAGGTGTTGAACTTAGCGAAAATGGGATGATCGAGCTCGATCGAGAGCCCGCACTGCGTATTGTCCCTGATGATGTTGCCGCCCGCCGAGCCGCGCGCGCCCCCGCCAAAGTCGGGATTCAAACTGTTGGGAGCTGCCTCGTGCCTCACCAGGACTCCCTCTTCATTGCCCTCGATAAGACAGTTCTCCACGAGAACATCGCAGGTTTCGATAATCTGAAGCCCGATGTTAAAGCCGGTAAATGTGCAGTTCCGGATAGCGGCACCGTCACTGCCGTCAAGAAGGGTTATCCCGTTGTCCAGTGTCTGACCGTCGTCAATGACGAAGTAACAGTTCTCGATTACGAGGTCTGTTCCTCCCGCGTTCTCACCGCGGACGATCTCGTACCTGGCACGTTCAATTACCCTGAGACTATCCAGACGCACGCCCGGTCCCCAGACATATACGGTTATCTGGGTCTCGTCGGCGGGCAGGCCCTGCTCAAGGGTGAACTTACGGATAGCGCTACCCTGCGCAGCGGCATTGACGACCGATTGATATCCAAGACCGTGTCCACGGATTATGCATTGCTCCCAGTCCATCCCGGTGATGGTGACACCCTCGGTTCTGCATTCAATAGGGAAGTCTTCACCGTTGGCCTCGTCGTACACTCCGGGTTGGGCGACAATGGTCCCGCCCGAGTCGACTACCGAAATTGCATGTGTCAGCGTCTTAAACGGGAGACTGATACAGCCGTTATTGGCGTCAGTCCCATTGACGGCATCGACGAAGAGCTTATCGAAGGTCACCGTGACCATGCATGAATCGTAGATGGTTGTGTCTTCAACCGAAACGGCTTTGACCATAACTGTAGCAGGGTCCGGGAGCCAGTTGGGCGCGGTGTATGTCACCGGGCTATTCTCGGAGATCTCACCCACAACCTCATTGCCGTCTGTGATGCCATTCACATACCAGGTCAGGTTCTTGTTATCACCGTTTACGGTGGGAGTGATCTCCCTGGAGTGCCCGACCTCGATTTCCATCTGATCCGGATTGAGTGACACACCGGTCACCGGCTTGGGGTTCGTGCCGGTGCCCCCGCTGTCGCTCCCGCAACCTGAAAGGACTATCGCGCCCGCGAGCGCGGCCATCGCCGTTACCACGACCATTGCTCTCATGACTGACTCCTCTCTCACCGTGTTCATCTATGGGCCGGTCTATTCCACTATCACTCCGCCCGTGCTTGTGTTGGTGTAGTCTTCGCCGGCGACAGGCGGGTCGTTGGCCCAGGTGTTGAATTTGGCGAAAATCACGTTGTAGGTTTCATTCTGTAAGCCGCACTCCACGTTGTACCTTATCGTGTTGCCGCCTGTGCTGCCGCGTGCACCGCCGCCCAGGTCGGGCATGGGGTTGCTGCTCGAGCTCCCGTAACAACACAGGTTAACTCCGTAATCGTTCCCCTCTATGGTGCAATTCTCGATAAGCGCGCTGGCATCCTGACTGATGAGGAAACCCTCCCGAAATCCGGAGACCGTGCAGCCCCTGATTATCGTTCCCACGTTGCCATCGATTATCTCAAATCCCCTGTTTTGCCCGATGCCGGATTGGGGCGGCGCAAGGTATGGTACCTCGAAAACACAGTTCTCGACGATGGCATTGGTCGCGCGTCTTATCCGGATGGGTGCGTAGTATGAGCGATGGGACGTCCGTATGCTGTCCGCGCGGACATTGTCACCACGCACGTAGATATAATGCTCCCACCTCTCCTCACCGAGATCGACATCTGATTCGAAAGTGAATTTCCTGATCGCGGATGCCGGGGTGTCCAGGCCTACGGCATAATCCCACTTCGTGCTTCCACGGATTACGCAGTTCACCCAGTCCTTGCCCACCACCGCCACACCGGCCTTGGGGTAGATCGGGAAGGTCTCGTCATTGCCCGTGTCGTAGACGCCCGGCGCAACCAGTACGGTCCCACCCGAGCTCGCAAGCTCGTTGCCCCGGTGTATGGTCTTCACCGGGTCGTGGACATACCCGGTTCCCGTTGTGTCGTTCCCGGTTTGGATATCCACATGAATTATCTTGAAAGTGACTGTGACCAGGCACGAGTCGTACTTGGTTGTGTCCGCAACCGACACGGCCTTGACCTCGACCGGCAGGGGGCCGGGCCAGGTGTCCGGAGCCGCATACGTGACGGGGCTGTTCTGGCTGATGGTTCCGAATACGTCATTGCCGTCTTCGATGCCGTTGACGTACCACGCGAGGGTCTTGTTATCCCCGCCGGTCACGGTAGGAGTGATCTCCGCCGTGTACCCGGCCTCAACATCCATCGCGTGGGTGTCCAGCGATACCGACTGCACCGGATTCGGGCCCGAACCCGAGCCGCCGCTGTCACTCGAGCAGCCCTGGCAAAGAGCCAGGACAGCACATACGCAGGGAATTAGTAGAACCTTGTACATGACAACCTCCTGTCTGATTCGCAGGCAGCCCCCTCATTACCACTTCGTGTATCTCTTGAGAAATACCACGCGGTAATGCACACGTCAAGAGACAGCTAAGATGGACTAGAGAATCTTGAGGGTGAGCAACGTGATGTCGTCTTCGAGGTGTTCGCTGCCGGTGAAGCCCTGCGTCACCCTGACAATTTCCTGATTGAACGCCTCCGGTGCCAGGCCGTGGTTCACCTTGAGGAACTCAACAATTCTATCCTTGCCGAACTGCTCTCCGGTCTTTTCGATGGCCGCTTCCCAGAGACCGTCTGTATAAAGGAAGAGCGTATCCCCGCTCCTGAGCTCGATCTGTGAACCTTCCCAGGCGAAGGAAGGGATGACGCCCAGCGGCGGGCCGCCCCTTGAGAGCTCGACTATCGACCCGTCCGTCCGGCGTACAAGCGGGGGCAGGTGCCCGGCATTGCAGCACGAGAACTTCTTGCTCTTGAGATCAAGAATCCCGTAGCAGAAGGTCACGAACCGTCCCTCGGTGAAAATGTCCGATGCGATCGTGTTGAGTTTGACTACCAGCTCGGCAGGCGAATGGTGCTCCGGCGCAAGCCTCCGGACACTGGACTGGAGATTGGACATGAGGAGTGCTCCCGATATACCCTTACCTGATACGTCTCCGATCAGGAGTGCCAGTTTCTCCTCCCCCAAGGCCAGCACGTCGTAGTAATCCCCGCCGATTGCCTTACACGGTATCTGAAAACCGGCAATCTCGACTCCCGGCACACTGGGCATTTCCTCAGGCTGGAGATTCTGCTGGATCTGGTGGGCGGTCCTGAGGTCGGAGGATATCTCCATAAGCTCCTCTTCCTGCTCGGCGGACTTAAGCCGCGTAGCCCAGTAACTGAGCAACATTCCCGCAGCTGATGCCACCAGCACCGCAGTGAGGAGTTTTGCGGTCGGCAGTATGGTGAGTCCCGTGGCAATGATGACAATCCCGCACACAAAAACCCCGGCCAGGATTGCGAGAATGAGCCCCACACTCAGTGCCAGACGGCTACCGGAGGCTACAAACGACCCGATGAGGACGGCCAGCGATCCAAGCAGGAGGGAGGGGCCGAAACCCATGGTTGTAATGAGATTCCCGCTGATCAGGGTCTGGGCCGCATAGGCCAGGATGAATACCCCGGGCAACATCTTGCTTTGACTCCCACCCTGGAGTCCTGCAACGGGCACTGTGTATATGTCGCTCAAGCTGTTTTCGATGACACCGACCAGAGCCACGCGGTCGCGTACAAGATCTCTCCAGCTCTCTGCCTCGAGCAAGTCTGCGTACGTGATGACCTCAAAGCCTTCTGCCGGTGAGGAATAGTCGATGTAAAACGGCTCCCGCGATCTCCGGCCCGGAACATCCGTTCCCATGGAAGCCGCTGCAATAGCGGCCGGCATGGAGGGGAGCCACCTGCCCTGAAATTCCCTGCCATAGTAGGCTCGTCTGACGGTCTGATCGGGATCAAGCGGCATGTTCACGATACCTACGCCGTAGAGCGACGACGGTATGCTTTCGAATGGAAGTGCTAGCCGCTCTTCCCGGATGGTCGCACTAGTCTGCTTGACTGAGAGAGACCGTTTCTCAATCACTGCAGCCAGCATCACGGCATCGGCTGAGTCTATGGCGGAGACAAAGGGGCTTACATCGAGCTCGGGACTAAGCTGGTCAAAGAGGATGTCGAAAGCTATGAGTTTTGCCCCCGCGTCCGCGAGCCGGCCGACTGCCTGTCCGTGCTCGGATATATGAGCAGATATCGGGAACTCGGGTGGTGGAAAGATATGGTCCCTTGAGTACTTGTCAATGGCGATAACCACTATGTCCGCCTCCGGCCCGGTTGCGGATCTCGCATTGAGCCCGAGATCATATACAGCGCGGTCAAGCGAGGCAAACCAGTCGTACTGAAGAGCGAGAATGACAAAGAGGATTCCAACAGCCATGACTGTTGCTGTACGCACTACTCTGTTTATGATCAGATTACGCATATGGTCTGTACAAGCCTATTCCGGGCCGGGCACCGTCAGTGCATTCCTGTAATCCCGGAACGCATCCTCAGCAAGTCCCATGGCCTCGTACACCTGCGCCCGGAGATTATACCCCTGGCGGTCAGGCTCCTGACCGGCATAGCGTGACTTGATAAGATCCAGAGCCTGACTGTAGAGTCTCGATCCCAGACAGATCCTAACCTTGATAGAAGTGGCGAGCGCCGGATCTGAAACCGCCGAGTCGGTCTGTCTCACGGCATCGAGAAAACCGGATTGCGAGGCCCGATCGAGAATCCGAAACTCAGCTGCCCTCGAACGTAAGGAGGAGTTGCCGACCAGAGCCTCGACCATCCAGTAATAAACCCCACCGGGTTCGAAATCGCAATACTCTCCCGGGCACCGGATGTCGGAGTCGGAAGTCGTCCCCTGCCAGAGCAGCTGTTCCGAGTCATACACGGATACCCTGTAAAGCCGAACGCCCTCGACCTTGCGCCACTTGAATTCCTTTGGAATCTCAAGAAGACCTGAGTAGGGGGCGGGATCGATGAGAACTGGGAGTGTCGTCTTTATCTCGTCTCGAGCCGTGGCCACCCGTGTGGCCATCACGGCCTCGGTCTGGCCTTCCTCTGCTCCGAACAGGAGATCAATTACACCCGAACTCAGATTGGCCAGGACACTCCCGCCCTGATCCCCGGCCTCTTGTTTGATCTCAATAGTAGTCGGGCCGGTGAACTTCCTCACGGCGTTGTCACTCATCGCCAAGACCAGGATGCTGCCACGCTGGACGTTGATCTTCTCACCGATGCCGATCAGATCACCCGGTTTCAGGACTTTGGCCGCGCCGCCGGACATCGTCGATTCGACGGTTCCTTCCACCTCCATCACCTTGGCCCCGATCGAAGTACCGGATGACTTCTCCTCGGCATGACAGGCCGCCAGACCGCCAAGCACCACTGCAATCAGACCCATGGCCACAATTGTCGACGATCTCATGGTTCCCTACCTCCAGTCTCCAAAGGCGATGAAATCCCCCCGGGTGAAAGGATGATGATTCCCGCAATCCTTGCGTTGCTCAACGGATTTTGTTGATTGTATCCTGTGTGTGGTTTCAGGTAAAGTCTCATCTTAACTCTCATGTCTCCTCTCCTATATCAAGTACAGAATGGAGGCTGGCCAAGTTGGTGGGTACCTCCGGAAGGATGCGTCCGGCGCCGGGACATACCGGCAGAAACCGGTGGTTTGACCAAAGGGACTGCCCTATCACCTGGTGTCTCGCAGAATCCAGATACGGCTACTCAGTATGGTGTCACCGAAATTCGCGATAATTAAGTTTGGTGTCACCGAAATTCGCACCGAAATTCGGGGAACCTGGTGCTGGTGGTGGGGTTAAATCGAGTGTGAGACAGGAGTGGCATATATATAGTGGACCCCGGGGAAAGGAGATCGGTGAGATGGAGATGATCCACAGCAGACTGAAGATCCTGCCCCTGCTTCTCGCGGTATTCGTGCTCTGCACGGCTGCCGCAGCGTATGCAGGAGAGCAGGCCTATCTGGGTGTGATGCTTCAACCGCTTACGGTGGACCTCAAAGAGGCTATGGACGTCAAGCGTGATTTGCGGGGAGTGCTCATAAGCGAAGTGATCGATGAGAGCCCCGCCGCTGCGTATGGTCTCAGGGACGGTGACATCATAATCGATATCGGCGGAGAAGAGATTGATACAGTGAAGGGTGCCGTGGCGGCGATCAATGCCTACGCCCCGGGCGAAGAAGTCAAAATCGTGGTCCTCCGGGACGGGGATATGAAAGAGGTTGTCGCAGTCACGCTGGGCGAGCGAGGGGACGAAGAAAAGATGGTCGAGAAGTTCCATCTCGAATCGCTCCCGGACATAACTCGTCACTTCGAGGGCTTCCAGAAAGGTTTCCAGAGAGGGCCGCAGGGCTTTCTCGGTGTGAGGATTGAAAACATCTCCACATCCGACCTCGGTGCCTACTTCGGTGTGGACCGGCGTGAGGGCGTGCTTGTGATCGAGGTGGTCGAAGACAGCCCGGCGGAGGAAGCAGGCATCCTCGCCGGTGACGTGATCCTCAAGGTTGAAGGGAAAGATGTCACGAGCACCGACAATCTGGTCAAGTACATCAGGAAGTACGATCCCGGTGATGAGGTGGACCTGACCGTCAAGAGGAAGCGCCGCACCAGGACTGTCGAAGTCGAGCTGGGAAAGACCGCCGCTCAGGCAAAGGTCATGATGAAAGGTGATAGGGCTCCCGGCAAGTGCCGCATAGAGAAAATCAAACTGCCGGACATCGAGAAGATCGGAAAGAAGATCAAGGTCCACCATGATAAGAATGACGGCAAAGTCAGAATTTACACTTACGGCGACGACGACATGGAGGACATGGAGATTTTCGATTTTGAATCCGATGAGTTTGAAAACGACATGGAGAAGATCGAAAAGGAAATGGAAGAACTCAAGCAGGAATTGAAAGAACTCAAGAAGGAGCTTGGAAAAGTCAGCGGACGGTAGCTCTCCTACCGGATTTAAGTGTGTGGGTGGCGGTTAAGAGCCCTGCCTTGTAGGCGAAACCCTTGAAGGTGGGGCTCTTGTCATTGTGACACGTTGTGCAGGTGGTCGAGTCGACGGCGACGAGCCCAAGCTCCCGGCTGATGTCGGGCTGTCTCATAACCGACGATCTTGAGTAAAGCGATCCGGCCCCGTGACATGCCTCACACTGGACGCCGGCGAGATCGATGATATTGACCTTTGCGCCGTAGCCCCCGTCACCAAAACCGGTTGTGTGGCATCTGAGACAGGTGGAGTCCTGCGCATCTTCCGCCTTGAGCGTGGAAAGAGATCTGGCATGGATGGTGGTTTTCCAGGAGTTGTAGGTATCAAGGTGGCAGACCTTGCACCTACCGGCCCCGACATAGGATGGCTTCGGATGCTCTACTTCTTTTTCTTTGCTGGGCCAGGCAACCAGCATGATGCTGACCACCACGAACGCCGTTATGATGGATGCCCGTTTCATTTAGACCTCACCGATGCCATATACATTAAGGCTTGCGGTGATTTCCATTGTCAAGACATAATTGGGACAGGAGGTAGTCGGTGACCCAATTAGGTCGGGTTTCCCCACTTGCCTGCCGATAGAGATACTAACTATGAAACTTAAGGTCGTCATCACGCTGATGCTTTTTCTCACCTGTTGTCTTATCGATGTCCGGGCAGGCGATCTTCCGGGTCGGGAGATCTGGCTGCCTGAATCCGAGGTCAAGGACAGGTTCTACAGCTATCTGATCGGGCTGATTCAAGCCGATACCTGCGGAGTGCTCCTTGCCAGTGATCTGGAGCGAGTACTTGACGACTACCGTGGTAAGACCTCAATACCTTTTGAAACGATCAAGGACATCCGACGGGAATGTGACCGTGGAGGGGACGGCAGGGAGATTTCTATCACCTTCAGGAAAGAGCTGACGACACCCGTGCCCTACAGCATACTCGGCTACCATCCCGGCTCGGTGACGGCCAGTTCCACTGTCCGGTTCATTGAATACGATATCCCGGTGAAAACACTGAGACTGAGCAAACGCAAGTCGATCGAGCTCAGCGACATCTATGTCTTTGCGATATGCGAGGGGTGGGCCGTCGTTGATATCCACTCCTGGCTGGATAAGCTGCTGGGTGGCATGCTCGATGACACGCGGCTCGTTGTGATGGCGCTCTTTAAATACAACGGGGATTGGCACGGGCTTGCTGCAGGTTATGATCCGTCGGGTGAAGGCCGGTCCGGCATATTCAATTTAAGCCGGAACGAGATACTGTTTCCCACACCACGCGAACTACGGATGTTGGGGCCGTACTTCAGGAACTTCGTCACGCGTGTAAAGCGCGTACCGGTCCCCATGCCCCCTGAAGACAAGTGGATTACTGTAGGCTCGGCAGACTGTCGTGGCAACCTTGCCACGAAGGCCTACCCTCAGCCATAGCGCCTAGTAGTATCACACGCGGCGCCGGTAGACTTGGAGCTCAAAAAAACCGAGAACTTCCTAATGATGTCCTTCGTTCCACAGTATGGACAAATAACGTTCCCATCCTTGACGTCGATCTCGAGGTTTTCGAACACTTTGCCACAGCGACTGCATCGGTATTCTCTTATAGGCAACTTCAAAACCTCCTCATGCGAGTCTTGTGACGCCGATATAGGCCAAAAGGTTTCATGTTGACCGCGAAAACTTGAGGTTCTAAAGTATGTTGAGATAAACCCTATAGTGGAGGTAATGATGGCACGACCTCTCGTCGTATTCGAGGATGCCGGACTCTCGAACCTTTTTCCCCTTACACTGACGAGACCCGTATTCGATCTCGTATGCGGTATGTCATCGCTGGCCGAGAAGGTGAAACACGGCCGTCCTTCGATCAAGTTCCACCTGAGAGACTATCTTGCAGCCGGTTGCGACGGTGCCGTCACGTCCTACAGGGAACTGTGTCAAGGACACGACATGCTCACCCTGATAAACGGGAGGGCGATCTTCAACAACGACCTGCTCGAACAGATTGAACCTTCCTGGCCGGGCAGGTATGTCTGCTGCGGGAGCACCGTTGTAGCGAACTTGTCCACGGGCCGTATAGAGGAGCTCGACCGCCTCATCGGACAGCCGCTCACTGAGGAGGTCTTTGCAGACCTGCCCGCGCGCAATCTCGATGTGGGTCTGATTTCGTTTCCCTGGGACCTGGTGGAGCTCAACGGTGAGGAGATAGGAAGGGATTTTGCATCGTTGGGGGGGGGTGAGATCGAAACCGAACCTTCCCCGATGGTACATATGGTCGCAAAGGAGAACGTCAGGATCGGGAAGGATGTAAGAATAAGTCCCGGAGTCGTGATTGACGGCGGCAGCGGTCCGGTGAGTATAGCCGACGGCGTGGTGGTGATGGCGAATGCTTCGCTTCAAGGCCCTCTCCATGTCGGCCGGGGAAGCATCATAAAGATGGGTGCCAAGATATATGGCGGCACAACGATCGGACCGGTCTCAAAGATCGGTGGTGAGGTGGGCGAGACCATAATCCAGGGTTACATGAACAAGCAGCACGAGGGATTCCTCGGGCACTCATACATCGGCGAATGGGTTAATCTCGGTGCAGGCACGGATACAAGTGATATGAAGAATAACTACTCCTCCGTGAGAGTTGCTGTTGCCGGAAGGCCTGTCGATTCGGGGGAGCTCTTTGTGGGTCTTTTCATGGGCGACCACTCCAAGACCGGAATCGGGACCGTGTTCAACACCGGCACCGTGGTCGGTGCTTGCTGCAATATCTTCGGGCCCGGCTATCCTCCCAAGTATGTGCCGTCATTCACCTGGGGAGGCGCCTCAGGCTTTGAGGAGCATGATCTTAAGAAGGCGATCGAGACGGCCGGGAGGGTGATGGGTAGAAGAGGTCACTCCCTGGACCCGGATGGCGAAGCGGTTCTTACGAAGGTTTTCGAACTCACGGCCGGCGAGCGGCATGCGTTTTTGGATTGACGGCAGGTCGGGAAAAAGTGATGTGAGGTGGATGATTGGCTGACAAGCACTCTCATAAGGGGCCTGCGGGTAGCGAGTGCCCGGAATGCGGGAAGAAGATACCGCATGACAGCAACATCTGTCCCGAGTGCGGTCTGACCCTCCCTATGACCGATGCCACACTGATATCCGGCCGGCCACCGGCCGGCGATTCTGCTTCGACCCTCGCTGGAGACTCGAGTTCAACGCTGGCCGGTGATTCGGGCTCGACCTTGCCCGGAGATTCACCCGGTGGTGCCGGTGAAAGGGCAATGACCGCCGGTGCTGTGCTGGGTGGGCGCTACGAGATTCTGGATGTGATCGGCAAGGGCGGAATGGGGTGGGTCTACAAGGCCAAGGACAGAGAGATCGATCGGGTTGTCGCCCTCAAGGTGATAAGACAGGAGCTGGCGGGTGATGAGACGATCATCAAACGCTTCAAGGACGAAATCATCCTCGCGAGGAAGGTAACCCACAAGAACGTCTTGAGGATCTACGACATTGCCGAAGCCGAGGGAGTCAAGTTCATGTCGATGCCCTTTATCGAGGGCAAGGATCTTAAGACGATCATCACCGAACAGGGCCCCCTTGATATCGACGAGACCGTTCGAATTGCATCCCAGGTGCTTGAGGCCCTGAAGAGCGCTCATGATGCAGGGGTGATTCACCGGGATCTCAAGCCTCAGAACATAATGATAGACCAGGAAGGCACCGTCTGCGTCGCGGATTTCGGGATCGCCAAGAGTGCGGACGCGGGCGGCATGACTGTGACGGGCCAGATTATCGGCACCCCCGAATACATGTCGCCCGAGCAGGCCGAAGGCAAGGAGGTCGACTACAGAACCGACCTTTATTCTTTCGGTCTTGTGCTCTACGAGATGTTGACGGGAGACGTTCCGTTCAAGGCGGACAGTATTATCTCGACACTGATGCTGCGCCTGAGAGAACCTCCCAGGCCGCCTTCCACCGTCAGGGCGGAGGTCCCGCAGTGGCTTGACAGGATGACGATGAAGTCCATCGAGCGCAATGTCGAGGACCGGTACGCGACGGCGGATGAGATCCTCGCCGATATTGAAACCCAGACCGTCAAGATCCGCCGTAAAGTCAGACCTCGAACGCTGGCCATTATCGCCGTAGCGGTCGTTGCAGCAGCTGTTGTGGCGTTCTTTGCAATCCTCAAACCCAGGGTCGTACTTGAAGAGAAGCGGACCTACCTGGCGGTGCTACCGTTTGAAAACATGACCGGTGATGAGAACCTCGACTGGTTGGCGCTTGGCATCCCCGACAACCTCACCGCCGATCTCGGTCAGTCGAAGTTCTTCAGGGTGATGAGTTTTGAGCGTCTGAGACATGCGGCCGCCGACATAGGTGCGGATTTCACCGAACTCGGCACGCCCGAAGCGATGGGGATGCTGGCCAAGGCCACCGATCTTGATGCTGTCGCAACCGGCAGCTACTTCAAAGCCGGTGACGATATCCGGATAACGATGAAGGTACAGAATCCCAATGACCAGGAACTGATCGGCTCCAAGATAGTACAGGACACCGAGGATGGCATCCTCAACCTGATCGACCAGCTGACGAGGGAGACCAAGCTGATCTTCAACCTGAGTCAGGAGGAGATTGATGAGGATCTCGACAGGGCGGTCGGACTCCAGAGGACACGATCGGTCACCGCTGCCTCATATTTCACCAAGGGCCAGGAGCTCACTTATGCAGGGTCCCCTCTTGAGGCGGCGCAGGCATTCGAGGCGGCCATAGCGGCGGATGAGAATTTCGCGATGGCCTACGCCAAGGCAAGCGAGGCTTACAAGACACTCGGTTATGATGAGAAGGCGGAGAGCCTGTCATTGATCGCTGTTGACAAGGTCGTGAAGCTGATAGACAGGGTCCCGGCGGTCGACAGGACCTTTATCCTCGCCAATCACGGTGCCGTCACATACAACGCCGAATATGCGATCGAATCCTATAAGGATTTTATCGAGACCTACCCGGACGATCCGGAGGGCTACTACAAGCTGGGTATGACCTACGACACGATAAGCGAATGGGACCTTGCGATAGAGAATCTCCGGGAAGCGCTAAAACTCGATCCCAAGTTCGGATCGGCCAGGTTCGAGCTCGGGAAGGTCCTAATAAGGAAGAACGATCTCGAAGCAGCCCTCGTGGAGCTCGGGCGGGCGGCCGAGTTCTATGCTGCCATAGGGAACAGAGAGGGCGAAGCGGCGGTGCTTAACGCAATGGGCGTGGTGCATAAGCGCAGGAACGAGTTTGAGGAGGCAATATCCTATTATCAGTCGTCCATAGATCTCAAGGAAGAGCTCGGTGACAGGCGTGGTGTCGCGGCAAGCCTGGGAAACCTCGGGCTGCTCTACAAACTGATGGGCAAGCGCGATGAGGCGCTGGATGTACTCGAAAGATCGCTCGAGATCCGCAAGGAGATCGGCGATAAGGTCGGCACCTCAACTGCACTTAACAAGATCGGTCAGATCTACCAGAACTACGGCAGGTATGATGAAGCGCTGTCCTACTTCGAGCGAAGCTACGAGACAAGAGAAGAGATCGGCGCAAAGGACCTTGTGGCCTCGTCGCTCTCCGACAGGGGTTATGTCTATTCCATCATGGGCAACTATGACAAGGCATTCGAAATGGACTCGATGGCGCTTGCAATCCGGACCGAGATAGGGGATGTGCGGGGTGAGTCGGAGAGTCTGAGAAATATCGCAGAGACGCTGATGGCAAGAGGCCGGTTCGAGGACGCGGCCGCCAGGCTGAGACGCGCATTGTCCCTGGACAATTCGCTTTCGGACACGCGGCTCCTTGCGAATGACGATCTGGCATTGGGCGCTCACTGCTTGGCACGCGGCAAGGCCGACAGTGCGATCGCCTACCTGTCCAGTGCAATTGAGGTGTTGGTGTCGCTTGATAATGCCCCAACGACAGGTGTTGCAATGAGCATCCTCGGAGAAGCATATCTCCTTAAGGATGACTACACCCGGGCGCTGGCCAATCTAGATCAGGCGCTTGAGACAGCCGGCATTATCAATCAGGAGGATCTCGCCGTGGACGCGGCCCTCGGCAAGGGGCTGCTCTTTCATGAGATCGGATACCAACCGGGCTGTGATTCCATCCTGGCGATTCTCGATCGATATGACGAAAGCACTATGCCATTCCAGGCCAGGTGCCGGCTCACGCTCAGCAGGGCATGCCGGACATGCGCCCGAGGGCAGGTGGCCGAGACCGAGGAGCTCGTCGGTCGACTGGTGGAAGTGACAGGCACTGACTATGTGAGATGCAGGGTACAGGGGTCACTGGTTGTAGCACGGGCCACGGCTGACACGGGGACTCCCGGTGAGGCCGAGCAGACCTTAAACGGCGTGATCGCCGAGGCCCGGCGGTACTCACTGCGTGATATCGAGTGTGAAGCCCTCTGGCTCCTGGCCGGGGTTCTTACCAGACAGGGGAGAGTCGACGATGCGATGGAGTCATGCGATAAGGCCCTTGAAATAGCGGCCGCGCTGGGACTTGCCGAGTACGAATCACTTGTTGCATGTGGGGACGTTCGTATGAAAGCCGGTGACGCCGCGGGTGCAGCGGGCTTCTTCACACGGGCTCTGGACGAGGCCGCGACGGTATACGAAGACAAGTGTCCTCCAAGGTTGCGGAGTTACTATGTAGAGCAAAAACGCATACCCCACTATCTGAGTCTTTTGGACAACCTTCCTTCTGAGACTGAAGGCACCCCCCCACCACGTAATTATGGCCGCATATTTGGGTTGAATTGACCGCTCCCGTGTGCTACACTTGAAATACAATCATAGCACTTACCTTTTATTCTACACGCAGACTGCGCAAGGGGGCTTATGATGAGACTGTCATTTGCTGTTGGAATTGTTTTGCTATTGGTGCTTGTGGTATCCGCTTATGCCGACTTCAGCCAGACCGGTGCGATACCATCACCGTGGCCGCCCGCAATCGGTGGTGCCAGAGTCAGTGGACTTTCAAGTGCGGGGGACGACCTCTTTGCTGTGGTCGCAACTCAATGGAAATCCTATCTCTATCACCTTGCACCCGACAGTGGAGATATGCTGCGGCAGGCGAAGTTCAACCACTGGCTACCCGGCTGTCCTGGCCAGCGTCCGCAGTTTACTTCGGGCACACCCTTGGATCTTGATCAGGATCTTTACCTGGTGGGAGATGCCTGCGGCGAGTTGCTCGAAATAGTCTTCGGTGTCGAGTGCAGCTACATCTCCGCCTACTATCACCTCGATGGTGTCGAGCTGCCGAGCGGTCTCGTCTTTGACGGTGATACGCTTTACGTGCTAGACTGGGATGATAACACCCTTGTCAAGGTTGTCGGCACGGCCGTGATTGATGAGTACAGTCTCCCGGGTATCGATGGGCCGACGGGACTGGCTCTCTACCGCGGAAATCTCTTCGTGGTCAGCTCCGGCAATGACAGCACGGTTTTCGAGATCACGAAACAAGGGGCACTTGTGGAAGCCCATTCCGTTCAGGGCCTCGCCGGTGTGCATCCTTACAGTCTGACCTTTCACAACGACCTGCTTTACATAGGTTCTGAATACGACAGCATACTCATCTTCGAGGAAGAAGGGATCTGGGTTCCGGGAGGAGATGACGTTCCTGTGGAAGTTGTACCGGGTGAGCTGACCGTAAACTTTGACGGTGTGGCCCAACCGGGCTGGTTGTATGTGGACGTCTACTACACCCAGACTTGCCCGGCGCCCGCTCAGGTCCAGCTCTTTCCTCCGTTCTACGATCTCACGACCACGGTGCAGTTCACCTATGTGGCCAGCACGGAACTCACCTTCACAGATTCATTCCTGCCCCCGGAATTCGATGTTAGTACTTTGAGGATATTCAGGAGACCTTCGGGTCCATGCCTGGAATACGTGGATGTGACGGTGGAGGAAGTGGAGATCCTGGAGACTTTCAGAAGCCTGATGCGGACCCAGTCCGAAGACGATGAATTCTCTGTCTTTGCACTGGGAATCGACCTGAGACGACCGCGAGCGGTCGTGGAGCTTAAGTTTACCGATGTGCGAAATGTCATAGTCTCCAATGTCGGTGTGATCCCGCCGGCTGTATTCGACGAGATAACGGCCAAACTGGATGATGCTGAAACCGCATACTACAGGGGCTCCACCCTTGAGGCTGAGGCCCTTGTCCAGGAAATCGCAGACATCGTTCGGGATACTCCTGCCATCCCGCATACCTATGACGGCATGCCGGGAAGCAACGTCGCGGGCGGCATCATAGCGAGATCCCACACGCTTGCCTTCAGCCTGAGGTTCTCCGACGGGGAACGTGTCGAGACCCTGGCTGAGATAAAGCCCTACAAGATAATTCTCGGTTTGGAAAGCCCCTGGTTAGCGGCTTACATAGAAGTGCCGGAGGGCTTCGATGCATCCCAGGTTGACGCCTCCAACATTTATCTCGATGGCGAGGCTCGGGCGGTACCGGATTCCGTATTGGCCGTCGATTATGACTCCGATGGTGAGCTTGAGGTTAGAGCTCTTTTCGTCCGGCAGCAGGTTGAGAATCTCTTTGATGAATCCGGCCCGGTGACGGTGAGCCTCACAGGCTTCGTAGACGGGTTCGAGCTCGGTGCCGACCCGGAAGTCACCGTCTTTGCGCCGCTTGTGGAGATCATGGGAGAGGAGCCGCTTGAAGGTGGACGCGCTTACAGTGTTCGTTGGTCCGTGCTCTTCGAGGAACCGACCATCACCTACGCGGTTGATTATGCACTTGACGGCGGCCTGACCTGGGTGGAGATCGTCGAGGGCCTCACGAGTCCGTGCTATCTCTGGCAGGTACCGGATGTGGAGACCGACGCGGGAATGCTCAGGGTACACGTGCTGGACGCTGGAGTTGAATTCATGGCATTCCGGAGCGGCACGCTCACAATTACATCCCTTGCCGGCCTCATAGACGGTGTGGGTGGGCACACAGACAGGCTGGCAATCAGCCCCAATCCGTCGAGTTCATCGTTCAGGATACATCTGGCACCCGCAGGCGACCTGCCCATCTCCGTAAAGATATACTCGGTCACGGGGGAGCTGGTGAGAACGCTTGTCGAGAATGAGGTGGCCGATGGCAGTTACAGCCTTACCTGGGATGGCGCCAATGCCAACGGCATCCGGGTGGCGGCCGGGACGTATTTCATGGTGCTTACAGAAGGCGAGCATAAGACAGCAAGGAAACTGATCCTGCAGAGGTAACGATGTGAATAGCGGCGTCGCGTCTCGTGGCGCGACGCCGCTACAACCCCCGAATTCTCTTGAAATTACGCACCCTCTATGGTAAACTCGGCATGTTGTACAATTGTAACTGTGTGAGTTACTTTTCACCTTCTTAAAGGGGGACGTGCCGTGCGACTGTCTATTGCTGTAATCTTTGTCTTAGTTCTTGCAGTATTGACTTCCGCCTATGCCGAGGATCTATTCCTCGTGGGAAGCCTTCCTACTCCCAACCATACTGGACGGCTTACAGGGCTCGAGATGGCGGAGGGCAAGATCTTCGCCGTGGCCGATCTTCCGGGTGAGTTCTCCTGCCTGGCCATGATCAATCGTTGGACCGGTGCCTGGACCGACACATGTTTCTCAGACTGGATCGGCGCCTGCGGTGATGACTCGCTGAATTTCAAGGCGAACGCTTACATCCCGTCCGAGTATGAAGGCCTTGGAGATCATGTGGTCGCGGATGAGTGCGGTGCGATAGTGCGATACCTATGGGATCCGTACTACGGCGTTGACACGCTGCAGTCCTTTGTACCGTCAACGCTGATTGAGGACCACGCAACGGGGCTTTACTACAGGGGCGACTACTACTATGCTCTTGAGCCCGATGCGCGTGAGGTCCATCAGATCAATCGTTACACGCTCGTGACCGACAGCATAATATCGCTACCACCTCGTATTCAAGATGGATCCGGGATTACGAGGTATGGAGACAACTTCTTCATTGTATCGTCGACGACGGACAGCCTCTATGAGGTAAACATGGATGGTGACGTGGTAGCGGCATACCACCTACCGGGCACCCTGGCATATCCTACCGGGGTCACCGTGATAGGGGATTCGGTTTACGTGTGTTCACAGGACACCATCATCAAGATTTACGTGTTTTCGGAGGAGTACAGTGAAGACGTGCCCACCGGTACTGATGTAGAGGTGGAGGTGGTACCCGGCGAGGCGGTCGTCGTCTTTGATGAAGTGACCGGGTCGGGCACACTCGATGTTCAAGTCAGCCCAGCTCAGCCGTGCCCTCCGCCGGGGGGAGTCCGGTTCCTCTCGGACTTCTATGACATGAGCACGAATGCGACTTTTGAATACATAGCCTCGGTCGCGCTGACGACCGTGGAGCAACTGCCCGAGGGCGTCAAGGCGAGAGATGTACGCGTGTTTAAACGCCCGTCGGGTCTGCCCTGTGAGCCCTGGAGAGACGTCTCGGTCGCCCCAGCTGTGACCTTTGAGGAGCCTAAGGATGCTTCCCTGAGAGCGCTTACACGGATGCAGTCGGAAGACGATGAGTTTTCCGTGTTTGCGCTTGCTGAGGATAAGAGGAATCGGAGACACGTCATCGGTCTCAAGTTCACTTATCTTGACAGCGCCGTCATAGGAAATCAGAGTTCCATCCCCGTTGAAGCCTATAACCAGATGACGATACGCATCACAGCTGCCAAGTATGCCACCGCCGCGTTCATGTTTGCCAGGGCGGCAAGGCTCATTGACCGGGTTGCAGTCATTGCCAGGGAGACCCCCGGGATACCGCATGCGTATGACCCTGATGGGATACTGGAGAACATAGCCGGCCAGATAATCGGCCGCGCGCATACGCTCTCCTTCAGTCTGAGGGAGCTGCTCAAGGATGAGCAGGTAGGACCGGCGCCGTTCCAGGGGAAGGTTACACCGGACGCGCCTGCCGAAGAGTTTGCTCCGGGACTCGGGTCGATCTCCAACCCGTCGATCTCAGGGTGCACAATAAGGCTAACGGGTCAGAGCAGCAAACCGGTGAATCTGAACGTCTACTCCGTAACGGGTGAGCTGGTAAGGACACTGCTTGAAGGGGAAATGCTGACCGGTAAGCGCAGCATCACATGGGACGGACGAAACGGTCATGGCAAACCTGTCGCGGCCGGCACCTACTTCGTTGTGTTGAAGCATGGAGAGCAGCTCACGACGCAGAAGGTGATTCTGAATCGATAGTATCATATGACCCCATGAGGCTTCTGATCCCCCTGGTGGGGATCGGGGGCCTTCTGGGATTTTATTCATACGCACTCCTTTTGGCAACGCAATTGCTCCTTTGGCATGAGGTCGAGGTACTGCTGGACGACCTTC
>JBDRNT010000166.1:0-2841 GCA_043810925.1 Candidatus Eiseniibacteriota bacterium
ACCGGGGACACGTCACACGAAGCGTGACACGCATCCACGATCGGTTTGCACCCACTTGCCTGGACGGCCAGCATCCTGGGCAGCTTCGATGTCTGGCCGAGCATCTTGAGTTCTCTGAATGCCTTCCACTGGCCGCTTATGATGCATCCGTCACCGACCGAAACCACCAGCCAGTCGGGTACATTGTAGCCGAGCTGTTCATATATTTCCAGTGCGCAGGTCTTCTTGCCTTCAACGAGGTAAGGGTTGATCGCACAGTTTCTGTTGTACCAACCCCACCTGGCTATCGCCTTCGTTGCCACATCGAATGCATCTTCGTATGTTCCCTTTACCCTGAAGACCCCGGCTGCACAGGCGCCGATCTGGTACAGTTTGGCGTGGGGTATTTTCTCCGGCACGAATATGTATGAGTCGAGACCCGCTGATGCGGCAAGTACGGCGAGTGAGGAAGCAGCATTCCCGGTCGAGGCGCATGCGATCGCGGGGTTTCCGCGTTCGACGGCCATCGAGATCGCCACCGCACTGGCCCTGTCTTTAAGCGAGCCGCTCGGGTTCACGGTGTCATCCTTCAGGTAGATGCACTCGTGTCCCACAGCCTGGTTCAGGCGGGGAAACGTGTAAAGCGGCGTCCATCCCGCCTTGAGCAAACCGGAGGCCGCTTGACTCAGTGGAAGCATGTCGGTGTATCTGAAGAGTGAGGGCTCCGTCCTCGATCTGAGCGGGTTCGCTTCGAGTGACTTTCGCATCTCGTCATAGTCGTATTCGACCTCAAAGATCCCATCGAGTCCGCAGTCCGGGCAGACAAGGTGATCGCAACTGCCGTAGCTCTTGCCGCACTTCATACATATCAACCGGGTGACCTTACCCATCAGATCCTCCTCCACAAGTCAGCCGCGATGCGCTTGGCCGCTCTCACAGCCTCTCAACCCCCACTTATGGGTGGTATGAGTTCGACAGTCATCCCATCACCGAGGGGGCTTTCCATGTCAGCGAGTACGCCGTCTATCACGACGAGCATGACAAGTCCACTGTCTATGCCCAGTTTCCGGAGAAGACTCTCGACCTCGGTCCCCTCTTCGAGCTCCAAGGTGCCCGACGGAGGTAGGAGTCCGGCCAGATCCCCTCCTGCCCTGAGTTGTACTTCCATCTACGCCTCCCGGTCAAAACTAAAGCCGCGCGCCGGCGGCTTGCCCCAATAATAACACCCACCGGGATAGCTGTCAATCGGACGGCTCAGCGGGCAACGGCGAACTTGCTTCTCGCAGTCGTACGGCGCTCTTCGTCCAGGAAACTCAGCTCCGCGATGCAGAGGTAGAGCCCCGGCGGAAGATCGGAGCCCGACGTCAGGAACCTGCCCAGCGGTTTCCAGTTTCTGCCCTCTCCGGTCACCATCTCGAGGGAACCCACGTATGAGTTCTCGAGCGAGCCATGACCTATCTGTCTTCCCTCAAGATCGAAGATCCAGATTTCCATCGTACCTTTGAAGTTATCTCCATCGGGATGGAAGACGTCGAAGGCAAGCATCGGAGCCGAGCCGGTCGTGATCGGATTGGGAAACACGTGGAGATTGTCCAGTACACCGGTCGGTGACATCACCTCGATCGCGGACGTGGCCAGGTTATTGCTGAGGTCGCTCTCAATGTCGCCGGAGACGGGCAGCAGCCTGAAGCTGTAAAGGACCGTCCCACGGGTTTCCGGGTCCGTATCCAATGAGACCGACAGATCCGTCGGTTGACCCGACACCAGTTCGAGGAGTGGTGTGCTGCGTTGGACGAGTCGACCCCGTTCAGGCTCACCCTGCCAGACCTCGAAATTATACGAAGCGGCTTCCCGCATCGAGGCCCCGATGTTGACAGCCCTTACGGTTGCCGTGACAGGTTGTCCCGCGACAAGAGGCTGATTGATACCCTGTCCCTCCCAGTCCCACTCGATGCCGGCTTCGGTAAGCAGGAGATCGTTTAGTGAGTCCTCCGGTATGACGGCAAATCTCGCAAGCAGGCCCGTGACGAGCGCTACATTGTCGGCGATCTGATCCATGCTGAGATTGCCGAGCGTGTCACCTACCATGTGGTAGTACGGATAAGCGACAGATCCAAGCCTCCCGGTTCTATCGGCCAGCATCACCCCGGGAATGCCCGCCTGCCAGAAAGAAGAATGGTCGCTGTTTGCAACACCGCTCCGGTTGAAGGTGTAGACACTGTCTATACCAAGCGTATCTCCAGTCTCGTCTATAAGCGCCGAGAGCCAGGCGGATCTCCAGTCATAGGTTATCTCGGTGCGGTTCCCCGACTCGGCATAACCCACCATGTCGAAGTTGATAACACCAAGGATGGAATCCTCCTCGCTTAAGGCATCCACATAGCAGTCGCTCCCCAGGAGGCCCAGCTCCTCACCCGAGAACGCAACAAAAGTGAGACCGAAGTCGAGATCGAGACCCGCCAGCAGCCTAGCGCACTCGAGCACGGCCACCACGCCTGAGGCATTATCATCCGCCCCGGGGGCGGGATCGGTCCGCCAATTCCAGCCGGGCTCACGGACCCCTATTGCATCGTAGTGGGCACACATGAGATAGTGCGCGCTCGTCCGTTTACCGGGTATTACGCCCGCGATGTTTCTGAACGGCACGGCGCCGCAGGAGCTGTCGGCGTCCACACAGTCATGGATCACCACACTGCCGCCATGCGGAGTAACATAGGTGTTCAACCGATCCTCGATGTAGGGCGCGATGTCACGGTTGAGATCGATCCGGCAGGCATACCGCGATCTGTAGTCACCCAGGTCGACGTCATATGTCAGGTCAAAGAGAGTACTCTTGATGAGCAACGTATCAACCGAATCTGA
>JBDRNT010000167.1:0-2117 GCA_043810925.1 Candidatus Eiseniibacteriota bacterium
TGACGTACGAGGCGCGTACCATGCGATTAGCGATGAGGAACGGATGGGGCTTGACCTTCTGGAAAGGGGGTGCCAGGGCATACAGGCCCCGCCGGAGCTGATACAGTCGCCCGGCCTTGGTCCAACGCGATAACTGCCGGCGCACGTCTGCCGGGTCCACTTCTCCGGCCAGGAGGAGGCCGGTCTCAAATACGGGCTCATCGCCCACAATCTCGATCAGTTCTAAGAATTCCATGGCAGTATTATACCATAGATGGCATATTATTGCAACAGAACTCGCCGAGCAATGGATTGCACGCCTGCCGCGCAAAACGCGATCAATCGCGTTACACCATCCCTCCGCCCAACACGTTTTAACGTGTTTCCCGTATCAGACGCGAATTCATTGATAGTGTCAAGTAGTCTTGACATTTGCGGTAGGCTGCATTCCAACTCTCATTATCATCAGCTTTCCAGTCACGAAGTCTGAGGGAGCCTTTTGTGGAAGCCCCCACAGAGTGTTCCATTGTCCAGGATCGAATCGACGTGTGAGGTCGAGTCTGACCAGGTTTCTCACGCCTGGGACACTCCATCGAGCTCCAATGTCAGTCCTGCGGTTGATCTCACGTATCTGCCGTTCTATTGGACTGGTTGAGCTTATCGCGTGCGGTTCAGCGGTTCGTTCGTCGAAGAACATACCGTCCGGATGTTCACGATAGGTGAAGGCATAAGGTTCAGCGGCAGCAAGGTAGTATGCTCCGTGGGTGAGATTCTGCTGACACAATGCAGCAATCAAAGCCCTCAAGTCACGGCGAGAGTGTTGTACAGGGCAATCTGGATGATACATGATCTTGCCGAGCTTGCCCATCCACACGTCAGCCTGTGCCTTTCTCAGTCCATCTCTCCAAAGTGCTCGATAGAGCTGCGTTACCAAGTGCCACCTGCAGCGTTGCTTGGGCACATCTGGAAATGTGTCATTCAGCCAGTCGACGAATGCGTCGTGACGATCAAAGAGTATACGGGCAGGCTTCACCCTCGCCAAGGGCCGGGCGGTCTCTGCCCAGGGTTCATTGACCCCAAAACATACCGGATAAACCTTGAGTTGCGGGCGCCCGTTTCTCCAGCAGCGTCCCCGGACGCTGAGTCCTAGGTTAAGGGAGCATCCGGTCTTCTTGTCAGTGGCACGCACCTTGGTGGAGTCCAGGAGTACAGGCTGACCGTCAGCTTGCTCCACATCCAAGACGACCTGTTCGCCTTTAGCCTGTGCCCAAGCATGCACAGCCGTAGCTGAGACTTGAACGTGAGCCAGCTCACTCAGGTGGGACGCGCAACGAGCATAGCTAGTCTGGCAGGCTACCCGCACGGCCTTAGCCTGGAACTCGGTTGTACTCACTTGGTATCGCCTCATACCAAACCAGGACAAGAAAGGTGAGAATGTCTTCCCACAATGGCTACACGTCACCTGCCGGAGTTTGAAAGACACACGGCCGAGACTCGACTTCCGCAACACACGAGAGCGGCTCCCCCGTCGCTTGAAACCTTTCTGGGAGTGGCACTCGGGACATGCCCAGCGGGCTTCGGCTTGATTCGCGTGTCCCCACTTGCCTCCCAACACATCATCCAGCACTCGGTCCTGACTTGCTTCAAGATACCAATTCATCAGGAGTGGCCCTATCTGTTCCACCGCTTCCTGAACAAGAATCACGATCTGGTTGACATCTAGATTGTCCGATGGTAGACTGACCTTGAGGTGGATTTCCGCCTCCGGCATAGGTTGTACCTCCTCTTAAGCGAGAGTCTGGTGCAACCTATGCTGCCATCTTTTCCCCCAAATGTCAAGACTAGATTATACTATCAATGCATTCGCGGGCTCGCCCACGGGCTCACGGGCGCATTCGTGGACACTAACCCGCCGCCGCCCCGGCCGGAACATCCTCCGGTGCCACCTTGGGTAACGTAAAGGTGAACTTCGAGCCCTTTCCGAGCTCACTCGCGGCCCAGATTCTCCCTCCCCATAGACTCACCAATTCCCTGGAGATCGCCAGACCCAAACCCGTACCTCTATCTCCCGGACCTATCTGCCTATTGAACTGAGTGAACTTCTGAAACAGCCTCGACATATCCTCCTCGGCGATTCC
>JBDRNT010000168.1:0-11252 GCA_043810925.1 Candidatus Eiseniibacteriota bacterium
CATTGATGTCATCGATATCCAGTTCGAACGCCAGGGTAGTGCGCTCGTTCCAGTAGGCGTGTAATACCCTGGGACTCCATCGGTTAGGATATTTCTCTTCTGATTTGCAACTGGGAGGTGGATGGGATGATGACGACGAAAACGCAAGTCAGCAAATCCAAGAATGGCCGGCGCAGCCCGGCAGAGAAGCGAAACGAGCACTTTGCCAAGTTCATGCACGCGCTGTGGGACGTGGCCTTGGTACAGACATATCTGACGAAACGAGATGATCTTCTCGTACTACTGGCAATGCTGAGATATGCGGACTTCGATACGGGCGAGTGCGCTGTATTCATACCGAGGATGATGCGGGACACAGGCATCAAGCATGCGAACCAGGTTGTCCGGTCCATGGACAAAATCGAGGCGATGGGGGCGTTCAGACGACTGGAAGGGAAGAAGGGTTTCAAGAACGTCTACGGCAAGTCGGTAAGACGATACTTTCGGGCAACGGGGGAGGAGATCATTGCACACGCGGTCGCCAATGACCTAATTAGTGAGGAGAAGATCAGAGAGATCGAGCTCCGGCAGGTCGAGAAGGAAATCCAGACCGAGGCAGAAGGGGGGCTCGGAGCCGACGCCGGAGGGCTTGATGACTTCCCTGAGACCATCGATGAGATACTTGAGCACCTGCGGAGGGAGGGAAAGGAGTGACTGCTCACCCAACACAGAATCCCGGGAAGCTGTGTGACTATTTAGTTAATTGTACATATGTCAGACCCTCTGAGACATATCATGGTAGATTCTAACGCACAACAAAGGGGGTCTTATGCTGACCAAGGAAGTCAGGGATTATCTAGCGCTGAGCAAGAAGAAGGTCGTCCTTGAGTTTGCCCGAGAGGTTGGGAGTGATGCCAAGTCCTATCGCTCTTACGAGGTACCGAGATCCACATTCTATCGGTGGAAGAGGGCATTTGCGAAGGATGGTGAAGCCGGCTTAGTTCGGAAGAAACCTGTGGCAATGAGCCATCCGCGCCAGTTAGCCCCGGAGGTCGTCGAGAAGGTTCTCCATCTCAGGCGGATCTACCACCTCGGACCTCAGAGAATCACCTGGTATCTTGAGCGCTATCACGGCGTGCAGACCTCCTGCTCCACAGTCTACCGCACCCTCATTCGCAACGGTATGAGGCGATTGCCAAAGAATGTGGGTCGTCGGGCGATCCATACACGCCGCTACGCCAAGCAAGTGCCTGGCCACCACATCCAGGTGGACGTCAAGTTCCTCAGCCTTAAGACCAAGGATGACAGCAGGGTCCGCCGTTTTCAGTACACCGCCATCGATGATGCTACCAGAGTCCGGGCTCTGAAGATCTACAGGCGTCATAACCAGAAGAATGCCATAGACTTCATTGACTACGTGATTGAGAAGTTCCCGTTCCGCATCCATACGGTCCGTACAGACCGGGGCCATGAGTTCCAGGCCCAATTCCACTGGCACGTCGAAGACAAGGGGGTGAGGCATGTATACATCAAACCGCGTACGCCGCAACTCAAGGATTATGCTTCATACTGCACCCCTTCCGTTTGATTCGATAGGACCTTAGGGACCCGCCTTCTATCATTTATCTTTCGGCCCTGGCTTTTTCGAGGAGCATCAGGTCCTGGCGGCTCGTACAAGAACTCGTTCTTATCATTGCAAACATGGCTCGGCAGCAGTCCTTCCCGACGCCACGCCTTGACTGTACAACTTTTCACACCTAATCGCTTAGCTATTTCCTCAAGGGTCAGCATTCCAGACTCGCGCAGGCGATCATAATGACTGTTCAAGCCATACTTTCGCCGGATACCCTTGATGATGTGCCTTGAGAACGGCCTGCCGGTCCCAGACTGCAGTCCACGTTGGTTAAGGATCTCTACGATCTGTCCGTCTGTATGACGATTGACAAGCACATCGATTTCCTCTACAACAGCGCGTGGAGTGGTCCTTTCTTCCCAGGCGGACCTGGGAAGAGGCAGTTCCAACGTGGTGGACGTTCCTCCTTTGAAGCATACGTGCATCGTAATCTGGTCCTTCTTGATCAGCGTGACATCCTCGAGCAACAGTCGCACCATGCGCTTGCGGTCCCGGTCTGAGGTATTGGGATCCTTCCACAGTCGAGGAAAATCAGCAGTCAGTGCCGTCACGCGACTCCGCACTTCTTCATCCACCTCGAGCCGATCCGCTTGGCGCTCGCGCTCATAATCCTCCTGTGCTTTCTCGAAGTCACGAAGTTTCTCATTCCACTCCGCCTCAAGGACATCCGCAACCAGACGATTGTTGGGATCCACCTGCATGTATCGCCTCTGGGCAAGCTCCGCTTCATAACGAACCCGTTGGACCTGTTGAGCGCGCAGCCTGTCTGCTTCCTCGAGGCGAGATGCCAGTTCCTGCTGCACCACCAGCGCGACGTCCAACGTCAAGGGTGTGATCATCTCAAGCAAAAGATCACCAATGGCCACATCGATTCCTCCTCCAGAGATACGCTGGCAGGGTCTTTCGCCATGGGCGATCCCCTCGCGCTGACATAGGTAGTCTGGTGTCAGACGCCCTCTGCGTACATGATACCGTAGAGTCATACGTTTTCCACAGATACCGCACCACACGATGCCTTGCAGTAATGAGGGTCCTTCCCGGGGAGGGCTCTTACGGCGATCATGACCATACGCTTGTGATGCTGCTCGCAGACGTCGCTGATTATCTTCATAATCCTGCCAGGTAATATATCCTTGATGGGCATCGGGGATAAGTATCTGCCAGTCGGCTCGATCCAGTCTTTCCTGGTATTCGACACCATCGATGCGTTTCCTTGTCCTCGTTCGCCCGAAGACGAACGCACCGGCGTAGCGGGGGTTATGCAACAGCTGCAGTGCACGGCCGTGTTCCAGTTCAGCCCAGACAAGTTCACCTTTGCGTGGTCCTTTGCGCAGACGGCGCGGGAAAAGAAGCCCTTCCTTGTGAAAGTGCTTTACCACACCCAGGGCGCTACCTAAACGGCGGTATGTCGCAAAGAAAAGAGCTATTGTCTCTCGTACCTGCTTATCGGGATCCAGTTGTACCCGCTTCCGGGCATCGTATGAAAGACCCACCGGTAAGGGGCCGGCGAGTTCACCCCGGCGCGCTTTGCTCAAGATACCTCCCCGAAGACGCGCTCGTAGAAGATGCAATTCCGCCTCACTCATCGTACCCTTAAGTCCCAGTAAGAGCCGGTCGTTGAAGCTATTGGGGTTGTACAGACCATCCTCATCGAGGATCAACGTGTCTGACAGGGCACAGATCTCCAACAGGCGGTGCCAGTCGGTAGAGTTACGGGCAAGACGTGAGACCTCAAGGCCCAGGACGATTCCTGCCCGCCCCATACCCACTTCAGAGACAAGAGTCTGGAAGCCTTTGCGGTCTACCGCGCTCGGCCCCGGACTGGCCCAGGTCCGAGTCGATCACATGGACCCGCTCCAGCGGCCACCCGAGTGCCACCGCCCGCTGGCGCAATGCATACTGCTGCTTTGTGCTCTCGCTATTTTCCAATACCTGCCGCAACGTAGATTGGCGAACGTAAAGGTATGCATCCCGCTTCAGATGTGAGGCGGTCACTTTCAAACTCGCTTCGCTCATGCGCATCCCCCTTCCGACTGTTATTAAGCACCATGCTGACCAGGGCTGTTATGAGCTCACCGCGCAACCTACCGGAGAGTTCCATGTCGGGTTGCCACGACTCCACTCGTCCAGAATCGCTCATCTTCTCGACATCTGTCGGAGACATGTAGGCCTGCCACACCTTGATCCACGCGGCCATGCCACGGCTAAGAAACAATGCCAGACCCGCCGAGCCTTCACTTCCACCCATTGCCTGCCGGCGGAGAGACTGGTAGGCACCAATCAACTCCCGGCTGGATGATAGAGAAGATGACCGGCCGGCTCGGTTCATCATCGCTGACCTTTTTTTTGGCGCCGCGCCAGTGCTCGTTCGATACTGCGCGGGTGAACAGTGATGCCAAAACGCGATTCTACCCGATCGGCCAAAGCTCTCGCGCCAAGAGAAGGCTCTTCGCCGAGCATCTCTTCGACATAATCCAGAACACCGTCGGTGAGCTTGTGGGCCCGCTGGGGACCTCGGCGTCGTGGGAACAGTCCCGCCAGACCGTTTTCTAAGAATCGCTTGCGGATCTCGTAGAACGTCACGCGTGAGAAACCAAATGACGGGGCAACCTGGATCACCGGGCGCCTCTCTTCGCTCGCCTGACGTAGCATCTCGTACTTTACCTGCAACAAATCGTTGGGATCGAAGAACTCGCTTTTCTCGAACAGCGGGTTGGTTACAGCCCGGGGATGGGGATTGAGCGTCCCCTCCTTGCGCAGGGCCTCGTGCTTGGAATCGCCGCGGGACTTGCCGGCCATGGTAGCCTCCTTCTATCGGGGACCAATCCGTCATTGTGCGATCACAATATGTTAAGTATATTATGCACCAGCCCAATCTCGTGTCAATTTCTTTTTTCACTAATCACCCTAATAATGAATGAGTTACCATGCTTCAGTTCCCCTATCATATCATTTCACTGTACACCAATCGGCATAATACACTTTACACTCATGCTTGCCCCTCACGGCCCCGACAAGCCGGCACCTTCTCCGAGACAGCCTCCAGAAGCCCGGACAACTTCATAAGATCCGCAAGCCGAAACGGTGATCGGCCAGCGGCCACATTCACAAATGGATCTACCGGGAAGATGCTTGTCCAACGAGCAGGAACTGAACTGAGCTTGCCCTCATCGTCGTGGAAGTAGACCCGATCTTCGCCCCAGTTATGACGGTACGTCACCAGCGAAAACGATCGACCGTATAAGAAATGGAATCGATGGGTGATCTGAAAAGTTTGCACCTTACCGTCGCCGGCAGGTGCACTTGACACTCGAGTCAAAGGGCAAGGTCGAGAGATCCCACCGGTCAGACCAGGAGGAGTTCTACCAATTGCTGACGTATACGGACGATGTAGATCTGAACGAGAAACTGAGAGAATGGGAGCGGTTCTACAACTACGATAGACCGCACGGAGCTTCTAACGGAAAAACACCTTACGAGGCATTGAGGGCTATGTTACAATAACGGCGAAACTGTCTCACAGGGTATGCCATATCACAGTCCCTTTACTGCCAGCTTCCTGAGGCTACGAAGGCAGCCCAGCCATAAGGGTGATCGCACCTGCCCTGGGAGCGAAGCTCCTCTATCGCAGCCAGCTGAATCCGGCGGATGGCTTCAGGCAGGGTTTCCCCACCTCTGCCATAAAGCTGCTCCATCATGTCCGCAGTCGACTCATCCGATATTGGCCAGAGGGCGCTCAACACGACCCTCACCCCCGCCATCTGAAAGGCCCTGCGCAGTCCATATACTCCTTCCCCTTCCCTCACCTCGCCCAGAGCGCTCTCGCATGCCGATAGAACCACGGCCTCCGTATGATTGAGCCGCATCCCGGACACTTCGAAGGCGGTCACCACGCCATCCTCGCAGCCCAGGCTGTCCGCAACCCTCCCACCCAAGTTTGCGCCGGCAAGGAGGAGTCCCGACAGAAGCAGAGGGTTCTCCCCGATGAACTCACTCCCGGCCTCGGGGGCCTTTCCCGCGTCGGGAGTGCACTTGCCCCCCAGGAAGTAGCCATGCGTCGCAAGATGTATCACCCTGCTGTCCGGGGCCATCGCCTTAAGATTCTCCTCGCTTGCCTCGCGGCCACAATAGACTGTGACAGGTTCGGAGGTGGCGCCGGCCCAAGCCTCGCCTATTCTTTCCACTTCCCTGCGCGAATGGGGAAGGGGTGGGACCTTCATCGCAAGGAGATCATCGCATGCGGTCCGAGCACTCCGTGTTCCACTACTGCAAGCGAGTAGTGAGTCCCGTTCCGTCGGTTGAATCATCGACAGATGTTCGGCATCACTCACCTCATAATCCGGGTCACCAAGAGCAAGAAGCCCGCTGCCGACCGGCCAGTCATGCTCCAGTCGGGCCAGATCGCGACCAGCCGAGAGATAGTGAATTGTGTTGGTCTCGACCAGATACAAGCCATCGGGCCGGATGAGGCCGGCAAACGAGACCAGGTTCAATCCGGCATCAGGGGCGATGAATGCCGTCTCACCACCCGACAGGAAAGGTTCGACCGGACGCACCACAGCGCGATAGAGGTCCGCTGCTATGGATGCGTAGTCATCCTTGTCGGGCTCGACGGGTAAATGCTCCGCTGAGGCGACCCTCAGCATGTGCTCCCTGTACCGGGTTACAATTCCGTCTATCTCGCGCGCTTCTCCGAGATCAAGCAGGGCGGGCTCGCCGGTCTTATGGATGATCATGACCAGGTAGTGTGGGACTGTGTTGGCCGTCAGCGTCCGGTAGGAGTCGAATTTCAGGTATTCAACCAGTACGGTAGCCTCGGGCAGGATCTCTTGTATCCGTGAGAAGTCGACATCCTTTGCCAGCTGCCGTCTTCTGAAACTGGCGCTCCGTCGAGCGAGGGCGGATTCAAGCTCGCCTGCCGCAGTGCTCAGCGAATCCATGAGATGAGAGTACGCCTCGGTCCCTTCGTCTCCCGGGCCGGCGACGAAGCGCTGAGAGATCTCGAGCTGAACATCCCTGAGGGCATCGGCAAGGCCCAGGCCTACAGAGTCGGTCGCTTCAACCAGCGCCGCCCGCCGTTCGAAGATTCCGTCTGAAACACTGCCCTTTGAATGGAGCACGATATCGGCCAAGCAGCGGGTGTCCTGGGCGGTTGCGGCATCGCAGCCGAAATAGCAGGAAATGTATTTGTCAGCAGAGGTACGCATTTCCTTTGAGTATTTCAAAGCATCCCGTTCGGCGAGCGCATACGAATTATCGCTGAAGTTCTTAAACCTGATGCCGAACGCGCGGTTGCTGAGCTCCATTGCCCTCTCATCATCCTGCGTTAGGCGGCAGAGCCAGCTCAGCGATTCCAGCGCTTCCGCCACATCCGGGTGGTTTTCGCCGAGTCCCTTCTCGGTTATCGCCAGGCCGCGCTCCAGGTATGATCGGGCTTCTGCGTATCTGCCCATGGCAACATAGAGATTGCCGAGATTGCAGCGGCTCCAGCCGGCCATGTGATGGTCCGGGCCCGAAGTCTCTTCATAGATCGCGAGGGCCTCGGTAAAGAGCGATTCGGCCTCGCTATATCGCTCCTGCATCTGAAGCAGGAGAGCCAGGTTACTCAGATTCCTGGCATAGCTGGGATGGTCAAAGCCATAGAAGTCCCGCCACATGGGCAGCGCCCGCCTATGATATTCCTCAGCCTTTGCATAGTCTCCCTTAACCTCGTATACGCCGCCAAGGTTGCTAAGGCTAGAGGCAATATAAATATGCCCCGGGGGCAGGTGCTTCTCGGCAATAGCGAGGGATCGCTTGTAATATGCCTCGGCGTCATCATACCTGCCTTGATACCAGTAGAGAGTTGCCAGATCGTTGGTGAACATGCCGATCCGCAGGTCATCCGGGCCGAGTGTCTCTTCCACCAGGGCGAGGGCGCGTTTGTAGACTTCCTCTGCTTCCGCATATCTGGCCTGCTCTCTGTATGCCCTTCCCAGACTGCTCAGGCTCATGGCGACGGCCGGGTTCGCGCTTCCGAGATTTCTCTCTCTGTTGGCAAGAGCATAGAGCTGGAGACGCTCGGCCTCGGCGTACTTCCCATGTTCGTGGTAAACGACGGACCCAAAAAAGAACAGGTTACCGAGACTGGGTTCGATGTACATGTCATCGCCGTACAACTCGTGACAGATGCCGAGAGCTTTCTCGACGAGATCCTCTGCGGTCTGGTAGTCGGCCAGATTGTAGCAAGCGAGGGCCAGCCGGTTCAGAGATGTGACCACATCCATATTGTTGGGCCCCAGGGCGGTTTCCCGGATTGCCAGGGCCCGCTCCGCGAGCTGTCGCGCCTCCTCGTACCTGTATTGGTCGAGAACCGCGCCGGCAAGTTCGGCGAGAGTGGTTGCAACATCCAGATGATCGGGTCCGAGCAGCCGCTCTCTGATCTCGAGCGCCCGCGTGAAGAGCGATTCGGCCCGGCTGTTATTCCCGACGCCCTTGCTGTAGAGTCCCAGATGATGAATGATTAGCGCGGTCGCCGAGTCGGGTTCACTCAGAGTCTCGATCGCTGTGTCGAGAGCCTCTTGTCCGACCACGAATGCCGAGTCGTACTCCTCGGCCTGGTAGAGTGAGTCGGCAAGGCTGAGCAAATCCCCCCAGGTCCCGGCCGAGCACTGGGCGTACGAAGCGAGAACGGTAGCAACCAGAATCGGGACAACATGCTTTCTCACCGACGACTGACGCCTCATCGGGAACTCACCCTTCCTCGACAAGAATCATATCCGCGGTGAGGTCTAAAGATCAAGCTCCTTCTATCATCCCCGTGCGCCCTACATCTCCCACATGGGGCATGGCACAAATTCGTTGATTTTCCGCTCCGTAAGGGATGTAATCGCAGTATGCGAGCATACAGAGCTTCCGCCCGGCGAAGCGGGGGATGTGCTTCATGGTCGCCTTACACTGCAAACTCGGCATACCTCGGTGTCTCACTTATATTGGCACAGTGGTACTTAGTCCAGCATCTGGTTCTAGGCAGTTTAGCGATATATCGACTTTATCGCTCCCCAGTTTGATGGTTCAGCAGAAACAGGGTGTGTAGTCACCACGCCGACGCCGTCAATATCCGCTCCCAGATTTGGGCCGGATTGCTGCCCTTGCCCCGCTACGTCAGTGAGGCGGACATACCACAGCTGCGCATCCGGTCCGAATCCATTGTCGTCAATATTGACGGCGCTATACCAGTCTCCAGTTGCGGTTCCCACTACATACCATGTCACTGCATCGGCACTTACTTCCACGACTGTGTTTTCTGAAGACGGTCCTACTTCGTATACTAGAATGTCCCCATCCGTACTCCCTCCACCCGAGAAGGCGACAGAAAACCCAAGTGTGATACTACCGCCATACCCCAGGCTAACAAATGTACAGGAGGTACAGATATCATGACCATCCCAATCAGGAACACCTAAAGCTCTGCTGGGATCTCGATAGGGGGCTTCAGGTGTTCCGTTGCGCATAACCGGAGAATAATTGACAACCTCTGCTGCCCAGTCGGTTCCACCTGCATAATTGGGGATGAAAACTCCAGTGGCCATGAGCAATACCAGCAGGATAATAGGACTATTTCTGCGAACATTTCTTGGGTGACTATGACCGGTTTTCATGATCTCCTCCTAACCTTTCTTGCTAGTAACCACGATGCAACCTATGTGATCCAGTTACACCAATAGGACTCATTTCAGTGGCGATGTAATAATCTGGCTGTGACTTGATGTGCCGCCCTGAGCCACGACGCATTGATTCTCCAAGCCGACGATCGGATATTCCCAGCAAAATGGTATTCGCATTCACTTGCTCAGGAGATAATCCGAAACGACGACCTTTGTCCTCCGGAGGACATCTGTCTGGTTTAGTCATCTTGCCACCTCCCTTCGTGACGCTTGATACTACTGGAATTCGCCTGACCTGCCCCACGGTAATGATACCACAGAAGTACCACCTTTCCGAACCAGAAATCTTTTCAGATCTTTGAGCCTGATACTGGTCTCTTTTCAATGGGTCGCGTCCCCACAATAGTCAACGAAAGGCAGGAACGATTTCGGAAGGGATGTACGCGAAAAGGTGTGAGCCGGTTGATGAAACTGACAGCAGGGTTCGCGACTGAGCTCTTGGCAATCACAGTCAACCCCGCGGCGGTTGAGGCGGGCAATCGGCCTGAGTCTCCCTCTGAGCGACATCCGCCGGCGCAAGGGGACAACCGGGCTATGATACTTCACACTTGTGGAAACACGGTTTTCCCCTCGCGGAGTCTCTCTCTGAGCACTTCGAAAGGTGTTTTTCCTTGATGTGACGTATGAGGCCGCTGGAAGTTGTAGAAATCCTCCCATTCCTTGAGTTTCTCATTCAGATCTACATCGCCGGTATAACTCAGTAACTGATAGAACTCGATATGGTCGCTAAGATGTGAGCGTTCCACCTTTCCGTTGAGGTTCGGTCTCCCGGGTTTGATATACTCATGTCTGATTCCAAGGTCCTCCACATGCCAGTGGAACTTTGCCTGCCATTCATGACCATTATCCGTACGAATTGTCTGTATCCGGAACGGAAACTTGCGGACGACATACTCCACAAACTTGATTGCTGTTACCTGGTTGTGCCTGGGATAGACCTTCAATGCCCGGACCCGTGTGGCGTCGTCAATAGCCGTGTATTGGTACCGCCTGACCTTCTTCCCACTGGGCCCACGCAGGCTCAGGAACTTAACGTCCATCTGGATGTGGTGACCCGGTACCTGCTTCTCGTAGCGGTGGGTCTTCACCTCTCTGCGCCTCGTATTCCGCGGAAGCCGGCTCATCCCGTGCCGTCTCAGCACCCTGTAGGTCGTACTCTCGGATGTCGCCAGATCAGGATGATACCGCTTCATATACCAGCAGATACGATCTGGGCCCAGGTGGTAGGTCTTCCTCAGGTATAGAATCTTCTCTTCAGCCTCCGGTGTGGTGGCCCGGATGCTGGGGTTCTCGGGGCAGGGCTTGTAGTTTATCAGTCCCTTCTCACCATCCTTCTCATAGCGATGTTTCCAGTCGTAAAAGGTCTGTCGTGAGATCCCAAAGTGGCGGCAGGCTTTAGATATGTCGCCCACCTTCCCGGCGTACCTAAAGACCCTGAGCTTACGCTTTATCTCCCTCTCTGCCTTTGACATGTCAACAGCTCCTTCGGTTGAAATTTCAGTCTAACTACCTCACCCAAAGTGTCAACCGACGTGTGAAGTTTCATAGTGCCTCAGATCGGGCCATAGTGTGTGGGGCTACGCTGTCAAAAGTACGAAATGTGGTAAGTGCGGCGAGAAAATACGCACGCTGTACTATGTGTTTGGCGGATATGTAAATGGTGGCAATGCCGTTTGTCCAAAAGTCTTGTTCCGGAAGGAACCATTAGAGACAGATGTACTCAATCGGATTGGACTGAGAGTAGACTGGCTCTTGCAGAATGGGGGAAGGGAGAAGATAGAAGCGCTCTTAGCTAGTTCCCATCCCAAAACCCCCGATTTTCGCCGGCGTGGGTGCGTGAGAATGTAGACCGTCCACCAGCAGTGGGGGACTCCCAAATCTTATCTTCCGATTTAGTAACCGTTGCGATGTTACGCGGCACTACAGGGTGATCT
>JBDRNT010000169.1:0-16101 GCA_043810925.1 Candidatus Eiseniibacteriota bacterium
CGTTCGAGACCTTATGATCAAGATCAATCGCTATCTGGAACTCTACAACCACAACACCAAACCATTTGTCTGGACCAAATCGGCTGACGAAATCTTCGAGACCATCTATGCTATGTGTCAAGATACTTCTGAGTCACAACACTAGATGAGTCCGCCCACGTCCAACCTGACACAACTTTCGGGCCCCGGCACTCTGTTCGTGGTTGACATGCAGGGCCTAGGCGGATATTGTAGTCGGGTTTAAGATAACGGCCGCGACCTACGAAAGGAGGTAGTCTTTAACAATGAGGCGAATTGCGATAGCGAACCAGAAAGGTGGTTGTGGCAAAACCACTACAACAGTAAGTCTCGCGCTCTGTCTCAAGGATCAGGGACAGAAAGTCCTAATCGCCGACATGGACCCACAAGGAAGTACAACCCAATGTCTGTGCCCGGATAAGGAATCCGTTGAACACACGATCTACGATCTTTTAGTCGACTCGGACACCGTGCCTGTTTCAACCGTGATCAAACATGTCGATTCCGGTCTTTCGGTTCTACCTGCAAACATCGTACTCAGTACCGCCGAGCAGGTGCTTGCGGGCAGGGATCGCAGAGAGGGAAGACTTAGACGTGTTCTTCAACGGGTTGACAACGACTATGATTTCGTATTGATCGACTCACCACCGAACATCGGCCTGCTCACATTCAATGCTCTCATGGCTGCCGATGAGGTTATCGTGCCGGTCGACCCATCGCTGTTTTCGCTCCAGGGCGTCGGGCGGATAACTGAGGCACTCGAGCTGCTTGAAAGAGTGAATGGCCACAGCACAACATACCGAGTCCTCGCGACCATGTACGACTCCCGTACCAGAATAAGCCGGGAACTCCTGTCAGCATTGAGGGCTCGTTATGAGGACTCGTGTTTCAAGACAATCATAAGAAACAACATAACCCTCAAGGAAGCGACCGGTTATGGCGTGCCTATCACCGATTATCGTGGATCGCGTGGTTTTTCTGATTACCGCTCGCTGGCTCACGAAGTACTCGGCAGGGACGCTACACAACAGACGATAGACAGCGACTCCATAAAGAACTTCTTTGCTCCAAGGAGAATCGGCGGAGGAGTACTTTTTTCCCATGTGGATGATGAAGCTGAGACCGTGACTGTCGAGGGAGATTTCAACTCATGGGACGGTAGCAATGATATTTTCCTGGATGTCGACGGCAGGGGGCTCTGGCAGAGGGTTATCACGCTCAAGAGTGGCAGGCATAGCTACCGCTTCGTCGCTGACGGAACGGTCTGTATAGACATAAATAACGATCGGACCGAATACCTCGAAGGCAAGGGTATCGTATCAGTGACCGAGGTCTAGGTATCTAGGTTTACGGCTGGTCAAAAACGTCCGGATGCAAGGCACGCGAAGCCTCGAGGAATGAGGCGTACCTTTGAGTACGTCGCAGTGACGAGGGGCGAGCGTAACGCAGCAGATGGGCGTTTTTCACCAGCCATCAGTGCAACTTATATATACTCCCTCCTATGAATTCCCGGAGAAGTGAGTCGTTGGGTATTATCGACTCATCGTCGTAGGCGTCAACGCCGCTCAGGAGATCGTGGATCCTCTCGGCGCGGATGCAGGCGTCCCGCCGTTTGGGGTCGCCCTTCAGTGCTTTGATGAAGCCCGGGAAGAGCCCGAACGAGAGCTTCTTATGAAACGGAAGCTCATACGGTAATGCTCCGTTCAGGGTGAAATCCGCAGTTCTTATGAAGGGAATGATGTGTTTGAGCTCGCTTCGCCTCACATAGTGCCAGTGACCGATTGTCTTCAAGGGATCATAAGCACGCTGGGAGTGGTCCCTGACCATCCGGCGGAGGAGCCTGATGTCGGTCCAACGTACGAACTTGCCCTCGTTGTCCCGCAGTATCGGCACGGTCTCTATGTAGACGCTGCTCTTTGACTTACTGTCAATGCTCTCTGTCAGGGGTCCGTAGAGTCCGTGGAGTGTGTCGATCAGAACAACCTGGTCGGGTTCTATCGAAATGGTCGAGGTCTCCTTCAACCTCTTGCCGGTCTTAAAATCGTACTGGGGCATATTGACCGTCTTGCCGGCAATGAGATCTGCAAGGTGCTCGTTTATCAGCGGTAAATCCAGCGCCTCAGGCGTTTCGAAGTCATAGTCACCATACTCGTCCCTGGGATGGAGCTCGAGATTGAAGAAGTAGTGATCAAGATTAAGCAGCACGGTCTCCACTCCGAGATCCCTGAGCCGCCGTGCCAGTTTGGCTGTGGTTGTGGTCTTTCCCGATGACGAAGGCCCGGCGACGATTATCAGTTTGACTCCCTCCGCGGTCGCCATCGCCTCAGCAACCCCTGACACGCTCTCGCTGTAGCTTCGATCTGCATCTCTTACAAGCGCCGGGAGATCGCCGTCACGAATCCGTTCGTTGAGTTTCTCTATGGTCTCGCAGCCGTGATCCAGGGCCCAGAGCAGGGCTTCGTACATCATCCGGTAGGGTAGCGGACGTTCCCGGCCGCGTTTCTCCAGCTTACGTTCCCGCTCCCTCCTGCGGTTCTCCCGATAGACTATGTAGGCCTTCGCAGTCTTGGCATGGCCGTTTTCTATCAAGACTTTCTCCGCCATGTCCTGGACTTCCTCAACCGTGACTATGTTCGGGGGCCGGAAACACTCGTTCAAGGCCTCGATCACTTCGTCTGAGAGTTTCTCACTCAGAGCCCGGTCGTGGCCGCCGACCGATGCCGCCGCCTTGTAGATAGCAGTCATCACCTTCTCGCGGTCGAATTCGACCATGGTTCCATCCCGCTTCATAACATGAGTGATTCTGCTTTCAGTACCCATAAATCACCTCTCGCATAAGACCAACTTGTTACCAACTTTACATCAAACCGGGCCAACTATCAAGGGGATCCGGATCTCACTTTGTGATCCTGGCAAGCATATAGGGGTTAAGCCCGGTCTTTCTGAGGAAACCGGGCAGATTCTCGATGTAGAATTTTGCGACGTGGAGAAGCGGCCTGAGCGACTTCCGCTCGAACTTGCTGAAGCCGAAATAGCCTCTAAGATGCATGGCTTCAAGACCACGTGCTCCACCCTTCGTGCAGAAGAGATCCCTGACTTCAGAGTATGACAGCAGGTGGTTCTTACCCCATGTAGGGTGGATATTCGCACCGGTCCTTGTGTATATCTTCGCTCTGACCTTGCCGATCAGCGTTTCGGCACTCAGATCATCGTGGGGGCCGTGTTGTATATCGATCGGGAAGTGCTTGTTCGGACAGGCTATGAGTATCCGTCCGCCGGGTTTCGTGACACGAAGCAGTTCATCGGCGTAGTTCTGTCTGATTTCCGTGTAGTTGTCGCACAAGGTGGAATAGCCGCTCACCGATCCAATATGTTCGATAACCCCAAGCGAGTAAACGACATCGAAAGCCTCATCCGGAAAGGGCAGCCTGGCCGCATCACAGCAAAAGAAGTGCGCCGGATCCTTCCCCGCCCGAGCCCAGAACCTGGCCATGTTCGGAAGATCGATGCCGTAGGCTTCATAACCGTCTTCGAGGAGCTCCGTCGTCCCCATTCCCATACCACATCCCACATCGAGGACGGACTTAAACGGTGTGCTTAAGATCACGGGCTTGGTGTACTCATCGAAAAGCCTGAGACCGCAGTATTCCTGCGTGGCGGCATACTCGTCGGGCGTCGTATCCTGCTCGTAGACGTCCTCTCCCGGCTCGTCAACCCTGAACTCGATGTAGCCGTGCCGGTTCGGAGCGAAATGCGAACCGCACGCCGTGCATGCCATCCGCGTTTCCTGTGTCTCAAGCCGGCCGTGACAGGACGGACAGACCAACTTGTCACAGAGTGCCTCAAACTCACTCGTCTTCATGCTGGCCGGATCTCCTCATGCTCCCCCCGGTGTTGGAGCTTATTCGTACGATTCGAACGGTTTCCCCGCATCCATGACGGCCTTTATGTATGCTGCATAGTGCGTGTTGAGCTCGGGGGACTCGATTATCACCGCCGTCTCGTTGTTCTCTTCAAATGCATGATATGACCAGTTCGTAGAACCGATCACCACGAAGTCATCGTCGACGATCGCGATTTTGGCATGGGTGGTCACATCGGGGGAGTCTTCATAGACATCTCCACCACCGGCCTGGAGTCTTTCAAGAAAGTCAAGTTTGGTCTCAGGTGGTCGACCTTGCCAGCCCATATCAATTACCAGTTTCACTTCCACCCCGCGCGCCTCGGCGCTTATGAGGTCTGCAAGCAGCACGTTTGTCAGGCTCGGGGGAGCATCCGGCTCCCTGGTCTTGCGTGCAGTGCCCGGGGTCCTGTCATAGTACCTTGCGTCGAGCAGAGCGAGCCATATCCTGTGCTTTGCCCCTCCGATAAGTGTCCCCACCTCTTCGGCATACTTCTCATTGGGGGCCGGCACGACCCTGGCGGCGTCAATCCACTCGACCTGGGACTTGTCGAACGTGGCTTTCCTGATCTCTGATCGTTCGGCATCAAAGGCCTGCGCCATAAGTTCAAGTGTGTTGCTCCTCTCAAGATCGACCGCCTCAAGCCTCGTTCCTTCCTCACGCTCGACTCGCCCCACAACCCTGACGCTGTCCCCGGCAACGTTATCGAAAAAGAGAGAATCCACCGCCATAATCTCTTCGAGCGGCCGCTCCGTCGCCCTCACCACGAGATCTCCGAAATAGATCCACCCCATGGTGCGTTCAGGATCGAAACGGCCTGAATCGGCCACGTCTCTCACCATGGCATATCTTTCCTCCCACCCCTCCACCTCATCCGCACTTATGTAGGCATAGCCAGGTAGATAATCGGTCATGCTGCTGTCGACCACGGACTCGAAATACTCCGTGAACGCCCGGGCCACCCGCTTTGAATCAATCACGACATTGGCTTCGTTGTTGACATCCAGGGCGTAGTGGCTCCAGTTGGATGAGCCGAGGATCACGTATCTGCCATCCACGATTACGAGCTTCGAGTGACTCGTCTGGTCAACCGGGTCGAAATAGAGTTCGACGTTGCCCTGCCTGAGGAGGTTCCAGACGTCCCGGTTTTCCTCGGTGTTGCTTATGTTCCAACCGGCCTGCTCGATGACCGCCCGCACCTTCACGTCCCTGTCGCCCGCCTCGACCAGGTCTGCGATCATGGTGTTGCTTCGACTGACCGGGTAATGAAAGTAGAAACGAGTCTGATAGAGGATCACATCTACCGACTTCTCGGCGGATGACACTATGTCGTGGACAACGGCGAAATAGGCGCGGTCGTCCGCGGTAGCGACTTTGGCCCGTGCTCCTGAGGGCCCCCTTCTCCTGATAAAACCAACAGCAACAACGATAATGCAGATCACGACAAGAACGGCTACCAGGACATTCTTCTTTGAATTCATGTCCGACTCCCTTCGCAATGATACCTTGCCACTGTGCTGGCAATCCTATATCATTGGGCGCGCAGTCTCAAGCAAATTGGCTCTATGCACCGGTAATGTAGCGTCCGGTTTCCACGCCGGACGAACGATCCGCCGGGGATGGAACCCCGACGCTACCACGGGGTAAGGAGGGTTTGTGTATGAGAGTCCTGGTGATGCTGATATTGGTGGCGGCTTTGGGTGCTCCCTCCTTCGCTGGAGCGGATTCGCCGATCAGGGTGACCGCCAGCATCTTCCCCATTGCAAGTATCGTCCGTGAGATCGTGGGAGACCGGGCGATAGTCACCACGATCGTCCCGCCGGGCGCAGATCCTCACCACTTCGAGCTCACCCCGAGTAAGGTCCGGGCGATCTACGAGGCGGATGTGGTATTCATGATCGGGGGCCATTTCGACGAATGGGCTGCTGACGTGCGAATAGAAGAGCGAGTCCAACCCATAGTCATTCGGTTCTATCAAGCCTTTGGCGATTCGCTTATTCCGCTCGGCGACTCCTTCAACCCGCATTTCTGGCTTGATCCCTTCTTTGCCAGGACAATGGGCATTGCCATCAATGCCGTTCTGGGGGCCGCAGACAGCAAGAACTGCGACTACTACAGGTCGCGTACGCTGGCCTTCTGCTCGAGGATCGACTCACTTCACACCTCTGCAGGGGCAAGACTCCGGGAATCCGGCTTCACCGATTTCGTATCTCTCCATCCGGCCTGGAGTTACTTCGCACGGAGATACGGGCTTAAGGAAATCGACACGATTGAAATCTCGCATGACCAGGAGCCCTCGGCAAGACACATCGCCGCCGTTATCGGGAAGATGCGGCATGCTAAGACCGGGTTCATTCTGGCAGAGGAATTCACAAACGTCGACCTTGCGGAGGCTGTCGCATCACAGACGGGGGCTGAGGTCATACTGCTTGATCCTATGGGAAGCACCGACCGGCCGGGCCGGGATTCCTATTTCAGACTGATCGACTACAACGTATCCCTCTTGGAAAAGGCGGCCGGGACTTATTCAGGAAACTAGGTAGCGATATGGCCGATGTCATTGTGGAGTTTGACCGCGTATGGGTCTGGCTTGGTGACAACCTCGCCCTCAAGGACATCTCACTGGCGATCGAGCGCGGCAAGTTCATCGGACTGATGGGTCCTAATGGCAGTGGGAAGACCACGCTTCTTAAGACGATAGTCGGACTGATACGGCCCGACAAGGGCAAGGTCGTTGTCACCGGCTCTCCGGCGAGAACGATCGGATACGTCCCCCAGGAGGAGCACATAGACCCCGATTTTCCCGTAACGGCTTACGATGTGGTTGAAATGGGGCTCTACGGGTCCCTCGGTATGTTTCCGAGGATCCGGTCCGCCGAAAGAGAGAAGATAGAGAAGGCGCTGGTTCGCGTAGGGATGCGGGACCACTCATCACGCAGGATCGGGGAGCTTTCCGGAGGCGAGAGGCAGCGCGTCTTTATCGCCCGGGCAATCGTCGCAGAACCACACCTTCTCCTCCTGGACGAACCAACGACAGGTGTCGATGCGGGAGCCAGAGACGATTTCTACAGGGTACTCTCCGGCCTTATGAAGGACCTGTCGCTCACCGTTGTACTTGCCTCGCATGATCTCGAGGTCGTACCCGGAAAGGTCGATGAGATCATCTGTATCAACCAGACAGTGTTTGTACACGGCCCTCCCGAAGAGATCGCGGATACCGATGTGTTCCGCAGAGCGTACGGATGCGAGCTCGAATTCATGATGCATGGGCGGTATCCCCACAGGGTGATCAGGGACCACGACCACGAGGAGCAAGATGCTTAGCGAGATGCTCGGCCTGCCTTTCTTTCAGCATGCCCTCATTGGCGGGCTCCTGGTTGTTGTCATGCTCTCGTTTCTGTCGTTCTTCGTAGTCCTGAGGAGGATCTCATTCATCGGGGTCGGCATATCCCATTCCGCGCTTGGCGGGGTCGCCCTCGGTATCGTGCTCGGCCTCAACATCACGCTTACCTCGACCGTGTTCTGTGCCGGCGTAGCCCTCTTGATCGGTTTTATATCAAGAAGAGGGCACGTAAGAGAAGACGCCGCCATCGGCATCACCTTCTCGGGTACAATGGCCCTCGGGATAACGCTCATAGCGCTTTCGGGCAGTTACACATCCAGCTTATTCTCGTATCTGTTCGGCAGCATCCTGTCGATAACAAGAAATGACATCTATGTAATAGCGTTGTACAGCACTTCGATCGTCATCCTGCTTGGCGTGTTCTTCAAACAGCTTCTGAATGTGAGCTTTGACGAAGAGGTCGCGATGGCGACGGGGGCTCCTGTCGGCTTTCTGCATAATCTGCTGCTCGTTCTGATAGCGCTCGCCATAGTCGCGTCGATCAAGTTAGTGGGAATCGTACTCGTCGCAGCTCTACTTGTTCTCCCTGCGGCCACGGCCTGCCAGATCGCGCAGACATATAGAAAAGTCCTTGCATTGTCCGTCATTCTCGGTATCGTCTCGCTTGTAGCCGGACTGGTGTTGTCCTACGGCTTTGATTTACCTTCGGGAGCGACCATAGTGCTCTGCGCCTGTTTGATATTCTTTGTCTGTCTGGCCATATCCCCGAAGCGGCGCAGCAGAAGATCAAACCATGGAGGCTAGGATGTTCAAGAAATTGTGCGTAATATCGGTGGCTCTGCTGGTTGCATGTTCCTCTCAGGTGAGAAGACCCGATGCGCCTCCATCCGGTACCGACCCGGACCAGGCTCCGGCGCCGGAAATCTCGCAGATCGTACTGTATGCCAGGTCTTTAGGACACTCAGACACACCCATCGTGTGGGACATAAGGAAAATCTCGCTCGACCGGGCTGACGGCAGCCGGGTTGACATATCCGGCACAGCCGTAACCTTGAACTTGGCCGATCTTAAGCGGGGCCAGAAGCTGATCGGGATCTCAGGGGCAGAAGAGGGCACATACACGGGGCTCAGTATCTTCACCCGTGATGTCTACTTCGCCGATACCGAGGAGAGTGTCCCTACCGAGACCCTGGTCTTCCGTGTCGAACATGACTTCACCATTGTGGCGGGAAACACAAAGAGTGTCTTCCTGCTGATAGACCTTCCCGATCCGGGAGATGAGCGGTCGGCATTCATGTTTGCGCCCAGGCTCGCTATGGAGGATGAGAATCCGAATCCCGGCGGGAAACTCATCTATGTAGCAAACGAGCTCTCATCCAATATTTCGGTAATCGACAAGCAGCTGAGGCGAGTCGTGTATAACGTACTGGTGGGAACAAAGCCCTATACCCTGGCCGCCGATCAGAGAAGGTACAAGCTCTACATCGGTGACAGAAAGGAGGGTGTGATCTATGAGATGGACATGCTGCGCCAGCATCTCTTGAGGGCAACCCAGATCGAATACGTCGATGAGCCCGTGCACATAGAACCCGTCCCCACGCGGGATCTCCTCATCGTCGTCAATTTCGGGAGCGACACCATATACATTGTGGATGCCTTCACACTCCAGATCATCGATGCCATCGAGGTCGACTATGACCCTGTGGATGCCGAGTACTCAGAGTCTTTCGATCTCGTATTCGTATTGAGCAGGTACTTCGGCACCATCTCAGTGCTCGGAATGAAGAACGATCCGGTAGAGGTTGATACAACCCTCCAGGTGGAGCTCGAGCCCACGGGGATGGCCATAGATGACAACAAGGGGTGGCTTTATATCACCAACAGTGGTTCGACCGATATGTCCATCATCAAGATCGAGTCGCTGGGCATTGAGAAGACCGTGCCGATAGGTATCGGCGCGGGTGATATCGCTTTCGACCCGTTCGGCAGAAGGGTCTATGTTGCGATGACCGATACGAGGGAAATACTGTGTGTCGATCCCTACACAGGTGTTCTCGAATACAGTATCGGTCTCCCGGCACCACCCGGAAGGCTGTTGTTCGACGACGATGAGAAAACACTATACGCCTGCCTTCCCGAGCGAAACGCAGTCGTGGCAATAGACCCCTTGACCCGCCGGATTGAGAACTGGATAGAAACCGGTTATGGTCCATCCTCGATTGAAGCAAGGCGGTAGACTATATCGATACGCTCATGCGTCACGAAGCCTTCTTGCTGCCTCGTTTGCTTTGCGTACGACCTCGTCCTCATCAACCGTGAGAAGTCTGCCGTTTCTGACAAGGACCTTGCCGTTGGCTATGGTGAGATCGACGTTGTGATTTGATCCGCACAGGACGATAGAACCAAGATAATCATGCAGCGAGCCCGCATGGGAAATGTCTGAGATGTCGATACCGACGATGTCGGCACACATGTCCTCTTTGATGGTTCCTATGTCGTCCCTACCCAGCAGATCGGCGCCTCCCGAGGTCGCCAGTCTTATTACCTGGCGGGTGGTTATTGCGGAGCTCCCCCCTGCAAGACGCTGGAGCAGGAAACAGTTCCTGAGCTCGGCAAGCATGTCCGATGTGTCATTGCTCGCACTTCCATCAACACCCAGCCCCACCCTTATACCCATCTTGAGCATTTCCGGCACCCGTGCCCTGCCGGCACCGAGACGCATATTCGATGTCGGACAATGGCAGATACCGGTCTCGGTGGCTTTCAGCTTATCAAGCTCGGCATCCGTAAGATGGATACCGTGCGCGTACCATACATCCCGTCCAAGCCAGCCGCATCGCTCCATCAGTTCGACGGGTCTTATGCCGTATTTGTCCAGGCAGTAGGTGTTCTCGTCTTCGGTCTCGGCAAGATGGGTGTGAAGCAGCACACCCTTTTTCGACGCGAGCTCCCTCGTTTCCCTGAGCAGCCTTTCGGATATCGAGAAGGGTGAGCACGGAGCAAGCGCGATCCTGAGCATCGATCCGGGCCGAGGATCGTGATACTCATCGATAAGCCTCTCGCTGTCCTTAAGGATCTCGCCCTCGAATTGAACAACCTCGTTGGGCGGAAGTCCTCCCTGGTCCTTCCCAAGGGACATGCTCCCGCGTGTTGGATGAAACCGGATCCCGATCTTCGATGCGGCTTCTATCTCAACATCTATGAACCTCGAGCTCGAACCCGTGGGAAACACATAGAGATGGTCGGTTGAGGTGGTGCATCCCGTTTTCAGGAGCTCGCCGCAGGCTACGAGCGTGCTCCAGTAGACGCTGTCCTCATCGAGGTTCTTCCAGATCTCATAGAGGGTCGTAAGCCAGTCAAAGAGCGGAGAGTCCTGGACCTCAGGCACGCAGCGCTGGAGTGTCTGGTAGAAGTGATGGTGGGTGTTCACAAACCCGGGGAGTACAACCATGCGGCTGCAGTCGATCACCTCGATATCGGCATTTCCCAGCGTCTCCGGATCGATGTGATCGTCGATCCGGCTGATCTTCGTCCCGTCTATTAAGAGGTCCGTGCCGGACAGTTCCTCGGCGCCCGTAAACAGGACCAGGATATCACGCAGAAGAATCAAACCCCGGCCTCCTTGAGAGCATCAAATACCCTCTCGGGCGTAAAAGGCAGTTCTCTCAGTCTTACTCCCGTGGCGTTATAGATCGCGTTGGCTATGGCCGGGGCGACATTATCAAGGCATATCTCCCCGACACTCTTGACCCCGAAGGGTCCCGAGGGCTCATCGGTCTCAACGATAAACGCCTTGATGTCCGGGAGATCGACGGACGCCGGGACCTTGTAATCCATGAGTGAAGCATTCAGCATCTTGCCGGAATCCGAGAATGTCATGTCCTCGCTCAGAGCATAGCCTATGCCCATGGCCACCGAGCCGACAATCTGCCCCTCCGCGAGCGTTGGATTTATCGCCCTCCCGAGGTCAACGGCCGATGCGATATCGGTCACCCTGACCCTGCCCGTATCCAGATCGATCTCGACTTCGACGAAACACGCACAGAAGGGCGGCGGACAGTCCACGGTCATAAAGGATGCAGACTCGGCTATCTGCTGCTTGGCTTCTCCATAGAACGACTTAAGCGCAACCTCCTTGACATGAATCCGCCGGCCTGAGGAGGACACAAAGACCCCGTGGTCAAAACTCACATCCCCTGCGTCATCTCCCATCAGTTCGAGTGCGACCTCCTTAAGCCTCTCTCTCACCTTCTCGGCCGCCTGAACAACGGCTGTCCCGGATACATAGGTCGTGCTCGAACCGTACGCCCCGACATCGAATGGTGTGGTGTCGGTGTCGGAGGAATAAACGATGATGTCTTCCAGTTCCACTCCGAGCACCTCGGCGGTCATCTGGGCAAGCACGGTGTCACTTCCCGTACCGAGGTCGGTCGCACCGATAAGGAGGTTAAAGGAGCCGTCCTCGTTGACCTTTATGGTCGCGGCGGCCATATCGTCACCCGGTATTCCGGTTCCATGCATACAGACGGCGAAACCCACCCCACGCTTCTTCCGGTCGTACGGCGCCCCCGACGGGGCGTCTCCGCTGCCGGGAACGGCTTTACTCGCCAGATTGAGGCACTCATCGAGACCGCATGTTCTTATTATTCTTTCGAACCCTTCCTTCCCCTCACCGAGTTTCGCAGCGATAGGATCCATATCACCCTGCTTGATCAGGTTCTTCCTTCTAAACTCCAGCGGGTCCATACCAAGCGAATGAGCGATTTCATCCATATGCGACTCGAGTCCGAAATAGCCTTGCGGAGCCCCGTACCCTCTCATTGCCCCTGCAACGGGGAGATTGGTGTATGCCACATCCGCAACGAAGCGGAGATTCGGAGACTTATAAAGCGGCAGTGACTTGCTTCCCGTATTGGACGGGACAGTAAGACCGTGACTGCCATAGGCCCCTGTGTTGGCGAGAACCCGCATTTCGTTGGCGATTATCTTACCGTCGGAGGTGAGACCCGTCTTGAAGGTCACATACTCAGGGTGCCTCGTCCTTGCACAGTAGAACTCCTCATCACGTTTAAGCTCCATCACCACCGGCCTGCCGGTCCTGAGAGTCAGGTGCGCGCAGAGATCCTCGAGTATGATCTCCTGCTTACCGCCGAAACCGCCACCGATTCTAGGCTTGATCACCCTGATCTTCGAAATGGGAATCTGGTTCACCCTGGCCACTATTCGCCTGACATGGAAAGGTACCTGGGTGGCGGTGACGATCACGAGCCTGCTCGTGCTGTCGAGGTATGAAAAGCAGACATGGGGCTCCATGGTGACGTGTTGGACGTAGTGGACGTAGTAGGTGTGTTCGAATACCCGGTCCGCCTGGCTAAAGCCTTGCTCTACGTCACCGACCTCGACGTCGACACGGGCTGCGAGATTGCTGCCGGCATCGTGGATTCCCTGCGAGTCGGTCTCGTCGTGAATTACAGGAGCACCTTCCCGGATGGCCTCACGCGCATCCGTTACCACGGGCAGGACTTCGTAATCAACTTCAAGGAGTTTGCAGCCCGTCTCGGCCGTGATCTCATCGGTTGCGACAACGACGGCCACCCTGTCACCGACCAGCCTGACCTTGTTATCAAGCATGACGGTATCGTACGGGGAAGGCTCAGGGAAGTTCTGACCGGCGGTGGTAAAAGGCACCCTCGGAACATCTTCATGCGTAAGGACGATCATGACACCGGGAAGAGCCATGGCCTTGTCGCGGTCGATGCTCCTTATCCGCGCGTGGGCATGAGGGCTTCTCAGGACCTTGGCGTAAAGAGCCCCCTCCGGTACCATATCCAGCGTATAGTGTGCGGCGCCTTTTACGATGGCGCCCCCATCAACCTTGGGCAGGCGTTTGGATACAACCCTCAGGTCAGCCTTTTCAGTCATGTCCTCGGTCCCTGTCACGCATCTTCTTCGCCGCGCTCTCGATGGCGTCAACAACCTTGACGTAGCCTGAACATCTGCATATGTTACCGGCAATCCCCTGCCGGATCTCTTCTCTTGTGGGGTCGGGGTTCTCCGAAAGCAGGCCAACAGCCGTCATTATCATTCCGGGTGTACAGAAACCGCATTGCGGGGCACCGGTCTCGATAAAGGCCTCCTGAACGGGATGAAGCTGCTTACCGCAGATCGCAAGTCCTTCCACGGTCAGGATCGTGGAACCATCCACCTGGGGCGCCAGTATGAGGCATGAGGCGACCGGGCGGCCGTCGAGAAGCACGGTGCATGCCCCACAGTTGCCCGTGTCACAGCCATGTTTCACACTCTTAAAACCCAGTCTTCTTAAGAGATCAAGCAGGGTTTCCCCGGCCGAGGTTTCTACATCGAACGCTCTGTCATTGACTGAGATCTTAATCTTCAAGTCGGGCACCTGCCTCTTGAGCGGCAGCCAGTATGGACCTGGCGGCAAGTACGCTTACGAGGTGTTTCCTGTAGGCCGATGAAGCCCTGAAATCCGCTTTCACCTTTACCTGTTCTGAGGCAGACTCAGCGATCTTCCGGATCAGGTCATGCGAGATCCCCTTGTCACCTCTGTCTTCCCCAAAGTCTGTTAAGAGCACCGGCTTCGACGAACTCTGTCCGATCGCAAGCCTGAGATCGCTGATCCTCGACCCATCCGTGATACCCACGACCGCCGCGACATTGACGAGGGCGATATCAACATCACTTCTTCCAAACTTGGAAAAGCCCCATCCCTGGCCCTGTCCGAGCTTCGGTATTCGCACGCTGCGAATGAGTTCGTAGCCGCTGAGCCAGGCACCTGCAAGCAGATCATCAACCGGCACAACGCGCTCCTCGTCCCCTCTCATCTCGAGCTTCGCACCAAGCGCCGCAAGGGCTACACCCGCATCCGAAGGTAGATAGATGCCGGCCAGGCTACCACCGAGGGTCGCCATGTTTCTTACGAGCGGCGTAGCACAGTGCCTCAGGGCCTCGAAGAGCATTGGAACCGCAGCCTTTATATCGGGACTGAGGATGCTTGAGAGTCGTGTGGTCGCTCCGATTGTGATCCACCCATCGCGATCGCTGATCCCGTCCAGTCCCAAACGGCTTATGTCTATAAGCACTTCAACAGACTCGCCCGCCATGGGTACTACGGTCGTGCCACCGGCTATAAAGAGCGACTTGGTCCCGACGGTCTTCCGGAGACTGATCGCTTCATCCTCGGTGTTGGCTACAACAAACTGTCTGAAATGCTTCAAGGTCTCCCTCCAAGAACAAGTATCTTAACACCAACTCCGATCGATGGCAAGCCTTCAGGCAGCCGACTTGTCAGAGAGACCGGATTGGGTTAGATTGGCATTGCCATGAGAGTAAGCGAAGTCAATGTGAGAACGATCCTTTCGAAGACAAATATCCCCGGAATAGACTACTGCCTCAATCCTTACACCGGATGCGCACACGCATGCAGTTACTGTTATGCCACTTTCATGAAGAAGTTCACAGGACACCAGGAGCACTGGGGAAGTTTCATCGACGTCAAGGTCAATGCGGTCGAGCTCTTAAAGAAGGCCTTGAGGCGAGACCACAGAGGTGAGGTGATGATGAGTTCGGTCACCGATCCCTACCAGCCGGCCGAAGCGACCTATAAACTAACGCGGGGATGTCTTGACCTCCTCTCCAGGAGCAGGCTTAAGGTCAGCATTCTCACCAAGTCCGATCTCGTAACGCGTGATATCGATATCCTGAAGCGTATGGATGGCGTCGATGTCGGTCTTACCGTAGCTACTGATGATGAAGCCATGAAGCGTCTCTTCGAGCCTGCTTCACCCACCGTCGCATCCCGGATGACTGCGCTCAAATCACTGAACGATGCAGGCATAGCCACGTATGTATTCATCGGACCGATTCTGCCGATGAACCCGGAGAAACTGGCCGATGGCCTCGCCCCCTTTACGCAGCGGGTCCTTATCGACAGAATGAATTATCCCTGGAAGGTCAAGTCTCTCTATCGAGCGCATAAGATTGAATATGCTCTCGAAGAGAGTTATTTCGAAGACATCGAGGCGAGATTGCTCGAACGCCTGGCCCACCACGGCCTGGAAGCCCGTGGGGTCAGGTCTTGAAATTAAGCGTTTCATGTCGGTTCCGGAGCCCGAGAATTGCAGTCTGTCGCGTCGGGGCTGCGCGCCCGACGAACCCGTTTGCATTTGTCACTCCGGGAGGAGGCATATGAAAGCACACCGCGAGGAACTCTGGTTTAAGACCAGTGGACGCAGGGAATTCTTAAACATAACCCCTGAGGTGAACGAGTGCCTGGCACGTAGCGGCATCACCGAGGGAATCCTGCTCTGCAATGCCATGCATATCACCGCATCAGTCTTCATAAACGATGACGAGAGCGGTCTCCATGCAGATCTTGAAAAGTGGCTGGAGAAGGTGGCTCCCGAGAAACCCCACTCCCAGTATGCCCACAACTCGTTCGAAGACAACGCCGATGCGCACCTCAAGCGGACCATCATGGGTCGTGAGGTCGTAGTAGCGGTGACCGGGGGCAAACTCGATTTCGGACCCTGGGAACAGATCTTCTACGGCGAGTTCGACGGCAAACGCAAGAAACGCGTCCTCGTGAAGATTATCGGAGAGTAGCTGGGGTCAGGCTTGTTACCGTTAGTTCGTATCATTTGACCCCATGAGAGAGGAGGACTACACTCCTGAGGTGTTAGTCACAGAAGCATAGTTTTGGGACTTACCTGTCTCTCTCATGGAGGTCGTAATGAAAGTCAAGGACAAGGATACCTACGGAATCAAGAGACTTCAATCAAAGAATGCACGCAACGCCGTGGTCCAGAGGATCTCTGA
>JBDRNT010000170.1:0-50684 GCA_043810925.1 Candidatus Eiseniibacteriota bacterium
CTTTTCTATATCTCATAGTAAGTGGCCTTTCGTTGTGGGTTTAAAGTTGGCTTCCATACCTACTTTTTCCCACAGCGGGAGGCTTTTCTGCAAGTATGAAGTGAGCGAAGTATCAGGATTTATGACGCATTGAGGTTAGTAAACCGTCGCCGAATTACTCGATGCCGGCGAGAAGGCGGATAGCATCCTCGTCTCCCGGGTTGAGCTCGAGAACCTTGTTGAACATTACTGCTGCACCTGCGCGATCACCCCTTAACAGCAGAACGAGGCCCAGGTTGCCGTATGTCTGATAGAGGTGCGGCTTGCTTCTCGCAGCCGCTCGAAATTCGGCCTCGGCCATATCTCTCCTGCCCGTGCCCAGGTAGAGCAAGCCAAGGTTGTTTCGAGCCTCGGCGAAATCCGGATAGAGCGCAAGTGCCCGCTTGAAGGCGATCTCTGCATCCTCAAAGCGCCCTGCTTCCCGGTAGACGAGGCCCAGGTTATTAAGACCGTCGGCATAGTCGGGCTGAAGGGCAACGGCCTTTTCGTATGCAATGCCGGCCTGATCAAGCAAGCCACGGCTGGCATAGCAGCGGCCCAGGCCGATGTGCGGCATCGGCTGATCCGGACGGAGCTCCATCGCCTTCCTGAAGCAATCCTCCGCGTCCTTCACGCGTCCCAGGTCCAGGTAGCACAATCCCAGATCGTTGTGAGCCGCAGCATAGTCAGGTCTGACCGCAAGGGCCTTTCTGAATTCAATGAGTGCCTGCTCAACACGTCCAGCATCTCGGTGGGTTTTCCCCACACGGTAATAGGTTTCGGCATTTCCGCTTGCCATGTGTGCGGACTGGGCAAAATGGTGTGCCGCTTCATCCTTCTTTCCAGCCCATGATAGGACTTTTCCCAGATTGAGATGCATCCTGGCCATGTACTCGGTGTCCAGGGATGCCTCAACCTCACTGAACGCTGTTCGCAGTGAACTGCCGTCCGGCACACTGGCGATAGCGACCAATCGTTCGTGTGCCAGCTTCTCTGCGATCTCAAGTGCCATGATCTGATTGCCTTCGATCGTGAGGTGAACATGATCAAGGAAGAAGCCGTTTCCGAGGATCTGACTCCCGGTCCTCCGGTGAGCGAGCTTCCTGAGGCAGGACCGCAGGTCCACGAGGGGCACCTGGTGTTTCTCACACACGCGCCTGATCGCGGCATTGATCTCACCCGGCGCTCTCAGAGGACAGACATCTTCATCCCGGGCCAATGAGTAGCAGCTTTCAGCCAGGACGGCTTCGCCCGCAGCATCAAAGCAGCTTGCGATCCTGAACTGGAGCCCGGCGTGGCGACCGTCGATTTCAGCGGCTTCCCTGAATACGTCGATCGCCCCACCGATCTCGCCGGCCTCAGCTCTCTCGCAACCCAGGGCCCATAGACTGTCCCAGCGCACTTCATCTGCCGGTTTGAGGCCCTCGACATGAGATGACTTAAAGGGAGAGAAATCCCGGAGGTTCGAGACCGTGTTGACCAGCACCAACGGAATGCTGTGAGATTGAGCCATCTTGACTATCCGCTCGAGGTTCTGTTCGTAGTGACCGAGAACGTCCAGCCGGCGGGTATCATCCCGCACGTAGTAGTCAAGTCCAGCTGTTCTATCAAGTATGGCATCCACTTCCGTGTCCATGATCGATCTGGTAGACACCGGGTCCGGACGGGGCGAGAATGCATAAAAGGCCGCCTGCAAGAGAGCGGTCAACTTCAGATGATCGAGAAAGACGCGAACGCGACCTTGCAGGTGAGGAACGTCACAGGGCCGCCTCTCAAGAAACTCATTGTGGCCGGTATAGACTACGAGCAAATCCGGCAGATAGCCTGATTCCAGCACTTCTTCAATCAGACCTGCCACACGATAGATTGCATAGGAGATGCCACCGGCGTTTACAACCTCGAAGCGGTAACGTGATCCCGACGAATTCAGGATGAGCTCCAACCACCTTGGAAAAGCGGTTTCCCATCCATAAGGGCGCCCATAGGTGGATGATCCCCCAAAACAGAATATGCGGAACGTCCCGGGTTCCTTGATCACCGGGAACTCCTGATAGTTTAAGAACGTGAGCTTGTCGGGATCGGTGGCGTACACGTCTTTGCCGGATGCATTTCCGGCCAACCGGTAGTGCGGTTGAGCAAGACCGGTATGATCCCCGCCATAGTCTGAGATACGGAGTGCCCCTTCGAGAAGTGCCAGAACGACGATAACGACAACCAATCCAAAGATGACTAAGAGAATCTTCTGGCTTTGAGTCGTGGTTCGTGGAGTGTTTTGGCCGGGACGATCAGGATGCTGGGTGCACTTCCGGCGTTGGGTACGGGCCCTTCTGGGCCTAACGCGCCCCATGCCGCGCCACCTTCTTTCGAAAGGTTCCGGGCACCCCCGGCCGTCTATACCCGGCTTGGGAACAGGCGATGTGCCTGTCGAAAGTTTCCAGTGCCTGGTCGGAATTGGTCGGTCCAGGGGCCGGCCAGAACACTGTCTACCGGCGCATGCAATGCTCCGCTGTTCATCGACGGACCAGCCGTCGACTACAACAAAAGTCTACCAGATGCCGGCGTGGATATCAACTCCAAAAAGACCGTGAGGTGGGTGATAATTCGGTACCAGCTTACAAATTACGCCTGGGAGCAATGAAGCAGGGACCGAGCAGAGGTAATTTGTAAGGTAATTTGTAAGCTGGTACCGAATTACTTGGGACCGAGCAGAGGTAATTTGTAAGCTGGTACCGAATTACTTTACGACGGAGATTTTCCGGGTCTGGGAGAGACCCTCGGTGGCCAGCCTGCACACGTAGACTCCGGGTGATACCCGGTTGCCCGCGTTATCCTTCGTATCCCACACGACCTGAGACAGGCCCGCAGGGGCGTGGCCGTCTGTAAGCGACCTGATCTCCCGGCCGTGTACGTCGTATATTGTGAGGTGCGCGCTCTGGTCGGCCGGCAGCGTATAGCGGATGACTGTAGTCTCGCTGCACGGGTTCGGATAAGTCTGGTCCAGACTGACCAGCTGGGCCAGCGTATTGTCTCCCAAGTAGTCATCGGCCATCGGATCGAACTCGTCCCAGTCGTCGTCGTGCTGGCACTGCTGTCTGCCCCACCTGACGGTTCTTGCCTGTCCCGTTATAAACTCGTAGACACGTATGCCCGCATTGGTGGCCAGGTAGCAGTCGTTCCTCGCGCCGTAATAGAACAATGCAAGAATGACCTCGGGGTAGTTCACGTCCTTGATCTGACCCATGAACTCCTCCTGGCCCGCGCCGGTCCTGGTATTGTCCGTCACGTCGACCCTGCCGTTCCATTCGATCCGGGGAAGTTCCCACTCCATGCCGCGGCGGATCGCGTCCTCTATTGCCGGATCTACAGGATTGTGGATCGCGTACTGCTGGAGCTGCAAGAGCGACGTGGCCTGATAACTCGAGTCATGACCGCCGTGTTCGACGAAGACGCCGTCCTCACGTTGGGTGTCAAGCCCCATATCTACGAAATTCCGGCCGATCTGTCTGAAGTTGTCGTCATCGAGAAGAATGCCCGCCAGTCCGAAAGCACAGGCATGGAAGAAGAAGCGGTTAGGGGCATCAGCAGCTGCAAGGGCGAGGTCGTTTTGTCCCTGCGCAAGCCAGGTTGCGGCTGACCTGATCTTCGGGAGAAGCTGGTTGATCTCGTCCTGATAGGCCGGACCTACCGAACTTCCCTGGAGGACCAGCAGTGCGTGGCAAAGTTTTGCCAGCCAGAAAGAGACACCCGAGAGATCATCGATCCGCGGGACCGCTTGCCCGGTCTCGAAATTGCCCGCCGGCGTCTGGCGGTCGAATGCAACATCGATCGCCCGCCAGGCGTCGGCGACCTGCGAGTGGTTGTCCCGGGCGGCCGCGACGGCCAGATAGAACATCGCGCCACGCTGGAAGACGACATGCGTCCACCCATTGCGGCTGTTGTACCCTATCATGCCGTTCGCATCGGGGCGGTTTCCACCCGCCATATGATCCATGATCTCCTGCGGCATCTCGTTGATCAGTCCGACCTCTATCTGGCCCGAACTCTGACCGTAGGCCGCCGTCCCGTAAAGACAGTAAAGACATGTTATGAAAACGAAGAAACCGAGCCACCCGCCGATTGCGGCTTTCCGTCCGGGCGTACTTGTGCTTATGGCTGGTGTCACTTCGTCCGTATCTCCCTTTTCGGATCATCTTCTCCAACTTGCTACCGAAACCTTTGAATCGTTCGGTCGTATGGATGGTCTTGCAAGTCGTGTGCCGTCCGGGTGAGGTCGCCATAAGAGATTCATATACCTTATGAAAAGAGGCGGAGGCCGGATTGGGGCCGGCCGTAGATCTGAGAAATCGGTGCATTGTGCACAGATTTTAGGCTTCAAGGATTGCAGAAGCGGAATTCCGGACCTACGAACGGAGCGAACTGGAGCTGGAGTAGGCTAGTTCTTAAGAAAGGTGATTATCTCCGAACATACGCGCTCAATCTGCTCATCTGATGTCTCGGGGCACATGGGCAGCGAGAGTATCTGCCTCGCATGGGCTTCGGAGATGGGGAAATCCCCCTCGGAGTAACCGAGGTGCCGGTATGCCTTGGTCATGTGCAGCGGAATCGGATAGTGAATACCCACAGAGATACCGCTATCAATGAGATGGGTACGCAATGCATCCCGTTTCTTTGTTCTGATAACATACAGATGATAGACATGGCGAACATGGTTCTTCGTAGCCGGTACGACTACGTCCGCATCACTCAACAGCCGGTTGTATAAGTCCGCTCTGTTTCGTCTTGTATCATTCCACTCGGCCAGGTGTCTGAGTTTCACCCGCAGGACGGCCCCCTGGATCTCATCCATTCTGCTGTTGAGGCCCTCCATCTCATGATCGTGCTTCTCTGACCTGCCGTGATTTCTCAACATGCCTATCCTGCGGGCGATCTCAGGGTCACTTGTGACTACGGCCCCACTGTCACCATATGCACCGAGGTTCTTGCCGGGGTAGAAGCTGAAGCATGCGACTTCTCCCAGGCTACCCGCCCTCCGGCCATTGTATTCAGCGCCATGGGCCTGGGCGGCATCCTCGATCACCCTGAGTCCGTGCTTTGCTGCGAGCTCGTTTATCGGATCCATGTCGGCGGTCTGCCCGAAAAGATGTACGGGAATGACTGCCTTGGTTTTCGGTGTAATTCGTCGCTCCAGATCTGACACATCCATGTTGTAAGTATCCGGATCGATTTCCGCGAACACGACCTGGCCTCTGGTCGAGGAAACAGCCTCTGCCGTAGCGATAAAAGTGTTGGCAGGAACGATCACCTCGTCGCCGTCACCTACATCGCAGGCCAGGAGGGCCAACGTCAATGCTTCGGTGCCGTTCGCAACGCCCAAAGCGTGCTTGGCCCCGCAGAATTCAGCGAATTCCTTCTCGAACTCCTTGACGTTCCGGCCAAGTATGAAATTGCAGTCGGCCAGCACCGGCTCAATAGCTGCACGGATCTCGTTCTCGATGGAACGGTACTGTGACTTCAGATCTACAAGCGGGATCTTATCCATTTCTTCAATCGTCCTCTCGGTAGGGCCTGTCTATCAACTCAAAGGGACAACCCAGTTCGAATATACTGCCGACGACTTTCGACGGTCTCGACATCAATACGGCATTTGGCGGAACATCCTTCATAACCACACAGCCCGCACCAACCAGCGCCCGTTCTCCGACAACGACCCTGGGATACAACGTCACGCTGGCCCCGATTATGGCTCTTTTCTTGATAGTCGGCCCGAGCAGGCACTCCTTGACCTTAGGACAGAGAGGATGGAAGGTGTTGGTGGTGATCACCTGCGGGCCCAACCAGCAGCCCTCCTCAAGAAAGGAGTACTCGGCGATGCCTGTCTGGCCCTGTATCCGCACATTGTCGCCGATTTCGACGTGATGCTCAACGCCGCACTGGGTCCCGATGCTGACGTTGTTTCCGATCGTGTTGGCTTCTCTCATGAATACCTGGTGACCGCACTGGAAATCGTCGCCGATCACGTTGCCTGCATAGATGACCGAGTGCGAGCGAATAACTGCTCCGTTGCCGATGATGGTTTCCACCTCCCCCGGTTCTTTTCCTCTGAGGGGATGGCCGATAATGACGTAGTCACCGATGATAGCCCCTTCACCTATTCTTACATTAGGGTATATTTTATAAGTCTTCACTTCCAACTCCAATCACGGCCTTCCGGGCATCGTCTTTCCAGAGAATATACCATAATCATGTGCATAAACGCCACACCGTACCGCTCGCCCGACTATGTCTCGAAGTACTTTTCATAGACGGTTTCGGGCACGAGTTTCAACTTGCAGAGGATCTTTATCGGGGTCTTAAATACCTTCATCATCGAGTAGTAGGTCGGGTAATCGACAAAGTCCTTGCTTGCCGTTGACATCGTCTCGGCCAGATCCTCGCGGGTCATCCCCAGCTGTTTCAGGCAGTAGTCGATGCCGTTCCAGTCCTCCCCGATCGGTTCCTCTTCCAGTTTCCTCAGTGCCGATTCGCGGGTCATCTCTTTTGACCGTACAAGCGCCGAGTACGAGACCTTTCTTGGATCGACACCGAATTTCCTGTTCCGGATATGCAGCGCTAGCGGCTTGTACAGACAGTCGAAATGGTGTCCGCCGCCGTCTACCCAGTTGAATTTCTCCTTTATGACCTCCCCGATACGTTCATTATTGTATTCGATATACAGGGGCAGCTGGATGACCTTTATCTTCTTGATCAAAGCATAGTTAAGGAGGTTGGGGATCGTGGTCTTGTTGTAATCCCCCGTATCGAGATCGGCGAATTTCTTGACGATATGTTCGAAGTACTTCCCATCTATATAGTTCCATTTGAGCGGCACGATGCCCTCTGTCCTGAAGGACGCACCGAGTACGATGTACTTGATACCCTCTTCAACGGCGGTCTTGTAGAGGTAGGAGATGGTTCCGACAAAGCACGGGCCGCAGACGCTGGGGACCGAGGCCTTGAGAAAGGCCGAATACATCGGGCCGAGCTCCTGCCAATCGGTGGTGATGACCTTGAGGTCGACGTCGAGCGCTTCGACGACCTTCCGGACATTTTCCTGAGCGACGCCTGCATGCCACCCATTGTTGACGCAGACAGCGAGTGGTCTCAAACCGAGTTCCTTTGCCTTGTAAAGACAATAGGTGCTGTCTCTTCCGCCGCTGATGCCGACGATACAGTCGTATTTCCTTCCCTTGCCTGTATCCTTGATCTTCTCCAGCATTCGGCTGAACTTGCGCTTATTGGATTCGCTCAGCTCATATGTCTTCTCCAGCCGGTCATGCATGTGGCAGTAGTTGCAGACACCGTTCTCATCGAAGCGAATACCCGGGACAGTTGAATCAAGGACACACCTGACACAAGTTCGCTGTTCACTCATTGCGCGGTCACCCCCTGGACATTTCTTCTTATGATAGTATGATGCCAAGGCTGGCGAGAGGTTACGGCCTTCATGGGGGACGCAATGCGCGGTGGTTCAAGGCTATGGACGTTCATTGCCGACTCCCAATTTTGACCTGCGCGGCACAAAGCGTTCCAGGAATACTTCTTCCCCGGTTTCCACGGATTCGTAGAGAGCGGTTACCAGCTTCAGGGCCTTCCTTGCCTCACATCCGGTTATTGATCCGTCTCTACCGTCGCGTATGCAGTCTATAACATCTTCAAAGAACTTGATATGCGCGTAGCCGTAGATGTTGCGTGGATTGCGTGCGTACTTGCTTATGATGTCCTCATCGTCCGGTGATGGATTCGCGAAGTTCCAGGTCTTGAGCTGGTCCACGGCAAAGCCCCCGACCTCGACAGCACCCTTCTCGCCGAGAATGCTCAGCGAGCCCTCGAGATCCACAGGTCTGGCGCAGGTCGTCGCCTCGATTGCCCCAAGAGCACCATTCTTGAACTTCACGATTGCCAGTGCGAGGTCTTCAGCCTCTATATCGACGAGCATTGTGCCGGCCTTGGCCACGACGCTTTCCACCGGCCCCATCATCCACTGGAGAAGATCTATGTGATGGCTGGCCTGGTTGGCAAGGACTCCACCGTCCAGGGCCCAGGTTCCGCGCCAGCTGTCGCGGTCGTAGTAGTCCTGCCGCCTGCACCACCGGACCCTGATCGTTCCGAGGATCAGCCGGCCGAAGCGCCCGTTATCCAGTGCTCCGCGAAGCTGCTGTATCGGCATGTTATACCGGTTTTGCTTTACCACGAAGATCTTCACCTTGTTCTCTTCACAAGCCCTTATCAAAGCGTCGGCGTCTTCCATTCGCAGGGCCAGCGGCTTCTCGACGATCATATGCTTGTGCATTTTCGCGACCTCGACCCCGATTTCGGCATGAAGCCCGGAAGGGGTGAGGATGTCGACTACATCCACCGGCTCGGTTGCCAGCATCTCGGCGAAGTCGGTATAGCTCGGGATCGAGTACATCTGGCCGCAACGCTGAGCCCGTTCCTTGTCGGCATCGGCGACCGCAATCAGATTGGCCCCGTCGATGTTACTAAGTAGTTTTGCGTGTTTCTCGGCGATCTTCCCGCAGCCGATCAGTGCGAAGTTCAGACTTTTCATCGTCCTTGGTTTCCTGGTTCAGTCGAAGTAGTATCGTTCATAACCCAGGTGCTGTGGCGCATCGTACACCCCGTTACCCGCATCCCAGAGAAACACCGTGCAAAGGAAAGGCTGATACACGACCTTGGTGTTCTTGGTTATGAAATCAACGAGGTCCGCGTCGAACGCCTTTAGCCGCAGATCGCTGATTATGATCCATGCCCGCTCGTTCTCGTTAAAGACAGTCCTCAGCTTGTCTATGCTGTCAACGATCGTGGCACCGCCGCGCCTATCGATCATGATGCCTTCCTTCTTAAAGATCTCATCGGCCAGACCCTTCTGGAGGAGGTAATAGTCAACCTTACCCGTAATGTTCGCGACGGCACCCGGATGGTGCCCCGCTATTACTATATCGGTCGGAAACATGTGTTGTTTAACGAATTCCTGAGCAAATGTGTCACCCCTGTTTATCCTTGAGGAATACGATTGAATAATTCGCATCGGCTGGAATGAAATAAGCAGGGTCCCAACAATTATACCCAGCATGCTCTTCTGGAGGAAAGGCACGGCCCTGAGGACCGACGGGAGCGGCGCACCGCCATCGCGGTGAAAGGCGGATATCTCTCTGATGATTCCGAAGATGCTGACGCAGGCCAGAAGACTGTAGAACGTATAGATCTCCGATATGTAGCGCAGACCTATCTGCAAGACCGCGACCGTCACGGCAGCTATGGTTACAAGCACAAGTCCGTAAGTGAAAAGGACTATCTTGTCCTTTTTCAAGAAGTAAAGTGGCAGTCCCAACAGGAAGAAGAACGATAGAATTACATGAAGTCTGTTATATCCCACAAACATCGTCAACGCGAGTTCGTAGATCCTGTAGATATGGGGAGTTACAACCGACATGCTCGTTGGCGAAATCGCAACGGGAGGCGTGAGGCATACCAACATGAAGATCATGATGTTGGTTATCACGAGTGCACCTACTATGAAAAGCCCTGCGATCACGGGGAACTTCTCTCTCCAGCTGGTCCGCGGAGCGAAAAACAGGTAACTCAGGAAGAAAGCGGCGATAAGCGTGACTCCAACTTCCTGGCTTAAGAATGTGAGGGTGAAAGCTCCGAGGGCAAGGTACTGGTAACGCCGGTTGGTGTCGACAACGAACCCCTTGATGAAGAGGTATGCGCAAAGGAGGCCGAAGAACTGGAACTGCTGGTAGAACCTCAGGGAGCGACCCATGAAGATCGCCCAGGGAGAAACTGCCAGCAGGAAGGCCGCCAGCAAGGGGGCCTTCCTGTCTCCTAAGAACCTCTCTCCGTACCGGTACAGGAGAGGTATGGTCAGAATGCCGAAAAGTGCGGACGACAGGCGGCCGGTAAAACGAGTGAGGCCCAGTACCTTGATAAAGACGGCGGCCAGGTAGTGATAGGCCGGTCCACGGGTATAGTAGACCCCGGACGGATATTCAGGCAGGCCAGTCTTGATTATCCCCATGATCGGCGTCAGCGAGGAGCTCTCATCACTGTGGTAGCCCTCGGTACCCAGGCCCTTAAGCCGAAGATAGGCCCCCATCAGCATAATAAGTGCCAGCATGACGCCATAACGGTGATCGAGAATGAAGGTCCAGAGGTCCGTTATGACTCCGGGGTTAGATGGACCGATAGTCGATCGATCGATCCGGCTTGGTTTCGCCTGCCGGCCGATCCGGGTGCCGAACACAAGGTAGGCCTTGAAGAGAAGCATTGCCAGGATGCTGACAACCGTTACCGTCTGCCAGAGTGCGGGGGTGTAGAAGAGTATTTTGTGATGATTTACCCCGAATCTGAATTTGAGCAGCAGCACGCACGCCATCAGGACGATCGGGATCCAGTAACATATGACCGCCGCCTTCATGGCCTCCAGAATTCCGACTTCGGCCCGGCGTGAAAGGTAGGCTGAGAACGCAAGCCAGACGAGCAGGAAACCACCGAGACATATGAGCCAATACATAGCCAGGCGTTTGTAGTAGCCCATCCCCGTGAGCGCACTGCCGGCGTATTTCTTGGTCACCGTCTCAAGGAAATCCAGACTCGGTTTACCACGTGATGCTGCAAAGGACTCGAAACTGCCCCGCTCTTTCTGTTGTGTCCAGCCGTACTTCACCGATTGGCTTGTCTCCCAACTCGCATCGGTTGCAATGGTAAGCGCTGTGCCTTCCTTCGTCCGGACGAGACCGTCCAGAAGCAGCTCCGATGGAGCCGACCGCGCCCCGGCCGACGATACATGCTCTTCAGCGCCTCGTGCATGAACCGCTATCGTGTTAGGGCCGCGGCGGAGCAGCGGTCCCACACTGTACATGAAAACGGGATGGTCCACCCCGGCCCTTGCGGCAAGGACGCCGTTTATGAAAAGATCGTAGCTCCCGTCGGCGGCGATCCTGATCCAGGCATCTTCGATCTCGGAATCGACCACGAACCGCTTCCTGAAGTAGCTGTCGATACCCGGTGCAAGCGGGTTCCAGATCCACTCACCGGCCAGCGGCCGGCGGTACATCTCCGGGTCAAGCCTGGTCACGATCTTTCCCCTGGGACCGTCAACGGGCAGCGCATACGTCCAGCGGGTATCCGTGAACTCGAGCTGGTGCCAGGGAAGTCCCAGTTCCGTCTCCGGGAGGCTGGAGGCCTTCCAGGTGCTGTCCGAACTCAGCGGGTACGTTTCACCGAGGATATCCTCTACCTCACCGTCAAGCACGAAGCGGGCGGAGCTCCGGTCCGTCTGAACTGCGACCCCCAGCACGTTCTTGCCGACCTTGAGCAGAGATGTGATGTCGTAGAATGTGGCTATCGTCCAGTCTCTGGGACTCCTCCATTGGGCTTCGGGTGGGTTTCTTATGGGGAACGGGATCTGTCGTCCGATCTTCTGTCCCCTTTCCGACTGGGCCTCCTGGCAGGGGGACGTGTTTGAGAGGAGGTTTTCTTCCCAACCGACGCGGTCCCCGTTGAGGTAAAGTATGTAGTCGTTGTCGGCACTAATCTGGACCCAGGCATGGGCGACGTTATCGGTCAGGTAAAACTCCTTGCGGAAGTAGCTACGCGGAGTATCGGGACCCTGGAACCTGATCCACTGCCCACTCCAGTCAGGCGTGTAAAACGGGGTCCGCCGCACACCTGTGCTCTCGTAGAGAAAGTAGCCCCAGAGCAGGCTGAAAAGGAAGATCACCCACACGTATTTCGGTAACCTAAGACCGCTCATATCTCAGTCTCCGTCAATCCCATTCCATGAGGGTCACCGCCTGCCGGGAAACCTCAAGTGCCCGTTGATACTCTCCCTGTTCATAGTGACACCAGCTGATGCGGAAATAGCACTGGCTGGTCACGATTACCGCGGGGAGCTGATAAAAAGCCTGTAGCGCGATCACCCGTCTCATGGCTGCTATAGCAAGATCGTAGTTACGAAGCCAGATGTGGCACGAGCCGAGTTCATAGAGCGCATGCATGTTATCCGGGTCTACCTCAAGCACCTTCTCAAAGGCCATCCGGGCCGAGGCGTATTGCCGGTGGTTGTAATCCTCGATACCCATATTGAGCAGGGTAGCTATAAGGCTCGACCGGGCGATAGGATGATCGGGTCTTATCTCAAGTGCTTTTCGGTATTGGATCTCGGCCCGGTCAAGCAATCCCTCATGGAAGTACTGGTCCCCGATGTAGTTGTAGAAGTCGGACTCGCCGTCCATCGAGGTATGGTAGTAGATCGCTCCCAAAGCTGTGTGGAATCCGGAGTTATCATCAAATGGCGGAGCCCACCTGACAGTCTGGCGATATGACTTGATGGCCTTCTGGTAGAGCCCCTGTGCCGCATAGTCTCTCGCCCGGTAAAGATGGTAGTTGGCCACCACGACGCGGCCGACCAGTACTGCCCCCAGCAAGGCCGCGACAGTGAGCCCGATGGCTGCACGCTTCCTCGACGGGCGAGGCCGAGGCACCTTTCCGGGCAGGTAGTATCCGATGATCAGGAACACACCTGCCCCCAACGCCAGAGCCCAGCCCATTCCAATGAACTGAAGGAACCGGTCGCCCAGGCCGAGCCCGTCAAGCCAGCGCGCCACGTTCGACAGCTGGAGGAAGTCCCTGTCGGGTATGATAAATCCGAACACTCTGATTGTGTGCCCTACCGGGGTCAGCCTGACGGTTGGATCCCAGGGTATTTCCTTGTTGAGGTAGTTGTTGTAAATCTCTGAATCAAGATCCGCAGCCTGCTTCACCATGAGTGCTGTTTTCATTGAAGACGGGGGATCCCACATCAGGAGCGCGTGAGGGAATAGCAGTGTCAGCACCAGGGCACATAAGCCGACCAGGCGAAAACTGATTCGTTTCCGGCTTACGACCATTGCGGCCGTTGCCAGACCAAGCAGGCCGATCAGTATCCGGAAAGGCATCTGTATGAATGGTTCGACCTTTCCGAGGAAAGGTAGAGAGCGCTCGCCAGGTTGCGGTCCCGGCAAGCCGTACCAGCTCAAGGCTGCGCTTCCGAAGAGGAATAAGACACCGAGGGCTATGACGACTGTTTTTCTATCGGTGAGATCAGCAAACGAAAGCATCCGACTCTTCCCGCCCGACACCTGCTCTGCCTATCGGTTTCAAATGCTGCTATCCCCTGCCTTGCCTGTAAAGTTCAAGGGCGAAATCATAAACCTTATCCGCGAGAGTCCTTACCTGCTCGTCATCGCTTACGTATGACCAGTAGACCAGGGCCATCAAGACCTCAGGGTAATTCACCTCTTTGCGCTTCCCCCTCCATACCTCGCCGTCTGGCCCCGTTCGAGCATTGCCATCGGTGATCACCTCACCGTCCGCTGTGATTCTCGACAATTCCCACTCCCATCCGAGTTCAAGCGCCGGCTGGAGCCGTCCGTTGAGTTCCTCGTCGCGGGAGTAGATGAGATATATCATCAGGTGCCACAGCGTCACGGCCTGGTAGCTACTGTCGTAACCGCCGGCCTCCGGAAATACCCCGTTCTCCCATTGGTTGGACAGGATAATCTCGATGAATTCCTTGCCCCGCTGAGTCCAGTCCCCGTTCTCTGCGATCAGACCCATCAGTCCGAAAGCGACAGCGGTGCCGGCGACGGCATTCAAGTAGTCCGGGGCGTGCTCCCAGTCGGTGCTGAATTCCTCATCCTTCGTTGCTACCAGCCACCCGGTAGCGGCCTTCATCCCATCCAGATGTTGCTCGATCTCCGGAAGGTAGTCATCCCTGTACTTGCTGTCTTTGATCAAAGCGTAGGAGCGAACCGCGGATTCAAGAAAACCTATCGTCTCAAACCACCGGGACTCGCCGAAATTCCCCGCCGCTTCCTGGTGGGCAAAGGCGTAGTCTATGGCCTTGAGTCCGCTCTCGATGTAGCCAACGTCATCCTCGGCGATGCCTCTGGCGGTCGCCTGCCAGCAGTGACGCTGATCGGCCACGTCAAACCTCGTCACCTGTCCGGGTTGGCCGCTTTCATATGCGACATTGGTACCCGACGCGCCACTCTCGGCGATCATCCTCGGGGTTGCCATGTAGCCGAGGACGGTCGTCGCCAGTGGGTCCTTGATGATCTCTACCGGGGACAGGGTTACGTCCCCGCCATTATCATCCCCGGGGCCGTCAACACCGCCGCCTGTGCTGTGTTTCGCGTCTTGTCCCGGCGGCGCCTGATTACATGCCAGGAGCAGACCTAAAAATAAGAATACGCATGCTATTACCGCGACTGTAACTCTTGTCACATTGCCACCTCCTGTTATCTACACACCACCGTTCGCATGGTCCTCAACCTTCAATCAAGAATCTCGACTTCGCGCCCATCATCCAGGTCTTCATGACCCTCAACAACGACGCGATCACCGGCTTCAAGACCGGATATTATCGCCATCTTGCGGTCACTCGAACCACCGAAAACCACCGGCCGCAGACGGGCAACCTGACCTTCAACCACAAAGACCAGTCCGTGGTTCGCCGAGAAATACGTCAGAGCAGATAGAGGTATCACCAGCGCGGGCTGAACGACCTTCACCTTCACGTAGCCGCTGAGACCGGGGACCAGGTTCACCGAATCAGCCAGGCCCACCCATATCGGGAAACCGGTGATCAGAGGTTCGTCGGTTATGGCCGGATTTATCTTGTTTATCTGTCCGTTGAATGTCCTGTCGGGAAACGCTCCAAGCGTGACCTCGCATGGCTGTCCCTGACGGAGTTTTCCCGTTTCCTCCTCATCGATGTATGCAGTAAAGGAAATCTCGCGGGTACCGATCGTGAACAACACCTGTCCGGCTTCACCCACCATCTCCCCCTGGTTTACATAGCGCGCGCTGACAACGCCCTTGATGGGAGCCGAGATCGAGGTGTTGTACAATTCCATCCTGCGTATGTCCACATCTATCTTGGCAAGCTCCAGCCTGCCTTCGGCACTGACGAGTGCTCTTCTGGCCTCTTCCACGTCTTCCTGGGTTCCAATTCCCCTGATGAACGAGTCTTCCTGCCGCCTGAGCGTAGTCAGGGCGTCGTCGTAAGTTCTCTGGGCGTTGTCCCGTTCCGCTATGGCCTTGGCCATCTGGTCGGAGTAGGTCGTCCGGTCAAGCTGGGCGAGAAGGTCGCCCTTCTGAACCACATCACCCACATCGACCTTCACGGAAACGATCCTCGCTGCGAGGTTTGTGGCTATGTCGATCTTCTCCACGGGTTCGGTGTTGCCCTTTGCCACAATCATCTCGGTTATTTCACCAAACTCAGCCCGAGCCACTGTGACACTGACCGGTCCGCCATGGCTGAGGATTCTCGGGATAACTACCGCAGCGATAACAAGGATCGCGGCCAGGGCAAACATCAAGATTATTGTCTTCCTTCTCATAAGCCTCCCCTAAGAAGTAACAGCTACAGCTTCACCCTCAAGACGGTGCGCGCGATCAGCAGGCAGACCAGCTCGCTTAATATCATCCAGATACGCGACGCCAGCGAAATCACCGCCGCAACACCGACGGGCAGGTAGTAAGCCAACATTACGGTCGTGACAGATTCCTTGACACCAATCCCGCCCGGTGCGACAAATGCAAGGAAACTTACGATCCAGGACGTTGCGAAGATCACTATGCAGCCGGGCAGAACACTCAAGGGTACGTGCGAGAATGAGATCACAAAGAAGTAAAACCCGAGGCCCGCCACGCACCAGTAGACGACATAGTACAGCAAAATCCAGGACATGTCCCTCCGTTCGATCTGGTAAGGCGGGATGTCCTTGAGAAACCCTTCTTTGCCGAATTTCCTGAGGATATATCTCCACAACCTATTATCATACATCTTGGTCACCGTGTTGGGGTAGACAAATATCAATATGATAAATGCGACCGGCGGCACAAGATAGAACAGAGGGTAGCCCGTCACAAGGCGAGTGGGCCACCAGTAGAAGAAACCGAACATCGTAATTACGCCGGCGACCATGTTGAGCACCAGTGCCAGCAATGCACTCAGCGCAACAGTCGTCTTGGGAACCCCGCGTGTGAGGTAAAACATCGATGCAACGCTCCAAACGTTGCCCGGGAGCCACCGGGTGATCTGGGCGTGAAACCAGATAGATATAACCCGCTTCATCTCGATTTCAGCGCCGAGGTGTTTGAGTATCAGACCCCAACCGATCGCCAGCAGGAAGAACCCTGCGATTGAAATACCGAACGAGATGGCGAGCAAGCTATAATCAAGAGTGAAATCGTAGTCCTTTATCTGGTTCCAGTTCCTGTAGATGATGGAACCGAGAATCACCATTATCAGGGTTACGATCACGATCACTACAGGCTTCTTGCTAATCTTCATCGGTCTACCCAACTAACCTTCAGGCCAGTACCTGCTCGTAGATGTCACGCAGTTGATCCGCGAGCTTATCCCAGTCGTACTTTTCCTTGATGAACTTGTTACCATCCTCCGCCAGGCGCAAAGCCAGCTCGTCGTTCGTCAATACCTCGACAACGGCTGCGGCCAGTGCGGCAGGGTCCTTCTCGGGTACCAGCATACCCGTTTCTCTATGTTTCACAATGTCTATGATCCCTCCGACCCTGCTGGCAATGACCGGCGTATTATATGCGAGGGCCTCAATCAGGACGACTCCCAGGCCCTCGGTGTCCCCCTTTGAATCGACGATGGAGGGCAGCACAAATACGTCAGCCTCGCGGTATCTTCTGTTCAGTTCTTCATTGGAAACCACCCCGTCGAATCTGATATGTTGCTCCACCCCGAGGTCTCCAGCCAGATGTCGGAGCTCCCCCTCGAGATCGCCCGTCCCCACGAGAATCAGCTCGCTGTCAACCTTGCCGACGATCTCCGGCATTGCTTTGATCAAGTATTCGGTGCCCTTGCGCTCAACGAATCTCCCTACAAAGAGGATCTGCTTTTTCGGGTTATCTTTCTTTTCATGTTTTCTCTTTACGGCGCTCTGGATTCCCCCCACGGCCGGTCCGAATCCGACAATGTTCACCGTTGTGTCCGTGATCTCGAGGATCTTCGACCTGGTGAAGGACGAGTTCGATGTTATTCCGTCCGCATGATTGATCGCATGCTTGAGGAAGTGCCTCACAAATGGGTAGGTCCTGACAAGCAGTAGCTCTGCGCCATGAAAAGTCAGTACGGTCCTGGCCTTGAATAGCCTGGATGCGAAGTAAGCCCATATCGCATGAGGGAACGGCCACTGAACATGCAGGATATCGAACTTCTCCTTACGGCAGTATCTGAGGAAGTGAATCAAACCGAAAAACACATAGAAGATCGCGATGAATCTGTAGCGGGCTTCTCTGATTTTGTAGGGTGCACCCTGGTCGTGGGTGAGATCCTCGTGGTTCTTGAAAAAGTAGCGGAACCTCCGGGCCTCGATCGAGTGGATATACTGGTCCTTCAAGCCCTTAAACGAGGGGCAGAACACCTTGATATCGACTCCCCTTGCCTGGAGGCGATGGATGATCTCAATGATCCAGGAGGCGGTGGGGTCGGTCTCCCCCCTGGGGAATACCGAGGTAATAAAACAGACTTTCACGGCTAGTCACCCATCCCTTATCTTCCCGATTCCTTGTCCGGCCGACTCTCTCCCAGCCGCTCCTCGATCTCCTCTATTCTCTGCTGGCCGCTCACGATCAACTCGGACAGGCAACCCAGCATCAGAAGTATCACTCCGAAGAGGGCAAGCACCAGTGCCACCAGGAGTACCGGCAGCTTGTTGGCGCCGAGAGCGAGGTAAAGATAGAGGAGATAAAGACCCATAGCGAGTCCGATACCGATGAATATCACACCCACGGAACCGAAGAAGAACATGGGTTTCTTGGTAAAGACCAGAAGGAACTTCACCGCCAGGAGATCGAAGAACGATATTGCAGCCCTTGAGAATCCAAACTTGGACTTACCGGCTCTTCTCGGGTACCAGTTGGTCTGGACCTCTCCGATCTTATAACCTGCAGCGGCCATGACCGGAAGCATGTATCGATGCCAGTCCGATCGGAAGTGGAGGTTCTCAAAGACCCCCGTCTTGGCGGCCTTGATCCAGTTCATGTCATGCGCCGGGACGCGGAAGAGCCACCGCGAGACCGTATTGTAGATCTTCGATGACAGGACTTTCCCATCTCCTCTGTCTTGACGCCACCCCGCGACCACATCGTATCCCTTTTCCATCTCTCTCAAGAGCTTGGGTATGTCCTCCTCAGGATCCGACTCGAGATCGGCCGGAAGCAAGATCACTATCTTCCCGGAGATGTTCTTAAGGCCTGTCTTCAGACATTCCGTGAGGCCACTCTTCTTACGGTGTTTAACTATCTTGATGCGATCGTGTTCCCTCCGGCAGCGTTCGAGAGCTGCCAGGGTGCCGTCGGTACTCCCATCATCTATGAAGACGATCTCACCCGTGACCGCACAGGTGTTGTAGGCTTTCAGCGTTTTATCCACAAACGTGGCGATATTTCCCTCTTCGTTGTGTACCGGGACAAGAGCAGAAACCTCTACGTTTGTCTGTGGTGTCTCATCCATGCTTTGCCTGCGTACCATTACACCCGCTCCGTCTCGATGGACATAGGGGATGATAACGGCTACTTGTAATAAGCGGGCCAACCAGACTGCCCGTCGTGTGGTTCATTGTCGGCGACCTTTTCGCTCAGCACTCTAACACATGAACGCTTCCATGTGAAGGGAATCTTCCCCTGATATGTTATTCGTCTAATTTGATGGCGGGCTTTAACTTACATCTTCCGTGGCCTCAAATGATCCCGTGTGGGAATCCTCTGTGGCGATGTGCAAGACCCGGTGGACCAGGCCTTAAATCCTGCGATGAGAGACACGCTGAGGGAATCTGAAGACGTAATGGTAAAGCACAAGGCACACGAAATAGGGAATATACGCCCCCCAGAGGACATCAGAGAGGAAATGCCGTCCCTGGATAACCCTTGCCGCGCCCAGCAGCGAACCCAGGGTTATGGCTCCAATCAAGGCCCACGTCGCAAGTCCGGGCCGCCGGCCGCGCCAGATAAACCAGAAGACGAGGAACGAAAACCCGATTGACGCATGCCCGCTCGCAAAGGAGTTGCCACCCCCTGGCGGGCCCTTTGCCAGCGGGGGCACGTAGTCACGACTGCCTCCGAATTCCTCAATGGAATCAGGGCGTGGACGTCCCCAGTGCTCCTTGAAGAGCTCATTGACGAGCAGGCCGGCACCAAGCGATGTACTGAGGAAGATGAAGAGGCCGTAGAGGAGCAGTTGCCTGCGGTGACGACCGGCGATTCCCACCGCGATCGCCGAAAGCGAGATGATGGCCAGGGTGATCGTGAGGTATCTATCCGACCTGTAGAGTATCTGCCAGAAGACAAACTCCCCGTGAATCCAGGGGTGACAGGGATTCCCCGGAACGAAGAAGAGACGTGAGACTCTGATATCGAGATCGGTGAGCCAGAAGACCAGGGTGGTCACAAGAGCGACTCCGCCGAGAATCAAGAGTTCCCGGTACCTGCGTCGAGTACCCGGCGGTCCACCCGCGCCGTCACGCTTCACTGCTACCCCGCGTTCTTCCGTTCCTTCAGATCAATCAGCCCCGCCTCACTCAAGAGATAATGTGGAGCTCAGGCGGGCCGCCTGTCAAGATGATCGTGATCAAGAGGCACGACCGCGGGTGCCGGGGTTCAACCTGGGAGACAAACACCATGGATGTACGCAAGCACAATCGCAAGGCCTGGAATCGCGAAAAGGAGGGTGATCCATTGTCACCCGCGCAGAGAAAAATGTTCCGGCAAAACCGGAATAGATTGACAGACTGCGTCCGTTGTGATACGAATATCGTTGCTGTGGCCACGAGTTCTTCATCCGGTTGGGATCTCTAAATCACTCATCGGGGTCGGTGCTTACGCTGTTTCTCAACCTGAAGGAGGCGATTTCGATGGCCCAAAAGAAGTCGGCCAAGTGTGTTGTGCGCCGGATTACTGTCGACGAGAAGCTCTTCGAGGATCTCATCCGCTTGGAAGTCTGTAATCTTGTCGACGGAGTGGACCTTTTCGAAGATGCGTCAAGATTCTGGCAGGAGGAGGACGAGGACGACGACGTGCTGGTCGGTCCCGACAACTACGCGGATGCGCTGGGCATCCCCGAATCACTCCGCACGAAGTTTCCATGGAAGGATCTCAAGGAAGGCCAGGTCTTCCTGAGCGGATCGTTCGCAATGTCGGGAGACAAGAACAAGCCTCACACCTACATTGTCAAAAACGGCGCCAACGAGTTTCTCCGCATCGACGAGATCACACGAGAGGAAATCAAGGAGCTCTATTACCAGGCGATCAAGAGGAGTAGTTGAAAATGGCTGATTACCAGATCAAAGAAAAGGATCTCGTTATCCACATACTGAATGTGGGCTTCGGTGACAACATCGTCGTCCAGTTTCCGAGAAGCAATGGCCGGCGCGCATTCGCAGTGGTGGACTGCTACAAAGCAGACAAGACGATCAAGTACCTTGACAAGCTCAACGCGGCTACGGACGCAGAGTGCTATATTGACTTCATTGCGGCCACACATCCACACAAGGACCATATCCTGGGGATCAGAAAATTGCTCGAACACGCAACATGGAAGCCTGGAGAGTTCTGGGACAGCGGTTTCAGGCATAACACAACCAAGTACCGGGACATACTCACGACGCTGCGGGACGAGTCGATCCCGATGATCCGGGTCTCATCCGGTTTTGAAACGTACCACGGCAGGGTGCGTGTGACGGTGCTGGGGCCGTCGGTGATGCTACGGAACCGGTACAACACATACGGGATTGACATGAACAACGCCTCGATCGTCCTCCGGCTGGAGCATCATGCGGACTGCGCGATGACGATGGAATCGAAGAAGTACGAGGGCACGCTGAACACCGAATTGCTGCGTGACGCAGGCTCATCGGTTGCGATACTTGCCGGGGACGCAGAGTTTGACAGTTGGGCGCGGGTCACCCAGGAGTTCCCCAAACTCGAGAAGCCCGACGAGCACGATCCTCTTGTCAACAAGATGACCAATTATATGTCCTGCAGCGTGCTCAAAGTGGCTCATCACGGCAGCATGCACAGCTCGCCGCTTGACGTGTATGAGAAAATGCACCCGAACCTGGCGGTCATCTCCACGAAACAGAAGCAGAGCACGGCTGCCGGAATAACACGGAACATGTTCCCGCACGATTCTGCTGTGATTGCCCTTAAGGAAGCCGGATCACGAGTCTTGACGACAGACGGCAGTTTCTATTTCGAATCCGGCGGCGGCTCCACGCCTGATGCCGCGCTGAGCGGTGAAGGGAGCATTGTGATTGCGATTCCACCGGGCGGTAAGCCGAGATGGACCAAACTCGACGACAGCGCGAAGGCTACTCCCGACCCGCCGTCAATCTTGGAATATTGACGGGGTGAAGAACCGATACGCGGCGTGAAACGCTAACGGTACAGAGTGCCGGATTCCTTGCGGACCCTGAGGTGTTTTATCATATCCTCGGTCATCGAGGACAGGTCCCACGTGGGTTTCCATCCCCACTCCTCACGTGCTGCGGAGTCATTGATCGAGTTGGGCCACGAATCGGCGATTTCCTGGCGGTAGTCGGGTTCGTAGGCGACCTCGAAATCGGGGATGTGCTTCTTGATCTCAGCCGCGAGCTCGGTCACACTGAAACTCATCGATGCATGGTTGAAATCGCTGTGCCGTTTGAGTTTCGAGAAGTCGGCTTGTGCAAGCTGGATCGTGCCCTCGATACAGTCGGGCATATACATCATCGGTAGCCTCGTATCTTCCCGAACGAAGCAGGTGTACTTGCCCTTGTCAACGGCTCCGTAGTATATGGCGACGGCATAGTCGGTTGTGCCGCCGCCGGGGAGTGTTTCGTAGGAGATGATACCCGGATACCGGAGACCGCGGATATCCAGTCCGAACTTCTTGACATAGTAGTCGCACAGGAGCTCCGCACACACCTTGGTCACACCGTACATCGTGGTGGGTCTTAATACGGTCTCCTGCGGCGTGTTCTCAAGCGGTATCCCCGGGCCCCACACTGCTATTGAGCTCGGGACGATGACACGTGCCATCTCGTACTTGAGACCCATCTCGAGGATGTTGATGGTGCCGTTCATGTTGACGTCCCAGCAAAGCTGGGGATTCTTCTCTCCCACGGCGGAGAGGATGGCGGCCATGTGATAGATGGTGTCGATATTGTACTTCGTTACAATCTCCTCAATGGTTTCGATTCTGGTACAGTCTATGAAGTGGAAGGGACCGGAGTTCTTGAGCTCCTCTGAAGGTTCGGTCTTGCGCCCGGTTGCAATCACATTGTCGGCGCCGTATCTGCGGCGAAGTTCCATCGTGAGTTCAGAACCTATCTGTCCGACTGAGCCGGTCACGAGTATCTTCTTCATTTCCTTCGTCAAGACTGGTTTCCTCATCTTACCTTGGTCGCGGAGGTCTTCCGGTTATACCTCGACACGGTCTCTTGCATCACCAGGCGGCATTGGGAATATCTTCTTCTTCCCGGACAGTATCATCGAAGCCCAGTGTTTTGAAACGCGGGGGAACACTCTCCAGATGTACGACATGTTCTCAACTGCTTTGCCCGGCCGGCCGTAGAATGACCAGTAGGCTTCTATCTGGATCTTCCTCAGTTCGTCTGGACTGACATCGTCGAGTTCTATCGTAGGATGAAGCCCCGAGTACAACCCCCAGTCCTTGTGAAGGAGCCGGTCCTTGACGTTCTCATAGAGCCTCGTACCGGGGTACGGTGTCAGGAGCGAGAACTGGGCCCGGCGCGGGTCGAGACGTTTTGCGAAATCGATGGTCTCCCGCATCATAGCCTTGGTTTCGCCCGGAGCCCCAAGGATGAACGCCCCGGTGACTTCGATCTTGTTCTCCTCAAGAATCTCCATCGCTTTCAAGGCATCACTCAGAGTGGCCTGCTTGCCGTACCCGTCCAGGGCTTCCTGGGTGCCGCTCTCAAAACCGATAAAGGTCCAACTGAATCCGGCCCTGGCCATGGTGCGAACCATATCGGGGTGCTTGACGATGGTATCGACACGTGTCATTGCAGCCCATACCACATCCCAGCCCCTGGCGATTATCTGCTCGGAGAGCTCGATCGCACGGCCGGGCTTCAGAGTGAAATTGTCGTCAACGAATGAGACGGCCGTGTACCCATACTCCTTGTGCACGAGTTCCACTTCCTCAAGAATGTTCCCGGCCGACCTCGCTCTCCAGGCGATCCCTGAGAACTGGGATGCCGAGCAGAATTCGCAGTCGAAGGGACAACCCCTTGATGTAACAAGTGTGGTCATGGCGCGACCGTTCATCTTCTCGCGATAGGCGCTCAGCGGTAAGAGATTTCTTGCAGGGAAGGGGAGGGAGTCGAGGTCGCGGATGAACTCGATATCGGGTGTGCGCCGGACCTTGCCGTCGGCAAGGTAGGAAACCCCACGGACCTCGTCGAACGGAATCTCCTTCGACAGGAATCTCACCAACGAGAGCATGGAGTATTCACCCTCGTTACGAACGACATAGTCCACGGCTCCGCTTTGAAGCGCCTCTTCGTCCATGAAACTGGCGTGGGGACCTCCCATGACCACTGTAGCCCCCTGGCTCTTGGCACGCGCCGCGATCTGAAGAGCTGTTAGAGCCCTGGTGGTGTCGGATGAGATGCCAACAAGGTCGAAGTCGGAGTAGGCATAGCGGCTCCAGTTTTCCGTCTCAACACCGAAGTCGACTATCCTTACGTTATGGTGTTCTTTGAGCACCGACGCGACATACGCCAGGCCAAGTGGAGGACGGCTTATGCCCAAAATACCGTATGAGAAACCCGCGGCCGGGTTGACCAACAAGATATCCATTAAATCATATCCTTTGTGTGTGATTAAGCACTGTTCGTAAAAGGTAGCAGGAAACGCAATACCAGTCAAACGCATTTATCATGTGGCGGCCCTGGGTCACTCTGCAACCGGCAAGAACACGGACCCTGAGACGGGATCCAGCGTGACCCTGAACAAAGGATCGGGGCCACCGGCTGTTGCAGGAATGGACTTGTACGCAAGCGCATCCTCAACACGAAGAACACCTGGCTCAAGCGGTACTTCCACCGTGACCTCGTCCGGGCCTGCATTCATAACGACGATCGCATCTCCGCCGGGTCCGGTCCGCCTGAAGGCATAGACCGGTCCTTCAGCAATGATCTTCTCGAAGCCGCCCCGGGTGAAGCAGGGATGCTGTCTTCTGAGGGTGGCAAGTCTGCTGACATGGTCATGCACCTCAAGGCGCCGGGTTTCGTCCGGCCACTTCCAGTGGAAAGGCCTGCGGCAGACCGGGTCACCGGCTCCCGCCATCGCGATCTCATCACCATAGTAGATTGTCGGTGCTCCCACATACGTCATGGCAAAGAGCATGGCCAGCTTCAGCCTGCGGATGTCGCCGTCGGCTTCGGTAAGGAAACGCTGGGTGTCATGACTGCCCAGAAGGTTCATCATCGCTCTCACGCCCGGCTCGAGATAGATGAGCCGGCCTGGGGCCAACGCCGTATCGAACTCCTCCGCACTGATACTGCCCTTCGCAATGAAAGCGAGCACCGGGCTGCGGAAGAACTCGTAATTCATTACGGCATCGAAGTACCGGCCGTTTACCCATTCGGGTGATGAGCCCCAGAGCTCCCCGACGATGTAGGCATCGGGTTTGGTGTCTTTGACCCGCTTGCGGAAGAGTTCCCAGAACCATAGGGGTACTTCGTTTGCAACATCAAGGCGGTAGCCATCAACGTCCATTTCCGAAAGCCAGAACTCGGTCACCTTAAGGAGATGGTCAACCAGCGGCCAGTTGGGTTCGGCGTCATCAATCTCGGTGACCGTGTGCTCTTCCGGACCGGGTTTCGAAAGGTCGAAGTTCAAGTTGGGCATCTGTCCGAAGCCCCACCAGCAGTCGTAGTACTCAAGAGCATCCCCGGGTGTCGAAACGTTGCTGCCGGGTAACGGCCATTTCTTCCACTCGTACCAGTCCCAGTAGGCTGATTCGGAACCCTTCTGGCGCGCATCGAGGAAGGCCCAGTAGGTGTGCCCCGTGTGGTTAAAAGCAAGATCCAGGATGATGCGGATACCGCGGCCGTGGCATTCAGTCACGAAGCCGGCGAACTCATCGTTGGTGGCGAAGTGCGGATCGATCTTCATGAATGTTGCGGCATCGTACTTGTGGTTACTCTTTGCCTCGAAGACCGGGTTAAAGTAGATCGCGGTAACACCAAGGTCTTCGAGATAATCAAGATTCTTCCGTATACCTTCAATGTCCCCGCCGTAGAATGAGTTCCAGTCGGGCTTGCCGTCCGTTTTGTAGGGGCTCCGCGTGAGTCCGGCTGTGTCGTACCAGTCGTCGATCATGTGGAAATACTCGCCGTTTGTCTTACCCGATGCCGGCAGCTCGGCAAGGCCTTCGTAGTACCACTCGGAGAAATCGGGATCGTTGCCGGGGCTCCCGTTTGCGAATCGCTCAGGGAAGATCTGGTAGATAACCGCGTCCCTGACCCAGTCGGGGGTCGCAAATGCTGTGACCGTGCTTGAGTCAAAACGAAAGAGCCTGAGGTCAGCGGGTCCGGCGATTCGTGCTCCCAGCCTGTCAAGGACAACTTCGGTACCTCCATCCACGATTTCGAAGTAGTAAACAAGGTCAGTTGCCGGCAGCGTGGCCTCGTAGTAGTCATACTTACCGTCTGAATCAAAGCGCTCGAGGGTATCGGATCTCTCCCGGGACCAGAACAAATCATCTTCCGGCAGGTCGCACGTATTCAGCCAGTGGATGATCACGTGCTCGATGTCTCCCATCCATGCCCGAACCCGCAGGGTCACCGTACTATCGGCATTGAGGGAACGCTCCCAGGCATTATCTCTGTGGTCGAGTCCGTCCAGCATCATCCGGCCGTCCCCGCGGACCAGAACGATCGCCTCAAAAGAGTCATCAACATCTATGACGGAGTTCCTTCCACCGTAACCGTCGGGTTGGAAGCGCGCCGCCCTCTCATCCGTGATCCAGTTGCCGTCGGCCACGAACTTGTACGGGTACTCGCCTTCCGGCAGCAGGAGCATGACTTCGAAGCGGCGATCGATCCGTCTCATGGGGGTGGCATCCGTGCTCCAGCCGTTAAATGTGCCCGCAAGGAAGACCTCGTCGTAGTAGCTCAAGGGTGAAAAGGTGAAGATCACTTCTTTAAGCGACGATCCGGTACTGTCGGCCTCATCCCCGGCGAGCGCGATGGCCGATCCCGCTATAAGAACAAAGAGCACAGCAATCAGAAGCCCTACCGCTCGAGACTGTTGGTCTGACACAATGAATACCTCCCGAAAGTCGGTACGTTATCTTTCTAAGAGTGATATCAGGCGATACTACTCCGGTCAATCGCAAAAGCCGCAGAATGCACAGTCGGGGGGTTGCAAATCGGTGGACATTATCGCTGTGTGGGCGGAGCGTGTGGAACGGGAATCGGCATTTGACTATGAATGAATGAAATAGGTTGGGTGGAGAAAGCGCGTATTATGGGCACGGATGTTGCAATAGGTAGAGGCCAGTTTGCTCCGGTTTTTGAAAACCGGAGCCGGGAGGTCAGCCCATGATTTGCGGCAGGAAGGGTTTTACCCTGATCGAGTTGATGATTGCCGTCGTCATTATCGGTATCCTGGCGGCGATTGCGATCCCCAACTTCATCGCCCTGCAGAACAGGGCGCGAGAAGCGAATGTGAAGTCCAACATGCACAGCCTGCAACTCGTGTTTGAGCAGTTCTCGATCGACAACAACGCCATCTATCCTGAGGATGCAACCTCGACAACGCTTGTGGGGGATACCATTCAGGACCTGTGTGGTGGAGCGTATCCTGAGAATCCCTTCACAGGGGCGCCGACCGTGGTGTCCTGGGACGCAGACCCGGCAGCCGCCGGGGTGGTTGGTGTCAACCCGGCGAGTGTCACGGGTTATGTCATCAAGGGTTATGGCGAGTCGGTAGCGCTCACTCTGGAGCTCTCGACGGGCGGTTAAGCGCAGGGACGGCGACATAGTCTTCGCCTGAGAAGCTCTGGCTGAGGTTCTTGTATGTCCGCCGGACCGGTTCGAAGCGATAGAACGCCCTGGTGGGGGCGACGACGTACGTGAGATCAGGAATCAGATCATCGATGAAGTAGTAGCCACTTGCGTCGGTGAGCACGGTCTTGTTCCATAGATCGTGTTCGTCCCGGACCGCCAGTGCCACTCCTCCCACAGGTTCACCTCCGGCCTCAAGAACATGTCCGTCGATCCTGTATGTCACGCCGCAATATCCTGTGAAGTCCACTCCTGAGAGTGATCCGCCCAAATCGGAGTAGGTCGTGAGTGGTGGTCTGAAGACACAGGAGTCCTTACCCGGGATTATGGTCACGCGGCGGGTCGATACCTGAAAGCTCAGATCGTATCGGCCACGCGAATCGGTCATGGTCGAGCAGATACCGGTAGATACACCCGCCTCGTCGAAACTCATGTATGCCTTGATCTTAACGTCACCGATGGGGCTGGCTGTCTCGCTTCGGACTTGACCTTCGATCCCATAGGTGTTGCTGTCGGAAGGGTGGTCCGCGTCGGTAATACACCCGCCCGGGAACACAAGAGCAATGAGGGCGGCAAGCATGGTGACCCATCCAAGCCTGCCCATTATGCGGCCTCCTCTCACCGGCTCATGTCACCTCCAGGTCGATCCCGGCACCTGCTTTTCGGGCACGGAGACCCGACGCTACGGTTTGAGGGCATAGAGAGAATTAGTGACATCGCAGGTGACGTAGATCGTGCCCGAAGGCCCGACCGCAACCCCGTTGAATACCCAGGTGGGATGATCGCCCTGAAGACAGATATCGAGGCCATCCGCCATCGTGGTTTTCCCTCCTGTCGCCGGATCAATGCGGGTCAGCCGCCGGGCTTCCCCTTCAATGACAAGAAGACTCCCATCCAGATCGACGGCAAGACCCTCCGGGTACGTGAGCCCTTTCGCCACTGGAATCGGCCTGTCAAGCTGCCGGCCGTCAGCAACGATCTTGAGCACCATGCCCGTTGCACAGTCGCTTACCCATAGATCATCATCGGTTGCCGCGAGACCCACGGGAACTCCCAGACCCCGGGCAATCGGTTTGCGCTTTGCAGGATCATGGGAGTCTACTCTGATCACGCTTCTTGATTCAAGATCGGCCACAACGATATCACCTTGAAACCTGATCGCGTTCAGCGGAGATTCGAAACCGCCGATTTCTTGAAGGACCTCGCGTGTCTCGGGATCGAAGACCTGTACGGTACCCTTCATCAGCCATGATGATACGATCAGGTTGGTACCATCACCGGAAACAGTGAACGGTGCCGTTATGCATCCGTCCATACCAAGAAGATGTCTCTCAACGCTCAGCTCGTCGCCTGTCGATGGGTCGAACTCGCGTAATGTCCATACATCGGCTACGAACACGGTTTCGCCGTCCGGGCCGGGAAGCACCGCTACGCCCCCGGGTGCTATCATGCCGCCCGCGCACACGGTGCGCAACGCCCCATCCGGGAGGACTTCGTGAATCGAACCGTCATGAGCACTCGAGACAAAGAGCCGGCCCCGCGAGTCAAGTGCGAGGTTGTCCAGTCCCGGCTGGAGCTGGGCGATCTCGGCTTTGTAGCCCGTCCCGGGGTCGATCCAGGACACCTTGCCTGTGGCGTGATCTGCGACGTAAAGCCGTCCCTCGGCATCACACTTGACCGCCACCGGGGCCGTGAATCCACCGGCGACACTCGCAGTTTCACCGGTATCGACATTGATACGCATGATTTCGCCCGTCTTGATGATCGGGCCGTAGAGGAACCCGTCGGGCCCCCAGCCCATGGCATTAAGGAACCCGAGATTCTCAGCTATGAGCCTGGGCGGATCGATAAGCTCCGGGTCGAGCTCATACAGTGCATCACCAATGAAGTCGAGAGCGACGAACAGGCGCCGGCCGTCATGGGAAAACGTGATCGCGTTTGCGCCGGGCGCTACGGTCTGAGCATGCCTCGTGCCGTCGGGTGCAAGCCTCACAACCTCGCCTGAGGAAAATGCAGTCCAGTAAAGCGAGCCGTCGGGTCCGAAGGCGACGTCGTCGGGACTCAGCACTTCCTGGTTCGCACCCATGGTGCTCAGGAGACTGCCGGTTTCGGGATCGATGACCAGTATCTCATCGCCCAGGACGCAGGCGACGTGCAACTGGTCGGATTCATCGAACAGTATGCCGTTCGCCCCATGGACCGCTGATCCACCGGCAATGAGAGTCGGCGTGATCTGACGTTGATCCCGCGGCAGACTGTCCGGACGGGGGGGCGACCCACAGCCGGAAACGGCCAGTCCCAGAAGGAGTAACGGCAACAGGCCTGCGCCACATGTACTGGATCTTTGTCGTAGCATCATCATAAGCCTATCACATCATAGCACGGGGGGATCACACGTTTCCATCGAAATTCGGGCGACCCGGTGGTTCTGTCAGCGAATCCTTGACCCTAAAGGCCTATCTCGGTACACACAGATACGTAGGTCTGGTTCGCTTACCCGTGACCGGCCAGAATGCATCCTCATCAAGGAAGATCGGTGCATGGCAATTGTAATGACCCTCGATGTCCTCGCGTCGCCAGCTGGTGTCAAGTATGATGACGTCGAACCTGCCCTGGCTGACGGACTGCCTTATATCCGCGATAAGATCTGCCCGGGCCTCTTCACTGCCTCGAAGCACATCATGAATGGCCATTCGATGAGCGTAGGTCTTCTTCCCGGCCATGCGGGATAAATACCCGTGATCGGGGCATAAGAACCTCACCCTGCACACGTGAGATCATATCAACGAGTTCTCGGCCTGCCAGCAAGTCCTTTGCCGTGGGGACCTGATCGACCGGGTCATACTTGAGGATGCCGAACTGTATCAGGCAGCTCACAGTGATGAGAATCATGCCCATCTTTGCTCCGGTTGTGGGACGCCCGCCGACCCGTCGGGAGATCCGGTCAACTGCCAGACCGAATATCACTGCAACACAGGCGTAGGCAGGGAAGAGGACATTGTCGTAACCGCCCAGATGTAGTCTTGATGACAGGGCTCCACCCAGCATGCCTGCAGCGAAGAACAGATAGAATAGCGCCCTGTCACGGGATGATTGTCTGAGTCCGGCAAAAAGGTAGGATCCGCACAGGGCACAAGCTATCGGCAAGGGCAGGAACAAATCCTTAACCCAGAAGTCCAAGAACAGACTCGGGATGATCTCATGCCCCCTGGGCAGCCCGTAGATGTAGAACATGTACCATCCCTCATGAATACTATCGAGTGCGATTGAGCTTATGACCACCGTCGCAAGCGCCGTCAAGATCAAGTAGCAGGATCGCCTCCAGTTCTGGTATGCGGCATGCGCCATCAGGGGTAATGCCATGATCAAGGCCACCTGTTTTGTCAAAAAGGAAAGCCAGACCAGGATTCCGGCCAGCACATACGCCCGATTCGACCGTGAGAACCTGATCACATAGACAGCCAGGAGAAACAGGAAAAGGAACAGGGAATCGACTCTCGCTATATCAAACCAGGCACCACTCAACCTGTATGTTGCTGCGAAGATGGACGCGGCAAGAACGGCAGCCGAGTTATTGCCCGTCTCGCGTCGTACGATAGAGAATATCAGCGCGAAGCAACCCAGTGATGATGTGAAAGACACGAGTCTCAGAGGCACGAACCCGATACCGAGAACCCATGAGACACCAGCCGATAGATAGAAGTAAAGCGGGGTGTATATGTAAGCGACGAATTCAAGCGTGGGCTTCACGTAGAGTCGGTCCCCGGCCAGTATTCGTCTCACATGGTCTACCGAGCCTCCTTCCATCCACTCGAGCTCAAATGGATACTGTATCCGCAGGATCGCCAGGACCACATAGACACCAACGTACGATAGTGCAACACAAAGCAGTACGTAATGAGATACCCTGACCAGCCGATCCTGCCGTTCGGTTCCCATCCCCGGCTTCACCTCCAGGAGTAGACCCTTCCTCGAGTCGAGATATTACCACACACGAATGAGCTGTTTGAAGGAGATTGGCGCGAGCCCAGGTTGATGCGTGTCCGATCGCACACGATACATGCCCCCGGGAATCCTTCCCGTCTCACAGCCGACTGCACGCCGGCCTCGACAATTGCGTGTCCTCCCCTGCGGCAGTACGCAAATGCCTGTGTCATTCCGCTAATGCTGTACCGGTAGTTGCCGATACTTACTAAGAATAGGGACTGTTGCGAGCGGGGGTGTATCTTGTGCAGTAGCGCCGTACGCATAGCGGCAGCGGTCGTGATTCTCGTTGCTGCTCTTATCCTGTCCGCGGTACAGACTGCCGTGGCCGTGGTTTACTACGTCTCGCCTTCGGGAGACAATCTCGACGACGGTCTCAGCCAGGGCACCGCGTGGCTTTCGGTTGATCACGGTGACGAGCTGGGCATCCTTGCCCCGGGCGACACCGTGTACATACTCCCCGGTATTTACCTGGTCAGCAACACGATCTCGCTCACATCTTCGGGTACGGGCGTGGCACCCATTGTGTACGCCGGGCAGGAAGATGCCATGCCCAGACTCGTGAACATCGATTCAGAGGATGCATCCATAGTAATGGACGGTGACCATCTGGTCCTGAGTCACATAAGTCTCACCGCCGACCCCCTTGTAACGGTGAACGGCATAGACATCAATGGTGATTCATGCACCGTTTATGGCTGTCTGATCCACGACATCCTCTACGACGGAATCGAGGTCACCGGTTCATACAACCTGATCCTGAGGAACGTAGCATATTCGTGTGGACGTCACGGTATTCAGAGTGTGGAATCCGGTGTTCACAACCGCTACTACGGCAATACCCTGTGGGATAACAACTATGACGGCATACAGGTACTCGGCAGCGGAAGTGACAACCGGATATTCAACAACCTCGTAATTGAGAATGGGGATGACGGAATCTCCGGGCCGCCGGACAATGTGTGCGGTTATAACGATGTTTGGAACAACCACGGCATGAGTTACACGGGCGGCGTGAGCGATTCGGCAGGCGGTATCTCGGAAGATCCGGTGTTCGCGGATGCTGCGGCTGGTGATTTCACGCTCCGGTCCGGTTCACCGGCAATCGATGCCGCTCTGGACCTTGGCTATCCGTACACCGGTGCGGCACCCGATATGGGGGCAATTGAGTACACGGCCTACGATGCGACAAGTTACTATGTTTCGCTTTCGGGCGATGATGATAACGACGGGCTGAGCCCCGGGAGCGAATGGCTCTCAATCGATAATGGGGACCAGAAAAGTATCCTGGCGCCCGGGGATACGGTAAATATCCTGCCGGGCACTTATCTGCCCACGTCGACCGTACAACTCAAGACCGATGGCAGGGCAGATGCGAACATAACCTACCGCAAGTTCGGCAGTGGCGACGTCGTGGTCGATATGGGCGGCGCATCAAAAGTCGCGATCCTTATTGAAGGTGATCATGTCAGGCTTGACAGCCTTGAAGTAACGAATACCGACGAGCAAGGGGTCCATGTTAAATCTGATTCATGCAGAGTGCGCGGCATGTATGTCCATCATACGGGCAAGGCAGGTATCCGGGTTGAAGGCAAGCACAATCTATTCGTCAAAAACATCATCGCCTTCACCGCCGACGACGGCGTCAAGAATGAAGGTGGCGCAGACCAGAACACCTACCACAATAACACGGTCCATTCCAACGCGAACAAAGGCTTTGACCTCAATACCAACAATTCACGCCTCTTCAATAACATAGTTGTGGACAATGACAAGGGGATAGACGGAAATTCAGCCAATGTTTGTGGCTTCAACGACGTCTGGGGTAACACCAGCGACGACTACAATGGTGGCGTTTTCGATTCAGCCGGGGGCATCTCCGCCGATCCCGAGTTCTTCGATCCGGTGAGTGGAGATTTCATGCTTCAATGCGGTTCTCCCGCGATCAATGCCGGACTCGATCTGGGTGACCCGTACCACGGCGGTGCACCGGACATGGGGGCGGTCGAGACCGACCATTGCGACTCAGTTGCATACATAGTTGTTGTTCCGGACACGGCAACCGTTTTGGAAGGTACTTCACTCCAGTATGCCGCCTACGGCTATGCCTCCGACTCGACCTTTGTCCAGGATCTGACCGACTCGGTGAGTTGGGGCATGACCGATCCCTCGGGTACGATAACCGCCGGCGGACTCTATACGGCAGGCCATGATCTATCCCCTCCGGATTACCATGTGATCGCCAGCTATGTTGCCATGGTCGACTCCGGGGCAGTGACTGTGGCAACGGATGGTACGCTTAGCTATATTCGGGTCGAACTTGAGGACGGAAGGCAGTTCCCCGATACTACGCTTACCACAGACAATGACACCACGGTCTTCTACTGCCGCGGCTATGACTCCGGCGACAATCCCCTCGGAGACATTGTGGCCAACTGGAGCCTAATTGAGGGCGATTCAATCGGCAAGATCCTGCCGGCGGGTGGCATGTCAACCACTCTTGAGCTTCGGGTAGCGGGTACGGCCCGCGTCGAGGCCAGGCTGGGCGGAGGTCTTGCAGATACATCAGGTGTGATCACATGTGTTGCCGGGGAGCCGGTGACGTTGTCAGTATCGCCTGATACGGCCGTGGTCTCAGCCGACAGCACACTTGAGTTCACGGCGTCTGCAACCGACGCCGACGGCAACCCAACGGGTCCAATTGTGAGCACCGTGTGGGAGGTGCTGGGAGGCATCGGGTCCATCGACAGCACAGGCCTTTTTGCGGCAATGACAGTTGGGACGGGCAATATCGTCGGGACAAGCGCAGGTCTTAGCGATACGACCGGCGCCATCGAAGTCGTCGTGGGAGAGGTGGCGCGGATCGACGTTGCTCCCGCCACCAGGGTGCTTAACGAGGGATCATCGCAGCAGTATACTGCAAACGGCTATGATGCCGATTCCAATTTCGTTTTCGACCTGACCGATTCTGTTGCCTGGACCACGAGCGATCCATCGGGTTCCATAACCACCGGCGGACTCTACACCGCCGGCAGTGCTCTTTCACCTCCGGATTACCATGTGATCGCAACCCATCTTGCCATGGTTGACTCCGGCCTGGTGACGGTGGTGACGGACGGATCACTGAGTCACGTTCGGGTAGAGCTTGAGGATGGAAGGCCGTTTCCGGACACGACGCTTACGACGGACAATGATACGACCCGGCTTTACTGTCGTGGCTATGACACGGGTGAAAATCCCCTCGGAGATCAATCGGTCACCTGGGAGGTGATCGGTGGTGATTCGATCGGAGAGGTTTCACCCATTTCCGGTACGTCGACGACGCTCACGCTCTCGAGGTCGGGTACGGGCCGTGTCAGGGTTACTCACTCAGCCACGATCAAAGACACCTCAGGTGTCTTGACTTGTGTGGCCGGAGAAGTGACGTGGATCGATCTCACCCCGGCTTCCAACATCATCACCGAGGGATCATCACATCAGTACGCTGCAAACGGCTATGACGCCGATTCAAACTTCGTTATCGATCTAACCGATTCTGTTGCCTGGACTACTACCGATCCATCAGGCTCTGTAACAACCGGTGGATTCTATACCGCCGGCAGTGATCTTTCACCGCCGGATTACTATGTGATCGCAACCTATGTTGCCATGGTCGACTCGGGAGTGGTGAAGGTCATCACGGATGGTTCGCTGAGATATGTCCGTGTTGAGATGGCTGACGGGACGCCTTTCCCGGATACGACACTTACGACGGATAACGATACGACCCGGTTTTACTGCCGTGGTTATAACTCGGGTGACAATCCCCTCGGAGATCAGCCGGTCACCTGGGAGGTGATCGGTGGTGATTCGATCGGAGAGGTTTCACCTCTTACCGGGACGTCTACGACGTTTACGCTTCTGAGGTTGGGCACGGGCCGTGTCGGCGCCACTTACTCACCCACAATCAAAGATACCTCTGGTGTAATAACTTGCGGTGCCGGTGACCCGGCGGAGCTCATTGTCTCACCGGACACTGCGACCGTGTCTGCGGACAGTACCCTCCAGTTCACGTCACTCTCACTCGATACCGACGGCAATGAGACCGACCCACAGGTGATACCTGCGTGGGAGGCATTGGGGGGAATAGGTGCCATCGACAGTTCCGGCCTCTTCAGTGCCGCCACTGTAGGGACGGGCAATATCCTCGCCGTCGGATCGGGTCTTGCCGACACCACCGGTACGATAACGGTGATTCCAGGCGAGACTGTCTGGATAGATGTTCTTCCGAGCACCCAGATCGTGATCGAAGATTCATCTTACCAGTTTACGGCCTACGGCTACGACGGCGACTCTAACCTCGTAGATGACTTCAGCGTTGACGCTCTCTGGAGCACGACCGACCCATCGGGTTTGGTGACGGGTACCGGTCTTTATACGGCCGGCACCGATCCTTCGCCGCCTGTCTACCTTGTTAGGGCAAGTCTGGATCTGCCGCTTGGAAGTCTCCACTCTGTCCGGGATTCAAGCGAAATCACGGTGCTTACCAGCGGATCGATCAAGTATGTTCTTGTCGAAGCGTTTGACGGCACTCCTTTCCAGGATACAACCCTTACGACGGACAATGACACGACACGTCTCTACTGCCGAGGCTACGACTCCGGAGACAACCCGGTCGGGGACCTCGCGGTTACATGGTCCCTGATTGGCGCTGACTCAATCGGCACTGTCAGTCCGGGTCCGGCCACCCACACAACGATGGAGCTGTCCCGGTTGGGAACAGGTCTGGTTGTTGGAACCTATGGTCCGGGCATGAGTGACACGACGGGCATCATAACCTGCGTTGCAGGTACACCTGCGAGTCTTGTGATCGCCCCGGATACGGCTACCACATCCGCCGGCAGCTCGGTCCAGTTCACGACATCGACACTTGACGCCGACGGCAACCCAAGTTCATCGGTAACGATCGATGCGTGGGATGTGCTGGGTGGGATCGGCACGATTTCCGGTACCGGGCTCATGACAGCCACAACCGTGGGAATCGGTTCAGTAGCCGGTTCGGGTGAAGGACTCACCGATACAAGTGGTGCCGTCACTGTGCTTGCGGGTGAGCTCAGCCAGATTGCGATCACACCGGACTCCGCCGTGGTGACCCTCGGTGGCACGCTGGCCTTTGAGGCCGGTGGCACCGACGCTTACGGCAATGTCGCGGACGTCGGGGATCTCACCTGGGCCGTGCTCGGTGGTGTGGGTGGGATAGACGGCGCAGGCACTTTCAGCGCTCTTGCAGTTGGATCGGGGCGCATCACGGTTGAAAGCAGCGTAAACAGCATATCAGACACCAACCGGGTGGTTACCGTTCTGCCAAGCGGCCTGAAGATGCTGGTTGTCACCCCCGACACCGCAACGGTCAAGATTGCAGGCTCCGTCCAGTTCGCCGCAACAGGTTTCGATGAGAACTTCCAACCTGTCGCCGTTGGTGATCTCACCTGGCAAGTGCTTGGGGGGATCGGGTCGATAGACCAGTCGGGAGACTTCGTGGCATCGACCACCGGGGTGGGCTACATTGCGGCCACAAGCAGCGTAGGCGGCGTGGGTGACACGACCAGTATGATTATCGTCGAGGTTCCCACGATCTCTGAAGTACCTCTCGGAAACAACTTCGCCCGTGCCGGCCAGACGCGTGTTCCGGTACTCGGCTTTAAGATCTCCAACGCTTTCGATGGACCTGAACAGCTTGATGGCATCACGCTTCGCGATGCTTCACACGGGACAGGCAGCGCCGGACAGATTCTCTCAAACATCGACTCGCTGGCGCTCTACATCGATTCGAACTCGAGTGGCGGGCTTGACCCGTCGGATGCCTTCATCGCCGGAACGGACGCGATCTCAAGCACAGTCGATCTGTCGTTCTCTCCGGTCATGATCGGACCCGGCTCAAACCGTACGTTCTTTGTCACTGCAACGATAACCCGGTTCCCGTGTGACGGGGACTTACTCGATTTCTTTCTATTGCCTTCCACCGATGTCGACCTGGCAGGCGGCACTCCGGTCGCCGGGCCCGACACGCTCAATTCACTCGGGCTTTGCATAGTTGATGGTCTGATCGCAAACCAGCTGACCCTGATCCCGACAGGTACCGGCACACTGACATCGGAGAGCGGTCTGTCCAATGTTCTGGTGATCGACGTGCCCCGGAACGGTTACGCCGCGGACGTCCTTGAGATCTTCTCGGTCTTCAACACCGGGACGGCAGATACCACGGACCTCGATTCACTATCGCTTTACATGGATGACGGCAACGGTACCTGGACCGGTGGTGAGGAGGAGACCTACATTGGTGATCTGTCCTTCACGGGCAATCAGTGGGAGCTGAGCGGTCTGTCGGTGGCCCTTACTGAGCAGGTCACCCGGTTTTACCTGGGAGCGAAGCTGTCTGAGTTCGCCGGCAACGGAGCGACCCTTGCACTGGGCTTCCCGCTACACGCACTTGAGATGTCCTCTGATAACGATGGACCGGTCGATACTGCGATAGATCCTGTAGAGACGATAGCGATTGCCTCCACCGAGACGATACTGGCAGGTGTGCTTCCGCTTGAGGCAGGGGAGTTGATACCGGGTACGACCACCGGTCCGATCACGGCCGTCGAGCTCGTCAACCGCTATTCTGAACCCGTGCATGTCGACAGTATACGGTTCACCAATGCAGGGTCTGATCCCGGCGGCGCATCACAAGCCGAGCTCGACAGCCAGATAGACGCCGTAAGTCTCTGGCTTGAAGGCGACGGTAATCATGCGACGCGCGGGCCGCTCGACAGCTTGATCGCCTCCGGTGGACTCCAGGCGGGCGAGGTTGTCTTTGCAACCGGCGGGATTTCAATTCCTCCTGCCGGTGGTGCTGTCCGCATGACGGTCGAATGCACCCTGAACAGACTGACAAGCAAGAACGCCAACCTCATTAATTTCGCCATATTGGACGGTGCGGATATTCACTTCGCCCAGCCGGTCGCGCTGTCCGGGAGTTTTCCCCTCAAGAATGAAGGTGATTTTTCCATAAATACGTTTCCGGCATCGAATGTTGCCGTTCATGCCGTCCCCGGCGGGACGATCTTCGGCGGCGAAACCGACCACCTGATATTCGACTTCGAACTGCCGCGTAACGGCTATGCCGCTGACAATCTGCGCAGCTTGAGGATAGTGAACACGGGATCCTCAAACGAACAGGACGCCCTGGAAAGTGTTAAGCTCTGGGCCGCTTCGGGCGGTCTCGGTTCACCACAAAGCGCCATTCTGCTCGGCGAGTTTGAACCGGAAGATGGTGGGTGGCTTATCTCGGACCTGGCGGTGCCGCTTGCTGAGGAAGGCAACCGTCTGTTTGTCACCGTTGATGTTGCGACGGATGATTTCGGGGGAGGCACGCTTCGCTTTGAGATCCCCATTCATGGGGCTCTGTATGCTTCGGGAACCAATGGTCCCGACGATGCGCCTGTTGGTGACCTGCAATCACATCTGCTTTTTCCTGCGAACCGGATAACTGTAATACCAATTCCGGGTGAGGCATCGGTGGTCCGCCCGGGAGCTGTGCGGACGGCCGTTCTTACCTTTGCTCTTTACAACGGCTATGCGCACCAGACACACGTTCTTGAAGCAATCAGGCTGTCAAACGGTTCAAGGTCGGTTTCAACCAGCGCTTTTGCAGACCATGAACTGGGCCAGGTGTCCCTCTACCATGACGAGAATACCAACCGGACTTTTGACGATGATATGCTTATAGCGTCCGGGTACTTCACAGACGGGAGTCTCAGCCTCAGCGGTCTTAACGTATCGCTTCCTTCCGAGTCGTTATCGTATTTCTTCGTGGCTGCGAACCTGCCGCTTGACGTGATCGACTCGGACACGCTTGTTGTGACAATCGACGAGCACTCAGATTTCACATTTGCTCAGAGTGTCAATCTCAATGGCGACCTTCCTCTGTCAAGAGGCGGTATTCTCACAATAGACGGATCTGTTGCCGGCCAGTACGGCCTGGTTCCGTGCACCGTGCGAACCCTGTCACCGGGTGATACGGCGGTCACGCTCTTTGCCCTGCGACCTGCCTCTAACGGCAACCAGGTCGATGTTCTCGAGTCCATGAGGATGGGCAACGATGCAGATGCGGATACGAGTGACTTCACCTTGCTCAAGCTCTGGCGTGACTCCAACGGGGACGAGACTTATCAAGCAACCGACTCACTCCTGGGACAGGCGACATACGTTGGAGGAGACTGGCTTTTTGAGGGGATCGGGCTTGAGATCGCGGGTGAACCTCCCGTCCTCTTCGTAACGGGAGATGTGACCCTGCGAGCCACGCCGAATTCGTCGCTGCGGCCCGTGTTACCCCTGAATGGGTGCGGGTACGCCTCTGCCAATGACGGCCCGCTTGATGTACCGCTGGGGAGCGGGTACGCATTTGTGATCTCGACCTCAGGCCTCAAACTGACGTATGAGTCGCTCAGCCCGAGGTATTCGGTTGGTCAGCCTGTTGATCTGAATGTTCATGCGACCAACATCCTCCCAACTACTATGTACGATGTCTCCTGTGATATAACCGGGATTGGCGAGCCTGGAATAGTCAGTCTGGACAGCAGCTCCGTTGCGCGAGGAGTGTTGTCTCCGGGTGGGACGGCGGACTTTACGGCGAGCTATACTGCTCTTGAAGCAGGTACGGTGCACTGGCGGATCCAGGCTTTCTCGTCGAACCCGGCCGACTCATCCGCACCTGTTCAGACCGAGCCTGTTGTGATCCAGACCGCACCGTCCGGCGCCGTGGTGGAGATGATAAGCTCGATTCCCACCGCCGTTACCCGGGGCCAGAGACAGGTTTTCCCGCTGAGTATCAAGTATAGACACTCCGATCCGTCACCGCTTGCGGCCTCGATAAGGCTGGACAGTCTCCGGGTCGGGATCATGGATGAGACGGGAATCCCGCTCTCGGCCGGCGCGATCTTCTCCAGAATGGTACTTGCTACGGGTTACACAAACCTTACGATCCTTGAGACGTTGCCGGATGCATCAACCGTGCTGCTCGGGTTCAGCCGGCCGACGGTTGTGTCTCCGGGAGACGAACAGGTCCTTTCACTCCAGGTGGACATAGACAGTCTCGCCGGAGCCAACTCATTTGCCCTGACCATTAAGAGTGCAGCCGGTATTCAGTTTACCGACAACAACACAGGTCTCCCGGTCGCCCTTGACCCGGCGGTTAAGTTCCCGCTTAAAACCGCTTCATGCAGGGTCAACAATCCCTCACAGCGTGTCGCGGTGTCCTGTGTATCCGGACTGAACGGATACGCGAACTACGGCCAGGACAATGTCGATGTTCTGCATCTGGTCTTCCGGCATCCGGGAATATCCGAGGACTCGCAGGTACAGTTGACCGGTCTTTCCTTTGCGTTCGTCGATGAAGGTCGGAACACGGTGATCGCCGCCGATCTTTTTGATCGCATCAGACTGCTGCGGCGGGAGACCGTGCTCGGAGAACTGAGCGGGTCCGATGCGGGCGACAGCCTCCTTACCATGTGGCTGACCACTCCACCCGTCGTGAGTCCGGGCGAGGTCGATACCCTGAGGCTCGAAGCTTCGATCAAGCCCATGTCTGTACACTCGGCGTTTGAGCTGACCATCTCTGACAGCACGCTTTTCACGCTGCGTGATCTGAGTTCGGGCGGGACGGTTGTCGCGATGAGTGACACGGGTTCGACGGCTGGCGGCAGCGTCTTTCCGATTATGTCCGGTCTTACGCGGCTGAAGTACCCCGCTCTTGAGCCCGAGGTTTGCGTGGCGTCAATCCTACCGGCCACAGTGATCGCCGGGAGCGATTCGGTTGCGCTCATAGAGATCGGCGTTGATTACCCCGCCGGCATAGAGCGCTCGTCCATCGCCTTCGAAACGGTGAAAGTCGCCGTTCTCGACACCCTCGAACGCGCAATCGACCCACACCGGTTATTCGACCGCATCGGTTACTGCGTGCCGGGTGCGCAGGCGGTTTACGAACCATTCATCGAACTTGATCGTGGCTATACCGTGTTCCGGCTTGGTCCCGGCGGCATAACCATAGAGCCGGGCGGAAATGCTGTCGTCCGGCTGATAGCGGACATAGAGGCCGATACGCAGTTTGATCACTTCATCCTGAGAATATACCAGGAAGACGGACTTTCTGTCGTCGATGCCACGGACAGAGCCCACCACCCTGGCTTTGTCGAGGCTCCCGATTGCGGTGAGACCTTCCCGTTCGCGACAGGTATGACAAGGATCCTTCTGCCGGCAGGCGCTCCTACAGTCAGGGTGAGCCCGCTGCCCGCCGAAATCGCTTTCCCCGGCCAGGCGGGCCATACCTTCTTCACGGCGGATCTGGTGTATGGCGGCACGCAGCATAAGGGGGATCTCGAAATGGAGTACTGGCGCGGGCGGATTTTCAAGCGCGGACCTGACGGGCTTGAGCCGGTAAGAGGAGATCAGGTCTTTGAAAGAGTCAGCCTCCTGTCCGACGGCCGGGCTGTCGCTTCTGACACGTCTTTTGCGGGAGACAGCCTCTCGCTATATATCGATGAAGAATACATACTGCCGAGCGGCGAAAACAGGGCCATAAGCCTGACATGTGATATCAGGTCGGATGCCGTCCTTGGGAACTACGCCGTCGAGTTCGGTGATTCCGCATTCGCCGGTTTTGTGGACCGGGATCTCTTCACGGTTCTGCATCCCCGACTGGTGGGCGCTGATTACCCGGTTCTTACGGCCGAGATATCGGTAACCTCAGGAGACCTCGCCGGCTCCTTCAGTAACTGGCCGAACCCGTTCAACCCGGATCGCGAAGTGACGACGATAGGGTTCGTTCTTGCCCATGACGCCGAAGTCGATATCGAGATATTCACGATAACCGGTGAGCTGGTCAAGACGGTGGCGGCAGGTGCTTACCGGCCGGCCGGGGCGCATGAACAAGACATCTGGACCGGGCTGAACGATTCCGGGCACAAGGTGCTTCCAGGTACGTACTTCTGCAGAGTTACAGCCAGATATGCATCAGGCAACGCTGAGGAAGTGAAGAGGAAGGTCGCGATTATACGATGAAACGCAGACTACTGCTTGCCATCTGTCTGGTTTCTGCCACCGCCTTATCCGCGGTAGCCGGTGACGGCGGCGCGCAGTCGCCCTTCAGCATGGGTGCAGGCGCCCGGGACCTCTCCCTGGCCGGCTCCGCGCTGGCTGAGGCCGATCCATTCGCGGCGCCATACTGGAATCCGTCGGTGCTTGCACGGACGGACCGGCTGTCGCTGGGTGCGTTTCACAGCCGTCTTTATGAGTCGCAGACTGTTTACCAGTATGTTGGACTGGCCGTTCCCACCATGGACCTGGGTGGTTTCGGTTGCGGGATCTTCAGGCTGGGAGTCGGCGGGATCGAGAAGCGTGACGGGTTCAACTACCTCATGGGCGAGATCGAAGACAGCCGGCTTGCCGTCTATGTGGGCTACGGCCGCTCGGTATCGGGCTATGATGTCGGTCTTGCCGTCAACCTTGATCATCATTCCCTGGATGACTACAGTGCAACATCTTCGCCCGGTCTCAGCGCATCGGTAGGGCGACACTTCGAGCCCGGTCCGGACTGGCTGCCTCGTGTCACTGCCGCCGTAAACGGACGAAACCTCATCAGACCGCGGATGAAGCTCGTGGATGCAAACATTACCCAGCCCTACGGCATAGAGGGTGGAATATCACTGACGGTTCTGCCGAAACCTTCGTGGGATCACAGTATAACAGCCTCGGCGGCAGTCGCTAAGGCCGACCTCGTTGACCCCCATATTGCAATCGGCCTTGAGTACAGTGTCCAGGACCGGCTATGGGTACGGGGTGGGGTCAGGAACGGCAAAGCCTCTTTCGGAGCAGGGCTGATGTACAGATCGATCCATCTTGATTATGCAATGGTCGATCGTGATCTGGGCAGTCTCCATATGTTCAGCATAAGCGCCGACCTCGGCAGGCCAATGAGCGAGAAGCGGCAGATCCGCGCCGAGGCGCGGGAATCCGAGTTCAGCGCACTCATAAGCAAGCGGTTGGATGATCGGAACCGGGAGACAATCTCGAGTCTGGTCGCGCACGGTCAGGAACTGATAAGCAAGGATGACTTGAAACAGGCGGGCATCATTCTGGACCGTGCCATTTTCCTCGCATCAGGCAGCGGTCTTGATACCATGCGGATCTACCGGACTGCCAGGGACGCCAGAGCACAGGTCGAGAAGGCGCTGCTCCAGAGTGCGTTCGCCGCCGACATGGACTCGGCGCGGGTCAGGATGGACACGGGAGACTATCTGGGCGCCAGGTACTACGCCGACCTTGCACTGGCGAAGATTCCCGACTCGGACGAAGCCGCAGGGATCCTTGAGAGTGCGGGCACCGCCATACACCAGAGCATAAGCAAGGATCAGATTCTTGAATCCCAGCTTCGCCTGGCGGACTCGCTTATGAGCTATGGCAGGTACGAGGAAGCATTGATCACCGTGCGCGCACTGAATACGATATCCGAAGATGACGAGAGGGTGAAGACCGCGACCAGAAAGGCGGAGTTCGGCCACTGGTGCGAAATCGCCGAGACGGCCTTCTCCCGGGCGGAGTACGGGAAAGCCAATGCCGCCCTGGATTCGGCCCTGGATGTCTTCCCCAAGCATCCCTGGTGCCTGAGTCTCCGTGGGCAGATCCAGCAGGTGCTGAGTCGTCCCGTGGAAAGTGTTACTGCGCCTGAGGTTGATGTGGACATACCGCTCGGAGATGACCTCCGCAAAGAGGTTGATGCGGACTACAGGACCGGGCAGCGATTGTTCGAAAAGGGTAACCTGGCCGGAGCCGTGGCACGATGGGAGAAGGTGGAACGGCTTGCCCCGGGCTACATGTCGGTCCGGACGTATCTGGTTGATGCATACAAGTTCCTCGGTGTTGAGCTCTATACCAAGAGCCGGCTGGCCGACGCCGTGGAGGTCTGGAAGAAAGCTGCCAGGCTGGACCCCGCCAGCAGCGAGATTGCCGGTTACATCAAGCGTACGGAGAGTGAAATAGCAACTTTGGAGGAGCTGTCGTATGAGTCCAGGTAGCAGAACCATGCTGGCGGAGGACTGGCCCGAAGCATCCCAGTTTAAGAAGTCCATTCGTTTGGAGTTTGCGCTCTATGTCTCCGGGATCATGATCGCGATGATGCTGGTGATGGGGTACATCATATCCAGCCGGTATGTAAAGACCGTTACGCAGAGCGTCGTGGACAAGCTGCTGGTCCAGGCTCGCTCGTACTCCGAGCCGGCAGGAAAGCTGATCATCGCCGGCGACGCACCGGATGCCCTTTTACTCAATAACATATGCAAGAAGCTCGCAGACGGCGATCCTGACATCTACTGGGCCGGTATCACGGACGATCGCGATACATTCATAGCTCATACGGATATCAAGCAGGTGATCAACTCGGCGAAAATGCGGCCGGTCAGATCGGGTCAGTTCCAGAAAATGCTCAAACCGAAAGAAGGATTCAGCCTTGGGCGCGACACGGTTTTCATTGCCGTCCCTATAGCGGAAAACAATGTCGCACTGGGGAACCTCTCGGTAGCGGCTTCAGCGGCCCCCGTCAGGAAGGCGAGGACCACATCAATCGTGACTGTCGCCACAATCACTCTTATCATGGCCGGGATCGGCATTCCCGTCACCATCGCGGTGTTACGCCGGAGACTTCGTCCGATCAGCATCATTACGGATCACCTGAAGACCGTCGATCTTCAGAACATCTCGCTGGATATTCCTGTTACGAGTAAGAACGAATTCGGGTTTCTCGCGGAGACCATCAGGGTGATGGGCTCAAAGCTGGGCGCGGCCCAGAAGGAGCTGATTGAGAAGGAGAGAATGACGCGGGAGCTTGAGATAGCACGTGAGATTCAAGCCAATATCCTGCCGAAGGCCTACCCGACGGGTGTCGAGTTCCAATTGGCGGGTACCTACCGCAGTGCGAAGGAGGTCGGAGGCGACTACTACGATTTCGTCGAGTTCGATGACGATCGCCTTGGAATCCTGATCGCCGATGTTTCAGGGAAGTCCCTGCCCGGAATGCTTGTGATGTTGATAACACGCGATATTGTCAAGCGACTGGCCAGATCGGTTCGGGAACCCGCCGAGCTCCTGACCGCGGTGAACGCAGATCTTCTGGGGAACATCAAGCAGGGCATGTTCGTAACCATGTTCTACGGGGTCCTGGACAAGAAGACGGGGGAGTTCAAGTTCGCATCGGCGGGCCACAACCAGCTGATAGTAATCAAAGGGGACACAGGGAAGAGTGAACTGATCAAGACGCGCGGTTTCCCGTTGGGCATGATGGATTCGGACACGTACAAGAAGCGCATCGAAAGCGGCAAGATCATGCTCTCGACGAACGACTGGCTTATACAGTACACGGACGGAGTTAATGAAGCGCAGAACATCGACGGGGAGGAGTTTGGGCTCGATCGGCTCATGCAGATCATTCAGGAGCGCAGAGACAAATCGCCAGGGGATCTCGTCAGCGAAATGCTCAGGGAACACGACCTGTTTGTGGGCGATGCGGCTCAGTATGACGATATAACGTTGTTAGCTATTAAATGGGTGGAGCAAACTGCCGATACAAGAATTGGTGTTTTAGGGGAGACAGAACATGTCGGTGACAACTGAAAAAGGTAGGAGGATTCTGGTACCCGGTGATCTGGACGAGGGGGCTCTGGATGGCTTCTTCACTGAGCTGGATATTACGCTCGAGGAGACGCCGAAAGAGATCTCTCTGGACTGCTCGCTGCTGGACCATGCGACATCTGGTCACATAAACGTACTGTGGGATGCCCAGACCAGATGTGAACACGCCGGTATCCCGATGCGACTGCTGTCTGTGAGGTTCGGTCTTGAGCGAGTCCTCAGGATCCTTGATCTGTTTGATCTGTTCACAGTTGAGCAGGTAACTACAGCCCCGGGCGACGATGCCACCGGCGGGAGGATCGGGGCCTTCATGCCCCCGGCCCTCGAGCTGGAGCTTCGCTCAACGATGGAAGACGTCAGTGAGGCCGTGGTCAGGCTCCACGACTACCTGGTGCGGCTGGGTCTTCCGGGCAGTTATGCCTTTGACATGGAGACGGTGTTTTACGAGGTTGCCACGAATGTTCGCCGTCACGGAGGACTCGGGGAGAATGAGCTTATGTCGATCAGGGTGATACCGGGTGAGGAGCGCGTCAGCCTGCGTTTCGCGGATCCCGGGCAGCCCTTTGATCCCACCGGCAGGAAGACCATGTTCGATCCGCGCCAGGCCATCAGGCTGAAGCAAACCAACGGCATAGGATTGACAATGATAAAACGGCTCGTGGATACGATTTCATATGAACGTGTGGGAAACCGGTTGAACGTATTGACCCTGGAAAAGAAGATTAGTCCGGGGTGGAGGTGGCGAGATGATATCTCGGAATGACATCGATCATGAGTCTGTTGTCATTAATCCCGGTAAGGTCATGGACAACAGCAATGCGCATGAGGTTACGAAGTTCATAACTGCCCTACAGAAAGAGGGCTGCAAAAATGTCGTAATGGACATGAGCCAGCTCGAGTTCCTTTCATCCGCAGGTGTTGGATCGATCCTCGGCACCGTCGGCAGGGCAAGGGAGATGGGTGGAGACATAATCCTGTGTAACCTCTCGAAGAAGGTGTTGCATATCCTGGAAGTCCTCGATCTTTGCGGCTACTTGACTATTAGGGAAAACGAGGAAGCGGCAAAAGAGGTATGTTCCGCCAGGGAATAGTCTATGGACCGAGACTGCACACAGCAGGTAGTCGCCTCCCCGGGATCGGACAGCTGTGGGGAAAGGCAGATCCTTGCTCTGGACGCGCTTTCGAAGCTCACCAGGCAATTCTGCGACAAGCCTGACTTTGAGCAGTTGATCAGTCTTATCTTGATGACCATGTGCGGTCAATTCTCAGTGGCCGATTCATTCGCCTTGCTGCGCAAACCCGGCTGGCAGATCTGGAACAATTCATTTTTCGCGACGGGGAAGCTCACGGGAAATATCCGGCTGGGGTCGCTGGTGCTGACTCCCGACGACCGGGAGCGGTTTGCGGGTGAGGAAACCGTTTGCAGAGTAGCCCGGCTTGCATCACAGGGCGAATCGGACAGCATAGTCTCGCTTCTTAGCGAGTCCGGTGTCAGCGTTGTCTGTCCGCTGGTTCACGGTGACGCATTCTTCGGCATAGTAGGTCTCGGGGAAAGGGTGACCGGGAAGGGCTATGGTGAGGACGATCTGAGTCTGCTGGGCACCATCATAAGCACGATCACTCCTCTTGTGGCCAACTCCTACTTGTTCTGGGAGATTGCCGGCTTGAACGGTTGGTACCTGGACATACTGAACAGCGTGACGCAGGGTGTCTTCGTGTTTGACAGGGACTACAAGCTCCAGAAGATCAATACGGCCGGGATGGATATTCTCAAGACATTTCTCCAGCGAACTTCCGACCAGCAATCGTTTGTCAACAGCCCGGTTGACACGGTTTTTCCGGAATGGGTATTCGGCGAGTTAGCCGGTCAGGTGGTCCAGTCAAGAGGCGCAGTCAAGCCGACAACCGCAAACAGGGTGTTCGCCAGGGCCAAAGGGACCGAGCGCATCTACAACGTTAGTATCACCCGGACAGTCGAGAACGGCGGCGCCAAGACTGCGCTCATCATGACTCTTGACGATGTAACCGTTCAGAAAGAAAATGAACAGCGACTCTTCGATCTCCAGAAACTTGCAGACAAAGGTTTGATGGCCTCATCCATATCCCACGAGCTCAACAACTTCCTGACCCTGATTCTCGGCGGTGTCGAGCTTACCCAGATGGCGCTGGCTGACGGGGAGTGCGTGAAGGCTGAGACCATGCTCGACAGGATCCGGGGCAATATCGTCAACATGGAGCGCTTCACCGCAGGGCTGACCGATTACACCCGGCTTGATTCCAAGCGGCAGCGTGGGGACCTCAATACCGTGATAGATGACGTACTCTGTTTCCTCTCGGTCCAATCACGTTTCAAGCGGGTTACTATCACTTCGGAGCTCGACGTCGAATTGCCCGAGTTCGATATGGACACCGACCAGATCGCCCAGGTGTTGATGAACCTGCTCAACAACGCGGCTGATGCGATCAAGGAAGCGGGCCGGAAGGACGGGATGATAAGCATAAGCACAGCACACGGAGAAGACGACATAACCCTTCTCATCAGTGACAATGGTGCCGGCATGCCTCCCGAGGTCAAAGAGAAGCTCTTCGCGACGCATTTCACAACCAAGGAACATGGACACGGCTACGGCCTGGTTACGTGCGCGACAATCATAGAGAGTCACGGCGGGACCGTCACGGTTGACTCCGATGTTGGCAGGGGGACCACCTTCACCATCCGCTTCCAGACCGCAACGAATCGGTAATCTCCGACCGAAGTCTCAGTCAGTTCCATCTCTTGAACAGCGCGGTGCGTCTACCTGTTCCGGGCAGGCCGAGTCTCCGACTCGCCGTGACGGCACCAGAGTCCAACGAATCTCCTTGATCGTCGCAGTTATGTATGGTAAACTGATCGGTGGAGTGTGATGTTTCTGCTGTGATTGATTCCTTGCTCGGAGGTCCGGGGAGTGCAGGGGAATGCCCATGCGACTGTCCGCCCGTATGCGGGTGATACTCACATTCCTTGCGTTGCTGTCCATCTGCTCTTTAGCATCGGAGTGCCACGCAGCGATCGCCGATGTAAGAGCTCTTCTCATCGGTAGCCATGTCCGGGGTCCCGACAACTGGATTACCCAGGAGAGCCTCAGGCTCGAAAACCTGCTTACGTTCAACGGCATCCCGTTTGAATTCTTTGATGTGGAAGACGATAGCCTCGATCAGTCCGACCTTGATCAGTATGACGGTGTAATACTCGAGGGCAGTTCTATGCGCTTCTGTGCTACCGAAGCCGAGCGCAGCCTGCTTGCCCAGAACATGGAAGCCGGCGGCATCACCGTCTTGCTCACGCTGATCAACGGGAAGTACACGGATCTTAACGGTACACTCTATGACGCAATAGACGTATGGGTGAATGGTCTCGAGAACTTAGAGTTCAACGTCCGTCTCCGTGAAGGGGCGGTTAAGATCTACAATTACTGGACCGACGACGGCTTCGTGGTTGCAGGTGGATCCGATTGCAGACACATTGGCATATGCGTCAACTCTCTTAGCACCTGGGCACGCGGAGACCCTATTTTCGGTGACTACCGTGTATACGGGGTCGATTTTGCTCTTTCACGATGGATGGAGAACACCTTTGGGGTCGACGCCAGAGTGACACTGCCGGTGATCTCTGTGAGACTCGATGACACTCAGACCAGTACGTGCGAACGGCACCAGGAAGTGATCGACTTCATCGACGCAAATAAACACAGGATAAGAGCATCAGGTTTTCTGGTAACAGATGCGAGCGCCTACAACTGCTCGGACAGCACGTTACAGAACGACGAGCAGATCATAAGCCAGTGGGGCAGCATGTCACTTCATGGTAAGGTTCACACGCCCGTCGGTGCTGACGGCGAAAACCGTGACTATCAGACACAGTATGACGATATGAACGAGGCGGTGGCCTTCCTTCAGCAACACTTTTCACGGTACAAACCCATGAAAGCATCTCCAATGAACAGCTGGAATGAAGCTACACTGCATGCGATGTACGATAATGGCATATACTACCACTCTGCGTGTCTGTGGACTAGTGACGATTACAAAGCACTGTATAAGAGCCTGTTCGACGTGGGAAACGAGCTTGATCGAGAAAGGGTGTTCGCGAGGGGTGCGTCGGGCCTCTTTAGGTATTATCCGTTGGTTCATTCCGATCAAACGGGTGAGGTCCGGATATACAGCGTGGATTGGGGTCCCGTTCTCAGTGCTTTACACACCCCGGCTCAAGCACTTGATGTCGTGAGAAGCTACGGTCTCGATTGGTGGACCCCCGTGCTGATAGGTGCACACTACCGTCATGACGAACCTCATGGTGCGGACCTTAATCCAGAGGGCTGGATCGCGCTAATGGGGGCACTGATGGATTCTGTAGACCATGACAGTTATTACTGGCGCAGGTGGGTTGACAGTTATGACTTCGCAAGGAATGTCGAGCGGTTCGACAAGGCCCTTAGCATCAACGCTGTTTCGGTCGACGGTGACATCATTACATACGAGATCACTGCTGATGAGCCCTTACGCTTTATGACACTCAGAGCGGAGAAAACCGGGTACAAAGTGCAATCTGTGATGATCGACGGCACCGAACACTGCTACTTCGGTGATGCCTATGTTCATTTGCCCGAGATTTACGGGAACACTGTAATAGAGGTGTCACTGACTTGTCTGGAGAATGGCCGAGAGTCAAGCCCTTTCTTAGTGGGAATTCCCGGCGGCCTTCCCTGATCATGCGACCTGCCTCCCGACAACTTCTTCATTCTCGATCTTCAGTTCACTCATGATGGCATCCCTCAACTTCGGAAGATGTCGGTAGCCCATGAT
>JBDRNT010000171.1:0-72465 GCA_043810925.1 Candidatus Eiseniibacteriota bacterium
CGTTCGAGACCTTATGATCAAGATCAATCGCTATCTGGAACTCTACAACCACAACACCAAACCATTTGTCTGGACCAAATCGGCTGACGAAATCTTCGAGACCATCTATGCTATGTGTCAAGATACTTCTGAGTCACAACAATAGTAGGTTCACTCGCGTTACAACCTGCCGGTTCGCGTCGCCACCTTAAAGAGGCTTTGTCGGGCCGCTTAGATGGAAAGCGTTACCGCCTCCCACCCGGCCCCACGCTACGGGGCTGACAGGCATTTACCCTGGCGGGCACCTCTCAGCCGACTAGTAGAACGTGCCCTTACCTGGGCACTCACTTCAACAGAACGATCTTGGTTGCCCGCTTCTCCCCTGCAGACTTAATGTAGTAAATGCCGGGGCCGACGGGGCTACCGGAATCGTCCTCACCCTGCCAGACCGCTCTGACCTTGCCATCGGCGAGAGAGGGTTCGAGTTTGCTTACGAGCCTGCCGGTCACATCGTATATTTCGAGCAATCCGATCCGCTTGCCCCGCGCTGACATTTCGATCGATATCTCACCACGACCGGGGTTGGGGCGCACCCTGAACCAGGCGGGTTCAAATACATGTGCGATGGAGCTTGTAACCGTATCTATCACCGCCAGCTCCACGAGGGTGGCGACGCCGCCCTTTACAACGTCCGTATAGAAATCGAAATCGAGGGTCGAAACGCGATCGGTCGTCCGGTGATACTGGGGATTGGTAAGCGGCGAATCCTCTATGCCGCAGAACGACGGATAGCCGTAATCCCAGAATGATGAATTATCGCTTCCCACATACGTCCTCAGCCCCTTGTTGACGCCAAGGCCCGGTACATAGAGGGCTGCCGCGTTTTCATATGCATTGGCCAGCCAGCCTGAAATCGAGTTGTAGAGTATCTCAATGTCCTCGGGGTGGCTGTCCTCATACGCTATCATGTCGAAGTTCAGAGCAGCGATGATCGAATCACCTTCTTCATAGGCCTGCCTGGCATACTGGCCGCTTCCGATCAGCCCCTGCTCTTCCCTCGAGAAGGTGACGAATTTCAAGGTCGCCTCGAAATCATAGTCCTTAAGCACCCTCGCCGCCTCGATTGTTGCGATCGTACCTGTGGCGTTGTCATCCGCACCCGGCGCGTATGAGCTCGGCATCTGCGAGATACAGTCGTGGTGACCGCAAATGATGTAGATCTCATCAGCCCGTATAGTTCCCGGCAATGTCGCAACCACGTTGACATCGCCCGACTCCACCGCATCGTGTCTGGTCACCCAATCGGGCCCACCGTTGATGGTCTGGAAGACCACACCGTTCCCGACAACCCAGCCTTCGGCGGAGCTCACGAAAAACACGTCGTTGAGATCCGACGCTACTCCAAGACTCACCTCGCTCCATGATGATCCACCATCGATGGATTTGATGATCGTACCTGCCAGACCGCACGCCCAGCCCACAGTCGGGTTCAAGAAGAAGACCGAGTTCAGGTTGTCCGACACCGGTGTTGACATCTCCTGCCAGGTCTCACCGTCCTGGGTCCTGAGAATCCTGCCCGAGTCTCCGGCGATCCAGCCTTTCAAGGCATCAACGAACATCACTTCATATAGATTGACACTGACGGGACTCGAGAAGATGCTCCAGCTCGATCCACCGTTTTCGGTCTTGATGATCCGTCCATTCTCTCCAACAGCCCAGCCCACGGTCGGGCTGGCAAAGCAAATGTGATTGAGATCGTAACTTGTAGGTGACGAGATGCTGGACCAGGTATCACCCCCGTTGACCGACCTTAGGATTGTGCCGTTGTAGCCGCAGCAGAAGACCGTTATCGAATCGATGAATGCAACACTCTGGAGGTCATATGATGTCGGCGAGCTGACAGTCTGCCAGGTCCGCCCGTCATCGGTCACTTTGATAATGCCGTTGTTGCCGGCTATACACCCGTGCGAGCGGCTCCACATGGCGATGTCGTTAAGCCCTCCCTCATCGTCGTAGCTGTCTTCGACCCAGAGATCACCACCATCGTCGGTGTGTATGACTGTCGTCCGTTTGCCGACGGCCCAGCCTTCCTGGTCATCGAAGGGAAAGATGATCGACTTCATGTTGGTACGGAAGTTGAAGTAGTCATACTCGGCCTCAAGACCCATCCCCTGAAACTGTTCTTTGATAAACTGCGCGGCACGCCTGCACATCATTTCGGGGGAGTACCTTGTATTGATGGTGTAGGTATCGCCACCGATCGTGACGGAGTTCTCTCCCGTGATGTCGTTCATAAGCGAGTAGAGGTTACTCGATGACACCTGATCGACGATCCCCTGGATCAGGGGGTTGTATGAAAGCGGAGCCTGAGCCTGCTTTTCACTGCCGGCCACCCTCACCTCAAACGGCAGACCCGGCTCGGATGGCAGTGGAAGCCGTTTCTTGGACTGAAGAAGGTGAATATCAAGGACCGCGCGCGGTTCGGCCGCCACGAGATAATATGAATCCCCTTCACTCAGGATCTCGGAATATCTCTCGAGTGAGGACCGCGCCACCCCGTTTTTCCCGATCAGGTAAATCTCATAATGAGAAACATCCTCACAGAGCAGGGCATAGCTGAGGCCGGCTGCCTGGAGCATACCGGGTCCCCCGGGTCCCAGGTAAAGGAACGCGTCTTCTTCGACCCGGCCTGCAAGTCTCAAGTGACCGCCCTCCTCGGCAGCACGGAATATGGAGATATTCCGCTCAATATCCTCCGATGGCAGATTCACCAGCATCACCTGGGTATCCGCTCCGCTGCGCGGGAGCTGCGTGGGTCCCTCAGAGATCTGCCCCGCACGGGGTGTCGAGACCGCCAATAACATGACGGCGGTTGTAAGTGCAACAGTTGCAAGGCTAAAACGCGGCATAATAGTCTCCTCCATTATTGCATAGTTATTTGATTATACCATATTTCCGTCCTCATGTCAAAATCTGCGCAGTCTCTTCTACAGACTTGCTACGTTACAAAACTGATTCACAATTTGAGCTAAAGCTTCCCCCCCTGCTGCCGAAGCAACTGTAGTGATATCTTGCATAATGCGTGAAGCCTTGCGAAAACCACTCTGAGGAGGTGGCTCGATGGACGTGATATTCGACATCGGAGGTGCTGCGGAGTACCTCCATATCAAGAAGTGGACCCTCTACCGGCTAGCCAAAAAAGGCAAGGTACCTGGTATCAAAGTTGGAGGACAGTGGAGATTCAAGAAGGACGTTCTTGATAGCATGTTCTATGGCGAGGGCCAGAGAAAAAAGAAGAGACTGCAACCGGCAGATTAGGGCTTCGATGAGATAGATTGACGGTCCAATGCGGGTTGTGAGCGGGTAGTCAGAGCTTCCACGTAGACTGAGAGCCAGGCGCGGGGCTTAGACAACCTAACTCACAACCCGCAGTTTTTGTAGATGGGGTCAGGCTTTGAATTCTGGATAATTTCGGGGATGGTAATTTGGGGACACCATACTTGATTATTTGCGAGGCCGTCATCACGGAAGTGATTGCACTGCGATCCAATCAGCGCGGCGATATCGACTAGAGGTCTCCCCAGAATAACTAAGTACGGTGTCCCCGAAATTATCCAGAATTCAAAGCCTGACCCCATTTCTAAAGCGTGGGGGTGGGCGTGCCGATGGTTCCGTAGGTTAGTGGTGTAAACACATGGCCCGCAGGATCGACCTGATGGGCGAACTGGTTGTCACTTTATGGAAATTGTGAAGCAAACCGTTTCGACAGTGGAGAATCAAGTCAAAGAAGTCGCCGCGCTTCTCTCCAAAGCCACGAAAAACTACCAGATGTACCTGCCCAACAACCGTATGTTCATCTCGTCACGCGACGCTGTGAAGAAGGCGCTCGACTGTTTTCTTGAGGAAAACGGTATCCTGACATTCGTGGTGAAGGAATTCGAGCTGATCCACGAGGATGTCCCCGTCTATGTCAACATGGACAAACACCAGAGCATCGCTTTCAGGATGTACCGGGATGGTGTCCGGCTTCTCTCATTCCACAAAGGCCTAACCGACGATGAGCTGCTTGCGTTTTTCGAAGCCCTGACCAGGTGCATTGAGACCGATAACAGTGAAGAGGACTTCGTTACGCTCCTCTGGGCCCGCGATCTGCAAGCAATAACGTACTATGAGGTCAACGAATTCGAAGCCGACTGCGAAGGCCTCGAGAAGAGCAGCAAGAACACCCTGGCCAACGCAGTCCCGCTGAAGCCCGACTTCAAACAGGACCGCCCGGGCAGGATATCCGAAGATGTGGAAAAACTCAAACCGGCCCTCAGTCTTAGCGCCAGAGATGTCGAGGAAGTGCGGGGCCTTGCGATAGCCGTTGACGACGACCTCTTTCTGAGACGCGCGTGGCACGTTCTCGCCTACACGCTGGAGGCCGAAGAGGCGAAGGACGGTTACCCCGACTTTGAGAACGGACTGATCGGTTTCCTTGATACCTGCGTTGCAAAGCGTCAGTTGGGTATGGCCGCAGACGCCCTGGCAAGCATCAGACTGCAATTCGATCAATGTGAAACCGAAGAGGTCGCGCAAACACTGACAAGAATAGTTGCATCGAGATATACCGAGAGAAACATGGAGGTCATCGGAGAGACTCTTTCGGCGGGCAGAGAGGTCGAACAGGTGCAATGTCTGGCCTACCTGTCCCGACTGAGCGATGATGCTATTCCCTCAATTCTCGGTCTTCTCCCAAGCTGCACGCGGCAATCGGCGAAGCAGACCGTGATTGCCGCACTGGCCTCACTCGGCGGCGGGTGCCCGGCGGAGATAGTAAGGGGCGTCGACGAGGCCCGGTCGGATGATGTCGAAGTCGTGCTTGACGTACTGGACATGATCGGCACGGAGGCGGCCCTGGAGAGCGCCATGCAACTCAGACACCACCCGGCACCGCGAATAAGGGCCAGAGTGGCGTCCCTTGCCGGATCGCTTAAGACCGACTCGTCACTGAGGATCGTGAATGACCTGCTAAATGACGAGGATCAGTCGGTCAGGCGGCGTGCCGTGGTTTCACTGGTCAAGATCGGTGGTGAGCGATGTGCTGAGACCCTCACGGAACTCTACACGTCAAAGGAATTCGGGCTCCTCCCTCACAATGCCAAGCGAAGTATGCTGCTTGTAACCAGAAACCTGCCACCGTCCGGCCAGAAACAGATAATCCAGGCCGTTTTCGGGATGAGGAATCTGCTTAAGAAGAAACCTGTTGAAGATACCAAGGTAGCGCTTGGTGAGATCATTCACCTGATGAACAGGAACGTCGCAGCCGAGATCCTCAAGAAGGTGGTCTCGAAGTCATCGGGATCCGTCCGCAAGACCCTTGAATCTGCATTGGAGAGGTTAGACCTTGCCGGTAGAATACACTGAAACAGCAGAGGCAATAGCCAGAAGGACTGATTCCGACGCGGATCAGTTCCAGCCGCAGGCCGAACTCCATGCCGGGAGGACGCTGATCAGCCAGATGGCAGCGATCGAGAGGCTCCTTCACATCTACAAGCCCAACAACACAGCCATTATGCAGGCTGGAGACTCCGTTCTCGCCACGATCGCAGTCCTGCTCCAGGGTTCACCTTCGATCGAGATGAGGTTCTGGCGGGATTGTATCTTCATCAACGGGGAGCGCATCCGGTGTGACGTCGCGAACTTCGCGGCCTACAAGCATCTTTTGAGCAAAGCCGGCAGGCTGGAAGTTGAGAAAATCATACTCGAAGACGGACTGTCACGAGATGATGTCGTCGACTTCTTCTTCCTGCTCAGCGCGCTGGAGAAAGAGGGTGCGACCGGCCCGACCGTCGCCGACAGGGTCGCATCGGAGGGACTCAATCGCATAGGTATAGTGCCGTCCACACAGTCGGCGAAGGATCTTCAGGATCTCGGGATTAGCGCACTCACTCACGAGGAGCGCGCGAAACGTGCCTTTTACGCGGCTCTCGGATCGACCAAAGAAGTCATGATGGCCCAGACTTCGCAGGGTGCAGTCAGCATAAGGAAGGCTCGAAGGGCCGTGCAGGCCGCAGCCGACTCCCTGCTTGAGGATGAGTCGTCGATCCTCGCGCTTGCCACGATAAAGGACCACGATGAGTACACCTTCACGCACAGCGTCAACGTGTGCATATTCTCGCTGGCGATCGGGCAGCGACTCGGACTTCACAGGAACTGGCTCGCACGGCTGGGGATGGCCGCGCTGTTTCACGATATCGGTAAGATATCCATACCTCCGGGTGTTTTGAACAAGATCGGGGTACTGGATGTCAATGAATGGAAGACCATAAGGCAGCACACCCTGACGGGTGTCAGAGCTCTTTCCAGAATGCCTGCTTGTAACGAGCATATCCTGCACTCCATGATAGTCGCGTTTCAGCACCATCTGAACCTCGATATGTCGGGCTACCCCAAGGTCAAGGCCGACTCTTCCATGGATCTCTTCAGCAGGATTGTCAGAATCGCGGATACCTTCGACGCCATGACAACGGAGAGGCCGTACCGGAACAAAGTCTACTCACCCCATGACGCAATCCGGTACCTGATCTCGCAGTCCGGATCGAAGTTCGACCCGGTGCTGGTCAAGGCTTTCGCGGGTGCGATGGGCATCTTCCCGGTCGGCACCGTTTTAAGGCTCAACACCGGAGAAACCGGGATCGTCATAAGACGAAGCGAACTCAGCGGGGATCCCGACCGGGCCCTGATAAGAGTCGTTGTCGACGGCGACGGAACCCAGCCCGCCGACGAGAAGTTCATCGACCTCGGAGAGGTCGAGGCGGACACAGGGGAGTTCATATACTCCGTCGTCGATGCCATGTCATGCAAGGACCTGGGTCTTGACCCTCGCAACTACCTGCTGACATAGCCCGGGTTGTTCAAAACAAGTCTTGGCACCGCCCAATTCCTCTTGACTGATGCGGTTTTTCGGATATGCTCTAATATGTAGGTTGTAGTATGACTTTCCCCAAGAGGAGGTTCACGAATTGGATTGCGAAGACCATATTGGACCCATAATGACCGAGGCGACGACAGAGTGGGACTCAAAGCTGTCGGAGCGGTCGCGATCGATGAAACCTTCATTTATAAGAGAGATTCTTAAGTTCACGCAGATGCCGGATGTGATCTCTTTCGCGGGGGGCCTTCCCGCCCCCGAGCTGTTCCCAATAAGAGAGTTTGAGGAGGCATGCGCACACGTCCTGAGAAACGACGGCCAGAGGGCACTTCAATATGGCCCCACCGAAGGCTTCCTGCCGCTCAAAGAAGCACTGGCCGAGAAGATGAACAAGTACGATATCGCATGCGAACCGCATAACATCCTGCTTACGAACGGGTCGCAGCAAGCCCTCGACCTTCTCGGAAGGGTCTTTATCGATCCGGGTGACGTAATCGTAACAGGCGCGCCAACCTACATAGGTGCGTTGCAGGCTTTCAAGGTTTACGGACCCCGCATCATAGGTGTGCCCGTAGATGACGAAGGTATGCGGGTCGATGTGCTTGAGGACATCCTGAAGCAGGAGACACCCAAGTTCATATACGTCCTGCCCAACTTCCACAATCCGATGGGTGTCACGCTCACACTGGAGAGAAGGATTAAACTCATCAAGTTGGCGGCCAAGCACGGCATTCCGATTATCGAGGACGACCCGTACGGCGAGTTGCGCTTCGAGGGAGAGGACATCGCCCCGATATACGCGCTGCACAAGCAGAATGTGATCTACCTCAGTACTTTCTCGAAGATCCTTTCCCCAGGGATCAGGCTGGGCTGGGTGGTCGGTCCCGAGGGAGTGATCAGGAAGATCGTTCTGGCGAAGCAGGCCAATGACCTTCACACCGGCACCTTCGTACAGATGATCACGCATGACATAATGAAGCGCGGGATCCTCAAGGCCCACTCAAAGGAACTCAAGAAGGTCTACGGTGAAAGAAGGCACATAATGACCTGTGCCATGGAGGAGTTCTTCCCGAAAGGCGCCAGCTGGACCAGACCCAAGGGTGGACTCTTCATGTGGGCCATAACCCCCGACCGCGTCAGCACGATGAAGCTGATCGACAAGGCGGTTGAGAAGAAGGTAGCCTTCGTGCCGGGATGCGTTTTCTATCCTGATGACAGCGGTGACAACACGATGCGTCTCAACTTCTCCAATGCCCAACCGGACAATATCCGGGAGGGAATCAAGAGACTCGGCATCGCGATCGCCGAGGCAATGGGTTGATATCCGGTCTGACAACAGCTGGCCCCCAAGGAGGAGCACATGGCCGACGATAAGAAATTCGTACCGTTCGTCCCGCCTGAGAAATCAATTGCTGAGTTCACGCTTGCAGCAGTCATTCTGGGTGTAGTACTCGGCGCGATAATGACGGCGGCTAATACCTATGCAGGGCTCTATGCCGGGATGACCGTGACGGCTTCAATCCCCGCTGCTGTCATATCGATGGGTGTCCTGAGGGGAGTGCTGGGCCGCGGTACCATCCTTGAAAACAATGTGGTACAGACCATAGCGTCAGCAGGTGAATCATTGGCGGCGGGCATCATCTTTACGATCCCCGCAATCGTTATCGTCGGCATCTGGCAGGATTTCAAGTTCTGGCCGGTCACCATAATCGCGATCTCAGGCGGGCTCCTCGGCGTTCTCTTCATGATACCGCTGAGAAGAACTCTTATCATAGAGGAAAAGGAGCTGATCTACCCCGAGGGACTGGCATGTGCCGAGGTTCTGGAGGTCGGTGAGACCAAGGGCAGCGGAGTCGTCTACATCTTCTCAGCCCTTGGACTCGGAGTGGTGTTCAAGCACTTCGTTGCAGCCTTCGGGATCATAAGGGGGACTGTAGAGGGTGCGTGGACCACCGGCAAGACCGCGATGTATTTCGGTTGTGACATGTCCGTCTTGCTCTTAGGGATAGGCTATATCGTCGGCATGAACATAGGCGTCCTGGTTTTCATAGGCGGGGCGATCGGCTGGCTGGTAGGTATCCCCATATACGGCGCAGTCAGAGGATTTCCTGCGGGTGATTCTCTTGTCGACTCCGCATATACCGTCTGGAGCACTCAGATAAGGTACATGGGAGTCGGGGCCATGATTGTCGGAGGGCTCTGGTCGATCATAAGAATCCGGAGTGGTATCGCCAAAGGTCTTCGCGATGCCCTGTTCGGGCGCAGGCTCGCTGCGGGGGCCATGATCCCGAGGACCGAGCAGGATCTCAAGCAGAAGCTGGTTCTGATTCTCTCCGTGGTCACGATCATTTCCGTTTTCAGTATCTACCTTTACCTTACCCCCACGGTGGGTATAGCACTTGTCTCGACGGTCGCGATGGTGCTGATGGGTTTCTTCTTCGTGGCAGTGTCCAGTTACATCGTGGGGCTGGTCGGGAGTTCCAACAACCCGATATCAGGTATGACCATATGCACGATCCTCTTTACATCCGCGCTTCTCCTGCTCTCCGGGATGAGCGGAAACCAGGGCATTCTTGCCGCACTCGGGGTGGCAGGTGTAGTCTGCTGTGCGGCGGCTACGGCCGGGGACATATCCCAGGACTTGAAGACGGGTTACCTGGTGGGCGCAACGCCCCGCAGTCAACAGATGAGTCAGATTCTGGGGGTTGTGCTCCCTGCATTTGTCATAGCACCTGTGCTGACGGTATTGCAGAAGGCGTACGGTATCGGCTCCCCTGAGCTGCCGGCGCCACAGGCCACACTGTTTGCAAGCATAGCCAGTGCGATGTTCACCGAGGCTTCCATGCCCTGGGGCATGGTGAAGATCGGCGCCGGGATAGGTATTGTGCTGGTGATCGCAGATGAGATCTTAAGGAACCGGGGCGCCAAGTTCAGGGCGCATGTCATGCCGGTAGCGGTAGGCATCTACCTCCCGCTCGGTCTTGCAGTGCCCATCTTCGTGGGCGGAGCAACAAACCTGGTAACGAGAACGATCGCCAGGAGGCGAGGTGACGCGGAGAGCGCCGTGCATCGCGGCGTGCTGTTCAGTTCAGGACTCATCGCCGGCGAGGCCATCATGGGGATCATCCTGGCATTCCTCATCGTTGGAGGCGTCAGTTTGCCGTGGCCGGTCATCAGCTGGCTCGGTTCGGTCTTTGAGTCGATCGGACTTCCATTTGCAGCGAACATCTTCCAGAACACGATCTCGCTCTTTTTCTTCGGAATCGGTATCGCTGCCCTGGTCTACGTGGCTCTGAAGCGTGAACGGACGGGGAGGTAAACACCTATGAAGGAACTGATTGAAGCAGCACACGTTGCCCTGACTGATTGTGCCGCGGTCAGGAAAGGTGAGAATGTCGTCATCGTCACCGACGAACCCCTGAGAAGGATCGGAACAGCCTTCTGGGAAGCTGCACGGGCACTGAAAGCCGACGCCATATTCTGCGAGATCGTCTCCAGAAAAACACACGGAGAGGAACCCCCGCGGGCTGTGGCAGCTCTACTCAAAGTCTGCGACGTTTTCATGATTCCAACGAGCAAGTCCCTGACCCACACCGACGCGCGTCGGGACGCGTGCGCCAACGGTGCCCGGGGAGCTACGCTGCCCAACATCAATGAGGACATGATGAAACGCACCCTCAGAGCAGATTATAAGAAGATCGAGGAGCGGACCAGGAAGGTCATCTCCCTGATCGAGGGTGCGGCCGAGGCACGTGTCACAACCGCGAAGGGAACCGACATCACTATGTCGCTTGCGGGGCGGTCATGTCATGAGGATACCGGTATCATCACAGAGCCGGGGACATCAACCAACCTGCCTGCCGGGGAAGCCTACCTGGCTCCGGTGGAGGGAACCGCCAGGGGCAGAATTGTCGCCGACGGATCATGCGCCGGGATCGGAGTGTTGCACGAGCCTATAGCGATCGAAGTAGCTGACGGTCTTGCGGGCGACATCTCCGGGGGCGGTGAGGCCGAGAAGCTGATCGGTCTTGTCTCGGCGTTCGGCAGGGACGCAAGGAACATAGCTGAGCTCGGCATCGGCACCAACGACAAAGCGATCCTCTCAGGGAGCACTCTCGAGGATGAAAAGGTGATGGGGACCGTGCACATCGCACTCGGCGACAACGTGAGCATGGGAGGCAATGTCTCGGTCGCAAGCCATCTCGATCTCATAATCAAATCGCCCACTCTGATCATAGACGGCAGGGAGATCATAAAGGACGGGAAGCTCCTGGTGTAGCCGCAACCCCCGACAGGCAGGCACGGACTCTCCGTTTTGCGATATTTCGCTAATGCTTGGCACCCCCCCCTCCGATAATGCCTGCAGAGGTCGTAACCAAATGGTAAGACGGAAGTCTGTTCCTCGTAAAACGGTGGCATCGAAACTCAGTGGACGATTCTGCCGACAAGCCGGGGAGTACTTAGCCCTACGTTCCGTCTACAACCATCAATGATTCAGTCTTGATCGGCATTTGAAGTTGCTTTAAACCGTTTGGAGGTCGCGGTACATTGAAAGCCTGTTCAGGCATCAGTCTGTATTCATCCACCCTTTTCTCACGTCTTCGGACAGTCTCAAGGAGGAATACCATGCACTTGCGCATTGGACTCGCGATAACTGTGGCATTACTCGTCATATGTACAGCCGCATCTGCGCAGGAACCGATCGACGCCGGCGCAACCCCGGGTGGGGCTCAGTATTATGTGTATCTCGGCAAGAACTGGGAGCTCCAGATAAATGTCTATGTATGGGGTCGTGTGGCCAGACCGGGGATGTATTCCGTGCCAAACACCACCGATCTCGTCGCTGTAATATCGCTTGCAGGCGGACCCGGAGAACATGCGAATCTTAAGAACGTCAGGGTCATCCGCAGCAATCCCAACCCTGAGGTAATGACCGTCAATGTGAAGGCTTACATGCACACGGGTAAACCGAGCTCGATTCCCGTGCTCCATCCGGGCGACACGGTTATCGTATCGGCAAACAAGTCTCACAGCTTCGCGAGTGTCGTGAATGTGTTTTCACAGATCGCGATCATAGGCAACGTCTACTACCTGTTCTTCTTGCACGAAAGGTAGATCTAACCCAAACCATGCACACGACAGAGCACAGCCGTATCCAGAAGCAGACGAATCACAAACAACAGAATCCATGGATCAATTCGCGGAGGGAGCAATGCCTGTAGAAGAAAACGAGGTCACTTTTCACGACTACCTGCGGATCGTCTTTGAAAGGAAGTGGATTATCCTGCCCCTGCTGATCATCACGATCGCATTGACAGGATACTATACATTCACACAACCGGAAGTGTACCAGGCGACCGCCACGTTGATGATCGGGCCGGGAGGAACGGGCCAGTCCATTCTCGGGTTCGGCTACCAGAGTAGGGGTAGCAGCCCTATCCAGAACTATTGTCAGATACTCAAGAGCCGGAGCGTCGCGAAGAAGACGGCCGACAGACTCAACGACATGCCGGTCGTCTCCACATCCCCGGTGACCACGTACAATGCCGATGCAATGATGGGCCGCATCGGAGTGGAACCGGTGCGGGGTACCGACGTCCTCAAGGTCTCGGGCAGAGCATCCACACCTGAGGCGGCGGCCATCATCGCCAACACGGTCACCGACGTGTTCATAGAAGAACAGATCACTATTGTCAGAGGTGAATACACCCAGCAGCGTCTGTTCCTCGAAGAACAGATTCCCATAGCTGAGGCGAAACTGCAAATCTCAGAGGAAGATCTCAAGCTTTTCAAGGAAGAGAACGAGTTTGTCGCGCTTTCGGAGGAAACCAGGGGTACAACCCAGAAGCTGGTTGAATTCGACAAGCAACTCGGAGAGACGCAGACCGGGATCAATACGACGCTTACCAGGCTTGACTATCTTGAGGCGCAGCTCGCCGAACAGCAGAAGACGCTGCCTGAGGACATCGCAGAGGTATCAAGCCCCTACATACTGGAGCTTAGAAGGCAGCTCGTAGAGCTCGAAACCAATGCCTCGATGTACCTTGTCCAGGGTTTGGCCGAGGACAGTCCAAAGATGGCCAACCTCAGAAAGAGCATCGAGGATACGAAATCCAATTTGATCGAAGAGACGAAGAGCCTTGGCGGCAAAGACATACCGTCACTTGACCCGCTTTCATACGCCCGGAATCTTTTTGACAGAGTGCTGGAACTCAAGGGCGAGATGGTCACGCTGAATGCAAGACGGGATGCGCTGCTGGGGGTCCGGAAGATCTATGCGGTCAAACTGGAGAAGTTGCCAAAAACGGAGCTCGATCTTGCCCGGCTGGAGCGTGACCGGCTGTTAAACAACAGTACCTACGGCATGCTGATGCAGAAGTACGAAGAGGCCAAGATTGCCGAGGCCGGCAAGATATCGAACATACGTGTGGTCGATCGTGCGAGGGTACCGCGATCACCTATCCAGCCCCAGAAGAAACGCAACATGGCATTCGGGGCGATCATCGGATTGGCCCTCGGGTTGGGCGCGGCATTCATGCTGGACTATACCGACAATTCGGTGAGAACACCGAAGGACATCGACAGGTCCGGCAGCATGACGATACTCGGGACCGTGCCCATGATAAAAGTCAAGGCAAGTAAGAAAGACAGAGCGTCGGGTATCGTTGCGCATCTGCTGACGGAGCAACCGACCAGGTCTTCCCTGGGCGAGGCGTTCCGTTCGATCCGGACCAACCTGCAGTTCGCCAGCCCCGACAAACCCATACACACATTGCTTGTCACCTCAGCGATACCCGGTGAGGGCAAGTCTACGGTCACCTCCAATCTGGGTATTGCGATGGCGCAGATGGGAATAAGAACACTGCTGGTGGACACGGATCTCAGGAAACCAGTACTCAGAAAGGTATTCAAACTCGAACAGGAAACGGGATTCACCGACTTCATGGCGGACCACATCAGTCTTGAAGAGGCTTTGTGCCAGACGGATGTGGAGAATCTCACGGTGCTGCCGGCCGGTTCGTTGCCGCCGAACCCATCCGAGTTGATTGGATCGAAGAAGATGGAGTCGGTGATAGAGCGACTCAAGAACGATTACCAACTGGTGATATTCGACTCGCCTCCGGCCATAGGAGTCACGGATGCGGCCATCCTGGGCTCCAAGCTCGACGGCGCCGTCCTGGTCGTACGAACGGGCAAGACCGATAGAGCTGCCCTGCTTCGTGCGAAGGAGATACTCGAGAGGGTGCACACAAACGTTCTGGGTGTTGTTCTCCACATGGTCACCCCCGTACATGGGCGGTACGGCTATTACTACGGCTACTACTACCATTACTACCCTTACTACGGTGAGGGAAACGACAAGAAGTCGAAGAGAAGCAAGAAGAAGGATAAGGATCGGGAAAAGGAACCGGAAACAGTGTCATGTTGAGAAGACACGAAACATCTACGAGAAGTTACAACCGGGGTTCCCGGGAATGTGCCGGAGAAGTACAGGTTTCATTTGACGTTGTGACATCGGGCCCGAGGGCTTGAAGCTTCGGGCACTATAGATAGGTTATTAATTTAGCGAAGCGGTTATGTAACCGACAAGGGCGTGCTGTATCTACCGCCCGGGGGAGAACGATGCAAAAGACGCGCACGGACCACAGGACGGACATCAGTACCGACTCCCTGGGCTATCCGGCGACACCGGACCGCGGTGCGTCACCGGCGGCGCGCTTCTCGCCGGTCATTCCCTGGTACGTAGCCTACACCCGGTGTCATCACGAACAGCGGGTCGCCAGGCATCTGGCACTTAAGAACGTCCCGGTGTTGTTTCCCAAGTACAAGACGTGGAGCCGGCGCAAGGACAGACGCAAGATGATAGAGCTGCCGCTCTTTCCGGGCTACCTGTTTATCCAGAGCGAACCCTTTGCCCACCGCTTCACAGAGATTTCCGACACCCCGGGGCTTGCATTCATCCTTGGCAATGGAAACGGACCAAAGGCTATAGCCGACGACGAGATCAAGAGCCTGTTGATCCTTCTTTCCTCCTCGACGCCTTTTGAACCGCATCCGTATTTCTGTACCGGCGAGCAGGTCATCGTGCTGTCGGGACCGCTCAAGGGCGCTGTAGGCTACGTGCTCCAGTCACGTCCCGACAAGCGAAAGCTGGTGATCACAGTCGATCTCCTCGGCCGCTCTGCCGCCGTACACATCTCCGATGAGATAGTGGATAAATACTGACCCCGTGAATCAACCAACAAACCATAGCGGTAGCATCAGGGTTCCAACCCGGACGATCCGTGCGTCGGGCACGGAGACCCGATGCTGCATTTCAAGACCTGACCCCAAGGTGATCTCATGTGCGGTATAGCCGGAATCCACAGCCAGAGCGGAATGGCGCCGGACACTATGGCGGACGCTGTGGGCGTCATGACGCGCACCCTGAAACACCGGGGCACCGATGACATGGGTTTTCACTTCTCCGAGGACAGGAAGACCGGTCTGGGTCATACGAGATTGTCGATCATCGACCTGTCAAGTGCCGGGCACCAGCCGATGTCCAATGAAAGCAAGTCAATCTGGATAGTCTATAATGGCGAGATATACAACTTCCCCGAATTGCGCGATGCCCTGCTTAGCTGCGGGCACAGATTCAATAGTGAGACGGACACCGAAACGGTGCTTCACGGCTACGAGGAATGGGGAATCGAAGACCTGCTTAAGAGGCTTCGGGGGATGTTCGCCTTTGCCGTCTACGATACCAGACCGGCAGCCGCGGGCGGACGCATCATCCTGGCCAGGGACCGGCTGGGTCTTAAGCCCCTCTACTATTCTTACCGTGACGGCGTTTTGGTTCTTGCGTCGGAAATCAAGGCGATCCTTGCATCACATCTGGAGACAAGAGAGATCGATCCGCATGCCGTGGGCTCGTACCTGCTCCGCGGTTTCATACCGCCACCGGCGACTATCTATAAGGACATAACCGCATTGAGACCCGGACATTACATCACAGTGGACGGAAACGGCGTCTCGGAGACTCGCTACTACGACCTCGCAGAAGCTTTCTGCGACACCTCGCTTGCGTCGGTATCCGAGGGTGAAGCTGTTGAGATGATTCATTCGTGCCTGGTGGATACCATGAAGTGTCATCTTATAAGTGACGTACCCGTCGGGGCGTTCCTGAGCGGCGGAATAGACTCAAGCTCGATAGTCGCCGTTATGCGTGAGGTCGATCATAGACGCGTGAAGACCGTCTCCGCGGTCTTTCCGGATACGGCTCAGGACGAGAGCCGGTTCTCAAGGGCCGCAGCCGAGATGTTCAATACCGATCATGCAGAAATCGAGATAAGCGGCCGGGACGTCGCAGGCCACATGGAGAAGATCCTGTATGCGATGGACCAGCCAACGGTAGACGGTGTTAATACTTACTTTGTCTCGTGGGCAACCGCACTCAGCGGTCTAAAGGTCGCGATGTCGGGTGTGGGTGGCGATGAGATATTCTGGGGTTATCCTTCCTTCAGACAAATACCGAGACTGCACATGCTTCTAAAGATCCTCGCGACGATTCCTTTCGGAAGACGTGCCGCGAAGTCTCTGCTCAGGGACTCAGGTAATTCACGAAACAGAAAACTCCACGCGATGGTCTCAAACGACCGGTCGATACCTGAGATCTATATGGACTACAGGGGGCTCTTTGCAAGGGACCAGATCCGAGAACTCCTTTGTGGAGACCTGGGCGAGGATGCGCTCAAAGACACCGGGACGCCTCACTATCTCTCGGACTGCGCCAGCACGATAGGTCAGAGCAACCTTGTGGGCCTCCTTGAGACCACTTCATACATGGCAAGCCAGCTTCTGAGGGATACGGATGTGTTCAGCATGACTCATACCCTCGAGGTCAGGGCGCCTTTCGTCGACCACACCCTGGTCGAACTCCTGGCAAGGCTTCCTGCCCGCCACAAGACCCGCAATGACGTACCCAAACGCCTTCTGGTCAAGGCCCTGGACAGAGAGTTGCCGGCTGAAATAGTCGACCGCCCGAAACAGGGCTTTGTTTTCCCCTTCGATCTGTGGATGCGAAACGAACTCAAAGACCTGACCGAAGACGCCCTCAACGGCTGCCGTGCACTCAACGGACAATACGTGTCAAAACTCCTCAGTGGCTTCTATGACCACAAGGTTCACTGGTCACGTGTATGGAGCCTGGTGGTACTGGCAAACTGGCTGAATTGAAAACCCCAATGGTCATCGAAAAGTCATTGCTGATCAGACTGCTGATAGCAGGCTGGACTCTCATGATAAGCGCATTTTACTACCTGCAGTTTAAGTCCATGCTGAACATGCTTCTCAACAAGGTACTGGAAACCATCTGATGATCGAACTGGCTTGTCTCGTTCTCATCTATCTATTGGCGACTGGTCTGGGAAAGATGACGCTACGCTACTTCGGCGTTTCCTTTGAGACCTGGAAGGAGGAGTCCATCTTTTCGATCGGTCTGGGACTGGGGCTTCTGGCATATGCCGTGTTTGCCGTCGGTATCCTGGGCATTCTTTACACCTGGGCGGTCTGTGCGGTGCTTGTGGTTGCTGCGATCGCATGCCGGCGGGAGCTAAAGCATACGGTAATGAGGTTGCCCGGACTCTTTCGCAACCTCAAACCGGGGACGCGTCCCAGGGTCATCCTTGCCTTGACCGCCGTAGTGGTGGTATGCATAGCGATGAACTCCCTGGGAACACTGGCGCCCGTCAGCTCGATGGACGCCCTGGCTTACCACTTCGCAGCCCCCAAGGTCTACATTGAGCACCACAAGATTATCGAGACCCCCTGGTTACACTGGCATTCCTACCAGCCGTTCACGGTGCAAATGCTCTTTACCCTTGGGATGTTGCTCCGAAACGCCGCGCTGGGGTCGCTGTTTCATTATGGATTCGGGGTTCTCATTGCCGCAGGGATCGCGGTGTTCTGTCTCCGTTATTTTCCGGGAAACACCTCCCTCCTGTCGGTGGCGATCTTCTATACAACCGGTCTCATGACCTGGCAGGCCACATCCGGTTTCATAGATCTGGGGCTTGCGTTTTTCGCGTTTCTCGCGGTCTTCGGATTCCTCCGGTGGCTGGAGACAAGCCACCGGCACTGGTTGGCGTTGTCGGGCGTGTTCGCCGGCTTTGCCGCGGGATGCAAGACTACGGGTGGAGTGGTCGTCGTTGCACTGGCGGCCATGCTCATCTGCCGTCTGATGCTTGTGAAAGGAAGATCTGTCTCAAGCGCAGTCAGGGATGTGGGGGTCTTTGTGAGCCTGGCAATCCTGATAGCCTCGCCATGGTACATCAAGAGCCTCGTTCAAACCGGTAATCCTGTTTTTCCTTTTCTCTATACCATCTTCGGGGGCAAGAACTGGGACGGCGAGGCGTCCGCAACACTTCGAGGGGCCCTGAGGGTCTACGGCTTCGGCTACGGTATCAAGGAGTTGATCATGGCACCCTGGAACATCACGCTCCGGGGGGAGTCGTTTGACTATGGGCAGTTGGTCGGACCGCTCTATCTTTCCTTCATACCGCTGTCGCTTCTTTATATCAGGAAGAGCATGGTTATCAGGACCCTGCTGATCTTCTGCGGTCTCGTCTTCTGCGTCTGGTTCAGCCAGTCCCAGCAGATCAGATTTCTGCTTCCCGTCCTGCCGTTCTTGAGCGTGATAGCGGCATGGGTGATTGTGGATCTCCTCGGAAAGGGTCGATTCCTCAAGTACACCGTGGCTGTGGTTGTCGGGTTGTTCCTGCTCTTCGGTACGGGGCTCAATCTGATTTACAACTCACAATTCCTGCCCGTGGTCTTCGGTCTTCAACCGGAAGATGAGTTCCTTGCCGAGAAGACCTGGTTCTACGAGGACACGAAGTATATCAACGAGAACATCCCTGAAGACAGCAAGGTGCTGGCGGATCTGCGCGGAACCTACTACCTGGACAGGGACTTCGTCCCATGGGGCTATGTCGAGGTCGGGGAGGATCCACGGGCGGCACTCGAGGCGCTTGGACGACACGGCATTACCCACATCTTTGTAGCCCACCAGAATCGCCTGAGGCAACTGGATGTGATCCGCGATAACCTCACGCTGATACGCACAAGTCAAACGACTGTTCTCGGTCACCGGACGTTCTGGCGGGATCCGAAAGCGGTAACCACTCATCTCTTTGAGGTCAAGAGAACAGCACATCACGCGATGGGAGCATAAACCAATGGCAACACAAGTTCTGGTAACAGGCGGAGCGGGTTACCTCGGATCGGTGCTCTGCGAACATCTGCTGGCCACGGGTTACAAGGTCACGGTGGTCGACAACCTGATGTATGGACAACACACCTTGTTCCATCTTTGCGCGAATCCGCATTTTGAGTTTGTACCCGGTGATGCCCGTGACGAGAAGTTGCTTTCGGGACTCGTGAAGAACGCTGACGTGCTTATTCCTCTGGCGGCGGTCGTGGGCGCGACGGCATGCGAGCGGGACCCCTGGCTGGCCATGGCGGTCAATCTCGAGGCCATCCGGATGCTCAACAGGCTGCGTAGCCCGGACCAGCTGGTAGTCTTCCCGACGACCAACAGTGGTTACGGAACCCAGACAAGCGATGTGTTCTGTACCGAAGACACCCCGCTGGAACCCATCTCGCTTTACGGACGGACCAAAGTCGACGCGGAGGCTGATCTCCTGGGATCGCCCGGGGTGATTACCCTGCGTCTTGCTACCGTGTTCGGTATGTCTCCCCGGATGCGTCTGGATCTTCTGGTTAACCACTTCGTTTACGCGGCGGTCACCGATGGTTACATCGTTATCTTCGAGCGGGAGTTCAAACGGAACTACATACACATACGCGACGTCGCAGAATGCTTCGTACACTGTATAGAACACGCCGACCGGATGGTGGGACGTCCGTACAATGCCGGTCTCGATGCGGCGAATCTCTCCAAGGAGGAGCTGGCACTCAAGATCAAACAGTATGTCCCGGACTTCTACACCCACTTCTCCGAAGTCGGAAGCGATCCCGACAAGCGCAACTACATCGTTTCGAACCAGAGGCTTCGTGAAGCCGGGTTCGAGGCACGGCGTTCGCTGGATGAGGGGATCAAGGAACTCCTGAAGGGGTACCGGATGATGGGACGCGCTCCCTTTAAGAACACCGGATGCGTGCGGGACATCCCCCGCCATGAATGCCTGATGTCAACAACCGGAGGTTCTCAGGGTGGTTGAGAATATGACCGGCTTGAGCGCCGCGATACTGGCAGGTGGGCTGGGGTCGAGGCTGAGCCCCGTCCTCGCCGGCCGCCAGAAGGTCATGGCCGAGTTCGGGGGACAGCCATTTCTCGCTTACCTCCTGGACCAGTTGGCCGGTGTTGGTGTGCCCGATGTGGTGCTCTGCACGGGTCATCTGGGCGAGCAGGTGCGCGCTGCCCTTGGCGAGACCCACGGTCCATTACATCTTACGTATTCACAGGAAGCATCTCCCAGGGGTACGGCAGGCGCGTTGCGGAGGGCTCTGCCCCTTCTGAAGTCGGATACAGTGCTTGTCATGAATGGCGACTCTTTCTGCGAAGCGGACCTCGGGGCCTTCTGGACGTGGCATTGCGCACGGGAGGCGGAGGCCTCATTGCTGCTCGCGAGGGTGCCGGATACCGGGCGTTACGGCCGGGTCAGGGTGGATACCGACGGATTCATGCTCAGTTTCGGCGAGAAAGACGGGACAACCGGACCCGGATGGATCAATGCCGGGATCTACCTGATCAGCCGCAGCCTGCTTGTCGACATACCGCCGGATCAGATGGTGTCCCTGGAACGGGCGGTGTTTCCCACCTGGATCGGCCGGCGTCTCTACGGCTACAGGTGCGAGGGCCGTTTTCTGGATATCGGTACGCCGGAGACATACGCGGCGGCAGAACGTTTTCTTGAACCATACGCTCCGACATGCAGCGTAGGAAGGGAATGTAATCCATGAGAGTAGGTACTGATTATCTCAGCAGGGTGCGTCAGCACCTGTTCGAAAGTGCGGAGGTCAAGTGCCAGATCGCCGAGACGTGCGTGGAGTCGATTGCGGCCGCGGCCAACCTGCTGGCCGACACATACCGGTCCGGCGGAAAGGTGCTCCTGTGCGGTAACGGCGGGAGCGCGGCCGATTGCCAGCACATGGCGGCCGAACTGGTCAACCGGCTGACGTCGGACTTCGAACGGCCCGGCCTTCCGGCGATTGCACTCACGACCGATACGTCCTTCATAACAGCATACGCCAACGATTGCATGTTTGAGGGCGTGTTCGAAAGACAGGTGCAGGCACTTGGAAACCCGGTAGATACCCTGGTCGCCATAAGCACGAGTGGGAACTCGGCTAATGTGCTGCGCGCCATCACGGCAGCACAGTCGGCCAATATGCGAACCATCGCCATCACCGGCACCGGCGGACGTCTCAATCGCGTCGTGGATCTGGCCATCTCCGTTCCGAGTACAAACGCACAGTGCATCCAGGAGGCCCATCTGGCGATCGAGCATATGCTGTGTCACCTGGTTGAGCGAATTCTCTTCGGTGACGAGGCCCACGGGGAGGATCCGGCTCTGTGATTATAAGCAGGACACCCTTCCGGATTTCCTTCTTCGGCGGAGGAACGGATTACCCGGCGTGGTACCGGAAACGGGGAGGTGCCGTGCTGGCAACCACAATCGACAAGTATTGCTATCTCACGTGCCGATATCTTCCCCCGTTCTTCGAGCACCGGTTCCGTGTCGTCTATTCCGAGAATGAAAGATGCAAGGAGATCGATGACATCAGCCATCCGGCCGTCCGCCATGTAATGCGGTATCTCGGCATGGAGCGTGGCGTGGAAATCCATCATGACGGCGACCTGCCTGCCAGGAGTGGAATGGGATCGAGTTCCTCCTTCACCGTGGGGCTCCTTCATGCCCTCTACGCGCTAAAAGGCTATATGCCCACAAGGTTGCAGCTGGCAATGGAGAGCATTTTCATCGAGCAGGAACTTCTGAAGGAGACTGTCGGATCCCAGGACCAAGTGCTGGCGGCCTATGGCGGTTTCAATCACATATCCTTTCTCGCAACCGGCGAGATCTCGATCAAGCCGATCACCATCGCCAGGGAGCGTATCACTGAACTCAACTCGCATCTCATGTTGTTTTATACGGGGATCAAACGCACAGCCTCGAATCTGGCGGAAACCTACGTCAACGATATCGAGCGCAGGGAACGCCAGCTCGAAAAGATCGGCGACATGGTGGGCCAGGGCATCGCGATCCTAAACAGCACTCAGGATATCAACCACTTCGGTGAACTGCTGCATGAGACCTGGCAGGCCAAACGCAGCCTCGGCAAGAAGATATCGAACTCCTGTGTTGATGAGATCTACGATCAGGCAATTTCCGCGGGAGCCAAGGGCGGGAAGCTTACAGGGGCTGGCGGCGGCGGATTCGCCCTCCTCTTCGTCCCTCCTTCCCGCCGGGATAGCGTGAAGGCGAGATTGAACAAGCTGATCCACGTACCGTTCAAGTTTGAATGCGCGGGAAGCCAGATCATCTTCTTCGATCTCGAACAGGACTACTCAGCGGAAGAGAAGATCCGCGCCGGCCAGTCGATCGAGGCCTTTAGAGAGCTCAGCCACATACAGGAGGACGCGTGAACGATCATCTGCCCATAACCCGCGTACTTATCACGGGGATCGCCGGATCGGGCGGGAGCTATCTCGCCGAGCACATCGTCAACGATCACCCGGATGTCGAAGTCCATGGAATATCGCGGTGGCACAGCACGACGTCGAGCGATAACCTTGGCGCGATCCGTGACAGGATAACGGTGCACGAGGCCGACCTTCTCGATTTCGGATCGGTGCTTGGGGCGGTCCGCGCGGCAAAACCCGATGCTGTGTTCCACCTGGCAGCTCACGCTAACGTTCATGCTTCATTCGTGACCCCGAACACTGTACTCAGCAATAACATCATCGGGACGAGCAACCTCCTCGAGGCGATCAGACTGGAAGACCTCGATCCCGTTATCCAGATCTGCAGTACTTCCGAGGTATACGGCCAGGTTGACCCGGAGAACGTCCCGATAAAGGAAGATACACCGATGCAACCGGCCAGCCCCTACGCCGTTTCAAAGGTCGCCCAGGACCAGCTCGGAAGGGTCTATTTCACGAGCTACAAGATGCGCATCATCCGCACACGGATGTTTGCATACCTCAATCCCCGGCGTACCGACCTGTTTGCGACATCGTTCGCAAGACAGGTGGCATGGATTGAGCGCGGACTCCAGCAGGAGCTTGTCCACGGCAACCTCGATTCGGTCCGCACCCTGATTGATGTTCGCGACGCGATGCGAGCTTACTGGGAGGCCCTTCTCCACTGCCGGTGGGGAGAGGCCTACAACATCGGGGGTACGACCACTATGACGGTCGGTGAGTTCCTGGAACGCCTGACCGCCATGAGCAGAGTACCGGTCCCGACACGCTGTGATCCCCGGTTGCTTCGCCCGGCGGATGTGACATTGCAGATACCCTGCACCGATAAGTTCGTGCGTGAGACAGGGTGGCAACCTGTCTACACCTTCGAGCAAAGCCTGGCGAACTTGCTTGACTACTGGAGGAAACAGGCGGATGCGGCAGCCGAGGCCGCTCTCTAAGAGGTATGAGAAACATGGCACTTCCGAAGATTGCACAGTTCTATCGCTCGCTCTACAGGATTCGACGCGTGGAAGAGGAAATCATCAGGATCTACCCGACGGACAGGGTCAAGAGCCCCGTACACCTTTCGATCGGGCAGGAGGCGGTTTCCGTAGGAGTGTGTGAAGCCCTGCGCCAGGACGACGTGGTTTTCGGCACCTACCGGGGGCACGCTCTCTATCTGGCCAAGGGCGGCGATCTGAAGAAGATGATGGCCGAGTTGTACGGGAAGGTCACCGGCTGCGCCCGGGGCAAGGCAGGGTCGATGCACCTTGTCGATACCGCTTCCGGAATCATGGGGACATCTGCAATCGTTTCAACCACCATTCCCCAGTCGGTCGGTTATGGTTACGCCCTGAAGGTTCAGGGCAGGGACTCGCTTGTGGCAAGTTTTTTCGGCGACGGGGCAGTGGATGAGGGGGCATTTCACGAAAGCATGAACTTTGCCGCCCTTAAACACGTGCCCGTCGTCTTCATTTGTGAGAACAACCTCTACGCCATTCACTCGCACTACCTCAACAGACAGCCGAAGGACAACATCTGCGAGCGTGTGCGCACGTACGGCATGCCCGCAGAGAGGATCGAGGGAAACGACGTCGTCAGGATCTACGACCGTGTAAAGGACGCTGCGAAGAGGATTCGCAGTGGAGCCTCCGGCCCCATGTTCTTTGAGTGTATGACCTACCGCTGGAGGGAGCACGTCGGGCCCGGCGAAGACTGGGATCTTGGCTACCGCGGTGAGGACGAGGCTAAGCAGTGGATCGAAGGAGACCAGGTCGACCGCCTGGGGGCAATGCTTGATCCCGAGGCGAGACGGCGTATGGAGGCGGAGGTGGAGACGGAGATCCGTGAGGCTATTGAGTTTGCGGAACGGAGTCCATTCCCGGATGCAGAGGAACTCTACACAGACGTTTTCAGGGAGTGTTGAGATGGAACGCACACTGACTTATGCCGATGCGATTCGCGAGGCGACCGAGCAGGAGATGGCGCGTGACCCTCGGGTGATTGTCATGGGTCTGGGTGTCGATGACCCAAAGGGCATCTACGGTACCACCCTGGGGCTTAGAGACGAGTTCGGACCCGAACGCGTCTTCGATACCCCGCTTTCTGAGGATGCGATGACCGGCGTCGCCATCGGTGCTTCGCTCGCCGGACTCCGGCCGATCCATGTTCACCAGCGTATGGATTTCCTCCTGCTCGCCATGAACCAACTTGTCAACATCGCCGCCAAGACAAGGTACATGTTTGCGGGGGCCGTATCGGTTCCGATCGTGGTCCGCGCAATCATCGGCAGAAGCTGGGGACAGGGTGCCCAGCACTCCCAGGCACTCCATTCATTGTTCATGCATGTCCCCGGTATCAAGATAGTCGCACCGACAACCCCCTACGATGCCAAGGGCTGTCTGATCAGGAGCATCAGGGAGCATGACCCGGTGATCTTTGTCGAGCACAGACTCCTGCACAAGTACCAGGAAGGTTATGTCGCCGAAGGTTCATACGAGGTCCCCCTTGGGAAGGCCCGCGTCCTCGTAGAGGGCAATGATCTTACCATCGTTGGGATTTCCCATATGGCGGTTGAATGCTTGAGGGCCCAGCGGTACCTCGAGGATGTCGGGCTGAGTGCCGAGGTGATCGATCCCGTTTCTTTGTGCCCGCTCGACATGGACACGATAGCAGCATCGGTACGCAAGACCGGAAGAATGCTTGTCGTGGACAACGGGTGGATCACCTGCGGGGCCGGCACCGAGATTCTCGCACAGGTGGTCGAACGCTTTCAGGGCCACCTGGATGTGCGCGTCCAGAGGATGGGGTTTGAGAGCGTGACCTGCCCAACCACGAGGAATCTGGAAACCGAGTTCTACCCGAATGCACAGACGATAGCGTCAGGAGCATATGCGCTGGTTCACGACAATCATGAGTCGTGGACGCCTGCGCATGAGGAAGCTCCGGAGATCCTTCAATTCAAGGGGCCGTTCTGATGAAACAGCAAGACATGAAGTCCGGCGGCAGCGCCACCGCAACCAGGGAGATCGCCGTCCCGTTCGGGACGATGTCGGTCCCCAGAAGAGCGAAGCAGATCATAGCCGAGGTCCTGACGACCCGGCGAATCTCGAGTGGCAAGTACGTCCGTGAATTCGAAAACAGATTCGCCGAGTTGCTTGGCGTCAAAGAAGCCGTCGCTGTAAGCAGCGGTACAGACGCAGACGTTCTTGCCCTGGCCGTGCTTCACGATTACGGGGCACAGCGGGGCGACGAGATCATCGTTCCCGCACTGTCCTTTGTGGCTTCGGGTAATGCCGTGTTCCACGCCGGTTTCACACCGGTCTTCGTCGACATTGATTTCAACACCCTGAATATCGACCCATCCGGGATTGAAGCAGCAGTGACGGACAAGACACGTGCGATAATGCCGGTTCACCTGATGGGTAAACCCGCGGAGATGGATCTTATCAGGGACGTCGCCCGGAAGCATGATCTTCGCGTGATCGAGGATGCCGCAGAGGCTCACGGCGCTATTTACAAGGGAGAGCCGGTCGGCACCCTTGGCGACATGGGAGCTTTCAGCCTCTACCTCGCACATATCATCACCACAGGCGAGGGCGGCGTTGTCGTAACCGACAACGAGGATTATGCGCAGATCCTTCGCTCGCTTCGCTCTCACGGACGTGCCTGCAAGTGCAGGCAATGCACGATAAATACAACCTCGGGATACTGCCCGAAGCGGTTTCAGGGCGATCAAGGCGAAGACATGAGGTTCGTGTTTGAGCGTATCGGCTACTCGGCGAAGATGAACGAACTCGAAGCCGCACTTGGATTGGCCAACCTCGATATCTACGACGAGATTCTGAGCAGACGCCGCCGGAATCTCCAGTATGTACTTGAGCGATTCAAGCAGTTCGACCCTTATCTGACAACGATCGAGGAAGGGCCGGACGAGAAGATCGGCCCCCACGCCATCCCGATTGTCGTCGGGCGCGGGGCGTCATTTACACGTGAAGCGCTTGCCAACTGTCTTGAAGAGCACGGTATCGAGACACGCACCCTGTTCGCATCCATGCCGACCCAGTGCGCCGGATTCGCCCATCTTGGTTACCGGCCGGGGCAGTTTCCCAATGCCGAGTACATAGGCATGCACGGTATCCACGTCGGGGTTCACCAGGATCTTGGACGGGAAGAGATGGACCACGTGCTGGGGACAATCGGGCGATTCCTCGAGGACAACCAGAATTGAAAGCAGCAGGCGGAGCCTTTCGGTATGCAAGCGAATGCCTCTCTTGAGCAAGCGGACCGAAGGGCAGGCCGGCAACGGTCGGATTAAGGAGGACTGAGATGTACGAAGGCATGAAGGTACTGGTCACAGGCGGCACGGGGATGATTGGAGTCGAAGTGGTGAAGTTACTGCTGGAGCGGGGAGCAGGCGTCCGCGTCGCGTCGTTGGACGACCCTTCGCGCGCACCTCGAGATGTTGAGTTCATACGCGGCAATCTCACGGACTGGGAATTCTGTCAGAAGATCACAAGAGGCATGGACTGCGTCTTTCACCTGGCAGGAATAAAGGGATCCGTCGGCATCGGGAACTCCAAAGCAGCAAGTTTCTTCGTTCCGCATCTTCTGATGAACACTCTGATGATGGAAGCAGCCCGACAGGCGGGGGCGGATCGTTACCTCTATACCAGCAGTATAGCCGTTTACCATCCCACCGATGTCTTTGTGGAGGACAGGGCATGGGACGGACCACCCCATCAGACGGACAGGTATGGTGCCTGGGCCAAGCGGATGGGAGAGCTGCAGGCGGAGGCCTACAAGGAAGAGTACGGCTGGGACAGGATCGCCATAGTGCGGCCCGCCAACGTGTACGGACCCTACGACAATTTCGATTCTAAGACTGCGATGGTCGTGCCGGCGGTGATCAGCCGCGTGGCCGCGGGTGAAAACCCGCTGGTTGTATGGGGTGACGGTTCGGCAATACGGGATTTCATTTATGCCCGGGACTGCGCGGAGGGCATGTTGCTGGCCATGGAGAAGGGGGCGAATTGCACACCGGTCAACCTGGGTAGCGGCAAAGGGGCGTCGATCAGGGAGTTGGTGGAAGCGGTTGTGGCCGCCTTCGACAACCCGCCCGAGGTGAAATGGGATACAAGCAAGCCGGCAGGCCAGAGCGTTCGTCTGATGGATATGACCAGGGCCCGCGAGATGCTGGGTTTCAAAGCGCGCACATCGCTTAAGCAGGGCGTACAGGAGACCGTAGCATGGTACCTGGCAAACACCGAACTTGCAGGCAACAGGTTCAATGTGTTTCACGAGTCAGACTTCATGGCGGTCAAGAGATAGCAGTGAGAATCCTCACGAGCGGCGCGCTGAGCGGTCTCGGCAAACATCTGTACGAAAGGTTCGGCGGTCTTGCCTGGACCAGGCAACTGCCGGCCCACGACCGCGAGGAGATCAAGCGTGAAGGCGTTGATGTTGTGTTCCACTGTGCGGCGACTTCACGCCGGCCGGTCACCTCGGATGATCTCTATGAGTACATCGCGGACAACGTACTGCTCACGGAGGAACTGGTCTCGGTTCCCCATCGGAAGTTCGTATTCGTATCTTCCGTTGATGTCTATCCGTGCGGGCATGAGCCCCGCTCTGAAAACAGTGTGATCGATGTGGACACTGTGAGAGGGATCTACGGCAAGACAAAACTGATGTCTGAAGCAATAGTCCAGCGGCACTGTCCCGATCACCTGATCCTGCGATGTGTCGCTCTATTAGGCGAACACGCACGTAAGAACAGCCTGACACGGATTCTGGACGACGACTCCTGCACCCTGACTCTCTCAGGAGATTCGCAGTTCAACTACGTTCTCCACGAGGATGTTTCAGAGTTCATAGAGTCTGCGGTGAAGAACGATGTCCGGGGGATATACAATGTTGCGTCAAGTGAGAACGTGACGCTCTCAGAAGTCGTCGACATCTTCAACAGACGAGTCGATTTCGGAGCGTACCGTTACGCCATCAGCGATGTTGACAACAAGCGGATAGCGTCGATCTTCCCCGCGTTCAGAAAGACTTCCAAAGAGGTCGTAGCCCGTTTCGCGCGCGAGCGTGCCGGAAGGAGGCAAAGATGCAGTTAAAAAACCAAGCCGTGCTGGTAACAGGTGCTACCGGTCTGGTGGGCAGCAATCTGATCAAGCGCCTGCTCGACGAGGGAGCGAATGTCCGTGCCACAGTACACAGCAAACCGCCTGTCATCGACGATGACAGGATCGACTATGTCCGTTCGGACCTTACGAGAGACGAGGATTGCCGGGCGGTCGTTGAGGGCCAGCGCTTCGTCTTTATGTGTGCGGCAAGCACTTCCGGTGCGGCCACGATTGCCGCCACTCCGATGGTGCACGTGGTGCCCAACGTTGTGATGAACACGCAGATGCTCGAGGCAGCATACCAGGCAGGCGTTGAGAAGTTCTTGTGGTTGAGCAGCACGACGGGTTATCCGCCATCCAGTTACCGGCCGGTCAGCGAAGACGACATGTTCGACGGTGAACCGTTCGAGAAGTACTTCTTCGTGGGCTGGATGAAGCGGTTTACGGAAGTACTCTGCCGTATGTACGGGGAGAAACTGCCGAAGCCGATGACCACAATCGCACTCCGGCCGACCAACATCTACGGCCCCAATGATGACTTCGAACCTGCAACCTCACACGTCACGGCGGCCTTGATCAGGAAAGTCGTGGAGCGTCAGAGTCCGATCGAGGTCTGGGGCACGGGTGACGACATCCGTGACGTGATCTATATCGATGACATGGTGGAAGCCATGGTCAAGGCCATGGAGAAGATCGAGTCGTACACGGCGATCAACATCGGGCTGGGCAAAGCCTACAGCGTCAAGGAAATCCTCAGTACCTTACTCGAGCAAGACGGTTACCCGGACGCGAAGGTCGTGTTCAACTCGTCAAAGCCGACGATGATACCTGTCCGCTTGATTGACACGAGTAAGGCCGAGACCCTATTGGGTTTCAAGGCAAAGACAGATCTTGTTGAAGGTATCCAGAAGACCCTTGAGTGGTTCCGGGACGCCAAGAGTGTCCCAAGACCGTGCGGCGCATTGAGGGAGAAGTAAAATGAGTGGGCCCAACCTTGCCGTCCACCACCGCCCCGCGAGTGGGATATCCGTGTCACCACAAGCTGACAAACCTGAAGTCCTGCTGATCCAGCCTGGTGAAGAGACAGACTACTATCTGATCCCGATGGGTTTGCTGTACGTGGCGCAGGCGCTGAGAGAGGCCGGTGTGGAGGTCACGATATTCGACATGAGAAAGAGCCGCATCACGGACCTACCGCTGCGCCGCTACCTTTTCGCCGGAATCACCATGATGACCGGGAAGATGATAAAGCATGGCCTGAGGGCCGCAAGGATGATCAGAGAGTACGATCCCCGGATTCCCATCGTTCTGGGGGGCGTGCACCCATCCATGTTGCCGGAGCAAACACTGCGGCATGAACTGGCTGATATCGTCGTTGTAGGTGAGGGTGAGGAGACCGCCAAAGAGATTGCGAGGAGCTTGCTTGGTGACGGAGATCTGTCGGAGATCAAAGGCATAGGCTACAAAGGCAACGGGAACCCCATCACCATGAACCCGCGCAGAGAATTCATCGATCTGAACGAAACCAGTATGGATTTGCCCCACGATCTACTGGGAATCGATTTCCAAGGGGCCCGCGCATTTCCCATAAATACCAGCCGGGGATGCCCTTACCGCTGTGGGTTCTGTTATAACCAGTCCTTCAACAAAAGGAGTTTTCGCTACAAGAGTGCCACGCGAATCGTCGATGAAGTTGAATACTACATCAAGAAGTACGATATCCCTTCATTCAGCTTCGGCTTTGAAGACGAGTTCTTCAGCAAACCCAGCAGGGTCCGCGAGATGGCCGACCTGATTCTGAGCAGAGACTTGAAGATCACCTGGGGATCGTTCTGCCGTTTTGACTCGTTTGAGAAAATCGACGATCACTCCTTGAAGTTGCTGAAGAGATCGGGGTGCAAATCCCTGTTCTTCGGAGCAGAGTCGGGCTCACAGAGGATCCTCGATGAGGTCATCAAAAAAGACATCACCACTGAACAGGTGGTACGCGGGGTTGAGAGGCTCAAGAGGGCGGATATCTTCCATCTCGTGAGCTTCATGTGCTGCCTACCGACGGAAACTCAAGAGGACCTTGATGCCACCTTCGCGCTCATCGACAGAATAGCCGAGAACAACTCGAAACTGTTCATCAATGGAATCTTTGTCTACTTCCCAATCCCCGGCACACCTCTGTTCGACATGGTAAAGAACGGATACGACCTCGAGTTTCCCGATTGCCTGGAAGGGTGGGCGGAATACGAGATGCCCAGTGCTTCGATCTCGCGCATTCCCTGGCACCCGGCCAAGTATGCCAGGCGATGCCGGAACCTCTACCAGATGTCGCTTTATCCCTTTCACCACGATATCACATCCTACGGCGCGTACAGGCAGTTGACCACTACCCACACCAGCTACCGCCGCTCCTACGTCCATTACCTGATGGCCCGGATGCAACGGTGGCGCTGGAAGAACAGGAATCTTGAATTCCCCCTGGAACTCTTGATGTCCGAGAAGATCAGGGAGATGACTCCTGCACTGAGGAGGGGCTACCGCATGGCCAAGAAGGTCCGTGCACACTTAAGATAAACCATGAACTTACCAAGGAAAATAGCCGCCAACAGCGGTGTCCTGCTCGCAGGCAGGATCGCTACGAGCGCGATCTCGCTCCTCGTGAGCATCTGGCTGATCCGGTATCTCGGAAGCATCGGATATGGCAGGTACAGCGTGGTCTTCGCATATCTCACGTTCTTCCGGATACTGACCGCTCTCGGTGTCGATCCCATCATCATTAGGGAGATCTCCAAGGGCAATGCGAGGAAAAACGTGCTGATCGGTAATGCGATTCTCATGAAGATGAGCTTTTCTCTCATCGCAGTTCTGAGTGCGTGTGTGGTAGCACAGTTCATGGGCTACGGCAGCGAGATAAAGCTGCTTATCTATGTCGCCTCATTCAGCATGCTTTTGAGTTTCGGGCGCGTGTATGTGGACATCTTCCAGGCCAACCTGAAGATCGTTTGGTATACGATAGCCGAACTGGCCGTCACACTGCTTTTCTCAGGGCTTACGTTGATGGTCATCGCCATGAAGGGCTCGCTGCTTCACTTCGTGCTATTGCAGACGGTCAGGATCGTCCCTCTCACCGTTGCCTATTTCCACTTCTCGAGGAGGATCGCCGACAGCCGCCCGGTCTTCACACTGGATTTCAGTGTCTGGAAAAGTCTGACCAGGAGTGCCATGCCGATTTTCCTATCGGGGCTCTTCGGTTCGATAAACTTGAGAATCGATCAGGTCATGCTGTTCAACATGTTGGGTGAGAAGAACCTCGGGTTCTACTCCTCGATTGTGCGAATAACCGAAAGCGTGAATCTCATGCCCGGTGTGTTGATGGTCTCCATATTCCCTGTGCTCTCCACGGCATTCGTGCAATCGAATGAACGATTCTCAAAGATCTATAATCTCTCCTTCAAGTACATGGGCATGATCATCCTTCCTGTTGCGTTCGGAACGACGCTGCTGTCCGGAAGGCTGATCACCATCGTTTACGGAACCGAGTTTCTCCCTGCCGCCACCGCGTTCGCAATCCTGATATGGTCCGCCGTATTCGTGTTCCTGGGGACCGTGAATTTCAACATTCTGGTCGCTTCGGATCTGCAGAGATACATTCTCTTGTTCAGTGCACTCGGCGCTTCCTCAAATGTCGTATTGAATCTGATCTTGATACCCAGGTACGGCATTGTCGGAGCGTCTCTGGCAACGGTGATTTCATACAGTGTTGTGGGTCTTGTCCCCCAGTACCTGATCAAGAAGACGCGACAGATCACAAAGGACTATATCAAAGCAACGTTAAGACCACTTCTCTGCTCCGCTGTTATGAGCATCGGCATACTCTGTTTCTATTCTCTAAACACATTTGTCCTGATAGCACTCAGTGCGGCAGTCTACTTCGCTTTGCTCCTGCTCACAAAAGCTCTTGATGAGCACGATTTCCGGTATTTCAGGCAGATTGCGCGAAGGCGCTCGGAGACCTAGGATGGGAGAGTTTTGCGAATAGCATTCTTGATGTACAGCTTCGAAGACCTGGCAACTACATCAATGTCATTCTGGCTAAGCCGGGAGTTGGTCAAACGCGGGCATGAGGTGACCTTCGTTGCCCTTTCACGCAAGCACCGCTTCCGGTCCGAGACACAGGTCCGTGACGGCGTGCGTGTGCTGCTCACGCCCCGGGGAATCACCGGGCGCTTCCACTACGACGGCTGGGGACCCCATGACATCCTGACCCGGCTTCTTCATCTCACCAGTGAAACTTATGATGTCCTTGTTACAGCGGATTGCCGCGCCAATGTGTATCTCCCCTTCCGCATCATGAAGCGTAACGGCATGCTCCGGATCGCACTCTGGTATGACCGGTGGGGTGACGGCGGTCTGGCGTCCGGCGCCAGCAGATTCGGCTTCCAACAGCGGCTCGAGGCCGGCTGGGAGAAAGCGCTTGTACAGAAGGCGGCCGGCGTGATCACGACAAGCCGGATGCTTCTCGATCTTGGAAAGGAGTGGGGGGTTCCGGACTCGAGAATCCGGTGTATTCCCCACGGTTCTCCCGTTGACATGATCCAGGTTGTTCCCAGGAAGGAAGCGCGCAGACGCACCGGGTTGGAGGCCGGTGGCCCGGTGATCGGATACATGGGACACACACTCGAGCAGATCCCCGCGTTCTTCCCGAGCTTCAAGCAGGTGATCCACCGTCACCCGAATACTGTGTTCCTGTGTTTGGGCTCGTGTGTGACCGAACGCAGCAAGGTGGAACGGGCCGGATTGGGACGGCACTTTCACTTCACAGGATTTGTCCCGGCGGATGAACTCCAAGACTGGTTGGCATGTGCCGACCTCTTCTTGATCCCGGTTGTACAGGGTTCCGTCAATGATTACTACAGGTACCCCGGAAAACTCGGCGAGTACGCCGCTGCCGGCCGCCCTATTGTCGCCCCTGACGTGGGAGAGACAGGACGGCTTATCAAGGAGGAAGGTATAGGAGTGGTCGCCTGTGCCGATCTCGCGGATCTCGGAGACCGGATCTGCGAGCTGATTGAAGATCCCGAACTGGCAGACCGATTGGGAATGCGCGCGCGAAGGCTGGCGGAAGAGCGTCTCGCCTGGCCGGTTCTGGCAGACCGCTTTGAAGAGTTCATTGAACAGGTGTCCAAAGACAGGAAAGGCTGGTGATTGAGTTGACCCGTATAGCAGTGATCGGTTGCGGCCGGTGGGGCCCCCACCATATTCGAAACTTCAACTCGCTTCAAGAAGCCAAGGTTGTAACAGTCGTTGATTCAGACCCGGCAAGGCTCGCCCATGTATGCGACCTCTACACGGGGATCGGGTACAGGACGGATTGTCGTGGGGTGTTCGAAGACCCCCAGGTAGACGCGGTGGTGGTCGCTACTCCCACCAGTACGCACTACGAACTGGTGCATGAAGCCCTGATGGCGGACAAGCATGTCCTGTGCGAGAAGCCACTGTGCAAAACCTCAGAGCAGGCAATCGAACTGGCGGAACTCGCGCGGTCACGAGACCGCATCCTCATGGTCGGACACGTGTTTCTGTTCAACTCGGGCATCGCGAAGCTCAAGGAGATCATCGACAGCGGCACCCTGGGAGAGATGTACTACATGTCGGCCGTACGTACAAACCTGGGACCGATTCGCGACGACGTCGACGTGGCCTACGACCTCGCCACGCACGACATCTCGATCTTCAACTGGCTGCTCGGCTCAGAACCCGAGTCCGTGTCTGCCACCGGAGGCTCGTTCATCCAGCCGGGCATTGAAGATGCGGTGTTCCTGTCACTGAAGTACCCGGGCAATGTGATTGCCAACATACAGGCCAGCTGGCTCAACCCCAAGAAGGTGAGACAAATCACCACCGTGGGGAGTAAGAAGATGGTCACGTGGGACGATCTTGATCTCAACACGCCGGTCGCAATCTACGACCGCGGTGCCAATGCCAAGAACGGGCACGGAGACTACGGGGAGTTCCTCAGAATATCCATGTGGGACGGAGACGTCAGTCTTCCCAAGGTCCGAGTGGATGAGCCCCTGAAGTCGCAGAACAAGTACTTCCTGGATGCAATAGAACGCGGCACCGTTGAGCGGTCCGACGGTAAGTTCGCGGTGGGCGTGATGAAGGTCCTCGAAGCGACCAGCGAATCGCTCAAACGAGACGGGAGTTCAGTGCAGATCGTCTCAGCAGTCCCGGACCCGGTGCTCACCGGATAAACAATATCAACGGAGGGTTAGCATGACTGTCATTCCGTTTGTCGATCTTGGCGCGCAGTACCGCGCCACCGAATCGGGAGTGAACTCAGCCGTAAACAAAGCAATCTCAGACTGCAGCTACATCCTGGGCCCAAGCGTGGAAGAGTTTGAAGAGGCCTTTGCCGCGTTCATAGGGGTTAAGCACGCTGTCGGTGTTGGAAGCGGGCTGGACGCCCTGCGTCTCGCTTTGATGGCGCTTGATATCGGTCCCGGTGACGAGGTGATCCTCCCCGCCAACACATATATCGCAACTGCACTCGCGGTATCGGCGCTCGGCGCAAGGCCGGTGCTCGTGGATTGTGACCCTAAAACCTACAACATGGACACGGAGTTGATCGAAAGAGCGATCACGTCCCGCACACGCGTGCTGATTCCGGTCCACCTGACAGGCCAGGCGGCGGATATGGACAGGATTCTTGCGATAGCCGACGCGCACGGCCTCAAGGTCGTTGAGGATGCCGCCCAGGCGCATGGAGCTGTCTACAAAGGGAAGTGCTGCGGCTCGATGGGATTGGCCGGATGCTTCAGCTTCTACCCGTCCAAGAACCTGGGAGCCTGTGGAGACGGCGGTATCGTCACAACCAATGATGACGAACTGGCCGCACGACTCAGGTGTCTTCGCAACTACGGTCAGAAGGCAAAACACGATCACGTAGAGAAGGGGCTGAACACACGCCTGGACACCATGCAGGCCGCCATCCTCAACGTGAAGCTGCCGCTTCTGGCCGAATGGAATGCGATGCGGGCGAGGCACGCCGAGAAATACAGAGAGAGGCTGACCGGCGTCGGTGACATAACGTTCCAGGCCCCGGCCCCCCACTCCACCCACATCTATCACCTGTTCATCATCGAGACGGAACAGCGCGACGCGCTGGCCCATCACCTGAACACCCTGGGTGTTCAGACCGGCATACACTATCCCAGACCGATCCATCTCCAGACGGCCTACGCCGATCTCGGGTACAAGGAAGGGGATTTCCCCCACACCGAGAAGTGCGCGAAACGGATGCTGTCGCTGCCGATGTTCCCTCAGCTTCACGAAGAACAGATCCACTATGTCACGGAGCAGATTGCGCAATTCTTTGAGGCGTCATCTGCCAACCGCCGGTCCGTAGCCGTGGCGCAGGAAGGGCAGTCTACCAGGTGAAAGTTCTGCTTTCCGGGGCATTTCATCCCAGGGGCACGCTCGCCTACTACGAACGGGCCTTCAGAAAACTGAACGTCCCTGTAACCTACAGCGGTATCCCGTATGGATTTGAGCGGCCGGGATATGCCGCAGACACGGATCTCAATGAGCTGCCGGGTCAGGGGGTATGTGACTGGTTCATGTACATCGAAGATATGGTGCAAAGGCCTGTCTTCCCCTTGGGCCTTGCGGAGACAAAGTATCCCACAGTCGGATACTTCCCTGACGCGGCGCTCGATCTTTCGAGACGGAAGGTGATGGCGTTGTTCTTCGACTACGTGTTCGTGGCATCCAAATGGGCGGTCGAGCCGCTCCGCCGGGTGAACCCCAATACGTTTTACCTTCCGTTTGCGTATGATCCGGAGTGCGTACCCTATCGCAGGCAGGAATACCGGTACGACGTTGCATTCGTCGGCTCCGTCTACGGCGACCGGAAGGACCTGCTGGCACAAGTAGCCTCTGAGTTCAAGATGAACGACTACGCCGGGCGCGCGACACCTGAGGAAATCGGTGAGATCTACAGTGCAAGCAAGATCGTGTTCAACAGACCGCCACCGAGAGGTCTCGACTATAACATGCGCGTTTTCGAAGCTATGGGATGCGGCAGCCTGCTCCTGACCGAGAGACTGCCCGAAGATCCGCTCTTCACGCCCGGGGAACACCTGATCACTTACGACGACAGCAAGGATTGCATCGAGTTGATCCGGTACTACCTGGCAAATGAAGAGGAACGGGCGCGCATCGCGCGGCAGGGTCAGGAGGCCGTAAGAAGCGGGCACATGTATACGCACCGTTTGCAGACGGTTATCCGGATTCTCGAACAGACCGGATTTCAGAGATGCGCCCCGATTCGAGAGGCCGACGTCAATCAGAGGTTTCTGTCGTACCAGAGGGTTTTCAGCCGGATGATGATGCTTGACAGCATGGCCGACATGTTTGGTGAGCCGGATGTTTCGGCCACCGCCCGGATTCGAGCTCTTCCACTCGTAGGTGCCGCCGTCGGCCGGCGGACCAGGAGGATGTTCTGGCGAAAACTGGCGGAATCGATGCTGGGAAGGTCCAACAATGGGAGCTGATGTAATAGTGCCTGCACAGCAATCATCCCGGGCGGTGAGCACCCACGAGGTAACCTTGCCGAACAGACCTGAATGCTATCTCTGCGGCGGTGAGGTTTTCCATCTGGTCGAAGGCGTTGCAGACAGATACGACATATCGATATGCCGCAAGTGCGGCCTGGGTAAGACGGAGGGCTTCGAGCTCAGGGCCGCCCCACCCAGCGATGCTGTGAAGCCCGGTGGGACATACCGGCGCGATCTGTGCGCAATGAGCAAGCGCCGGGGCGAACTGGCAGGGGCAACAGCCAAGAGGATACAGCACCTGGCAGGCTCCGGATGCATTCTCGACATAGGTTGTTCGGGCGGCCGCCTGGTACGGGAGGTCAGCAACCGCGGGGTCACGGCATACGGTATAGACGTCGAAATCGAGCCGCTTGTCCTGGCCGGGAAGTCCGGAGTTAAGGACCTGGCCGCCGGGGACGCCCATGCGCTGCCATTCGGTGACGGCAGTTTCGATCTTGTTCATCTGAGCCACACCCTCGAACACCTGATGGACCCCGGGGCAGTGCTATCTGAGGCCTACCGGGTACTGAAGCCGGAGGGTCTCCTGATGGCAAGCGTACCGAACCACACCGGCATGCTGCCGCGCATAACCAGGAACTGGGTCGGCTACGCGCCCTGGATGCATGTGTGGCATTTCTCGCCGGACAGTCTGGTCACTCTGCTCAGGAAAGCCCGGTTTCGGCCGTTGAAACTGACACGCTGTAACATGGAAACGCCTGAGATTGAATCCCGCTGGAAGAAGTTTGCGTGGATCTGCCTGGCGGCAATCCAGAAACACATCGGCATGGGTGACAGTATGAGCATCCTTGCTAAGAGGACACAGTGAATTCACCCCTGGTCTCCGTGATAGTACTCAACTACAACGGGGCCGGTCTGCTGCCCGAATGCCTGTCGTCCCTCAGTGGGCAGGACTGGCCGAACCTCGAGATCATCGTTGCCGATAACGCAAGTCACGACAACAGCCGGGAGGTCACAGAGTCGTGCGGCGCACACTTCCATGCTATGGACCGCAACTACGGCTTCTCCTACACCAATGATCATGCGGCAGCTGCCGCAAACGGGGACTTCCTGTTCTTCGTCAACAACGACATGAAATTCGACGCGTCGTGCATCTCCCGCATGATGGGACTGATACTTGCCGACGACCGGGTGTTTTCCGCGGATCCCAAGCAGCTGGACTGGGCGGGTAACAAGATAGTCCACCATGCGCTGCGCTTCGCCCCCGGTACGTTCTTCCACAGGTCGATTCTTCCGTGGGTTGATATCGTTCCGCAGGACGGGCCAATCGAGGTCCCGTTCGGCTGCGCAGGTGCCATGCTTGCAAGGAAAAGCATGTTTGATCAACTCGGCGGCTTCGACAAGGAGTTCCTTTTTGACTTTGAAGACGTCGACCTCAGCTGGCGGGCATGGCTGAAGGGCTGGAAGACGGTCCATGTGCCCGAGGCACTTGTCTACCACAAGATCTGCGGAACGTTCAAGACCGTGGCAAACACTCAGAGCGATGTCGCCGGAAAGGCCGCCCAGGACTTCACAACCCTTCGGATGATCAGCGGGCAAAAGAACTACCTGCGCTTCATCTTGAAGACCATGTCACCGGGTCTGGTAAGCCTGGTGCTCGTCCGCGAACTCCTGCGGATAGCCGGTCATGCAGTGCTCCGTCACAAGGCAATCGCATATGTCCGGCTGCGTGCTTTCGCAACAGTCCTTAAGACGCTGCCCGCCATAATGCGGGCCAGAAAACTGGCGCTCGACGGCGCCACCACCGACAGCAGAACGCTTATAAAAAGGTTCATGGTACGAACTTGAAATACACAGACTCACACCTGTTGGAGCAGATTCCAGTCCGGGAAGTATTCGAGGATTTCGACATCGAATTCTACGAGCGCGAGGCGGCGCGGCGCGGGAGCGTGTGGTCATGCTCCTCGAAGGAGGAACAGTTCTTCAACGAGGCGACTCGCTTCCACTCAGTCCGAGACTTGATTCACAGGTACTTGCCCCACGGCCGCATCCTCGATGCAGCGTGCGGAGACGGCTACCTGCTCCACATGCTCGGCCGGGCCGGAGCCTTCGAGCTTTTCGGAGTCGATCTCTCGATGAGGCGTCTCAACCGCATCCCCCCTACTACTCGGGAACATAATACCGGCTTGGTCCAGGGCAATGTCTGCTGTCTACCGGTCAAAGATCAAACCTTCGATGGCTGTGTCGTGTCGGAGATCCTCGAACACCTCGGGGACACCTCTGCTCTAGCTGAGGCTTATCGCGCTCTCAAGCCGGACGGGTACCTGTTTGCGACTGTTCCCTACAAGGAGCAGATAGTCCATTACACGTGTCCTCATTGCCGGACAAGGTTCAATCCGAGCGGGCACGTGCGGGTCTATGACGAGCAAGGCCTTCGAGAGACGCTCAAAGCGCATGGCTTCATCGTTGAGGAATCGGGTGTACTGTGCAGCACTCATCTCAAGAGGCTCCGGGGCATCACGGAACGGTACCTCCGGATCAAGCCTGCATTCGGTTCGTACTACACAGGTCTCGACAGGTGGTTCTCCAGGCGGTGGCCCGACGCGTGCACATACCTGGCAATGGTCGGTCGAAAGCCGGCAGGGTGATCAACTGCTGATGAAAACAATCCTCATAATGAAAGACGACGACAGCCGAATCCTCGGAGCCACCCGGCGCCGGTTCGCCGGTTCCGAGGTTTCCCGGATCGCATGGAAAGATATCAAGGCCGATCGTTCGCTCAAGCAACTGGCAGCCTATTTCCGCACCATCGGGTGTGAGCACCTGGTGATGGGAGTGTCCGATCTGGCAATGCTTCGAAAGCCGCTCTTCCACAAAGTGCTTCTGCTGCTCACACGGTCAAAGGACCGCTGTATTGTCGATGCGAGCGGCAGGACGGAGCAGGTTTCATGGATTTCGCTTTTTACCCGGGATCTCCCTGTATTCGCATTCGCCCTCTTGAGCGCATTACCGCTCGTTGTTTCCACATATGTCGCAGTCTGGGCTCTGCGCATGCTGCCCCGGCGGAAAAGGTGGGCCCACGAAATCCGCGAAAGCAAGACGGTGGCCTACCTGCGCATTCATTTCTTCAACACAATCTTCGGCGGCACGCTCGCACATACACACGGCGTGATCCAGGGCTTTGAGGAGAACGGGTATGAGGTCGTCCTGCTGTGCTCCGACGAGTTGCTGGCTGCGGAGCGATATCCGACCCGGTACCGGCTTGCACCGCCCTACCTCTATCGAGATCTCCCGGAAATTCAGGAGCTCGCCTACAACTTCAAGCTTGTACTGTCCGGCTGGCGCATTCTGAGACGGCACCGTCCGGGCGTACTTTACCAGCGCCATCACGGTCGCACGTTCGCCGGGCTCGCTCTCGCACGGCTCCTGGGAGTACCCCTGGTTCTCGAGTTCAACAGCTCGGACTACCAGCGTGCGAGGTTGTGGAATGAGCGCACGTACCGATTCACTCATCTGTTAGGAACAATTGAGAATCTCAGTGTCTCAAAAGCGGAGCTGGTCGTGGTGGTGTCCGAGCCCCTCAAGCGGCTCGCACTCAGCCTCGACGGAACCGAGCCGGAGCGGGTACTGGTCCAGCCGAACGGGGTCAACACGTCCGAGTTCACGCCCGGGATGTCGGGTGAGCCGGTACGCGCACGCCTGGGCATCCCCGGTGAGAGTGTGGTCGTCGGATTCATCGGCAGCATCATGCCCTACATGGGTATCGATGTTTTGATCGACGCCGCCCTTGAGATCGGAAAACGGCGGCGGCCGGCGGGTAAGGAACGACCGGACCTGCACATTTTGATCGTCGGAGACGGCGGCCTGCGAGCAGATCTCGAACACAGAGCGCAAAGCCAGGGTTCCCCGGAGTGCCGGGTGCACTTCACCGGTGCAGTCCCATTTACCGAGGTCGGACACTACATGGCCGCCTGCGACGTGCTTGCGTCACCGCACAATACTCAACTCCGCGATGAGGATTTCTACTGGTCGCCGATCAAACTTTTCGAATACATGGCGATGGGAAAGGCCATCATCGCCAGCCGCATCGGGCAGATCGCAGAGGTGCTCGCGGATAACGAAGACGCTTTACTCGTGAGGCCCGGCGATGTGAAAGCCCTGGCGGACGCGATCACGGAGCTGGCGAATGACCCGGAGAAGCGACGGCGGCTCGGGGCCAACGCCAGACAGAGCGCAGTCAGTAACCACACCTGGCAGAAAAACGTAGCGAATGTCCTGAAGACGCAGGAGGCGATGGTGCATGCAGGGATGGAGATATGAACTTAAAGACCGCGCGTAGAGAGCCTTCCCAGTCCGCATCGGAGTGGTGGCAAGGTCTCTGGGACACTGTTGCATACCACCCCAACATGAGTTTCACCCTGACACTGGTAAACCATGCCCCTCTGGTCTACAACAGGTACCTTGCAAGGTTCCAGAAGCAGAGTGTGCTCCACGCTTTGAAGCACATTGGCTCGCTTGCAGGCAAGCGCGTACTGGATGTCGGCTGCGGCCAGGGACGCTGGACAAAACTCTGGAGCCGTCTCGGGGCGGATGCGATCGGCGTAGATATCAGTTTGCCCCTGTTGTCGGCCAACATTGTCGGTCCGTCAGACAACCCAAAACCGGAATACCATTATGCGGCCATGGCTGTTGAGAACCTCGCTATTGCCGACCGGTCCGTCGACATGACCTCGTCAATCACGGTGCTCCAACATATTCCGTATGAACGCCAGCAAAGAGCGATCCGGGAAATGGTCAGATGTGTAAGACCAGGCGGACTAATCCTCATACACGAGCATGTTCGCAGACAACCCGGCGTGGAAGGTTCTGATGCCTCGACGACATTCCCGAACCTTCCGGAGGAATGGGTGGGCATGTTCGGCGATGAGGGCTGCCATCTCCTCTTTGCCGAACGATGCCCCCTTATGCCGTTGTTTGCCGCATACTGGTCGCTGCGCGATCGGATCCTCCGGCTGGTAAAGCCCGCGGGATCCCGGTCCCCCTCTCCCGGCTCGCCGTCCGGGTCCCTGCAACAGGTACCGGCGCGAAACCGGCACGCGCTGGCCAGACTGTATCGCACCGTCAACTACTGCGTTTACTGGCTGCTCACATGGCCTTCCTGGGGGATGGAGTATCTGCTCCAACTTCTTCCCCGGAAGGACAGATGGACCGGCCAGGCCACACTCGGCGCGCACCAGACATTCCTTTTCAAGAAGGGCGGGAAATGAACATCCAAGCCGCGACAAAGCCGACTCGATCCGAAACCGAAGACGCTTTCTGGGATGCCCGCTGGGCCGGCGGCCACATGATTCATGTAAATGAGAGGGAGAAGCTGGAAGGCATTCTTACCATGATACCGGAAACGCTGGGGACTCTCCTCGACGTGGGATGCGGGACCGGCTGGATGCTCGAGGCCTTACGGCCACGTTGCGATTACATGGTGGGGCTCGATTCCTCGCTCCAGGGACTTGGGCGGGCGAGTGGAACAGGTGATGCGGTCGCCGGCTCGGGAATCCATCTCCCCTTCCGTGACGGCACCTTTGACCTGGTTCTGTGCGCCGAGGTACTTGAGCACTACCGCGATGACGTGCTGGATGAGGCCGCCGCGGAGCTCGCACGGGTAAGCAAGCGCTCTGTACTTGTGACGGTGCCGTTTGAGGAGAACCTGGTAATGAACACCGTGCGGTGTGACAACTGCTCGACCGAGTTCCACTCAAGCCTCCACATGCGCTCCTTTTCCGCGCAGGATCTGGTCAGGCTTTTCGAACCGCATGGCCTTACAGCAGCTGCCGTTCGAAAAACCGGGAACAGACCTTATCGTTCCGAGTGGATCGTTCGCATGAACGCGGCCCTTACCGGGTACCGCGCATTCTGGCGGAGGGGGCTGCGATGTCCCCGTTGCGGAAACACGGAGTTTCGATGCCGCCGGGCCCGTGAGAACCCGGTCTCACTCGTGCTGGAGGGCATGAACCGGATTCTCAGCCGCCTGCTGCCGTCTCAACCCCATAACCTGTGCGTGCTTCTGGAAAAGGACCAGGGATGAAGAACTGCGGCCTGATGTTGAGCCATCTCTCACCTTCTGAATTGCTCAAGCGAGCAATCCGCAAGCCCGTTCGCGCCGTCGGACTTTACCACAGGGAGCACCAGGCACGAAAGGCGATCGAAGACGGGCACCTGGATCAGGTCCTCGAACAGGCAGTGACCGGTGGTGGAAATCGCGACGTCTGGCTGAGAGAGGTCAGATTCGGCTGTCCCCCGGTACTCTTCACTGAATGGAACCAGGACTTCTTCAGAATGCTTGCGCAGCGGCTTTCCGATGGCGGTAGAGACGCCCGCAACGATGCAGACCGCGTCTGCCGGCATGTGTTCGACCTGATGGGTTCCGGACCCACTGAGTTGGGTGAGACAATTGACTGGCACACGGATTTTAAGTCGGGCAAAACGTGGAAACCGGACGTCTTCTACAAGCGCGTCCGTATGGATGAACTTGAGGGTGCTGACATTCTGGTTCCGTGGTGGATGAGCTCCTTCTACCACATAATGCCACTCGGGAGAGCTTATCGACTGAGCCAGCATGAGGCGTACGCCGGTGAATTCGCGCGACAGATCACCGGCTGGATCGATGCCAATCCCTATCCCTTCGGTATCAACTGGGCGTCCCCGACAGTTGTTTCTATTCGTTTGATTCACTGGATCTGGGGCTATCACTTCTTCCGGCGCAGCTATGTCATACCGGACGCCTTCTGGTGGCAATACCTCAAGCAAATCTGGCTCCATGCCCGACACATAAGAGACAATCTTGAGTGGTTCCCGGTTCGAACCAATCACTACCTCTCCAACCTGGCAGCGTTGTTCTTCACGGGGTTGCTCTTCCCTTCCCTACCGGAGGCAGGCAAGTGGCGTGACTTCGCCCACCAGGAGCTCATACGCGAGATAGAGCATCATGTGTATCCGGACGGGACGGTACACGAAGGGTCGCTCAACTATCACCGGTTCGTGACTGAGATCATGCTGACGGTCCTGGTGCTCGGCAAGCGCCACGGTCTCGAATTTCCGGCGTCATACCTTAAGCGTTTGGAGAAAGCACTGGAATTCACCCTTCATTATACGGCGCCCGACGGCACCGCACCACGCGTCGGAGACGGGGCACCGATTGCGCTTCAGAATCTGGGGCAGCCCGACTTGACCGGCGACCACCGATGGCTTCTTGCAGTGGGCGCGGTAGTGTTCGGTCGTTCCGACTTCAAGGCAGCGGCAGGCCGTCCGTCCGAGGCCCTGCTCTGGCTCATGGGCCCCGATGGGTTGGACGCGTACGAGAAGCTCCCGGTCGTGAAGCCGGGCGCAACCGCACACCCCGTGGCTTCGCGTAGCTTTCCCGACGGAGGTTTTCACATCATCCGGGACGGTGGCCTCTACGTGCTGATAAGATGCGGCCCCCTTGCGGTGGAAGGAGTCCGCGGGCACTGGCATTATGACCAGCTCCACTTCGAACTCTGGGCACACGGCCGGCCGGTTATCGTAGACCCGGGCTGGTACTGCTACGAGGCCGATGCAAACGAGATGCGGCGGTTCAAGTCTACTGCTTATCACAACACGCTGGTTGTCGATGAGCGGGACCAGATAAAGGACGATTTATTCATCTACCCTGCCCCTCAAAGGCCCGAGCCGAGGGTGGTCCGGTGGGACACGAACGAACACGGCGCAAAGTTCGCCGGTGTTCACGAGCTCTACCGTGACCTGCCACATCCGGCCGTTCACGAGAGGCTCATAGACTATGCCGGGGGCGGGGGATCGCTTGTGATCGAGGACACGGTCGATGGGGCCGGCAGCAACCGGCTGGACTGGTTCTTCCACTTTGCGCCCGGCATCAGTGTGAAACTGCAGGGAGGGCGCGTGGAATTCGAGGGGGATGGTCTGAAGGGGACACTTTCGCCTATAGCAGCGGTCGAGATGAAGGCCGATGTCACTGAAGGCTGGGTGGCGAAGCGATACGGCGAGAAGTGCAGCGGACAGGTTCTGCATTACCGCGCCGGCTCTCCCCTGCCGGTGAAGGCCAGGTTCGAGATTGCTATTTCCCCGGAGCAAGCATGAGAATCCTGTTCAATGCATTTCCCACGCACTGCCAGGGCGGTGGTGCGCTTGTAAAACTCAGGAAGCTCGAAGAGCATTTCACGGCCAGGGGCCACCTGGTGGACTTCTACGACCCGTGGCGAACCGACATAGAGAAGTACGATATCTATCATCACTTTTCCTTCTTCAAGTGGGACCTGCCGATGATCCAGTATGCCCGGGCTACCGGCGTCAAGGTGGTCGTCGAGACCATGTACTGGTGGTCATGGAAGTACGCCCTCTTCTATCCGCAACCCCTGGCAGGCCGGCTTCGTGCCATGGCGCATCACGCGATCAAGACGGTTGTTCCACGGCTTGCGCCCCAGCACAAAGTTGCCTGTGCCGCTGATCTCCTGATGGCCAACTCCCGTACCGAGGCCCGCCTGCTCGCGCGGCACTTCGCAGTTTCCTACGACAAGATTGCCGTCATACCCAACGCGGCCGATGCCCGGTTCCGAGAGGCATCCCCTGATCGCTTCGTCGAGAAGTACGGACTTAAGGATTTCGTCCTGGTCGTGGGTATGTTCGAGTTGAGGAAGAACCAGCTGACACTCATACGCGCCCTCAAGGAAACCGGGGTACCGGTTGTCTTTATCGGCGTATCGCCTCCACCGCACAGGTGGTACTACGAGCTCTGTCGCCGTGAGGCCACGCAAGAGATGAAGTTCATCGACCGGATAGACCATGACGATCCGCTTCTGGCATCGACTTATGCCGCAGCCGACACGCTTGTCATGCCCTCATGGCATGAGACCGTCGGGAAGGTCGCACTCGAAGCCGGGCTGGCCGGCGCGAAGCTGGTGGTCACCACATTCTGCCCAATCCGGGAGTATCTCGGTGACCTAGCACGGTACGTGCACCCCGGAGACGAGCGTGGACTCAGGAAGGCCGTTATCGAAAGCATGGCATCGCCAAAGGACTTCCGGGTAAGAGAGCATATGGGCAGTGATTATCTCTGGGACAGGGTTGCAGACCTGCGCCTGGAAGCATACGGCAGGTTGCTTGACGGCAAACAGGCGGCCTCATGCGAATCTGAACTTGTGGGAGCCAGCACATGCCGGTAACCGTGAGCAGCACGTTAGCATCAAGAGTGAAAACCACCTGCTATCTGTGCGGTTCCGCAACACCTGAGACCTCACTGAATACACGTGAGCTCGCCGTTATCCGTTGCGGGAGTTGCGGCCTGCGATTCTCCCATCCGGCCCCGGCACCCGAAGCATTGCTTGAACTCAATTTGAAGAACCGGGCGTGTTACAGCCCTCCCACCGAGAAGAGACTGCACGCCGCTGTCAGGACCATGGTCATGGAGGCAAACGGGGACTATCCGGAGGCGGGCATAACGGGAACGGTGGTAGCGCGACTCGTTCCCCGGCGCTTCACGCCCGATGTGATCCGGTACATTCCCCACGGAAAAATCCTCGATGTGGGATTCGGGTCCGGGAAAATGCTCGACTGGCTGAAGGCTCACAGGTGGGAAACATGGGGAATAGACTTCTCCATCAACGCTGTAGAGGTGATGTCGCTTAAGGGACATCATGTCGTCACAGCGGACGTCGAAAGAGATAATCTTGACTTACTGTCCAGGGGTTACTTCGATGTCATCAGGCTCAGTCACATACTCGAGCACCTGCGCGACCCCATAGGAGCACTCAAACGACTCAGACCCCTGCTCAAACCGGACGGGCGCATAGTCGTATCGATACCAAACCTCGAGAGCACGGCTGCACGGATACTAGGGCGGGATTGCACGATGCTCAATATCCCGCGTCACCTCTACTTCTTCTCACCCGCGGTGCTCGAAACCGTCCTGATGAAATCAGGATTCACGGTAACTCACAAGAGGGGCAAGGACTCACCGGGCATGGCCATGGGCAGTCTGGGCCGGATCCAGCGGGGGCAAAGCAGACTTGCTACATGGCGGGCATTCGCCCGATTGGCATACAACTGGTTGAAACCCCGGAGACCGCTTGAGTCATTCGATCTCATAACGTTCGACGCGACTGTCGCTGAGGATCAAACGCTAAACATGACACCCATGCAGCCAACTGGAGAACACTGATGAATTATCTGAATTTCGGCCAATCAGCACTTGTACTGATTTCAATTCTCTGCGTTCTGACCCTCGTGGTCCTCAAGAACTGGCGGTTCGGGATGTATACCTTCTTCGTATGGCTGCCCTTTGAAGACTTCGTCAGAAAATTCGCGGGAAATGACATGGTGATCTATTTCGTAAAGGACTTCATCATCGCGATAACCTACTTCAGTTTCGTCATGTGGTCTCGTCACTCAGGGCAGAAAGACAGGCTCAGAAATCCTATTGCGGTCCCGCTTGCCCTGTGGTTCATATGGTCGGTCATCCAGGTCTTCAATCCCAGCCTGCCGGGGCTTATCCTCGGTCCTATCGGTCTGCGGATGAGCTTCATCTATGTACCGTTACTCTACCTTGGCTACCATTTCTTTGCAACGGAACGGACACTCCGGAAGTTCGCCCGGATCGTACTGCTGGTAGCGCTTGTAGTGGGCGCCGTCGGTCTGGGACAGCTTCTCAGGGGTCCGGAGTTTCTGAATCCCTCGGGTATGGAGGTCAGGGGACTGCTCCTGACCAGCACAAGGGGGACAGAGGAGTCGGGGTATTTCAGCTACATGAGTTCGGTCTTCACCAATGCAGCCCGGTTCGGCCGTTTCTCACTGGTTACACTTGCAATCGTCGGAGGGATCTTCTTCTACGCACGATCCAGCCAGTACCGGAGGCTCTCCCGCTATTCGCTGCTGGCGCTGATCGTCATCATGGCCAATCTCCTGGTCAACGGCTCGAGAGCTTTGTTTCTCGTCGTGGTTGCTTTCATTCTCGCGTTTGTCTGGATGACATCGATGTCACGGCGGGGACCGATACGCGCATTCGTTCTGGGCCGGCGTATGGTGCTGATAGCCATCATAGGGCTGGTGAGTCTCCTGCTTGTCAATGCAGTAAATCCCCGGGTGGTCTCGGCCATCACAGGGTTTTACGGCCAGACCCTGCGGCCTGATTCTCAGGAATTCGAGGTAACCGATCGCATAAAGAAATATGCATTCACCAATCGAGGCAGCGTGTGGGGTGCGGTTACAAAATCCGGTGTCCTGGCTCACGGGACTGGCTCCGCCTCACAGGGACAGCAGTATCTCGGTATAGAGAAACCTCATGACTGGGTACCGGTTGAAGGAGGCTATGCAGCAATCGCCTGGGAGCACGGTATCATCGGCGTGGTGCTGGTACTCTGGTGGGCGGTATTTCTGCTCAGAGCGCAGTACCGGGTTGTCCGTAGACTTCGCGATACGCGTTTACATGGTCTTGGCGTGGGGATATTCCTCTGGTCCATGGCGTTCTTGTTTCCGCTCACTTTCATGGGGATGCAGGTGTTCCAGGACTTCATACCGAATGCGTACTTCTGGTTCTGGTCGGGAGTGATCTTCAAGCTGCCGGATCTGATCGAGAGCAATGCGAATCCTTCTTAACAGCACACGTGATGAGATGCACAGCCTGGGTGGGGATTTCACCCACTGCCGGGACTGGCTCCGTTTGAACGATATGGATGACGTCGGTTTCAGGTTTGAGCCCGTCGAACGGGCCGGAGTGCGCGATCTCGGGGTGTTTCTGCGTAAGGGTATCGAGAAGGCCTGCAGAACCTGGCAGCCTGCCACACTGCGCCGCCGGTTGCTGCTTCTGTCACGCTATCTGTACGTGCCGCATAAATCTGTGGAGGATGCGGACCTGATATTCTCGCACCTCCTCTTCCCGCTCATACCGGGACAGAGCGACATCCCGATAGTCTGGAATTCCCAGGGCATCTCACCCACGGCCTACTACGAGCGCTATAACGGTGGGCAGTGGACCACGGAAGATGTTGCCTTCATCTACAGCGCCCTGAGCAAGACCGCGCGGGTTCTTACGATAGCGACGGAAGCCTGCGCTCTTAACCTGCTCAGGTGGTGCCCCGAGCTGGCGGGAAAAATCCATGTTGTTCCGGCACCGGTCTTTGTTGAGAACGGAGCCGGCCGTGCCAAGCCATCGGAACGTGATGGTGAGATCAGACTCCTCTTCGTCGGTGTCGATGCCGTGCGGAAAGGACTTGTGGAGGTTATCGAGGCCCTTAAGACCGTCCGGACCAGACACCGCAACCTTCGGCTCGACATAGTCAGCGACCCTCCTGCCCGACTCCGGGATGAGATCGAACGGATCCCCGAAGCGCGGCTCCACATCTCATCCGAGGACATCAACGTGAGAGGAATGATGGCGGAGGCTGACATCTTCCTGATACCGACCCATGCCGATACCTATGCCCTCGCAGCAGTCGAGGCGCTGGCACACAGGTGCGCCGTGATCATCTCCGATCTTGAACCTCTACCCGAGGTCGTACCGGACGGCAGGGTGGGCTTCAACGTCCCCGTGGGTGATTCCGAGACGCTCACCCGGAAACTGGAGTCCCTGCTCGGCGATGATGATCTGCTCCGGCGGATGCAGGACAACGCCTACGATCTCTATCTCGAACGGCACCACCCCAACGCCGTGGCCGAAAGGCTGAGATCGGCATTTGAACACGCTACCCGGGGCCAAAACAGCGGCAGTCACCGGCAATGAAAGTCCTTGTACTCGGAACCGACGCCTTCTCACGTGGAGGTATTCAACGCTATACCCACATGATGGCGCGTGCAATGGGAGAGATAATGGGTAAACAGTCGGTGCGGTTGCTCACGGTCCTGGAACGCGACACCGGTCCCGATGCCCTCGGCTTTGACTATCTCGGGGGCGGTGGAAAGTCGCCCGGTCTTCGGGCCAAGCTCAAGTTCACATCGCTGGCACCCTACCATGTCGCAAAGAGCCGGCCCGATCTCATACTTTGCACGCATGTTAATGTGACCCCCATTGCCCTGCTGGCCAAGATGCTCTTCGGAACCAGGTACTACACATCGGCTCACGGCATAGAGGTCTGGGACGACCTGCCGTGGCTTAAGGGGATGGGGCTCCGGAGATCGGACCTGATACTTGCGGTCAGTAACTTCACCAGAGACCGCCTAATTGGAGATCATGGGATCGATCCCTCAAAAATCAGAATACTCACAAACGCATTGGATTGCGACCTGATCAATCCCGCCACCCGCGGGGAGTCGGTCAATCAGTTGGATAAGAAGCCCGTGATCCTCACTGTCGGGAGAATCTCACGGCAAGAGCAGTACAAGGGCCAGGATGTGATCATCCTCTCCCTTCCCGCAGTGCTCAAGGAGATCCCCGAAGCATGCTACGTCATTGTCGGCGAAGGAGATGACAGAGAGCGCCTCGAAAGACTGGCCCGGCAGACCGGTGTCAGTGATTCCGTAGTCTTCACCGGTTGGGTTGACGAGGACGACCTGCCGGCGTACTACCGCGCATGCAATGTCTTCGCCATGCCGAGCCGGGTTGAGGAGCGTGATGGCAGGTGGACAGGCGAGGGTTTTGGGATCGCCTATATCGAAGCTGCGGCTTTCGGCAAACCCGTGGTCGCCGGCAGGCACGGAGGCTCAGGCGAGGCGGTGCTCGACGGGAAAACCGGTTTTCTGGTAGACCCGGGTGACACCGGCCAGGTCGCATCGGCTCTGATCAGACTGCTCAAAGACAAGAACCTCGCTGAGAGCATGGGCAGGCGGGGACAGGAATGGGTGACCGGCAATTTCACATCCGACGTTTTCAAGAGAACACTGAGGGACATTATCAACCTCGAACCCGTTAAGACATTATGATGAAGATTCTCAATACAAGTCGCTGTTTCTACCCGGCAACCCAGTACGGTGGACCGATCTGGAAGATGCGGGCGATCGCCGGCGGGCTCTCGGAGCTAGGGCACTCAATCACGGTCTATACCTCCAATCTCACGAGCCCTGGAAAAAAGATGTCCGCCAGGACTACCACAGATCAAGTTGACGCCGCACGGGTCGTTTACTTCAACAGTCTCCTGAGTTACCACTGGGATGCAGTGACTCCGGAAATCATGGGTCTCTGCCACCGGGAACTCAGGACTTTTGATGTTATTCACGTCTACGGCTACAGGGATTTCCTGTCGACCGTCGTGTGCTGGTATGCCCGCAGATGGGATATTCCCTACGTCCTCGAACCGATGGGCATGTTCATCCCGATAGTCCGGAGCTTCGCAAAGAAGAGGATCTACGACAGGCTCTTGGGACGGAAACTCACCGGTGGCGCCGCCAGAGTGATCGCCACGTCACTGGCCGAGCAACAGGACCTGATAAGCGCAGGCATCGACCCTGAAAAGATAGTCGTGAGACGAAACGGCCTCGATCTTGCGGAGTTTAAAGACCGGCCCGTGCACGGCCGGTTTCGGGAACGTCTTGGACTTGCCCCATCCGACCGGCTGGTGCTCTATCTCGGTCGGATCTCAAGAAAGAAAGGCATCGATCTTCTGATACAGGCGTTTTCAAACAGGGGCATTCCGAGGACCAGGCTGGCGGTGGTCGGACCTGACGACTGTGACGGTTATCTGAATGAACTCAAAACGCTGGTGGAAACACTGGGTCTCACCAACCACGTCACCTTCATCCCCCCCATCTATGGCAGCGCGAAACTCACAGCTTTAAGTGACGCAGACGTGTTTGTGCTTCCTTCACAGAACGAGAATTTCGGGAATGCGGTAGCCGAGGCGGTGGCATGCCGGACTCCGGTGATCGTCACCGACCGATGCGGTATCGCTCCCTTTATCATAGGAAAGCAAGGGGCCGGGTCCAGGCTGTCACAGAACGCGGAATACGGGGAGGGGTTTGGAACCCAGGCCGGACCCGGTCTGACTTGTAGCATCGGGGTTCCACCCCCGGCGAACCTCCATGCGTCAGGTGCGGAGCCCGGACTTGCCGGGCGCGGTGACCCGGCGGTGCAACTGAAGGATGTCGCTACCCACTGCACCGAAGGTCGTGTCGGCCTCGTCATCCCGTACGATGTCGGCGCGCTCGGCGATGCGATGGTAAGAGTGCTCCTGGATGACGATCTCGCGAACCGATTCAGGCAAAACGCACCGGGAGCAGCGGAAGAGCTCTCCTGGGATGAACCAATCCGGCAAATGGAAGGACTCTACGAGGGAATAAGGAGGAAGTCATGAACATTCTGGGTATCAACGCCTACCATGGCGATGCTTCGGCGGCACTCGTATGCGACGGCAAGCTCGTGGCGGCCGTCGAAGAGGAAAGATTCAACAGGGTCAAGCACGTCGCCGGCTTTCCTTACAATGCCGTCCGCTATTGTATTGAGGCGGCGGGCATAAAGCCCGAAGAGATAGACCATGTGGCGATCTCGCGCAATCCGAGCGCTCACATTCACAAGAAACTCCTCTTCACTTTTTCCAGGCTGCCGAGTCTCAGCCTGCTCAGGAACAGGCTGGCCAACGTGGCCAGAGTCAGGGATGTGAAAGAGGAAGTGGCCAAGGCCCTCGATGTAGGTCCTGGGGACCTCCGATGTCAGATGCACAACATCGAACACCATCGCGCCCACATGGCAAGCAGCTTCTTTGTGTCGGGTCTTGACCAGGCGGCCATCTTGTCGGTTGACGGTTTCGGTGATTTCGTCAGCGCCATGTGGGGACTGGGGCATGGCAATAAGATCGACGTCGGCGGCTGGGTCGAATTTCCACACTCGCTCGGTCTTGCCTACACGGCTGTCACACAGTTCCTCGGTTTCCCGAAGTATGGCGACGAGTACAAAGTGATGGGTCTCGCCTCCTACGGGGAGCCCGTGTATGTCGACAAATTGCGCCGGATGATCAACGTAAGCAATAACGGCATCGGATACAAGCTCGACCTGTCGTGTTTCATTCATCACCGTGAGGGCGTGATGATGACCTGGGAAGAGGGCCCGCCCATAATGGCGAACGCCTATTCCTCAGGTATGGCCGACCTGCTGGGGCCCCCGCGCGAACCGGGTACCGAGATCGAAAGAAGGCATGAAAACATCGCCGCCTCGCTTCAGGCTGTGTTGGAGGAGGCGGTTTTCAGCATGGCCAATAAGCTCCACCGTCTCTATGACGTCGACAAGCTTTGCATGACAGGCGGCGTAGCCCTCAATTGCGTGGCGAACGGCAAGATCCTAAGCCAGACACCCTTCCAGGATCTCTACGTCCAACCCGCAAGTCACGACGGCGGCACGTCTCTCGGTGCTGCATACTGGGTCTGGCACCAGCTCCTGGGCAAACCCCGTGACTTCAACATGAACCACGTCTACTGGGGACCCGGATTCGACGACCAGGAGATACGCCGCGCCCTGGAGGCAAAGACGGCTAAGATCGAGAGCCAGGGCTGCACCCTGAAGAAGATCGAGGATCGCCAGGAACTTTGCCGCTGGACGGCTGCGGAGATCGACAAGGGCAAGGTCGTAGGGTGGTTCCAGGACAGAATGGAGTGGGGCCCGCGTGCACTTGGAAACAGGAGCATCGTAGTCGATCCGAGGAAGGCTGAGATGAAAGAGGTCTTGAACACCAGGATAAAACGCAGGGAACCTTTCCGTCCGTTCGCTCCCTCGGTACTCGAAGAGGCCGTGGGGCACTATTTCGAAGCCAACTGTAAGTCGCCGTTCATGCTGGTGGCGCAGAATGTGATGCGCAGCAAGCAGGACGTGATACCCGCAGTCACGCATGTCGACGGTACAGCGAGGCCGCAGGCCGTCAGCAGGGAGACCAACCCTGCATACTGGATGCTGATCAAGGAGTTCGAGAAACTGACCGGCGTACCTGTCGTCCTCAATACGTCATTCAACGAGAATGAGCCCATAGTCTGCACACCCGAGGAGGCCCTTGAGTGCTTCCTCAGAACCAGGATGGATGTGCTGGTGATGGGCCCGTACACGCTGCACAGGGAGGTTTGAGTATGCCGAAGAAAGCGCTTATCACGGGCATAACCGGCCAGGACGGGTCCTATCTGGCGGAGTTCCTCGTCGCCAAGGGCTACGAGGTGCACGGCATAATCCGGAGGGCAAGCACCTTTAACACGGCCCGCATAGACCACATCTATGATGATCCTCACAGTCCGGACGCGCGGGTCTTCCTGCACTTTGGCGATCTCGCCGACTCCGAGCAGATCTCGAACATCATCTACAACATAAGACCGCAAGAGGTCTATCACCTGGGTGCACAAAGCCACGTGCGCGTCAGCTTCGATGTTCCCGAGTACAGCGGCAACATCACGGGTCTCGGGACCACGCGGCTGCTTGAGGCCATAAGAAGAAGCGGCAACAATGTGAAGTTCTACCAGGCGTCGAGCAGTGAGATGTTCGGAGCCGCGCCGGCGCCTCAGAACGAACGCACACCCTTCATGCCCCGAAGTCCGTACGCATGCAGCAAGGTCTATGCATACTGGATGGTCGTCAACTACCGCCAGGGCTACGACATGTTCGCCTGCAACGGCATCCTCTTCAACCACGAGAGCCCCCGACGCGGGGAAACATTCGTCACACGCAAGATCACCCGCGCAGTCGCCGACATCGTCGCCAAACGAAAGGACAAGCTCTACCTCGGCAATCTCGAAGCGAGAAGAGACTGGGGCTACGCGCCGGAATATGTTGAAGCGATGTATGAGGTGCTTCAGCTCGAAAGACCTGCCGATTTCGTGATCGGCACGGGCGAGTCACACTCGGTCAGGGCGTTCGCTGAGGCTGCCTTCTCGTATGTCGGTCTTGACTGGCGTGAACACGTCAGGGTCGATCAGCGTTACTTCCGCCCGACAGAGGTCGAGAGCCTGATCGCAGATCCGACGAAATCCGACCGGATCCTCCGACGCAGACCGAAACTGAGGTTCCATGAACTGGCGAAGGTGATGGTCGATGCCGACATGAGACGAATCGGGCTGACAGCACCCGGAGAGGGCGATGAGATTCTCGAGGACAAGTTCCCGAACAGATGGTGGAGGGAAGGACAATGGATTTCTGGAAAAACAGAAGGGTCCTGGTCACAGGCGGAGCAGGGTTCCTTGGTACGCATCTAGTAAAGCAGCTTCAGGCACGCGGAGGGCGGGAGATATTCATCCCCGACATCCCCGAATATGATCTGACGCAGTTGGAGGCTGTGGAACGGGTTTACCGGGATTCGAAACCCGATGTGGTGATTCACCTTGCCGCACAGGTTGGCGGCATCGGAGCCAACCGGGCCAACCCCGGCAGGTTTTCTATGACAATCTTATGATGGGCGTACAGATGATGGAAGTGGGACGGCACGCAGGCGTAGAGAAGTTCGTTGCCATCGGGACGATCTGCGCCTACCCGAAGCACACACCTGTCCCGTTTAAGGAGGAGAGCCTCTGGGACGGTTATCCCGAGGAGACGAACGCTCCTTACGGCCTCGCCAAGAAGATGTTGCTTGTACAGGCACAGGCATACCGGCAGCAATACGGTCTTAATGCGATCTACCTGCTCCCTGTCAATCTCTATGGTCCCGGTGACAACTTCGATCTCGAGTCCTCCCATGTGATCCCGGCGATCATAAGGAAATGCGTGGAAGCCCGGGATAAGGGACATGGCCGGATAGCCGCCTGGGGCAGTGGTGAGGTCTCCCGTGAATTCCTTTATGTCAAGGACGCGGCCGAGGGCATTCTGCTTGCAGCGGAGCAATACAACAAGCCCGGCCCGGTCAACCTGGGCTCGGGCAAAGAGATAAAGATCAAAGACCTGGTACATCTGATTGGAGAGATTGTCGGATTCCAGGGTGAGATCGAGTGGGACCCCGCTCAGCCCGACGGACAGCCCAGACGTTGTCTGGATACGTCACTGGCCAAACGGGAATTCGGGTTCGAAGCCGCGACCGACTTTCGGGAAGGGCTTGCGGAGACAGTACGATGGTACGAGGAGAGCATACGATGCGTATCCTGTTCATAAACCAGTACTTCCACCCGGACCTGGCTTCCACCGGTCAACTGTTGACCGAACTCTGCACCAGTCTGGCAAAGCGCTTCGATGTCACCGTAGTCGCGGGGTTTCCTTCCTACACGGCCGGCGCCAACCGCACACATCTAAAGAGTCCTGTAAGGATGGAGAGCCATGACGGGGTCAAGGTGATCCGGACCTACAACACCAGTCTGCCGCGCGGGTCCTCCATCGGGAGAATCGCCAATTACCTGAGCTTTTTCCTCTCATCTTTCTTCGGAGCCGTTTTCCTGGCCGGCAAACCCGACGTCGTGGTGACCATGACCGATCCACCCGTGATCGCTCTGACCGGCTACATCGTCAGCCGGATCAGGAAGGCGCGCTTTGTCTTCATCAGCCAAGATGTCTTCCCCGAGGTCAGTAAAGCGCTGGGCAAGATGGATTATAAACCTCTTGTGTGGCTCCTTGACCGGCTGAACAGGTTCTTGCTGAGGAAGTCGGATCAGATCGTAGCCATCGGGGAGACCATGCGAAAGAGACTGATCGAGAAAGGTGCCGACCCGGACAAGGTGGCGATAATCGAGAACTGGGTGGACACAGATCTCATCGCCCCGCAGGACCGAAGCAACCCGTTTTCCCATGAGCATAAACTTACGGGCAAGTTCGTCGTCATGCACTCCGGGAACATCGGGCTTTCGCAGGATCTTGAAACCCTGATCGAGGCCGCAAGTCTTCTCAAAGACAACGATGAGGTGGTCTTCGCGATAATCGGGGACGGGGTCAGCAAGGATAAACTCAGCAAACTCGTGGACAAACTCTCACTTGCGAACGTGAAGTTTATCCCGTACCAGAACAAGGAAGACCTCAAGCACTCGTTGTCATCGGCGGACGTATCCGTTGTCTCTCTTAAGAAGGGGCTCGCGGGTTACATAGTGCCGAGCAAACTGCATGGCATCCTCGCGAGCGGCAGAACGGTACTGGCGGCGGTCGAGGACGAGTGCGAAGTCGCGAAAATCGTCAAGGATGAGAACTGCGGCAAGGTGATACAACCCGGCAATCCGCAGGAGATGGTCGACGCCATTATGCACTTCCTTAAGAACCCTGACCTGCTCGAAGAACACGGTAGGAACGCCAGGGATGCCGGCGAGAAAAAGTACTCCAGGAAACAAGCCATGGACAAGTATGAAGATCTGCTCGTAACAGTAACCAACGGAAACAAGGATTGAGTCACGCGCTGTTTCAACACGGACCGTCGGGGGTGGAACCCCGGCGCTGCACCATCCGTCAGTTGTTTCCGTGCAGCGTCGAGCCTGCGTGCCCGGCGTGTCAATCCAATACCAGGAGGGTAAGGTTATGCATACACCCGACAAGTATCTGATCACCGGCGGGGCCGGTTTCATCGGATCATGGCTCGCCGAGGCGCTCCTCGAGCGGGGGGCCGAGGTCTACCTGCTTGATGACCTCTCAACAGGCAATCTCGAAAACATCCAGCACCTCATGGACAATCCCGATCTTCACTTTGTACTGGGCTCTGTGCTCGATGTCAGGACCGTCAACAGACTGATGGAAAAGTGTAACCAGGTGTTCCACCTTGCCGCGGCGGTCGGGGTCAGGCTGGTCTTCGAGCGTCCGATCTATACGATAACAACGAATGTGACGGGGACGGAGATTGTCCTTGAGTCCGCGCTTCGCTACGGCAAGAAGATCTTTGTCGCATCGACGTCCGAAGTCTACGGCAAGGACGTGCCTGCGCCCCACAATCGCTTCAGGGAAACCGATGACATCACCCTCGGGTTCTCTCAACGCTGGTGTTACGCGGCCACAAAGGCACTTGATGAACACCTGGCCCGTGCGTACTACAAGACCAAGGGGTTGCCTGTAGTCATCTGCCGCTACTTCAACACTGTCGGACCAAGGCAGACCGGCGCATACGGCATGGTGATACCCAGGTTTGTGAATGCGGCGCTTTCGGGACAACCCATCAAAGTCTACGGGGACGGAAACCAGACAAGAAGCTTCACCTGGGTCGGAGACGCGGTGGATGCCACGATCAAGCTGATGGACTCTCCCAACACCCTCGGGGAGATCTTCAACATAGGCAGCGAGGAGCCGATTACGATCGGTGAACTCGCTCGCAAGATCAGACAAATCACCCACAGTGACTCGGAGATAGTCCATGTACCTTACGAAGAAGCATATGGCAAAGACTTCGAAGACATCCGCTGCAGGCTCCCTGATGTCAGCAAGATCAGACGATACATAGACTACAGTCCGACGCACGACCTCGAGCAGATCCTGGTGGAGACAATCGAGCATACGAGAAAGCGTGTGTGTGAGGAGGTGCTGGTATGAGAGCCGCACTCGCCGCCGGGGCACAGTGTGCCTCTGAACCTGAGGCCGACGGTGCTCGCGATAGACCGGTTGCACCTGCTGTGGAACCGGTCCTCAAGAGGCCTTTCGATTTCGTGCTGGCCCTGACAGGCATCATCCTGTCAGCACCGGTGTGGCTCGCCATCGCCCTTGCGATCAAACTGGAGGACGGTGGGCCCGTTCTCTACGTCCAGCAGAGATGGGGTAAGAACAGAGAGGGATTCACGGCCTACAAGTTCAGATCGATGGTCGCCAACGCTGATGAAAAGTGGGGCTCGCTCCAGGCCACCGAGGATGATCCGAGGATCACGAGAATGGGTAAGCTACTCCGGGCGACAGCCCTGGATGAGATGCCACAGCTCTTGAATATCCTCAAGGGTGACATGAGTTTCGTAGGACCTCGTGCGCTTCCGATGAACGAGGTCCAGGTGCGTGAGGAGGGCGACGGTCTTCCTGATAAGGAAATCCCCGGATTCGACGAGCGGCTCCGGGTGCGGCCGGGACTTACGGGTATCGCCCAGATCTACGCCCCGAGAGATGTCCCGCGCAAGGAGAAATTCGAATACGACCTCGTGTACATACGCAAACAGAGCTTTGTGTATGATCTAAGGCTCATCATCCTGTCTTTCCTCATAACCTTCCGCGGCCGGGGGGAGGTCAGGGCCAAGAAGATCTGACCCACCCGGACCCAAGGAGGGACAAATGAAGACGTATGACATCATAGTAATCGGAGGAGGGCCGGTCGGCTCGTACACTGCCTACCAGCTTGCAGATCTGGGTTACGATGTCGGTTTGTTTGAAAGAGACATCGAGGTCGGTAAAGACGTCATCTGCACCGGTATCGTCGGTATGGATGCGTTCGACAAGTTCGATCTTCCGAGAGACGCTATTCTGCACGAGATGGAATCCGTCACCTTCCTCTCCCCCTCTCATCTTGCTCTGGACTATGCCGCCCCCGATGCGTTCGCATGTGTAATAGACCGCACCAGGTTCGACAAGGGAATTCTCCAGATGGCGGTTGATAGCGGCGCCGATGTTCATCTGGGGAAGCGGGTGAGGGAGGTTGACATCGACAAGGATTTCGCCAAGATCGAGACCACCAACGGTGACGGCATGACGGAGGCCAGGGCAAAGGTGATTGTTGTCGCAACCGGAGTCAACTACAATCTCCACCGGAGACTTGGCCTCGATCTTCCACCGTCCTTCCTGCTGGCCATGCAGACCGAGGCGGAAATCAAGGACCTCGATATGACCGAGGTTTATCTCAACAGCCTGCCGCAAGGCTCCTTTGCGTGGGTTGTACCTTCTAACGGCACCACCGCACGTATAGGGGCCCTCACCAGGAGCGGGGGCCTGGGTCCGCTGAAGACGTTCATTGAAGAACGGCTGGATAACGGCAACCATGACGAGCCTCCGGAAATCTCATGCAAACCGATAGCGCACGGGATGCCGGAGAGGAGCGTGAACGACCGTGTGATCGCCGTCGGCGAGGCTGCAGGCCAGGTCAAGACCACGACGGGCGGCGGTATCTTCTACGGGCTTATGTGTTCGGAAATTGCCGTCCACGTCCTCAGCCAGGCCATCCAGCAGGGTGACCTCAGCCGCGCCCGGCTTGTGGAGTACGAGAAACTCTGGAACTCGGCAATCGGCGACGAACTGGAGCTGGGATGCCAGGCTCGCAAGTTTGCTTCATCACTCAGCCGCCAACAACTCGATTCGATATTCGAGTTCATCCAGCGTCACAAGACCATAAGAAGACTCATCAAACGACGAATCAACTTCGACCATCATTGTGATCTACTCTCCCTCGGGATGAGACTGCTCCGCCCCTTCGTGTAATGTGGCCTTGGGGGGCCTGGGGGGGGGCCTTGGGGTCAGAGCTAAAAGAGTGACAATTCCGGGGTCAGAGCTAAAAAAGTCCGTAGTCGACAGCCTGGGAGGACCTTATGTCCGAGTGGTGGCATCGTGCGCACTTTTTTAGATCTGACCCCGGAATTGTCACTCTTTTAGCTCTGACCCCCTGCTCAATTGCGGGTGAGTTTCAGGAGAGGGATCAGGGAGTCGGTGACGTGATGAAGTTCTGCGTGCGGAAGCGTCCGTCTGATTCGGCCCCGGAAGAGCCTTGCAAGCGCCGGATCGCGGAACATCCCGCCTGATACCACGACCCTGAAGCGCGTCCCGAGACCGGTCTTCGTCTTCACGGCCAGTACCATTTCCATGAGGTCACGCGCTGCCTCTCTCACCAATGACCTTGCAAATGGATCTCCAGCGGTATAAGCCTCAAGGGCTATTCTCGCCAACCCGGCTATCCGGTCGCGCTCCGGCGGCAGGAACCTACGGGGGACATCCTTAAGTTCGATACCGTATCGCTCGCAGAGGAGTCTCACCGTGCCATTGACCGCTTCAGTACCATCGTAAGCCCCTAACGCAACCCCGAGCACGTCAAGACCCATTCTGAAACCACTGCCCCGATCCAGGTAACCTCCCCGGCCGCCAACTCTGGCTTTCATCACACGTCCGCGCCGGTGCTTCGCGCCGGCACACACGCTGCCCGTACCGGCGATGAGGACTATGCCGTCATGCTCGCTGAGGAAATACTCGGTCATCGCATCAAGATCGCTCAGTACCCTGACACGGGGACGTGTCGACCGGGATTTGATAACTCCACCGAGAATACGCCTGCAGGCTGCGGCGACTCCGGGATCACCCGCCCCAGCGACGGCCGCGCATGCATAGATCCGGACACCCCCGGCGCCGAGCCGGTCAAGAAGCGGAATCACGAGCGTCCGAACCCGCTCCTCGAATACTGAGTAACCTACATCAACCGGATTGAGACCGGACCGGATGACCCGCACGGAGATCGCACCTTCGTGGTAGAGGGCTGCTTTGCCGGTCGAACCGCCGGCTTCGATGGCGAGTGAAGTCCGGAGGGATTCCCTGCTCACTGCTCCTGCACCGCCGGTTCGTAGGCTTCAACCAGCGATGAGTAGGTCAGGGCATAGTCACTGTTGAAGATCGCGACGCCGCGGACCCCGGACTCGCGGATAGCCTCGAGTTGCTCCGAGAATATGCTGTCTGTAAACCCTTCAAGGTAGGGTCCCATGCCGGCGATAACCCTTTCAGGCCCGGCAAGAGCCGAATAAGCGCTCAGACGCTCCTCAAACGCCTCCAGGCTCACGGTGTAGATCATAGGCACAAGGAAGTCCACGTACCCTCTCGTCACCCATTCGATCCCGTCCTGGAAGTGATACTGCCTGCCCGCCTCGATCTTCTGCCAGACCGCCGCCGAAACCGCTACCCCAGGCCTTGACGTTCTCGCCGCGTCAGCAAGCCTTCCCACGAACTCACTTAGGTTCTCCCTCCTCCAGTCGGCATAAGTGATCTGGGTGTCCCTGAGGGCGCTGATATAGCCGGCCTTGCTGCGCGAGTCATACGAAAAAGAGGAATCCGGGAACCTCACATGGTCAAGGTGCAGACCGTCAATCTCGTACCTGCCGACGAGATCGGTCACCACGTCTTCCACATGTTGCTGTGCGCTGGGATGCGTGGGGCTTAAGAATGCGTAGTTATACCTGGTTTCCGATTTGAGTAGCGACATTGGCTCGCCGTCACGGTCTACGGCGATCCAGTTGGGGTGTACCCGCATTACATGCGAAGGCACAGTCTTCGGGGGCGGGCTGCCCTCATCGGAGACGGGCCAGGCGGAAAAGACGTTTATCCAGGCATGCACCTCCATCCCCCGCGCGTGGCCTTCTTCGATTGCAGCCCCGAGTGGGTCCCACCCCGGATAAACCCCAAGAGTGTCCGTAAGTACAGCCGACCACGGTTCGTAGGCCGACCTGTACAGCGCATCACAGGCGCCTCTGGCCTGGAAGAACACCATGTTGATGCCGAGGGGTTCAAGGTTCTCAAACAAATCTCTCAGGTCGGACTTGCTCTCGAACCCCCATCTGGTTACCCAGACGGCCTTAACACGACCGGTTTCGCCCGACTCCGACCGACCAATAACGCATAGGAGAATGAGTACGAACACCGGGAGTTGTCTGAAGCACTTCATGGGGATATTTCTACATCAGGGTGGCCCGGTCTTTCAAGCAAATAAAACATGGGTGGGGTCAGTTGTTCTCACGGGCTTGGCACGGAAGCCCGTTGGGACGCTCCTATCCAGCTTATGACCCCACCCAACCACAGGACCACAGGGGAAGGAGCTTGTCGCCTCGGTACTGCTAAGAGCGTTGCTCCTTCCAACAGTATTTAGATGAGTATCATACCCTGTGGATTCACCTGAAGCAACAGAATAATTCGATTGACTGACTTCAGCAAGCGCTATAGGCTACGGGCGAAGGGAGGATTTGGAGATGGCTGAAACCAAGATCGGGGAGATAGTTAAGTTCTTTGCGAAACCTTCGGTTGCAGCAATCGTGATCACCGCCGATGGCCTGAACGTCGGAGACACCATCCGTATAAAGGGCCACACAACCGATTTCACCCAGACGGTGGATTCGATGCAGATCGACAATCAGTCGGTCACTGAGGCCAAAGTCGGTGACGATGTGGGGATCAAGGTCACCGACAGGACAAGGCCTGGAGACGTGGCCTACAAGGTGACCGGCGGCTAGCAACGTCCTTCGCATCGGGAAAGCCTTGCCGGGCCTGCCTATTTTGGGCTTCAGGGCGCTACGGAGCCCCGGAATCGCACTTTTCTAGGCATAGACCGGTCCCGCACAGTGTCCATCGGGCTCGCGCACGCAAGATTTTCACTTGACCCCTTCTGCCCTATTTGGTAGGGTAAACACAAATCATGTCGACAAGGAGAATGAGTTCGAGAAGGAGGTGAAGGGATACAAACAAGCGACTCCGCGAAACTTTCGATATTCAAGCCAATCTGCTGTAAGGGGGGTATGAAATGAAGAGGTTCTTGTTTTTGGCTATGGTCTTAGCGGCTTCACTCATTCTGGCCTCATGTGCAGAGGAGAAGTCGGTGTGGGAGCCCGCGGTAGAGCAGTCGACTTTCACCGAAATGGATCAGGCGCTGCCCGGTGTTAGAGAGGCCATGATGGATCTCGACGAAACGATCAACAAGCGCATAACCTCCAAGAAGTACAAGGAAGAGGCGCTTGAGCAGTACAGGATGATGACCGATTTCATTGATATCCTTCAGTTCTACTATCTCCCGATACTCAACGCCAGAGCCCACATAGCGCGCGCCTACAGGGAAATCGACCAGGGCATGTACTCGGAGGCCTCAGACGATATCAGGAAGGCTGTTGACAACATCAACAAGGCTGCCCTCAAGTCTACTGAAAGCACCAAGACGGGCTTTGACGTAGTCAAGGAAGGCCTGATGCAGGTCTCGCAGATATCGGATCAGAGTTCCGAGGCCAGCAAGACACGGCTAGCCAACGCGGCGAAGCAGCTCAACATGCTTATCGAAAAGATAAAGCCTGTGATTATGCTCACCGAAGAGGGAGAATCTCTGGTAGACGGACAGATCGCACCCTAGATTTCAGGGAAAACTCAGGAGCCCGGATGATGCTATCCGGGCTCTTTTATCTGGAATCTTCTGTCTGAAGCGGCTTCTGGCTCGGCAGTCATGGTGCCCGAACTGCCGTAAACGAAGAACGACTTCCGGGATCTCACGCCGCGCGGAAACCTCCAGTAAGACCAGGGCAGGCTGAGAAGACGTCTTATGGCCGTAATCCGGAAGTGCTCCGGGACATCCTCAAGAAACTCGCTGCCCTGAATTTCGAGGAGTTCAAGGCTTCGCTTGTGCTTCTCCGGGTCCTCCATTGCTCTCTTTCGGAAGATCACGCTGAGGATCGAGGCCACCCGGCGACCGAATGAGAGCCTCTTGCCCACCGCAAAGTATATCCCCTTGACGGCAGGCGAGTGAAAGACCAGATCCATATCGATCTCAGCCACCCATGTGAGAATCTGATCCGTTGCAAGGTATCGTCTGAGAACAGTATCATGGATCTGCTGGGCGCGTTTGCGGGTCAAGTCCTCATACCTGAACCACAGCTCCCTGTAATGCCAGTCCGTTACGAGCCACTCTATCCTGCCTCTTCTTTCGCCGTCGGCCCGTATCCAGATCTCCAGTCGTTCCCAGTCCTTCTCCCAGAACTTTATGAGCTCCGCCGGGGCGAGCGTCACGTACCGCCAAACCCAGTAATATCTACCCTCCAACCAGTAGGGCTCGTGGCCTGGCTTATACGGGAAACGCTGGTCCTGGTCGTCGTTTATGTAGAGGTAGACAGCCGGTGGCAGTGATCTGGGTACGAAGAACCACTCCACAAGGTACAGGACACAAGCCGTGCCGACCATGGCTATCACGAAACCCTCGAAGCCCTGGCCTATCCTTACGATCATCCTCAGTGCGATAAGCGGTAGCGGGGCCACTGCTGCTGTCAGAAGATCATCGAACATGAACCACAGGATCAGCAGGACGATTGGATACGACAACACACCGAGATAAGGGACGATCACGCTCTCGGCCCCCAGTAGACTGAACACAGGCCCGATAAGTACACCGTAGCCCAGCGCTACAAGTGATGCCAGGAAGACCTTGTACCGGGCGAAGAACATGCTCGAGGAGCCCCTTATCCTGAGCGGATTGACGACATCGGAGGCCACGCACTCGCCGTCCGAATAGACATTAGCAAGCCCGGCCTGCGTGGGCGTGACCTTGAGCGAGTGCTGAAGCAGCAGATTTCTCATTGTGTCACGATCATAGGCCGCCGGCCGCGCCTTTTTCCGGCCCCTGGCCAGTCGAAGCAGGCCACGAAAGCTCACGGTGAAAGGCTTCATGAGCGAGGCTATTATGAAGTAGCCGAGTTTGGGGAGGGCAGCTGTCGGTCTATTGAGGATCTTCCGGAAAAGCTCCAGCGAGGGTCCGGACCTGTCGAGTGCCTCGGGGTTGACGATATCCCTCAGGTTAAGGACGCTCGCCCAGTAGTCACAGAAGAGGAACGGGCCATCGAAATCCCTGTCACGAACTTCCTGCCTGGTATCGAATGAGTCGTGCTTGTCCATAAATTCAAATTCTCCCGACTGAATAGTACCACTGCCGCATATGGCCGTCAACTCCTGTGCGTGGCAGCAGTCTGCAGTCACCGGCCAGCCCGGATTCGCGCTAACCCCGTGCCGCTGGGATGCCGATACAACAACCGAGCGTGGAGGGGTCGACCGAGGTCGACGCCCGGAAATGCAGGGGATGAAGGCTGGGCTATCCCGGAGGTCAACAATCCTCCCACCAAAAACCAGCTTTCATCCCTCATTCTTATTTATGGGCCGGACGCTGGTGCGCCTTTCGCTTCGCTTGCTCAGAGAAGGCATTCACTTGCGGCCCAAAAGGGGCACCAGCGATTTTTTAAGAATTCGGTGCCAGCTTAGGAATTACCATTACGAATTACCACACTCTCGGTCCAAGCCGTCCGGTGCCCGGCGTAATTTGTAAGCTGGCACCAAATTCCCACCAAATTCCGTTTACTCGCCGTGGTGTCTGTGGTAGCATTGCCGCCATGGACACCTCAGTGCGCCCACCGGCCGGTAGCAAGGTTCCGATCGTGGTCGTCCTGGCCATCATGCTTCTCGGTTTGACCGTTCCCGCCCTCGGTGTCATCCCACCCGCTGCAGAGGTCTCGGATACGCCTGATGACTGGGGCACAGGGCTTACGGTGACCTGGGACCGGCCCGCTGCGGGAGATGGTGTAACAGGTTACGAGATCTGGAGACTCAAGGTCGAGAAAGGCAGGAAGGTCACAGATCCCGCCTTTGCCGATACGGTTCCGGCTTCGGATGTACTTGCGTCGGCGGGCTGGGAGATGGCCGGTGATGCCGATCTTGAGGATACGGTCTGGGTCGACTCGGGTCTCGAGACAGGACAGGAATACACCTATGTGGTGGTCGCCCTCACCGGCGGGCCTCAGGCACCCTCGCCACCTACGTCACCCGAGACACCACGGCGCCAGATCATAAGAAACCAGCGAATCAACATTCTCGTTGCCGTCGCGCTCTTCATGCTGACGGTGGTGGTCCTCGTTGAACGCGCGAGAAGAGGGGCAAAGCTCTTCATACGGAGGATTGCGGGGCTTGAGGCCGTGGAGGAAGCTGTTGGGAGGTCTACGGAGATGGGCCGTCCGATTCTGTATGTCCCCGGTCTCGATCCCATGGACGAGGTCGGAACCGTCGCTGCAATAAACATACTCGGGCAGGTAGCCAAGAAAGCCGGTGAATACGATACCAGACTCATAGTCCCCAACCGGGATCCCATAGTCATGGCCGTCGCCCAACAGGTCGTCAGGGAGTCGTATTCGGCCGTGGGAAAACCCCATCTTTACCGTGATGAGGACGTCTACTACGTGACCTTCAGTCAGTTCGGATTCGCAGCCGCTGTAGCGGGGCTCATGATGAGGGAGCGGCCGGCGACCAACTTCTTCATCGGCCGGTTCTATGCCGAATCGCTTGTGCTTGCCGAGACCGGCAACGCAACGGGAGCGATCCAGATAGCCGGCACCGATTCGGATGCCCAGCTTCCGTTCTTTATAAGCGCGTGTGATTATACCTTGATGGGTGAGGAGCTCTATGCCGGGAGTGTATACCTCTCGCGTGAACCGCTTCTCCTCGGCGCACTCAAGAGCCAGGATTACGCAAAGGCCCTGATAATAATAGCGATCTTCATCGGGATCGTACTCTATATCGTGAGTCCCGACGTGGCGGAACAGTTCAAAGCTGTGTTCAACTAAGGAGCCGGATTGAAGTCAAGAGGACCCATCATACTGGCATTCGTCGTGGGAATGCTGATGATGATACAGTTCTTCACGCCCAATCCCTTCTTCCTTAGGCTTTACAACATAGTACTCGACTGGAAGCAGGTAGTTCTCGGCTGCACCTTCATACTCGGTACGTGGAGTCTTGTCCGGTACCACGTTAAGAAGATACAGCGCCGCCAGGAGAACTGGCAGTACAGCTACGTGACCCTTGCCGGTCTTACCGTGACCGTGGGGTCTGCGCTTATCTGGAAGACCGTCACAGGACCCTATCCCTGGCTTTTTAACAACATCCAGGTACCCATGCAGTCGACGATGTTCTCACTGCTGGCGTTCTTCGTCGCGTCGGCCTCCTACCGGGCCTTCAGGGCGAGAACGGTGCATGCGACGCTTCTGCTCGTGGCGGGGGCGCTTGTTATGCTCGGTCGTGTGCCGATCGGGGCCTATTTCTCAGGTTCCGTGCTGGGAGTCAAGATCTCGCTCGTGGAGATGTCGGACTGGTTGCTCAACGTACCCAATCTCGCGGCCAAACGAGGCATCATGATGGGCGTCGGGCTTGGTATGACGGCCACAGCGATAAAGATCATCCTCGGCATCGAGAAGACCTATCTCGGGAGGTCGGACTGATGGCCTTCTACGACAGGTTGATGTCCATAGACAGACGCATAATCTTCCTGTCGGTGGGGCTTGCCGTTGCTATCCCGCTTATAGTCCCGCTGAATTTTCCAGTTCAGATCTCAGAGGAAGCCGAGAGTTTCTATAGAGAGATGGAGGCCCTCAAGGAGGGGGATATAATACTCCTTGCCTTCGATTACGAGGGCGATGTCATGGCCGAGCTCAATCCCATGACCATAGCGGTCCTGAAGCACACCTTCCCGAGGAACATAAAGGTCGTGGCCCTCACCACATACGCAGGCGGCACGGGTATCGCCGAGGGGATCCTGAATGAGGCCGCCGAAGTCTACGGAAAGGCTTATGGCGTCGACTACGTCTTCCTCGGCTATAACCCCGACTGGTCAGGCACGATCCTCAGACTCGGTGAGAGTTTCAAGGGGACCTACCCCACCGACCAGTACGGCACGAACACAAACGAGATCCCCATTATGCAGGAAGTCGAGACCTACGATGATGTCGCCATGATCGTATCGATTGCCGGGAGTGCTCTTTCCGAATACTGGGCGATCTGGGCCGGTGGGCGCTACGGGGTCAAGGTGATCTCCGGCAATACGGCGATCCAGGCGGTCCTGATATACCCGTACTACCAGGCAGGCCAAATACCGGGTTTCCTGGGGGGGCTTAAAGGCGCGGCCGAATATGAGAAACTCGTCGGTGTGCCCGGACTGGGAATCCGCGGAATGGATGCCCAGTCGGTGGCTCATGCTCTCATGGTCGTGTTCATTATCGTTGGGAACATCGGTTACGTCTTTTCCAGACGAGCAAAGAAAGCGGAACAGCAGAAAGGATGAGCATCTGAATGAATATCGCAAGTGATCCGGGAGTCTGGGTTGCGGGGATATTCACGATAGCGATATTCTCGTTCCTTTATAAGGATAACCCCTTCTACAGATTCGCCGAGCACCTGCTGGTAGGGGTTTCTGCCGGCTACTACCTTGTCCAGTATTTCTTCTCGGCAACGTACAAGAAGTTCTATGTGCCCGTTTTCATAAACAAGGACTATATCCTCATCATCGGTGGCATCCTCGGCATAATGATGTTTGCCCGACTGTTCAGAAAGGCGGAGTGGGTCTCGCGCTACCCCGTCGCATTCTATGTAGCCGCCTGGGCCGGCTACGTGATCCCATCTTACATACATGTAAGGATCCTCCAGCAGGCCAAAAGCACCATGTTTAACCCCGTCGGGATGCCGCTCAAGGACCTCCTGTCGGCGTGCGTGCTCTTCGTGGGGGTTGCATCAACCCTTATCTACTTCTACTTCTCGGCCGAGCACAAGGGCGGGCTCAGGGTGGTATCCAAAATCGGTATCACCTTCCTCATGATCGGCTTCGGCGCAACCTTCGGATACAACGTGATGGGCAGGATAAGCCTCCTGATCGGTCGTTTTCAGTTCCTCTTCACCGACTGGCTGGGCCTTATCCGCTGACATGGGGCCGGGGACGGCACACATTCAAATTGACACCGCACCGGGCAATTGGTACGCTCCACCCAGCATGAACCTGGGGGTGGATCATGGAGATTATTGGCTTTAAGGTAATACTCGGACTTCTCTTTGTAGTCTTTTCGTGTGTCGCGTTTCTCACGATGCTGCATCTCCTGGGCACACCTCATACGTCTCGCGATAAACTCCTGAGACTCATCCATAGGCTGAGCGGCGGAGCCGCGGTGACCCTTTACGTGGTGCTCGCAGTCTCCTGCATTGCGGGGATGGACCGGGGCGGCCCTGAAATCTCGCCCAGGGCGGCAATCCATATTGCTTTCGCGGCACTCTTCATACCGTTTGTGCTCGTCAAAATCGTCATTGTCGAGAAGTATCCCGAGCTCAGAAATCGCCTCTTTACAATCGGTACCGTGCTCTTCGGTCTGGTCTTCGTGATCTTCTTTACATCGGCGACCTCAAGTTTCGTCGACGGCACCGGGAAGACCCGGACGGTGGCGTCCCGGGAATCCGAGGAGTCTGTGTCGCTCGGCAAGGAGCTCTTCGTTACCAAATGCGCCAAGTGCCATCGCCTGGACATAGCGCTCTCGGCAAGAAAGTCCCCCGGGGAGTGGCGGGAGACGGTCAGTGTCATGCGGCAGAAAGACCGGGACTGGATAAGCGCACTGGAGGCGGAGAGAATCACGGAGTTCCTTGTATTTCTGGGAGGCCAGCCAGGGAATGATTAGGATCGACCGGCGGGAGCTGCAGAACATCGAAACGTCACTCAGCCGCGAATGGCTCGAGACCAATGGGCTCGGCGGGTACGCTTCTTCAACGGTGCTGGGCGTTAATACCAGAAAACATCACGGCTTGCTCGTTGCGGCGCTCGACCCGCCTGTGGAGAGGTCTGTACTCGTATCTCGCACAGACGAGACCCTGATAATCGGGGGAAAACGGTTTGAGCTCTCATCAAGCGAGTACGAGGGAACCATACATCCCGACGGCCATCGTTATCTGGCCGAGGTGAGACTCGACCCCTATCCTGTCTTCACGTATGTCATAAGCGGGTGCAGGCTTGAGAAGTCCATCTTTATGCCCCGGGGTGAGAACACGACCTATGTCGGCTATACACTGGAGTGCTCGTCCGACGGGCCGAGGAGAAGCCAGGTCGTACTCGAGGTGCGTCCGATAATAGCCTGTCGAGATCACAACGCTTTGATGCGGGAGAATCAGGATTTCAATACGGCCTTCGAAGCCGGGCGGGGCAACGTCACGCTGAAGCCCTATGAGCATATGCCGGCTTTCAATATCTCCTTCGACGACGGCCGGTTTGAACAGGCCGGCTACTGGTACCACAACTATCATTACAGGAGGGAGAAGGAGAGCGGTTACGACGCAAGTGAGGATCTGTATTCACCCGGAAGACTAGTGATCCCGTTTACTGAGACCAAGACCATCTGGCTTGCGTTCTCGACCGAGCAGGACGCCCTGAAGGATATCGAATACAGGAAGATCGGCGAGATCGAGAGACGCAAGAAGCTGAGCGAGGGCACAGCGGCGACGGGCGAACTGGCAAGGTATCTGCGTGCAGCTGCCGATGCGTTTATCGTCAACCGTGGAAGTGGCGGGCGCACGATCGTGGCGGGTTATCCCTGGTTTACCGACTGGGGACGGGACACGATGATCTCTCTCCCCGGTCTCACGCTGGCAACAGGCCGCTACGAGGATGCCCGAAACATAATCACGACGTTTCTGGACAACATGAAGGACGGTTTGATCCCCAACCATTTCCCCGAGTCTTCTTCCGAGGCTCTCTATAATACGATTGATGCAACGTTGTGGCTCTTCGAAGCAGCGAGGAAGTACTATGACTGCACATCCGACGGGGATTTTATCGCACGCATCCTTCCGAGTCTGAGAGAAGCGATAGGATATCACCTCACGGGAACCATGTATGGGATTCATGCTTGCGATGACGGGTTGCTCGAGGGCGGTGTCGAGGGCGTACAACTCACATGGATGGACGCCAAGGTCGGTGACCGGGTCATAACCGCCCGGATCGGAAAAGCTGTCGAGATCAACGCTCTCTGGTATAACGCCCTCAGGATAACGGCACAGTTCTGCGCGGACTTCGGGGGACTCGCGGAGGAGAGCAGATACTCCCATCTGGCGCGCACGGCCTTTCAGAGCTTCAACGCCCAATTCTGGAACGAAGATAAGAAGTGCTTGTATGACGTGATCAGAGGCGATCACAAAGACGACCGGCTGAGACCGAATCAGATATTCACGATGAGCCTGACCTATCCGGTGCTTGACCATTCAAGATGGAGATCAGTCGTCCAGATGGTCGAGCGGGAACTACTGACTCCCTTTGGACTTCGTACCCTCTCCCCTCTTGATCCCGGCTACAAGGGAAAATACGGCGGCGATCTGGTGACCCGGGATGAGGCGTATCATCAGGGAACGGTCTGGCCCTGGTTGATGGGACCTTACATAACCGCATACCTTAAAGCTTACGGCCGCTCGGGTCAGACGGTCGCACGCTGTCTTAACCTGCTCGATGCCCTGACCAGACACCTTTCCGAAGCGGGGATCGGGAGCATATCCGAAATCTTCGACGGTGAATCACCGCACAAACCCGGCGGGTGCATAGCCCAGGCCTGGAGTGTCGCCGAGCTCCTCCGCACCCTGACCGAAGATCTTTTCATCACCACCAGCCAACCCCAGAACATCCGGTGACCCTGATTCGGTGACAGTTCACGAATTATCCATCGTGCGAAGGGTTATAGAAGTGCAGTCGGCCCCGCCGGCGGTGTTAATTCGTAAGCTGTCACGAATGGCACTAACTTAAGACCAGATCAAGTCATGCTCGTGGCTTACGCTTTGTGACCCCTTTTGTGGTGGCGTCGAGTATCTTGAGGGATAGTTCTCGCATCTGTCTGGTGATTTCCTCCATTTTTCGATGATTC
>JBDRNT010000172.1:0-51639 GCA_043810925.1 Candidatus Eiseniibacteriota bacterium
GCTGCAGCTACCAGTACAAGGAAGTCCGGCTCTGCCCTGTCCGGAACTGCCCGCTGTGGCCGTATCGGTACGGCCGGGGTTATGAAAAGCCCGTTGAAGGACACCTTGAGCTTGGCAAGGATTCCGATTCTGAGAGGAAAAGTGGGTAGCTACGTGCAGATTTCTCGACGGAAACGTGGCGGAGGTACTGGAGGCTACACCGGAGCCTGCTTCATGAAAAACAGGTGGGTTTTCCGCACTGGAGCCCTCAGACATGGTCGGAAGAGGCTGGAAGAGGTCGGCATGAAGTCTGAGAATCGCATAACTGGCTGTGGAATAAAGGGTTATGGTGCTCAGGATGGGTCTAATTGACTTGATAGGTGGTGGGAACAGAGCCAATGTCAAACCGGGTAGTAGATACAACAGACTATAGAATAGCGGTGATTACTGGTGAAGAGAGCAGCCCTATACCTTAGACGGTCAACTAACCGGCAGCCTCAATCCGTTGAGGACCAAAGGAAGGCCTGTCTTCAGTACGCCGCTGCAAACGGATTCGACGTGGTGAGGGAATACGAGGACAGCAAGAGCGGCACGAATTCCCGGAACCGCAAACGTTTCCTCCAGATGATCGATGATGCCGAGAGCCCGGGGTGCCCTTACTCCTACATTCTTGTCTATGACGTGAGTCGCTTCGGCCGGGTTGATAATGATGAGGCCGGTTACTACCGGCACCTGCTCTACCAACACGGTACTGAGGTAGTCTATGTCAAAGAGAACTTCAATGGTGATGATACCGATGACCTGGTCCGCCCCGTAAAGCAATGGCAGGCACATGATAAAGCCATAGGTCTTTCTCTGGATACCATCAGGGGCCAGATATCTCGTGCGGAGAAGGGCCGGTGGAATGGTGGTATGCCCCCTGATGGTCTGGACCTGCAGTATTTCGACCCCACCGGCAGACCTTACATGCGAATGCGCTTCGTCGCGAATGGTGATGGGCATTGGAAGAAGGAGATATACGACAACGATGGCAAGCTCGATCGGACCCTACCGGAAGGTGAGCGAATATCCGTGCCAAAGAGTGACTATTGCGGTCTGGTACCGGGACATCCTGGGAGGATCGCGGTCGTGCAGCACGCATTCAGGATGTATGGGGTAGAAGAAATGGGCTACAGGCGGATAGCCGATAAGCTTAATTCCGAAGGACTACTGGGTCCCCGAGGTGGCAGGTGGACAACAGGGGCAGTGAGAAACATGCTCACCAACCCGCTTCACAAAGGGGCGATGGTGTGGAACAGGACGTCCCTCGCCAAGATTCACAGAATCGGGGGACGCGAGGCAAAGCGGCTGCCCAAGTCGGAACGCGGTCGACATCGTCGTAACGGAATCGAGGAGTGGATAATCAAGGAGGGAACCCACGAGGCGATCGTAGATCCCGAGCTGTTTGATCTGGTCCAGCGGAAGATCAAGGAACGCAGTGAGACGCATACGGCAGGCGTGTTCAGATCGGGGCGAGCCAGGAAATCGCCATATCTCCTTACCGGACTGATGCGTTGCTTGCGATGCGGGCGTCACTTCCAGGGCTACACCTGCTCCAGGAGGGGACGGGGTGGGACCACCAAGAAAGTCAAGACGATGTACTACGTCTGCAATGGGTACGTGAATAGCGGGAACAGCGTCTGTCCCCGTGTCTCGTTCAGGAAGGACCAGATTGAAGAACGGGTGCTGGCGATGGTTGGTGCAAAGGTGAATGCAATCCTTGCGAATGGAGGTAGGGCAAAGCTGCGGAGCCTACTTGCCCGGAGTGTGAAGGAGGACAGGCCGGACCCATCAGGCGAGATTAAGGAGATCAAGAAGGGACTCAGAGACGTTGGGCAGACGAAGAAGCGTTTGATAGCGAGCCTTACCGCCAAGAACAAGGAGTTCCTGGATGAAGAGTTTATCGAGCTGGCCAGACGGAAGAACGAGCTCGAGGCCAGACTACAGGAGTTGGAATCAATGAAACACAAGGAGGTGGATATCGATGCTACGGTTGATGCCATTATGGCCTCCGTGAGGAGGTTCAAGGACCTGTTTTCTCATGGGACGCTTGAGGAGAAGAAGGCGTTCCTGAGGCTGTTTATCGATAGGGTCGAACTGGACCCTGACAAGCGGGCAGGAAAGGTCTTCGTAAAGAGGCTCCCGGTTCCAAAGGATGGTGCCATGGAGCCTCTTTTGGTGTTTGTATCGGGGGCCCGATATGAACCACCGACCTTTGGGTTGCAGAACAAGTAGTGACCTCTCACGCGGGTGGACTGCCCTCGCCTTGTTGGGGGTCTTTCAGGGATTGGCGGTAGGCTCGGATGTAGTTGTACATGCGGATGAATTCGATCACCGGAAAGAGCAGGCGGCCGAGCCATTTGAGCCGGTAAACGCACCGGGCCAGTCCATAGAAGGGAGGTGTTAGGACGACCCTCAGGGCCGCTTTCCTCAGGGTAAGGATGGGGTTTTCTCTGCCGAACCTGATCGGATCCGCAAGATGTACCCAGAGCCCTCGTGTGATCTCGGGGTGTCTCTTGGCGAAGAATGGGAGGGTGAACCTACCCATCTCGCGCATCCTCGTCATGAAGTCTTCGAGGTTGGTAGCCCCGTGATTGTATGAAACGGCCCCCTCTGCAAAGGTGAATTTCGCTCCCTTGTAATGCATTCTCATCCCCAGGTCCATATCCTCTCCGTAAGTTCTCCACGTCTCATCAAACATGCCGACTTTCTCGAACATCTCTCGTGACACCGAGGCATTCCCAGTTGCGAAGCACTTGGGCGGGATCGTCTTGCCCGATTTTCGCTTCTTAACGCCCTGGCGTTCGAGATAGCGGTGGAGGGGATCGGATGCATACTCCGGGTCGGCGTGCAGGTTGCCTATGACTGCGTTCGATGGATCTGTGTGGGCTTCCATATGATGTTCGATAAAGGTCTCCACAATCGTCATATCATCATCGAGGAAGATCAGAATGTCGCCTGTAGAGTTTCTGACACCGGTGTTCCTGGCGATGGACCGGCCATGGTCCTCACTGAGGTTGATGACCTTTAGCGAGATGTCACTGAATTCGAGCTCAAACGGGCTCAGATTCTCTTCGGGTGCATCATTGACTACGATGACCTCGAAAGGGTACCGGGTCTGCTGCTTCGATAGTGAGGCCAGGAGATTGCGCAGGAGGTTCTGTCTTCTGAATGTCGGGATTATGACGCTGGCTTTTGCAGGTTTGTACATTGGTTCCTTCTGTGCTTGGGAGGAATATACCAATGGTGGTCGCAGGTGTCAACGAGATCGCCGCGCTTCGCTCGCGATGACAAGAGGCCGTCGGGCACAGAGACCCGACGCTACGGGTTAGCGTTTTTCTTTGATGGGTATCAGGCCTTCTGCTATAGTCTAACGCCGAGGTTGCCTTATGCAAAGCGGGTCAAAGGAGAGAATAGCAAGGTCGGCCGGGCGCATCAGCGGTGCGACTCTTATCAGCCGGATACTGGGCCTGGTACGGGATAGCGTCTTCGCGGCGTTCTTCGGTACCACCTACTTCGGCGATGCGTTTAACGTTGCCTTTCTCATTCCCAACTTCCTGAGGCGGGTCCTGGGAGAGGGCACACTCCATGCGTCATACGTTCCCGTCTACACCCAGGCTCTCCACAAGGAAGGCGAGAAGAGCGCGATTGACCTCGCAAGCAAGGTGTTCTCGGTACTGGTTGTGGTACTCGGTCTCGTAACGCTGCTCGGGATCATCTTCGCCGGTCCGATCGTAAGGACATATGCGTTCGGGTGGAAGAACTCGCCTGAGACGTTTTCTCTCACGGTCAAACTGACCCGTATTCTCTTTCCCTATCTCTTCTTCGTCTCGCTGTCGGCACTGGCAGGGGGGACGCTTAACTGCCGGGGCTACTTCGGGCTTCCGGCTTTGGCACCGGCGTTCCTTAACATCTCGCTCATCGCCACCGCGTTCACGTTCATGCGTATGGGCCCGGCGTCCGGTGAATCGATGATAACGCGCTTCTCGATTGGAGCGCTTGTTGGAGGTGTGCTTCAGATAGCGGTACAGGTGCCCCGTCTTCTCCGGACCGGCCATCGAGTCAGGTTCGATCCTGACTTCAAAGACCCGGGCGTGAAGTGGGTTGCAAGGTTGATGCTTCCGGGGATCCTTGCATTTGCGGTGACCCAGATAAACGTCCTGGTCGATACGCTTCTTGCGACCACGCTGGCGGAAGGAAGCGTCACCGCCCTCAGACTGGGTAACAGGATTGCCATCCAGCCCCTGGGCGTATTCGGGGTCGCCATCACCACGGCTGTGCTTCCGACGCTGGCCGCCCATGCGGCCAAGGAGGACCGGGCCAAACTGGTCGAGGACTTCGCATTCTCCGAAAGGCTGATCCTCGCATTTCTGATTCCGTCAGGTATCGCCCTGATGGTGCTTGCCACACCCGTCATCAGGCTGCTCTTCGAACGCGGCGAGTTCACCGCCGAACGCTCGACACCGATGACCGCACAGGCGCTCTTCTATTACACTATCGGGCTTTTCTCCTATGGAGGGATGAAGGCCGTTGTGCAGGCCTTCTACTCTATGAAGGATACGGTCACCCCCATGAAGGTGGCGATCCTTAATGTGGGTCTCAACATCACCCTGAACCTGATTCTTGTGCGCTATCTCGGTCTCATCGGTCTCGCACTTGCGACGTCGATCTCTTCGATCGTCGGATTTGCGATACTGAGTGTGATGCTCAATCGGCGGTTGGGAGACATTCGGGGTAAGGAGATCTGGACAGCGGTGGGGAGGATACTCGTTGCTTCGCTCGCGATGGGGGGAGTGCTCTACGTCGTTTCCGCACGGTTTGATGCAGGGGCGGTCAACATATGGGGGAAGCTCCTCCAGGTCGCGATCTCCGGGGCAGCCGGGCTTGCAACCTTCATCGGTCTTTCATTGGTGCTTAAAGTCAAAGAGATTACCTTCATTTTGGGGATGGTGTTTCGCCGACGGGGAAGGTGATGAGGAAGAAGATTCTTACCAAGGTAGAGGGACTGCCCAGATCTCCGGGTGTATACAGTTTCAAGGATAAGAAGGGTAAGGTGATCTATGTCGGCAAGGCGAAGTCCTTGCGATCAAGGGTGAGATCGTACTTCCGCGAAGGCGAACCGCTTGCTCCGCGAACGGCACTGCTCGTAAGAAACATCCACGATCTCGATTTCATTGCCGCACCCTCGGAGATCGAAGCTTTGATCCTTGAATGCAATCTGATCAAGCATCTCAAGCCCCGGTACAATGTCAATCTCAAGGACGACAAGAAGTTCCCATACTTGAAGGTGACATCCAGAGAGACCTTTCCACGCGTGTTTGTAACCAGGAATCTCAAGCAGGATGGGTCGAGATACTTTGGCCCTTACACCGATGCCAAGGCGATGAGAAGGACGCTTAAGTTCTTAAACGAGGTCTTTCCCATCAGGACTTGTAAGCGGCGGCTGCCGCTTAAGCGGCCCGATAGGGGTTGCCTCAATTACCAGATCGGCAGGTGCATCGGTCCGTGCCGTGGAGAGATATCGAGCGAGTCCTATAAGAGGCTGACCAAACAGGTGTGTCAGTACCTGTCGGGTAGGATGACCGACCTCATAAAGGACCTGAGCAAGAGAATGGACATTGAAGCAGAAAAACTCAGGTTCGAGGAGGCAGCCAGGCTCAGAGATACCGTGACATCACTTGAGAAGGTAAGCCAGAAACAGATAATCGTCTCACCGAATATAAGGGACAGGGATGTCGCCGCCGTCCGGGCGGGCCGTCACCAGGCGATCGGTTTTGTGCTCAAGATAAGAGAGGGGAAGCTCGTGGGGAAGGAGGTCTTCAGACTGGCCTTCGAGGGCGAACCCGATCCGGGTGAGATCTTGACCGCGTTTCTTGAGCAGTATCTTGCCATGACGACGGTGCTCCCCGATGAGATCCTCATTGAGGAACTGACGGAGGGGATCACGCTTATCAAGCGTTGGCTCAGGCGGAAAACGGGAAGACACATAAAGGTGTCAAGCCCCAGGGGAGGCAAGGGAAGAGAGCTTCTCACGATGGCAGGCAGAAACGCCGACCTGCTCCTCTCACAGTTAAGCGAGGCCACCAGCAGCGAACCCCGGATCGTCTCATCGGTAAAGGAACTGGCCAAGCATCTGCATCTGCCGGAGTTGCCGGTAACGATTGCGGCCTTTGATATCTCAACTACTCAGGGGGCCCATCCGGTAGGCTCGCGGGTATTCTTCCGGAACGGGCGGCCGCTGAAGGGCCTCTATCGCCACTACTCCATCAAGACCGTCGAGGGGCAGGACGACTTCGCAATGATGCGGGAGGTGCTCAAGCGGGCATGGTCGCATGTGATCGGGGATGAGGAGGAACGCCCGGATCTCGTGCTCATAGACGGGGGCAGGGGACAGATCTCAAGTGCCATCGAAGGCATGTTGGCAGCGGGGTGTGACCGCGACAAGCTTCCGGCCGTTGTGGGTATCGCAAAGAGACTGGACGAGGTCTACCTGCCACACCGGGTCGAGCCTTTACAGATCCCGCACGGCTCACCAGCCTTAAGACTGCTTCAGAGGATACGGGATGAGGCCCACAGGTTCGCGGTGACCTTCCACCGGAAAGTGCGTGGCCGCGCGACCAGGCGGTCTAAACTTGAAGATATCGAGGGCATCGGCGCGGTCCTCAGCAAGCGATTACTTGCGGAATTCGGCTCACTTGGTAAAATAAAGCAACTGAAAGCCGAGGAACTCGTCGGGGTTTCCGGCATGAACATAAAGAGGGCGGAGGCTGTCGTCCGGGCCCTCGGGGAGAAAGAGTGACACTGGACATAAGTCACCTGAGTCTTAAGACACGTATCGGTGACATCTGGCTTGCCGGCAGTCAGAAGGGAATCTTCTGCGTGAACTTCGGTGAGATCGACGTCGACAGCGTCGAGGGATTCTTCCGCGGTAGACCGGGAGTCACATTCAGACAGGGTGGGAGGATGGTCGAGCAGGCAGGCCGGGAGATTCTGCTTTTTCTTGAAGGCAAGCAGAAGAAGCCGTCGGTCAAACTCGACCTCACGGGTACAACCGTCTTTGCGAGAAAGGTTTGGAGAGCGACACGTAAGATTCCCTATGGCGAGGTGCGCACTTACGCATGGGTAGCGGAGAAGCTGGGGTATCCCAACTCCGCACGAGCCGTCGGTGGTGCGCTGGGTAGTAACCCCGTTCCCATATTCATACCATGCCACAGGGTTATTGCATGCGATGGACACCTGGGCGGCTTCAGCGGGGGTGTAACGATAAAGAAGCTGCTGCTTGCCCTTGAGTCGGGGCAATCGAGTCTGGGTCTGGGCCTCTATGAAACGGAGGAGTGATGGGCGAGGAACTTGAGATCAGATGTGTGGAAGTGGGTATGTTCCAGGGCAACTGCTATCTTGTCAAGTGCGACAAGGCCGGTCACGGTGTAATCATAGATCCCGGTGATGAGCCTGAGCGAATCCGTCAGGAGATACGGGACATGAAGATTGAGCCCGAAGTGATTCTGCTGACCCACGGCCACATAGACCACGCCAACGCCGCCGGCGCCATGAGAAAGGCTTTTCGGTCGAGGGTGGTATGCCACCGGTCGGACGGCGACATGCTCTCCGGGGAAGAACCTACGCTCTGGGGGCTTCAGCGAAACCCGTGCACGGTCGACCAGGAGATCGCCGACGGTGAGACGATCGCCGTGGGGGATCGGCGCTTCAAGGTGATCCACACGCCGGGGCATACCAAAGGCAGCGTCTGCTACATGGTCGATTCGATACTTTTCAGCGGGGATACTCTCTTCAGTGGATCGATCGGGCGAACAGATCTTCCGGGAGGCTCGGACCGGGAGATGGCGCGCACCCTCAGGACCAGGATAGCAACTCTTGACGGGAACACGGTCGTCTATCCCGGACACGGACCAAGCACTACCATTGAGCGCGAGATACAGTTCAATCCTTTTCTAGGTAGAAATGGTTGACTTGCTTAAGGATTTCTCGTACTGGCTCAGCAGTGAGCGGGGTGTGTCACCGAATACGACCGAGGCCTATCTCAGCGATCTTAAGAAGTATGTTGAGTTCTTAGACTCAGGCGGCAAGTCCGATCCCACCTCGGTTGAGATGGCCGATGTCTATTCCTATCTAAGCTTCCTGAGCGAGTGTGGTATGTCGCCGGCCAGCATTCGGCGCGAGCTCTCCTCGATAAGATCGTTTCATGGCTTTCTGATTTCGGAATCCCTCTCCACCCAGGATCCGACGGTAAACGTCACAGCGCCGAGGATGTGGAGACGGGTGCCCAGGGTGCTGACTGTGCCCCAGGTCGAAGCGTTGCTTGCGCAGCCCGATACGACGACCAGGCTCGGCTTGAGGGACAAGGCGATGCTTGAATTTACCTATGCAACGGGGCTGAGGGTCGGCGAGGTGATTGCATTCAAGACCGGCGACCTCAACCGGAAGATGGGGACAGCCAGGTGTCTGGGCAAGGGATCGAAGGAGAGGATCGTCCCGGTTGGGGCAATAGCCCTCAAATGGGTTGGGGAGTATACAACGGACGCGCGGCCTCAGATTGCGAAGGGGAGCAATGAGAAGACCCTCTTCTTAAACTGGAGGGGGAGACCCCTAACGAGGATGGGGTACTGGAAGATACTGGCCGGGTACGTTAAGATGGCCGACATAAGATCTCGAGTATCACCGCATGTTCTGCGGCACTCCTTCGCCACTCACTTGCTTGAGGGTGGGGCAAGCCTGAGGGACGTGCAGCAGATGCTCGGGCATAAGGACATATCGACAACCCAGATCTACGCGAGGGTGGATATGGAGTACCTCAGGGATACGATTCTGATGTATCATCCCAGAGGACAGATCAGGAAGAAGAGGGGATAGCGGGAGAGATGCTTAAACAATTCAGGCGATCGTTGCCTCCTGTCACGCACGAGGTACTTGCCGCAGTCGGGGTGCTTTCGAAAGATCTCGGGTACAAAGCGTATCTCGTGGGAGGCATCGTACGGGACATCGTCATCGGCTATTCCAACATCGATCTTGACATCGTCGTTGACGGCGACGGGGTCGAGGTGGCCCGGGCATTCGCCGTGAGGACCGGGGCGGTCTTTAAGGGTCCAACCAGATTCGGTACCTCCAAGGTGGCGAGCAAGGCTTTCGGAACTGTGGACTTTGCTACTGCGCGGACGGAATCATACAGGCGTCCGGGTGCGCTGCCCGACACGCAACGATCGACAATCGGCAAGGACCTTGTGAGGCGGGACTTTACTATGAATGCGATGGCGATTTCACTTGATCCCGCCGACTGCGGCGTCCTGATCGACCCCTATGGGGGACTTAAGGACATAAGCGGACGGAGACTGCGGGTACTGCATGACCGGAGCTTCCTCGACGATCCGACCCGAATCTTAAGGGGGGTGCGATTCGCTGCGAGGTACGGCTTCAGGTTTGAGACTAACACTCTGGGAATCCTGAAAGAATGCCTGGCGGCCGGGTGTCTGAAGTCGATATCCGGAAAGCGGGCCTACACTGAACTTAAGCATATCTGTGCCGGTGACCGGCCGGCCAGGGGCCTGAGCATGCTCCAGAGGTACGGCATGCTCAGCGCCATGCATCCGGCTCTTACGCTGTATGGCCGAGAGACAGGTAGGTTGGGCCGCGCGATAGAGAGCGTCGAGACGGCGGCCGGACGGGGTTTCTTAAGGCTATGGTTATGCTGGCTCTCATCCTTATTCGTTTATTTAGGAGGGAGTAAGGCCGAATATATCATAACTTACTTTAACCCGCAGTCTGATGTGCGGGATGTCCTCCTGTGGGTTTCGAGTGATCTAAAGAAGACTGGCACCCGGCTGGGGAAGCTGAGCGTGCGGGATGCTTACAAGGCCGTGAAACTCCTGCGCATGGTACCCCCGGAGGGCCTTGTGCATCTGTATGCAGCCTCACCTCCAGGAGCGCGAAACGTGATTCGCCGCTACCTGGCGGACTGGCGCCATGTCACGCCCCGGCTGAGCGGCGGCGAGATAGCGTCGCTCGGAATCGGTGAAGGTCCGCGTGTCGGGAAGATCCTCGAGGATATCCTCAAGCTCAGACTTGAGGGCAAGATCAAAACCCGCACCGACGAACTCAGCTACGTCCGCAAATTCCGAGGGGCCTAACCTCCTTTGGGGTCAGAGCTAAAAGAGTGACTTTTTTGGGGTCAGAGCTAAAAAAACTCGTTCGGGGTCTGACCCCAATCTGTCACCTTTTTAGCTCTGACCCCAAAAAAGTCACTCTTTTAGCTCTGACCCCACAAGGCTGACCCCCCAAAGGGGGATTTTAGGTTGACAGGGGGGTGGGGTGGTGGTATATTCCGTCAAAATCTATGGCTCACTACGGTGAGCAAGGGGGCTGTATTAAATACAGAACATAGTTGCCGGCGTTTTTGCGATACTTCTGGGGTTGAGCATCCATGAATATGCTCATGCGAGGGTTGCCAAACTTCAAGGGGATAATACTGCCGAGGAGTTCGGTAGAGTCACCCTGAATCCCCTTGCACATATTGACCTCATCGGGACCATCGTTGTTCCTCTGATACTCCTTGTGGGCTCGGGTGGGCGAATTGGATTTGGGTGGGCAAAACCTGTTCCCGTGAATCCATTTGCCATGAGAAACCCGAGGAAGGGCGTGCTACTCGTCTCACTGGCCGGGCCGCTTTCGAACATCGCTCTGGCGATGGTCGCGGGAATCGTGCTCAGGATAGTGATCGCCGGATTCGCCGGTATGCCGTTCGTCGAGCCCTTGTCCGTGATTCTGATCTCGGTGGCGCTGATCAATCTCTATCTCGCGTTCTTCAACCTGATACCGTTACCACCGCTGGATGGTTCGGGTGTGCTCTCGGCACTGCTCCCCGTTGAGCAGGCACGGAAGTATGAAGCCATAGGAAGGTTCGGTCCGCTTCTGGTCATAGGGCTGATCGTAATCGGGGTGATCGGATTGATAATAAGACCGCCGGTTGTGTTTCTATTTGGTCTATTCACCGGTATAGGATACTGAGGGGGAGTGGATGGCACGTAAGCGAATCTTAAGCGGTATGAGACCGACGGGTAAACTCCATCTGGGTAACTTCGTCGGTGTCCTTGCCAACTGGGTCGTGCTTCAAGAGGAGTACGAGTGCTTTTTCGAGGTCGCCGACTGGCACGCTCTCACAACAGGATATGAGGACACCTCGGGGCTCGTGGATGACGGGATCGAGGTCGTGATCGACTGGCTTGCTGCAGGCATCGATCCTTTGAAGAGCGTGGTCTTTGTCCAGTCCGAGGTCAAGGAGCACGCCGAGCTCCATCTGCTGTTTTCCATGATGATAACAACGGCCCGCCTTGAACGGAACCCCACGCTCAAAGAGCAGGTACGGGACCTCGAGCTGGGAGAGAACATTACCTACGGTCACCTGGGTTATCCGGTGCTCCAGGCGGCGGACATACTCATGTACAAGGCACACGCGGTCCCCGTCGGTGAGGACCAGCTTCCTCACCTCGAGATAACACGCGAGATCGCACGCAGGTTTAACACCGTCTATGACGAGGTCTTCCCTGTCCCCGAGCCGCTACTCACCAAGTTCGCGCGGCTGCCGGGGCTGGATGGCAAACGCATGAGCAAGTCACTCGGAAACGTGATCCTCCTATCCGACCCGCCGGAGGCCATAGAGAAGAAGGTGAAGACCGCAATCACCGATCCTGAGAAGATCCGTATGGGTGACCCCGGTCATCCCGACATATGCAACGTCTTCGCGTATCACGAGCGTTTCAATCCGGATGCCGTTAAGGCGACGAAGGAAGGCTGTCTTTCGGGCGGTCTGGGTTGCGTACAGTGTAAGCAGGCATGCGCGACGGCAATAGCCGACTACCTGGCTCCCATCCGTGAGCGCCGGGCCGAGCTCGAGGCCGACAAGGACGCCGTGTTTTCGGTTCTTGAAGACGGCGTGATCCGCGCCCGGGAAGCGGCCGAGAGCACGATGTATGAAGTCAGGAAGGCGATGAAGTTCTTCAGGTAGAAACCTATGGACTACAAGGTCAAGCTTGATCAGTTTGAGGGGCCTCTCGATCTCCTGCTGTTTCTGATCAAGAAACAGGAGATCAACATCTATGACATACCCATATCGCGGATAACCGAACAGTATGTCGAGTATATCAAGATGCTCAAGTTCCTGAACCTCGAGCTGGCCGGTGAGTTTCTGGTGATGGCGGCCACCTTGATGAGGATCAAGGCCCGTATGCTGCTCCCCCGGCACGCCGGCGACGAGGAAGAGGAAGAGGACCCGAGAGAGCAGCTGGTGCGCCAGCTCGTGGAGTACCAGAGATTTAAAGGCGCCGCCACCAAACTCGAGTCAATGGAGTATCAGAGGAAAATGCTCTTCACCAGACCCGAGTCCGAGGTGGAGACGGATACGACCGAGGTCGAGTACTCGTATAATCTCTTCGACCTGATCTCGGCCTTCAAGGTGGTGCTGGAGAGAGCCAAGGTCAGGTACCTCGAGGTCGAAACTGAAGAGTCTTCGATCGAGGAAAGGATTGAGTTCCTCAAGCAGAAGATTGCTGAGAAGGAGATCACCACTTTCGAGGAGCTTTTTGAGGATCAGTCGACGGCGGCCGACCTCATTGCGACCTTTCTCGCGATGCTTGAGATCCTGAGACTCGGGCTTGCTACCGTAAGACAGGCTAGGCCTTTCAGCCAGATCTACATTCACAGGGTTGCCAAGGAGAATGTTGATGGAGGAACTTAAGCGAATAGTGGAGGCCCTGCTCTTTGCCTCGGCTGACCCACTGAGCATTACGAGGATAAGATCGATTGTTCCCGGTGTCGAGGCCGAGCACGTTACGGAAGTACTGAATTCGTTGAGCCAGGACTATATCGACCAGGGGAGATCGTTTCAGATTGTCGAGATCGGCGGCGGGTACCAGCTGACAACGAAGTCCGATTATTCTATATGGGTAGGGAAACTCTTCGAGAGCAGGTCGAAGCAGAAGTTGTCAAAAGCGGCGCTTGAGACCCTCGCCATCGTTGCCTACAAACAGCCTGTACTACGTTCAACGATAGAGGCGATCCGCGGAGTCAACGCCGATGGTGTCTTGAGGACCTTGATGGAGCGGGACATTGTCAGGATGGTCGGTCGCGGTGAGGGACCGGGTCGCCCTCTGCTCTTTGGGACCACGCGTGACTTTCTTATGCGGTTCGGCTTGGGCAGACTGAGTGACCTGCCAAAGATGGAAGAGATAGAGGAGCTGGTCGGCGAGAAGAATGCCGAAGACGGGCAGGTGCCCGGAGAGGGTGCCGAAGGCGGGCAAGTTCCCGTGGAGGGTGCCGAAGGCGAACAAGTGCCCGTGGAGGGTGCCGAAGGCGGGCAAGTGCCCGTGGAGGGCGCCGAAGGCGAGCAAGTGCCCGAGGAGAGTGATGCCGGCCAGGACTAGGCTTAACAAGTTCCTGCGCGATTGTCACCTGGGTTCACGGCGGAAGTGCGAGCTCCTGGTCGAGCAGGGGCTGGTTACGATTAACGGGGAGGTCGTAAGCGAGATCGGTACACTGGTCGATCCCATGGTAGATGTGGTCGAGGTCAGGAACGAAGAGGTTGCCCCCGTTGTAGAGCGATTCTACGTGGCAGCTTATAAGCCACGGGGTACTGTTGTCACTGCCAGTGATCCGCAGGAGAGGGAGACCGTCTTTCAGGCGATCGGAGATCTTCCCGAGGGAAGTTTCACTGTCGGCAGGCTCGACATGGAAAGCGAGGGGCTGCTCCTGCTTACGAATGACGGCAAACTCAGCCACAGGCTATCGCACCCCAGGTTCGCTGTCGAGCGGGTCTACGAGGTCGAGATAAACGGCTCAATCGGAAAAGAGGTCGCGGGGAGGCTGACGGACGGCGTGGAGCTCGACGACGGCATCGCAAAGGCCAAGTGTGTGGAGGTGCTCCGGCAGGGTGGGGGTACGTCTGCTCTGATGATAACTCTGACCGAAGGTAAGAAGCGAGAGATACGAAGGATGATGGCTGCGTGCGGTCACGAGGTCACGTTTCTTAAGCGAACGAGATTCGGGACCGCAACTATCGGTGATTTGAAACCGGGCGAGTGGAGACATCTTACGAGAGACGAGGTACGGGGCCTTAGACGAATTGTCGAGGAAGCATATCTTACCAAACTCAAGGGGGCGGAAGCTGAAGAGAATAGTCATAACCATTGACGGCCCCGCGGGATCCGGTAAGAGCACGACAGCGAAGCTGGTCGCGCGCAGGCTCGGTTATCTCTATCTTGATACTGGTGCCATGTACAGGGCGATGACCTTGAAAGCCCTGAGAACGGGAATCGATCTTGATGATCCCGAAGTCCTTGCCCAGCAGGCACGTGATACCGACGTAACAGTCGAGACCGAACCTGATGGAACCCGTGTAGTCCTTGACGGGGAGGATGTGACCGACCGGCTGCGGGAGCTCGAAGTTACGCAGAAGTCATCTGTGGTGGCTGCGGCGAAGGGTGTGCGGACGAGGATGGTCGAGTTACAGCGCAAGATCGGCGCGAATGGCGGGATCGTTGCGGAGGGTAGAGACATCGGGTCGGTCGTATTCCCCGATGCCGAGGTCAAGATCTACCTGGATGCCGATCTCTCGGCAAGGGCGTCAAGGAGGAAGAAGGAACTTGATGCCGGGGGAAACCTGGTGGACATCACCCGGATCGAGAGAGATATGGGAGCGCGCGATGCGTATGACTCGGGAAGGGAGCATAGTCCCCTTGTTGTCCCGGCCGGCGCGATAATCGTTGACACGACGAATCTCACGATAGACGGACAAGTTGAACGAGTGGTTGAGGAAGCCGAGAAAGTAATCGGGGGAGAAGGGTCTTGAGGTTTCACTACAGGATATCGTGGCACTTCCTGAGATTCGTAGAGAGGATTCTCTTCGGTTTCAAGGTGACCGGGAGCGAGGCCATACCGAGATCGGGTGCCGTTATCATTGCGAGTAACCACGTGTCCTATTGTGACCCACCGGTGGTCGGAAGCGGCGTACCGCGTGAGGTGATCTTTCTGGCCAAGGAAGAGCTTTTCACCAACAAGGCCTTCGCGTGGCTGATAAGCCGGTATAATGCCATACCCTTAAGGAGATCGGTAGGCGACGTGGGAGCGCTCAGGAAGGCTGTTGGGATTCTCAAACAGGGAAAAGCTGTGCTCATGTTTCCTGAGGGTACAAGAAGTCTGACAGGGAGGTTGCTTAAGCCCAAGCCCGGGATCGGAATGATAGCGTCATTGGCATCGGCACCGGTTGTGCCGGCATACGTTACAGGGACAAACCGCCTGGGTGCGGCGTTGCTGAGGAGGGGGAGGCTAAGTGTGAGCTTTGGTGAGCCGGTTATGCCGGCGGCGTCCGATGAGGCCGGTCCGGGCAGCCGGGAGGGGTATCAGAAAGTAACTGAAGAGGTGATGAGGAGAATTGCCGATCTCGCGAAAAGCAAAGCGTAAGAACCTTCATATCATCATCAGTGAAGGTGTGGGGTTCTGTTCGGGTGTGAAGCGTGCGATAAAGGTGGCCCTGGCGGCGGCCCGGCAGGCTGGAGACGGTGTCTGCAGCCTCGGGCCTCTGATCCACAATCCGCAGGTCGTGGAGAAACTGGAGGAGGTAGGTATCAAGCCTCTCAGGCGGCTGCGCAAGGGTGGAGGCCTGATGGTCGTGAGATCACATGGTGCCAGCAGGGAGATCCTTGAGAAAGCCGAGAGCTATGGCTACGAGATCATAGATGCGACCTGCCCATTTGTGAGAAAGGCCCAGGAGAATGCGAGAAAACTGCTCGATAGAGGTTACCGGGTGGTTATAGTTGGTGAGAAGGATCATCCCGAGGTCAAGACGATAAGGAGCCATGTCGACAACAAGGCGGTTGTGGTTGAGACCTTCGAGCAAGCAAAAAGATTGAAGTTTGGATCACGAGTGGGTATTATAGCTCAGACGACGATGTCCGTCGACATGTTCGCCGACGTTGTCGGCCATATTGCCAGGAGAGCGAAGGAGGTATTGGTCTTTAACACTATCTGTATTGAGACCGTCAGACGGCAGGAGCGAGCCAGTTCGCTCGCTCATAAGGTTGACGTGTTGCTCGTAGTCGGTGGAAGGAACAGCGCCAACACTTCCCGTCTGAAAAGCCTCTGCAGCTCGATATGTGCAAAGACCCATCATGTCGAGACTGCCAGCGAGATAGACGGCAGATGGTTCAAGCGGGGTGCGACCGTCGGCATCGTGGCCGGTGCTTCCACACCCAAGTGGCTTGTCGAGAATATCTTCGACAGGCTCAAACAGATGTAGCAGTGATGGCTTTTCTATAGCCGCAAAGGCTAAATCTATAGAAAAGGAAGGAGAAGGGGTAGTATGACAGGTAGTGAAAAGACTCCAAGGGAAGGGACGTCCAGAGAGTGGACGCCATCCTTTGAGGAGAGGGGGAAGAAGATTCCCTGGAATGCGAAGATCAAGCCCATTGCGAGGGAGGACGAGGACGACGTCGAGATACCGCAGGACATCCTCGACATGTACGAGGAGTCCTTCAAGGAGTTGCGCGAAGGCGAGACAATCAAAGGACGCATTGTAAAGGTTGCCGCGGCCGAGGTCCTCGTTGATGTGGGGTTTAAATCCGAAGGTATCATCCCGCTCAGTGAATTCGGCGAGAGCCCGACAATTCGAGTCGGAGATCAGGTTGATGTCTATCTTGAGAAAATGGAAAATCAGGATGGGCTTGTTGTCCTCTCAAAACAGAGAGCCGATTTCCTGCGTGTCTGGGGAACGATCAAGGATGCCTATGACAACCAGAAAGTGGTCGAGGGCAAACTCCTGAAGCGGATTCAGGGTGGTGCCGTGGTTGACCTCTTCGGGGTTGAGGCCTTCTTGCCCGGATCGCAGGTGGGCATCCGTCACATCCAGAACCTCACTGAGTTGATAGGCGCGATCATCAGTGTAAAGGTGATCAAGCTCAACAAGCGAAGACGCAACGTTGTTGTATCACGACGGATGGTGCTTGAGGAGGAACGTGAACGGCAGAAGAACGCCCTGCTTGCCGAACTGAAGAAGGGTGAGATACGTGAAGGTATCGTGAAGAACATAACCGACTTCGGCGCGTTCATAGATCTCGGCGGAATAGACGGTTTGCTGCACATCACCGATCTGGCATGGGGACGTGTAAGCCACCCGTCTGAGATGCTTGCGATAGGGGATAAGACCAAGGTGATGGTTCTTGATTTCGAACTTGAGAGGGAGCGAATATCCCTGGGGCTTAAGCAACTCACACCTTACCCGTGGGAGGACATCGAGACAAAGTATCCGGTCGCCTCCAAGATCAGGGGTAAGGTTGTAAGCATAACCGACTACGGCGCCTTCATCGAACTCGAGAAGGGTGTCGAGGGACTGATACACAAGTCTGAAATGTCGTGGACCAAGCACGTCAAGCACCCCTCGAAGGTGGTGGCTATAGGGGACATGATAGAGGCCGTCGTGCTTAAGATCGACAAAGAGAACGAGAAGATTTCTCTCGGGCTCAAACAGGTGGAACCGGATCCCTGGGAGACACTCGAAGAGAGGTATCCCGAAGGAACAAGAGTGGTCGGAAAGGTCAGGAACCTCACCAATTTCGGTGCGTTTGTCGAAATTGAGGAGGGGATCGAGGGACTTGTCCATATATCCGACATGTCCTGGACGAAGAGAATCCGACATCCCAGTGAGATCGTCAAGAAAGGTGACAAGGTCGATGTAGTGATCCTCAGCATCAACAAGGAGAGCAGGAAGATCTCGCTGGGGCTTAAGCAGATTGATGCGAACCCGTGGGAGAGTCTGCTTGAGAAGTACGGAGTGGGTGCTATGGCGAAAGGTAAGATCGTCAAGACCCAGGACCGTGGCGTGATCGTTGAGCTGGAGGAGGACGTCGAGGGCTTTGTTCCCCTTTCACATCTCGGCCCGGACAACATCAAGAAACCGTCGGACATATTCGACGTCGGCGATGAGATACCGCTCAAGGTCATACGGATCGATCCTGATGCCCGCAAGATCCTGCTCAGCGTTAAGGATTACCTCGCTGATCAGGACAGAGACGAGGTCGATGAGTACATGCGCAAGTACGGTCCGCGGAAACTGACCGTCGGTGACGTTGTGACCGCAGCAGCCGTGGGACAGGTTGAAGGGGCAGTCGAGGAACAGGTTGAGGCCGAAGCGGATGATTATGACTTTGACGATGAGAGCGAAGTGGCCGATGAAGTCACAACCGAACCTTCCGGGCATGAGGCCCGGAGCGAAGTGTCTGAGGAGGCCCGGAGCGAAGTGTCCGAGGAGGCCGGGAGCGAAGTCTCCGAGGAGGCCGAACCCGAGTCCGTGGAGTCTGATGCTGATACAGAGGAGACTCTCTCAGAGCGGGAAACCGGTGGGGACACAGATCCGGAGACTCCAAAGGAGTGACACGGGAGATTTCGCTTGACAGTTGCCGACTCTTACGGTAATCATTTAAGAAATGGGTATAATTAATTGATGAAACAGAAGTTAGACGTGTGGGCGATTAGCTCAGCTGGTGAGAGTGCCTGCTCGACAAGCAGGAAGTCACTGGTTCAAGTCCAGTATCGCCCACCATTTCTGTATCATGCGGCAGATAGAGATGCCTGAACGCGAAAGTGCTGATAGATCATATTTGATGGCTGATCTCAAGGCAGGGACCAACCTCGTCGAGGTTGCAGACTCCATGGGTGGCCGTGGGGATAAGACCATCATCGCGGCCCGTATCGGTGAGTCCATCGTGGGCCTTGCCACTGTCCTCACCGAGGATTCAAGCGTGGAGTTTCTGACCTTCGATTCACCCGAGGCCAGAGACATTTACCGGCATACGGCATCGCATGTGATGGCGCAGGCCGTCAAGACCCTGTATCCGGACGCAAAGCTCGGAATCGGACCGGCCATCGAATCGGGTTTCTACTACGACTTCGATGCCGGCGGCAAGCTGACGGATGAAGATCTGCCGAAGATAGAGAACATAATGAGGCAGATGGTGAAACAGGACTTCATCCTCGAACGCACGGAGATGCCGAGAGATGAGGCGGTTGCCGTGTTTTCCGAGGCGGGAGAGTCCTACAAGGTGGAGCTCCTCAAGGAGATGAAAGAAGCCACAGTCAGCATTTACCGGCAGGGTGGTTTTGCCGATCTGTGTCGCGGACCTCATCTGCCCTCGACGGGTCGCCTGAAGGCCTTCAAGCTCACAAGTCTTGCCGGAGCGTACTGGCACGGGGACGAGACCAAGCCGATGCTTCAGAGGATTTACGGTACTGCGTTTGACGATGATGCCGATCTCAAGCAGTACCTCGACAGACTTGAAGAGGCGAAGGCCAGGGATCACAGACGACTCGGGACGGATCTTGATCTGTTTTCGATTCACGAGGAAGCAGGCGCCGGGCTTGCCTATTGGCATCCGAAGGGATCTGTCATACGGCGGACGGTCGAGGATTTCTGGATGCGCGAACACGAAAAGCGAGGTTACAGCCTTGTTTACACACCGCACATAGCCAGAGCGAGAATGTGGGAGGCTTCCGGTCATCTTGAGTACTACAAGGAGAACATGTATGTCTTCGATGTTGACAACGAGCAATACGTACTCAAGCCGATGAACTGTGTCGGCCATATCCTGATCTACAAATCGAGGAAAAGGAGCTACAGGGACCTGCCCATAAGGATGGCAGAGCTTGGAACCGTGCACAGGAAAGAACGATCGGGCACGCTGCATGGTCTTATGCGTGTGAGGGGATTCACGCAGGATGACGCACACATATTCTGTACGAGAGATCAGATCGTAGATGAGGTCGTCGGTGTGATCGAGCTTGCCCAGTACATGCTCTCGACCTTTGGCTTCAAGGAATACCAGGTGGACCTCAGTGTGCGGGATCCCGAGAAGCCGGGGGATTACGCCGGGGCTGATGATGAATGGGCCGATGCGGAGGGAGCCCTGGCCGAGGCCCTCAGGCGCAAAGAGATACCGTTTACCCGCAAGGAGGGTGAAGCGGTCTTCTACGGTCCCAAGATCGACATCAAACTGCTTGATGCTCTCGGCAGAGGCTGGCAAGGGCCGACCATCCAGTTCGACTTCAATCTGCCCGGCCGTCTTGGTGTCGAGTACGTGGGTCAGGACGGCCATGCGCACAACGTCGTGATGATCCACCGGACGGTCCTTGGGGCAATGGGACGTTTCGTAGCCACCGTGCTGGAGCATTATGCAGGCGCACTTCCCGTGTGGCTTGCACCCGTCCAGGCATCGGTGCTTCCGGTGCTGGAGAAGAACGAAGACTATGCAGCCGGAGTGCTCAGCCGGCTTATGGAAAGCGGAGTACGGGCTGAGCTCGTGGGTTCACAACAGAAACTGGGTTACCGGATCAGGAGCAAAACATTGGAGAAAGTGCCCTACATTCTCGTGGTGGGCGACAAGGAAGCAGAGAGCGGCGGTGTCGCGGTCAGAAAACGGAAGGTGGGTGACCAGGGCATCGTGCCTCTTGATGAGTTCGTGGACAGGATACGGGGTGAAATAGACTTGAGGTCGATTGAAGATTAGGGGGTGACTAAGATCGCAAAGGGATTGAAGACAATCAGGATCAACGACAGAATAAGGGTTCCCCAAATCCGTTTGATTGATGAAGAGGGCAACATGCTGGGTGTAACCGAAACAAGGGAAGCCCTTCAGATGGCGCAGGAAAGAGGGTTTGATCTAGTGGAGGTCTCTCCCGGAGCCGTGCCGCCGGTCTGCCGTATAATGGACTACGGCAAGTACAAGTATGAGCAGAGCAAGAAGGCGAAGAAGGCGAAGAAGAAGCAGCACGTCATGCATGTCAAGGAAATCAAAATGCGGCCCAAGATCGAAACACACGACTACGGATTCAAAATGAACCACGCCCGCAGGTTCCTTGAGGAAAACAACAAGGTGAAGTTTTCCTTGATTTTCAGGGGCAGGGAGGTTACTCATCCCGATATAGGTTTGAGGATTCTGAAGAGGGTGGCGGAAGAACTTGCAGAGATCGCCACAGTCGAAGCGGGGCCGAAACGAGAGGGCATGACCATGATGATGGTGATCTGCCCCAAGCCCAGCGCAATAAAAGAACCGGATAAGAAGGAGAGGGTGACGGAGGAACGCGATGCCACGTACGAAAACAGCGGTGAAATCGAGGAGACGACGCAAGAAAGTACTTAAGGCCGCAAGGGGCTTTGTGGGTTCCAAACACAGGCTCTATCGTACGGCCTTGGAGAGTGTTAGAAGAGCACTTGTATATGCTTATCGCGACAGACGGGCCAAGAAGCGTGACATGCGGTCACTCTGGATTGTCAGGATCAATGCCGCGGCGAGGATGCAGGGCATCGGCTACGGGAGGCTGATAGACGGGCTTGATAAGGCCGGGGTAGCCATCGATAGAAAGATTCTCGCCGATCTCGCTGTAACCGACGAGGCCGCATTCATAGAGATCGTCGGCAAGGCCAAGCAGGCCTTGGAGAAGGCGTATGGATCTGCGTGATGAAGCAAGGAAAGCACAACAGACTGCACGCGACGAAATACTCTCCTCGAAGAGCCTTGATGACCTGAGGTCACTGCGCACAAAACATCTGGGCAGGAAAGGGATCCTGACGCTCCTCCTGAGGAAGCTGGGTCAGGCTGCTCCCGAAGAACGCAAGGAGCTCGGCGGGCTTCTTAACGAGGCCAAGGAAGAGTTACAGGGTCTGGTCGATTCGCGCACCGATGAGCTCAAGCAGGCGACCTATGCCTCGGATCTTACCGAAGAGTCTCTCGATGTGACCCTGCCGGGGAGGAAGTTTAGAACGGGGCGTCGCAATCTTGCTGTCGAGATGATGAATGAGATAGTAGGCGTCTTCGTCGGGATGGGGTTCACGTCGGTCGAGGGGCCCGAGATTGAAACCGAATACAACAACTTCGACGCTCTCAACTTTCCTGCGTGGCACCCCTCACGAGACGACCATGATTCCTTCTACGTCGGTGACGGACACGTTCTGAGGACGCATACTTCGCCTGCGCAGATACGTGTCATGAAGTCTCAGTCCCCGCCTGTACGGGTGGTTGTGCCCGGCAGGTGCCACAGGCGAGATACACCGGATGCCTCTCATCTGATGAGTTTCTTGCAGATAGAGGGGTTGTATGTTGATCATGATGTAAGCATGGCTGATCTGAAGGGCACACTCGCGGCCTTCGCCAGGGAGATATTCGGCGAGGAGACCAAGGTCAGATTCAGGCCGCACTTCTTCCCGTTCACCGAGCCAAGCGCCGAACTGGACATTTCCTGTCTGGTTTGCGGCGGCAAGGGATGCAGACTCTGTAAACAGTCGGGTTGGCTCGAGGTACTGGGTTGTGGAATGGTCCATCCCAACGTCTACAAGCATGTCGGCTACGACTCGCTGGGCGTAACTGGCTATGCCTTCGGGATGGGGGTGGAGAGGGTGGCCATGCTCAAGTACGGCATAGGCGACATAAGAATGCTTTACGATAACGACTTGCGTTTCCTGAGTCAGTTCTAGGAGCAGGTGATGAGACTCCCTTACGGGTGGTTGCAGGAATTCGTTAAGCTGGATGTCACACCGGAGGAGGTCTGCGCCTATCTGATAATGCTTGGATTCGCCGACGCCGAGGTGATTGCCAACGAGTGGGATTGCCTGGATAACTTCATCGTCGGCCGCGCCACCAAGGTCGGCAAGCATCCGGATCAGCCGCACCTTAAGATCGTCGAAGTCAATGTTGGCTACACGAGTCTCACATCGGTCTGCGGGGCACCGAACGTCGATGAGGGTGTGCTCTATGCCATCGCAATGCCCGGGGCCAGGCTGGGAAGCGGACGAACGGTGGATGCGGCTCCGATTGCCGGGGTCAACTCCGAATGTGTTCTCTGTTCAGGCTGGGAGGCTTGGCTGGATGATTCAAAGGATGAGCTTCTCGCGATTGATTCCGAGGTCGCACCCGGTATCAAACTGATCGAGGCGCTCGGGCTTGACGAACCGGTGATCGAGCTGGAGGTAACGCCCAACCGGAGCGACTGCCTGGGGTTGATTGGAATCGCCCGTGAGCTGGCTGCGGTCTTCGGTAAGGAGCTGATCATCCCGGAACCGGGTCTATCCGAGGATGGAAGCCCTATAGCAGACCTGGCCACGGTTGAGGTTGTTGACACCGAGGCTTGCCCACGATACGGGGCGATTGCCCTTGAGGATGTCGAGGTCAGAGGATCGAGTGCTGAGGTGAGGGCCCGACTCCGGCTTGCCGGGTTGCGTCCTATCAGCAACGTCGTCGACACCACAAACATGGTTCTGTTCGAAACGGGACATCCTCTGCATGCCTTCGACCTGGACAAACTGGCCGGGGCCGGGATAGTCGTCAGGCGTGCCGGGAGCGGGGAGAAGATCGTTGCGCTTGACGCAAACGAGTACGAACTCTCTCCGGATGACCTTGTGATTGCAGACAAAGAGAAACCGATTGCGATAGCGGGTGTGATAGGGGGCCGGAACTCCGAGGTCGGCGCTCTGACAAAAAGGGTGCTGATTGAGGGTGCCTTCTTTGATCCGCCCTCTATCTGGAAAACCTCAAAGAGGCTGGGTATTCAAACAGAGGCGTCGTACCGCTTTGCCAGAACCGTAGATATCGGGGCGGTTCTGTACGTGCTGGCACGGACCGCCGCCCTGATCCAGCAGAATACTAAGTGTCACGTGTCCCGCGGGATGATTGACGTCTATCCGGAACCGGTAGCCCCCAGGCATCTATTTGTCAATCCCAAGAGGATCAACCGGCTCCTCGGGACATCGGTCCCGGAGCAGGAGATATGTGACTATCTCGAGCGGCTTGGTTTCCTCGTCTCGCCCGGGAAGGACCTCGAGGTGGTTGTTCCCACACGTAGATGCGATGTGGAGTTCGAAGCCGATATCGCCGAGGAGGTCGCAAGACTCTACGGATATGACCGGATCGAAGGGACCACTACCACGACATGCCAGACTTACGGCAAACTGCCGCTGGAAGCCCAGATTGCCGGTCTTGCGAGGAATACCCTCACGGGTATGGGGCTCACCGAGATTGTCTCGGACGCTATGGCGGGCCCCGCTAGCATGGACCTCTATAACATCCCGGCGGAGACCCTGGTCGAGATCAGGAACCCGGTGGGCATACAGAACTCGATCCTAAGAGGCAGTCTTGTACCGGGTATCGTCACCGCGCTTGTCAAGAACGAGCGGTTCGGGCAGGAGGTAGTAGCACTGTTTGAGCTGGGCAGGGTCTACTTCAAGAAGGGTGGGGAGTTCGGGGAAGCACTCAGACTCACAATCGGCCTTTCCGGTGCTACCCAACCGCGTGCCTGGTACGCCGAAGCAAGGGGATTTGACTTTTACGATCTCAAAGGGATTCTTGAGGCACTTGCAGCATCCTTCGATCTGGAGTTGAGCTTCACGGATGGCGGTTACGACTTTTTACACCCCGGGCGACGTGCGGTAGTCAGCCTGAACCAGGGTGATGCCGGTCTACCGATCGGTTCTATGGGCGAGCTCGCAGCGCCGGTGAGCGACGCTACGGGTGCCAGGAGGCTTATCTACGTTGCTGAGATCGACTTCGAGCATCTGATCGCACCGGCCTCCAGGCCGCGCAAGTACCAGGATATTCAGAAGTACCCGGCGGTGAAGAGGGATATCGCGGTTATCGTTCCGCAAAGTGTTGTTGACTCGAAAATCAGGGCCGTTATACTGGCAGAAGGCGGGTCACTCGTGGAATCGGTTGAGACATTCGATATCTACGAGGGTGAACAGATCCCCGAGGGAACAAAAAGCCTTGCATACGGGATAGTGTTCAGAAGCCCTGCAAGGACCCTCACTGAACAGGAAATTGACGGTTTACAGAAGAGGATGGAAGAACGTCTGTTTAGCGAATTTGGTGGAAAAATTAGAATGAAAGAGTGATAAATCGATGAGATGGGGGTACCCTCATGGATAAAGATGAGCTTGAGTTGCTTGCTGCTAAGGTCGAAAATGTAGTTGACGATCTGAAGGCGGTTAGAGATAGAAACATGGAGCTTTCATCAGAAAAGACGAAACTTGAGCAGAGGCTATCTGCGCTTGAGAAGCAGGTTTGCCAGGCTGATAAGGAGGGAGATCGGACAAAGGAGCTTATTGCTGAGAATAAAGCATATAAGAAGAGATGTGCTTTAATGAAGTCCAAAGTAACCTCTATGCTTGCAAAGGTGGAGGTTTTGCAGTAAGAATAGAATGTGGGGTAGTGGAGGGGTCTATGAATCAGTTCGGATTGCAACATAACCAGGTTTTCCGGAGGGCCTAGGGTGTCCGACGAAAAAGACAGCGTGACTGTCGAGATATTTGGACACGATTACAAGATAAAAGGTGAAGCGGATGTTGAGTACATGACAAAGCTTGCGCGTCATGTCGACCAGAGAATGAAAGAAGTTGCCAAAGGGACACCCGCAGTAGGCTCGCTCGCAAAGATCGGTATACTTGCAGCTTTGAATATCGCCGACGAGCTTTTCAGGGAACGCGATGAAAAGCGCAGGGTCATGGAAGACGTGGAAGCGACAACGCAGAGAATGCGGCGAAAATTGGAGGAGATAGTCCCGTGATTTTTCATGAGTTGACTGTGTGATATCTCCTCAGCATATCCGAACTGCTATCATTTAGGCTTTACCCATCCATCTAATCCCCCTAAGACGGCATAATTGCGGTCGCAGTCCGCTTTGTGAAACTGCGGGGGAGGTACATGCAAATGGTTGAGCAAATAGTGATTGTCATAGCGAGCCTTGTTGTAGGCATGCTGCTATTCATGCTGGGTTGGTACGCACACAAGAGGGCGAGTGAAAGCAAACTGATGAGTACCGAGAAACTCGCCGAGAAGATGATTTCGGAGGCCAAGAAGGAAGCCGAAACGCACAAGAAAGGTGCGGTGCTTGAAGCCAAGGACCAGTGGTACAAGGCCAAGGAGAAGTTCGAGCGAGAGACGCAGGCCAGAAAGTCGGAGCTGAGCAAGCTTGAGAGGCGGTTTTCCGACAGGGAGGCCAATCTAAACCGTAAGGTGGATATTCTTGATAAGAAGGAGGGGGATGTCCGCCGGCGCGAACGGGATGTTGCGTCGAGGGACAAAGCGCTCACCGATAAGGAGAGTGAACTCCAGAGATTGGTTGAAGAAGAGAACAGAAGGCTTGAGAAGATAGCCGGGATGACTTCCGATGAAGCCAAGCAGGTCTTGATAACGAACCTCGAGAGTGAGGCAAAACACGAGGCCGCTCACCTGATAAGGAGGGTGAGAGAAGAAGCAGAGCGGAAGGCCGACAAAGAGGCGAGGGAGATTCTGACACTCGCCATTCAACGGTGTGCTGCGGATCATGTCGTTGAATCGACGGTCTCGGTAGTGTCGCTGCCAAATGAGGAGATGAAGGGACGAATCATCGGCAGGGAGGGGCGGAACATACGCGCATTCGAGCTTTCAACCGGGATAGACGTTATCATTGATGATACCCCGGAGGCAGTGATCCTCTCGGGTTTCGATCCTATACGGCGTGAAGTGGCGAAGATCTCACTGGAGCGCCTGGTGGCCGACGGACGCATTCATCCTGCGCGGATCGAGGAGGTCGTGGCGAAGGTGCAGGCGGAGATGGATGAGAAGATCAGAGAAGTGGGCGAACAGGTTTCACTGGATGTCGGGGTCCACGGTCTCCATCCCGAGCTGATCAAGATGCTCGGCAGACTGCAGTACCGTACCAGTTACGGCCAGAACGTGCTTCAGCACAGCAAGGAAGTCGCTTATCTGTCCGGTATGATGGCTTCCGAGCTGGGCTTCGATTCGTCGCTTGCCAAGCGTGCGGGGCTTCTGCATGACATCGGCAAGGCCATCGACCATGAGACGGAAGGCACTCACACCCAGATAGGTTCGGATGTTGCCGAGAGGTACGGTGAGAATCCCGCTGTTGTGCATGCCATAGGTTTTCACCACAGTGATTCGGTGACCGATTCCGCGAACTCCGTGCTTGTCCAGGCTGCCGACGCTGTTTCCAGCGCCAGACCGGGTGCGAGAAGAGAGACACTCGAGAGTTATGTCAAGAGGCTGGAGAAGCTGGAGAAGATAGCTGATTCCTTCAAGGGTGTTACCAAGGCCTTTGCGATTCAGGCCGGTCGTGAAATCAGGATCATGGTGGAGAGCAAGGAAGTCAATGATGATCGGGCGGAAGCGTTGGCCCAGGATATAGCCAGGAAGGTCGAGAAAGAGCTTGAGTATCCAGGCCAGGTGAAGGTCGTCGTCATCAGAGAGACGCGAGCAATAGAGTATGCCAAGTAACTCCGATTTCAACGTTCTTTTCATCGGAGACATAATAGGCCGGCAGGGCCGGTTGGCCGTGGGCAGGGTCTTGTCCGGGATCAAGGCCGATTTCAATATCGATTTTGTCATCGCCAACTGTGAAAACGTTGCTGGGGGCTTTGGTCTGACCGTGAAGCTGGCAGATGAGCTCACGGAACTGGGTATCGATGTCATCACCTCGGGCAATCATATCTGGGATAGACGGGAAGTCGTCCCTCACCTTGATTCAATGGTCAACGTGCTGAGACCTCTCAACTACCCGAAGGGTGTGCCCGGCCGGGGGTGGGGGATCTATGAAACCGGGGACGGTCTCAAGGTGTGCGTGATCAACCTGCTGGGCAGGGTCTTCATGAGGGCAATAGACTGCCCGTTTCGGATTGTTGATGATCTGCTTAAGGAGATCAACCCCATGGTGACGATCGTGGATATCCATGCGGAGGCAACAAGCGAGAAGATCGCGATGGGATGGTACCTTGACGGGAGGGCGTCCGCTGTGGTGGGAAGTCATACCCATGTCCAGACTGCGGATGAACGCGTGCTCCCGGGGGGTACCGCATACATAACTGATGCGGGTATGACCGGCCCCTTCGATTCGGTGATCGGTGTGGACAAACGTGTGATAATCGAGCGCTTCCTCACAGGCATCCCTTCACGGTTTGATGCCGCCACCGGGGATGTGCGATTCTCCGGAGTTGTGATCTCGATAGACAGAAAGTCGCGCAAGGCCAGGAGCATTGAGCGAATCCACCGTCCCGTCGGCTCCGGGAGTGAGTAAGTGAAGGCGGCACTTCTGGACGGCAAAGCGCTTGCCGGGCAGATTCGCAGGGAAGTGGCAGGCGAGGTTGCCGAGCTCGCTCGACAGGGTGTCAGTCCCCACCTCAGTGTTGTGATAGTCGGGGACGATCCCGGCTCGCGGATATATGTAGGAAGCAAGGAAAGGGCATGCAAGAAGACCGGCATAGGGTCGGACACCCTTCATCTGCCCGAGACGACCTCACAGGAAGACTTGATCGAGGTCGTCCGGAAGCTCAACGCGGATCAATCGGTGCACGGGATTCTTGTGCAACTTCCGCTTCCTTCCGGGATCGACACCGACGCTGTAGTGTGTGCGATCGACCCGTCAAAGGACGTGGATGGCTTCACCCCTGAGAATATTGGAAAACTCCTGCTCGGGTCCCCTTATACCGTAGCCTGTACGCCCGCCGGCATAGTCGAGTTGCTCGACCGGAACGCCGTTCCCGTTGAGGGTTCCGACGTGGTTATTGTCGGGCGCAGCAACATAGTGGGCAAACCGCTGGCCGCAATTCTCATGCAGAAGACGCCCGGCAGGAACTGCACGGTTACCCTGTGCCATTCAAGAACAAAAGACATAGCCCGATACACCAGGTCCGCTGATATCGTGGTCGCGGCCCTCGGAAAGCCCTGCTTTCTTAAGGCCGACATGGTGAGACCGGGCTGCGTGGTTGTCGATGTCGGTATCAACAGGGTCGAAGACCCTTCAACACCAAAAGGCTACAGGGTGGTTGGAGATGCCGACTTCGAAGCGCTCTCGGACATAGCCTCCTTCATCACCCCCGTACCGGGCGGGATAGGCCCGCTGACTGTGGCGATGCTTCTTAAGAACACAGTGAAGGTTGCGAGGCTGGCCAGATGCGGCCCATAGACGATGCGATCGAGAAGGAAAAGGTCTACAGCGTATCTGAGATAACGTCGTGTATCAAGGATGCCGTCGAGAGCGAATTTCCCCGGGTCTGGGTTGTGGGCGAAGTATCCAACTGCAAGGCCCACTCCTCGGGACACACGTACTTCACACTCAAGGATGACGGCGCCCAGATAAGATGCGTGCTCTTCAGCGGAAGTTCCCGGCATCTGTCGGTGCTTCCAGAGAACGGCCTCAAGATCTACGCGCGCGGCAGGGTAACGGTCTACGAGAGGCAGGGTCAGTACGAGTTGATCGTTACGACGATTCTGCCGACCGGAAAAGGTGAGCTCTACATTGCCTTCAACGAACTGAAAGAGAAGCTGGCCAAAGAGGGTCTCTTCGATCCCGAGCGCAAGCGGCCGATACCGAGGTTCCCGTCACGCATCGCCGTAGTGACCTCTCCGACGGGTGCCGCTGTAAGAGATGTTATCCGGGCTGCGACCAAGATACATCAAGGCGTTGAGATAGTGGTGTATCCTGTCAGGGTTCAGGGTGAGGGGGCCCGGGATGAGATTTCGCAGGCCCTCGCCGATCTGAATTCACTCGGCGGTTTTGATGTGATCATCCTGGCACGTGGTGGCGGCTCGATAGAGGATCTATGGGCCTTCAACGAGGAGATCGTGGCCAGGGCCATAAGCGACTCAGAGATCCCCGTGGTGTCGGCCGTCGGACATGAGATAGACTATACAATTGCGGACTTCGTTGCAGATGCGCGGGCGCCGACTCCGTCAGCCGCCCCCGCACTTGTTCTCGTAGACTATGTCGATGTAAAGACCAGGTTGAGTTCGCTGATGCAGCAGGCCCGTTCCCAGGTGTCTGCCGTGATCGAACGTCACACGCAGTTCCTCACGGGGCTTAAGTCTCACTACGGTCTGAGAAGCATGACCGATCGTTTGACCGGGCATGCCAGGGACATCGACGAGATGTTGATGCGCGCCGAGACATGGGTTGTTTCGAGGACGGACGCGGAGGCGGCCAGGCTTTCGCGGCTTGAGGGCGAGTTTCAGGCTCTGAGTCCGACGGCGACACTGGAAAGAGGTTACTCGATATGCTTTCATGGTGATACCAGGAAGATTGTCAGGAGCTATAGCGATATAGATGTTGGGGACAGTGTGTCCATAAGGTTCGCAGAGGGCGGGGCAGTCTCGAGGGTGGAAAAGCGGGGGAAGGAGTTGACCTAGATGCCAAAAAAGAAGATGAGTTTCGAAGATGCGATGACGCGGATCGAAGAGATCGTCTCCGACCTCGAGCGCGGTGAGCTCCCTCTGGAGCAGTCGCTCGATCGCTTCGAGGAGGCGGTCAAGCTCGCTCGTTCCTGTCAGCAGACGCTTGGAGCCGCACAGAAGAGAATCTCCAAACTGGTCCGGTCCGAAGACGACGGTTTTACACTTGAACCACTGGACGAACCGGGCGAGGACTAAACCGTGACCACGAGACGACGCCGGGAATTCGAACTGGGCGGATACCTCTTACAGAGGAAGGTGCTGGTCGACGAATTCCTGGAAGCTTATCTTGCTGCGGAAGGCACGCATCCCGAGGTCCTCCACGAGGCAATGAGATACAGCGTCTTCAGCGGCGGTAAGAGGTTCAGGCCTATCCTCTGTATGGCCGGCTACGATGCGTGTGGAGGGAAAGGCCGATCGATAATGCCTGTGGCCTGCGGTATCGAACTCATACATACGTACTCGCTCATCCACGATGATCTTCCCTGCATGGATGATGACGATGTGCGCAGGGGGAAGCCGACGAGCCACAAGGTCTTCGGGGAGGCCGTCGCGGTGCTCGCCGGAGATGCGCTCCTTACCTTTGCCGTGGAACTCATAGTGAGCGAGGGGTTGAAGGTGCTTGAAGCGGAGCGTGTGGTCCGTGTGCTTGACGAGCTCATGAAGTCAATAGGAACCGATGGCATGGTGGCCGGGCAAGTTGTGGACATGGAAAGCGAGGGTGCCGACGCGGATGCGATGACGGTCGAGTACATCCATAGCCGCAAGACAGGTGCCCTCATCTGCGGGGCGGCCCGGAGCGGTGCGATTGTCGCGGGTGCGGAAGAAGCTCTGATAGAGCGTATAGGGAAGTATGGAGAGCGTATAGGGCTGGCGTTTCAGATCGTTGACGACGTGATGGACGCCGAGGGCAGGTTCGGCGAACTCAAGTCCGGGTCCGACCTTGACAGCAGAAAGCGAAAACTGACGTATCCTCTCGTATTCGGTCCTGAGGAATCGAGGCAAAAAGCCCGGGATCTTGTCTGCGAGGCAAAGGATTATGTTGCGGACCTGGGTGACCGTGCCGTACCCTTGATGGCGTTGGCGGATCTTGTGGTAAGCCGCTCATCGTGAGGAGGTTTGCTGAGACGGGACCTCTTGATGACATAAAAGGCCCGGAGGATCTCAAGGAACTCACTCTGCGGGATCTTAACAGGCTGGCCAGAGAGATTAGAGAGCGGATCATCTCGGTCGTATCCGAGACGGGTGGACACCTCGCTCCCAGCCTGGGGGTCGTGGAACTGACGATCGCCCTTCACTATTGCTTCGACTCGCCCAGAGACAAGATAGTCTGGGATGTGGGACATCAGGCATACGCGCATAAGATCCTGACGGGCAGGCGGGATGCCTTCCGGCACCTCCGTATGAAGGACGGGATCAGTGGATTTCCCAAGATAGACGAGAGTGATCATGACGCCTTCGGGACGGGCCATGCCAGCACGTCGATATCGGCTGCACTCGGAATGGCGTGTGCGCGCGATCTCTCCAGTGAAGACTACCACGTGCTTGCTGTTATAGGCGATGGAGCACTGACCGGCGGAATGGCCTTTGAGGGTCTCAATCAGGCGGGCCACCTCAAGAAGGACTTGATCGTAATCCTCAATGATAACAAGATGTCGATTTCGCGCAACGTCGGAGCACTGTCGCAGTATCTCACCAGACTGATATCCGCACCAGTCTACCGGAGATTCGAGGCGGACGTCTGGGAGCTCCTCGGAAAGATTCCTACAGTCGGCGGCCGCGCGCGGTCACTTGGCGGCCGGATCAAAGAGAGCCTCAAGAACCTGGTTGTGCCCGGAATCCTCTTTGAGGAACTCGGCTTCCGTTACTACGGGCCGGTCGACGGTCACAACATCGAGCAGGTGATACACGTGCTCAATCATATAAAGGAGTTCAACGGTCCCCAGATTCTTCACGTGGTGACCACGAAGGGTAAGGGTTACACTCATGCGGAGAAGAACGCCACCAAGTTCCACGGCATAGGGACGTTCGACAAGAAGACGGGCAAGCTTGAGAAGAGCTCCGATTTCCCGTCATATACACAGGTGTTCGGTAAGACGATCACGGAGCTCGGTACGAAGCATGACCGTGTCGTTGCGATTACCGCAGCGATGCCTGATGGTACGGGGCTGACCCGCTTCAGAGACAAGTTCCCCGAGAGGTTTTTCGATGTGGGTATTGCGGAGCAGCATGCGGTCACGTTCGCGGCAGGTATCGCGCGGGCGGGGTTCAAACCGATCGTCGCGGTATATTCCACCTTCTTGCAGCGTGCCTTCGACCAGATCGTCCATGATGTGGCGCTCCAGAGGCTTAACGTCGGTTTTGCGATCGACAGGGGAGGGCTCGTGGGTGAAGACGGACCCACCCATCACGGTGCATTTGATCTGAGCTATCTGGGACAGGTCCCCAACCTGGTAGTGATGGCCCCCAAGGACGAGAACGAGTTCCGTCACATGCTTGCCACGATGGTTGTCTACGAGGGCGGACCTATCGCGGTGAGGTACCCGCGTGACTATGGCTACGGAGTCAAACTGGACAAAAAGCTGCGGGCGCTGGAGATCGGTAAGGGCGAGCTCATAGCGAGCGGAGGTGATGTGGCGCTGGTCGGCATAGGCTCGATGGTCGAGCCGTGTCGTCAGGCAGCCGAGATCCTGGCCGGTGAGGGTATAAGCTGCTCGGTTGTCAATGCACGGTTCGCAAAACCCCTCGACCGGGAACTGTTGACGAACGTAGCATCGCAGGTCAAGCTTGTTGTGACCGTTGAGGAGAACGCGGTCAGGGGAGGCTTCGGAAGCGCCGTCTGTGCGCTCTTGTCCGAATGTGACATCAACGTTCCCGTAACCATACTGGGTTTGCCCGACAGGTTCGTATCCTACGCCGCGAGGCATGAGTTGCTTGAAGAAGTGGGTCTCTCACGTGAGGCAATCGCACGCAGTGTAGTGACTGCTCTAAGCAGGTGCAGGTGAAATATGCCGAAGACCTTCGGAATAGTGGCCAACAAGCGTAAGCCTGATGTCACGGACCTGATCGAGGGACTCCGATCATGGCTTAGTGCGAGAGACGTGCATGTCGTCCTCTGGGACGACCTGCGCGACACGATAGCAGATGGTGACTTCAGACCTATCGATGAGGTGGCAAGCGAGAGTGACATAGTGATAGCGATGGGAGGGGACGGAACACTTCTCCGGGCTGCCAGGGCGGTCGGCGATTCGGTCACTCCCATTCTGGGCGTTAATATCGGCAGCCTCGGCTTCCTTACGGAGGTTGGCGTACCGGAGGTCTATGGGGCATTAGAAGAGATCATCGCCGGCAAGTACAGGTATGAGGACAGAATGAATATCGACGCCATCGTCGAGCGAGACGGGAAAGAGGTTTCCTCATTCACCGGCCTCAACGACATGGTGATAAACAAAGGTGCGCTCTCGAGGGTTATCGGCATGAAGACCGCGGTGGACGGCAACTACCTGGCCACCTACACGGCGGACGGGCTTATAGTCTCGACCCCGACAGGTTCGACTGCATACTCGTTGTCCGCCGGTGGGCCGATCGTGAATCCGTCGATGGATGCGATCATTGCCACACCCATTTGCCCCCACACGCTTGCGATCAGGCCTATGATTCTGGCACCGGGCCAGCAACTGAGCGTCGAGCTCTCGGCCGGTGACTCATTGTACGGGGAGCCGGAGATCAAACTGACGGTTGACGGGCAGGTCGGTTTCGAGCTGGTGTCGGGAGACAGGATCATCTTCTTGAGATCCGAGCGGCGAACGAGGCTGGTACTGACAGGCGGCAGATCTTTCTATGAGGTTTTACGAGACAAACTCAAATGGGGTGATATCAAGCGGAGATTGTGACTTCCACGTGTTGACATCCTCATGTTCAACCAAGAAGGTTGTAGTGTATGCTTCGCAGTCTTTCAGTAAGTAACTATGCAATCATAGATCGAGCCGCGATCGATCTGCGGCCCGGTCTCACTGTTCTTACCGGAGAGACGGGTGCGGGGAAGTCCATAATCGTGGGTGCGCTGAGTTTTGTACTGGGTGAGCGGGTGTCGGATGATGTCATTAGGAAGGGTGCGGACTCATGCCGAATAGAGGCATCGTTTGACCTGGCCGGAGGTCGACTGGGCCAACGTCTGGAAGATCTGGGTCTTGCGCAATCCGATACGTCCGAGATCATCGTTGTGCGGGAAATAACCAGAGGGGGAAAATCGCGCTCCACCGTCAACGGCAAAGCGGCTGCTGTCGGCCGAATCAGAGATCTCGGTAACCTGCTTGTGGACTTTCATGGTCAGCATGAGCACCAGCGGCTGCTGCATCCCGGGAGCCACGTGGATTTCCTTGATGGCTTCGCTCATCTGCTGGACTTGAAAGAAGCCTACTCGGACAGGAAGAAAGCGCTGAGTGATCTTGCGAAGAGGGTGAGAGACCTCGAACAGGAGATTGCGGACATAAACTCGAGAGAGGATTTCATCCGTTATGAGATAAGAGAGATCGAGCAACTTGACCTCAGGGAGGATGAGGATGTCGAGATCGAGCGCGACATCGATCTCTTAGAACACGCGGAGAAGATTATTGAGGCGGGCAGGGAAGCTATGGACGCCCTGTATGACAGCGACGACGCCGCTATCAGACTGATCGCCAGGGCTCGGACCGCTCTTCAGAGAATCGCGCCCTATTTCGATCAGGCGGGAGTCATGGCTGAATCCCTTGACCAGTCGGATGTCATCGTGCAGGATGTCGCACAGGATTTGAGAGATCATCTGTCGCGGATAGACCTGGATTCTTCCAGACTGGAGACCTTGCGCGATCGCCGTGCCGTAATCGAGAGAGTCAAACGGAAATACGGCGGGACGGTTGCCGATGTTCTCGACCACCTGAGAAGGATAAAGACCGGGGTCGATAACAGGGGGGAGCTCGAACTCGAACTCTCGGAACTCATATCCGACCGGGACGGGCTCGAACACGAGGTCGTATGTGTGGCCCTTGATTTATCCGCCAGAAGAAAGTCCGCGGCAAAGCGATTTGAGAAACTGATCCAAACGGAGCTTAAATCCCTCGGGATCGAGGGTGGTGGTTTCAAGGTGGTCTTCGAAGACCTTGAGGAAGGCGAGGAAATCCACGGTGAGGACGGCCGCCTGATCAGAGTGGGTGAGAACGGAATGGATGATGTTGAGTTCTTCGTACGGACCAATCCGGGCGAGGATCTACTGCCGCTAAGGAGGATCGCCTCGGGTGGTGAGATCTCAAGGGTGATGCTGGCGCTTAAGAAGATCCTTGCGGACGTTGATGAAGTCGACACGCTTGTTTTTGATGAGATCGATTCGGGTATAGGCGGGAGCATAGCGGATGTCATCGCTCAGAAGCTTTCGCAGGTGGCACAGTCCAGGCAGGTAATCTGCATAACGCATCTCGCGCAGATAGCCGGCCCGGCCGAACTTCATCTGGCTGTCGGCAAAGTTTCGGTCGGAGGGCGGACTGTCACCGGTGTCACGGAAATCAAGGGCGAAGCCCGGGTAAGAGAAATGGCCAGAATGATCGGTGGAAGAAAGCCGCCTGAATCGGCGCGGCTTCATGCCGAGGAAATCCTAAAGAGGTCGGTTGCCAAATGAAAAGCAAAGCCAAAGTTTCAAACGTCTATCTGGTGGACCTGCGTGCAAGCATGGAATCAGGTGTACTTGATCGACTCAAGACCTGTGTCCGGAAGGCCGGACTGCTCAAGATAGGACGGGAGGGAGATCTGCTTGCTGTGAAGCTCCACTTCGGAGAGAAGGGATGCACCGGCTACATAAGAACGGCGTACGTCCGGGCGGTGCTTGAGGCAATTGAACCGTCCGGGTGTGTTCCTTTCCTCACCGACACCAACACGCTCTATGTCGGTTCCCGTTCGGACTCCGTCAGGCATCTCCGGACCGCATTCGAGCACGGCTTCAGTTACGGGTCGATGGGTGTGCCTGCCATAATCGCCGACGGTCTCAAGGGTGGCAGCTACGAGCCGGTCAGGATCGACGGCAAGCACTTCGATGAGGCGATGATCGCATCGGACATTGCAAGGGCCGATTCGCTTCTGGTGCTTACGCATGTCAAGGGTCACGAGCTCACCGGCATAGGCGGAGCTCTTAAGAACCTCGGTATGGGTTGCGCCAACCGGGCCGGCAAACTCGCCATGCATTCGGACGTGCGGCCGTATGTTTCGAAAGACAGATGCACAGGCTGCGCGAAATGTGTCGAATGGTGTCCGGCGGGAGCGATCAGTGTTAAGAACAAGAAGGCGACCATTGACAGCGACGTGTGCATCGGTTGTGCGGAGTGCATTGTTGTCTGTCGCTTCAAGGCCATAAGGATCGACTGGGACATGTCGGTTTCCCTGGTTCAGGAGAAGATAGCTGAATACGCGAAGGGTGTAATCCGGACCAAGAAGAAGATAGGCTATGTAAACTTCATCATGGACGTCTCGCCCCAGTGTGACTGCTATCCATTCTCGGACGCAGCGGTCGTACCCAATGTGGGTATACTGGTGTCCCTCGATCCCGTGGCGATTGACAAGGCATCCGCGGATCTTATAAACGCCCAGCCGGCGCTGCCCGGGACCGCGCTTAAACCTGGCAAGAAGGAACGGGACCAGCTCAAGCATCTCTATGGCGGCCTCGACTGGGAGATCCAGATAAAGCATGCGGAGCGCCTCGGTCTCGGCACGTCCCGCTACAAACTGATAAAGGTGTAGCGGCTGACCGCCGGCTTGCCTTCGGTCCGCCTGCTCAGAAGAGGCATTCGCTTGCGGAGCAAAACGTGCACCAGCGATTCTTCCAAAGCACCAGGAGCACCGGGTCTCCGCGCCCGACCTATGGATTCCCACCGGACAAGCGATAGTTGAGTGTGCACCTCAGTTGTGCTATAATCAAGGGTACGCCAAATTTGAAAGCAGGTGACTCGTGAGACATCAATGGGTGAACTACGCTCTCTTGCTTTTCGCCTCAGTAGTTATGGCCGGCACCGCTGCGGCGGCCGGCTTCGAAGCCGATATCGTTCCTTTTTCAGACAAGTTCCCGGTGGAGATCCGGGTCGCTGACCGCGAGTCGGTCTCCAGACTGGCAAGTCTCGGAATCGACATCGACGCGGTAGAAGAAGGCGTCGTCCGGGCATACGTAAACCAGACCGAACTCGAGTCGATCGAGCTCTTAGGGTACGCCGTGGAGCCCGTACCCAACCAGGCCCTCAGGATGTGGCGTTTGCTTGAAGAAGCGGAAGGGGAGAAGGATACCTATCACGATTACGATGCGATGACAACATATCTCCAGGGGGTCGTTACCGATCACCCCACGACTACACGCCTCGTCTCTATCGGCCAGACCGTACAGGGGCGAGAACTCTGGTTCATCAAGATCACCGACAACCCTGACGCGGAGGAGGATGAGCCGGAGTTTAAGTACATCGCGACCATGCATGGCGACGAGCCTGTGGGGACCGAGAATTGTCTTAAGCTCGTCGATCTTCTGACGGACAATTACGACTCGGGCACGCCCGATCCCGATCTTGAGCTGCTTGTCGACGAAGTCGAGCTCTGGATCATGCCCATGATGAACCCTGATGGTAACAACGCGGGAGGCCGCTATAACGCCAACGGGGAGGACCTCAACCGGAATTTCCCGGACTCGATCGACGATCCGGTCAACACGCCTGCCGGGCGGGAGCCTGAGACCGGGGCCGTGATGATGTTCTCGGATTCGATGTCGTTCGATCTTTCGGCAAACTTCCACGGGGGTGCCCTGGTGGTCAACTATCCCTCGGACAACCGTCCGGAGCGGACGCCCGATGACAGTCTTTTCATCAGTATGTCGGAGGCTTATTCAATCCATAACACGCCCATGTGGAACAGCCCGTCTTTCTATCATGGAATCACCAACGGCTGGGACTGGTATGAGACCCACGGCAACATGCAGGACTGGAACTATGACTTCATGCATAACAAGGAAGTGACCATCGAGATAAGCAACGACAAGTGGCCGCCCGCTTCGGAGTTGCCCGGTTTCTGGGACGATAACCGGGAATCCATGATCGCCTATCTCGAGTACTGCCTGCGTGGGGTGCGTGGTGTGGTCACAGACTCCGTGACCGGTGCCCCGCTCCTTGCGACGGTCTCCGTGGGCGGGAACGCCTGGGACGATTGGACCGATCCCGACGTAGGTGATTATCACCGGATTCTTAACCCGGGTTCGTACTCACTGGAATTCTCTTGTCCTGGCTATGTGACGAAGCAGGTTCCGGGTGTTGTGGTGACAGCCGACTCCGCTACGGTTCTTGATGTGGAACTGGCTGTGGCAGAAGCAGTGACCGTGACGGGGACGGTTGCATCGGACACGATGTCGCCGCTCCCGGCAAGCGTTGATGCCTACTATCACCCAGGTGGAGAACTTGCCGACAGTACAAGTACCGATCCCTCCGACGGCTCATACAGCCTGGATCTCACCCAGGGCGAGTACGATCTTGAAGTCCGGGCGGACGGCTTTGCTCCCGAGTATCTGCAAGCCACCATCTTGAGTGACACCACATTTGGCTTTGTGCTGGTACCGGTGTCGGGCATGATACTGGTCATCAGTGACGATTCAGGTATGCGACTGCTTTCCAAGTCAGGGGAGTCTGGAATCGAGTATTACGAGAAGGATGCCACACTCGCTGCCTCAGATATCGCAAGTGATCTCGAGATGCTCGGCTACAGCGCCGTCGAGGAACCGGCTGCCACCACGGACCCCAAGACCTGGGGTGCATATGATCTTGTCGTCTGGTCGAGCGGGAGCAATACCTCACCCGTAAGTTCAGTGGCGTACAGGGACAACCTGATTGACTTCGTTTCGGCTGATGGACTTCTGCTCATAGAAGGCGGTGAAACTGCATACGATGCCGCCAGCAGTCCGGGTTACCCAAATTTCGCCGACTCCGTGCTTCATACGGACGTGTGGCATGGGGATAACGTGGGCGCACTCGGGATCGACGGGAGCCAGACAGGGCATCCGATTGCCACTGAGCCCAATCCACTTCCCGGAACGATTGCAATCACCTACTCCGGGTATGGTGATGAGGATGCTGCTCGTCCTGCCGGAGGCGCATACATTATCTACGGGACAGCCTCATACCCGGCTGATGCGGGTGTACTGGTGTATGATGATGGTGGGGCAGGCGGGAATGGGGGTACTGTGTTCTTCCCGTTCTCATACTCGGCAGTGAGCGACAGGGGAGTCGCACGCGACCTGCTTGAAAACGCCATCATCTATCTTAAGGATGATCTCGCGAGTGTCGGGAACATTCCGGTTGCAAACGCCGGGGTAGACCTGAATTGTGTGTCTCCCAACCCATTCGGACCTGCTACGAAGATTTCATTTTCGGCAGTGTCCCGGGAGCATGTGCGTCTGGCGATCTACGAGGTCCGTGGCAGAGCCGTAAGAACCCTCATCGACCACTCGGTTGAGCCCGGGCTTCATGAGATCACCTGGGATGGAAGAGATGCAAGCGGCCGTGAGATGGGCCCCGGGATATACTTCTGCAGGCTGACGGGGGCCGAGACTGAGCGGACGCATAAGACCGTCAAACTGAGATAGCATAATTCGGTGCCAGCTTACTAATTACTGCTGAGGTCCAGTGCAAAATTGTTAAGCTGGCACCGAATTCTTTCCGAATTCTTTGGTTGAATCGCTGCACCGGAATGGTGTATAATATAGATTGAAGCGCATCCGAGAATCGGAATGCTGCGGGAGCGTGGTTTTTGCGGGACCGGAGGGCCACATATGAAACCGTCCTTCATAGCGTTCTTGCTCGTTGTGTTTGCATGTTTGCCCGCATACCCTCACGCGGATAAGACACCTACCGAGGTCAAGGCGATGCTTGATGGTGGTGGGGAGCAGATTACCGTGGATGTGAGGGAGGAGTTGGAGTTCTGCAATACAACCGGCGAACCACCGGGCCACATCATGGGTTCGATCAATATGCCGTGGGACTCGGGCTACCTCCAGACCCACTGCGGCGAACTCCCCATGGATAAGGACATAATAGTAGTCTGCCAGAGTGGTTACAGGAGCAATATGGCAGCTACATACATGGAGCTGGCGGGTTACACGGCAGTTTTTGACATGCTTGGCGGCATGAACTACTGGGAGTGGGATACCGAGAGTTGCGACTCCGCGGTTGAACCCGGAACCTGGGGTGCCGTCAAAGCCCTCTACAGATAGATCAGAGGGGGTCTCTCGGACTTAACCCCCGCAACCAATCACCCAGTGGTGCGTCAAAGAGATTGAGTGGCCATCCAGAATAGTGTAGAATAAAGCATATAGTGATCGCCACGCCTCTGCCTGATGAATCTCAGGAGGTCATAGATGAGAATAGCGACAGCTATATTGGTGAGCATACTGCTTATCTACGGTCTGGCCTACTCGCACACAGACGTTACATCCGCTCAGGTCAAGGCCATACTTGACGCGGGCGGTAATGTTGTTGTGCTGGATGTGCGTGAGGAGTCCGAGTACTGCGATTCGACCCACACCCCGGCGGGTCATATCGCAGGCGCGATCAATATGCCTTGGAATTCAGGCTACCTTCAGGCCCACTACGGCGAGCTCGCGCCCGATGACAACACAATCGTAGTCTGTCGTAGCGGCGCCAGGAGTAATGCTGCGGCCAACTTCCTGGACGGTCTGGGCTTCACCCACGTCTTCGATATGCTCGGCGGCATGACCGCCTGGGGCTACACGACGGAGATCTGCGATTACTCCGGTGTTGTGACCCCAATCCCGGAAGCCAGGACCTGGGGATGCGTTAAAGCACTCTACAGGTAATTGCGGGTCTTCTCCATCAATTCCATGTGGTTCCTCTGCAGGTGACCCCTAAGTGGTCACATGTTTTTTGCTTGACCGCGCAGGCCTCTTACTGAACAATCGGGCCAGATCAGTTCAGTAGGAGGTGATTCCTTTGAAAATCTGTTTCTGTCGTTTCCTGCTTGCGGCGGCAATCTTTGTGCTCGCGATAATATGGTGGCCTGCCGCATGGGCGAAGACCGTCATTATTGTCGCGTCGGCGATCCTGGCGGTGATGAGTCTCTTCTATAACGTCTGTTGCTGCCGTAAGAACAAAGAGAAAGAGGCTTGCTGCACGCCGCCTAAAGGATCGGGACAATAGATCCGACATAGCCTCAGATACTTAAGAGCCGACTGGGAAGCCGATACCATACGGGACGACTTCCGCAACTTTCTGAAGTCTGGGCCTCTGCCTGCCTGTGTATTATCTTAATCGGAGGGATTACGTATTTTGAAGGGCTGTTAGTGCCCGGAGAGAGACACGCATATGGATACGAGAAAGCGTTCCTGGGTTAAGTCGCTGACGTGGCGGTTATTCGGGATAGCGTTGCTGGGTATCATATCACTGTTGATAACCAAGAACTGGAAGCAGATGACGGTCATCACCGGGCTCTTCCATGCTATCCGCCTGATACTGTATTACTACCATGAGCGGATCTGGGAGCGGGTTTCGTGGGGGAAAGTGAAGCACCCGCTTGCGGAGCTCCCTGTCAACCGGAGCCTTACTCCTGAAGATCTTGAGATAGTCAGAGAGAAACTGAAAGGGCTCGGCTACATCGATTAGAAAGAGACGAAGAGAACAGATGGTACGCCCGGCGGGATTCGAACCCACGGCCTATGGCTCCGGAGGCCATCGCTCTATCCAGCTGAGCTACGGGCGCACTAAAAACGGTAGGCTACTGTCAGGATGATCCTGCTTATCGTCCGCTTCTCGTTGTACTGAACGTCTCCGAGGATCTCCCGCTCGTACCCGGTCCGTTGCCATGCAAGGTCAACAGCCACCGTCGATTCTATGATGGCACCGGCACCCAGCGAAAAAGCCTTTCTGTCTTTTACAACATCGTACCAGATGAGTTCAAGTGGAATGTGCGCATAGCCCGCTCTGAATCTTAGAGGATAGGCAGGCACGGTGTACTCAACCCCGCACCTGAGATCGATAGTGGAATCATACAGGTACTCATCGGTATCGGGGTCTCGGGTGAACCCGGGATAATCGAGTTCGTTCCAGTTGGTGTAGTAGGCGTCAGCGGTAACAAGAAACGTCGCCGGCATAAACGCAACACCGGCTCCCATCGAATAGGGGAGGGTCGCCCGGTCATCGACGATGAAGAACTCGCCGCTGCAAGTCTCGAAAGGCTCGACGATATCACCCTTGAGTGTAATCCGCTGGGGGCTTCTCAGGAGGAGTCCCATACTCGCAAGAGGTATGGGCTGATACTGAAGACCGAAGCTCGCCCCGTATCCGCCTAAGTCGGTATCCCAGTCGAACTGCGCATTCTCACAGTCGTTCCAGGGATCCCAGACATCGTTCCTGGTGTAATCACCCGTAAACGCGTGCGCCTCGAAACCCACAAAGGCTTGGGGAGATACCTGCATCGCAATTGCCCCCGCCCATGCCGTCAAGGCCCCACCTGTTTCCTCGGCATCCCGGTACCTGGGACCGGGAAAACTGGTGACCTCTCTCACACTGTAGGTATCAAGCAAATGGGTCCTGAAGACGGATCCCGCAAGCACCAGGCTTCCACGGTAGGTGGGAAGCGGAAACGAAAGCGCGAGTTCCCTGAGCCTCGTTGAAGACACCGACCTTGAGGCTCGCCCGCCGTACCACTCGGTATCGATATCGTATGACTCCTTCTGAAAGGTCGTCAGCAATTCTATTCGTCTTATCTTGGCTAGACCCGCCGGATTCATATAAAGGGCCGAGCCGTCATCAACGGCGGCAATGCAGGCTCCACCCATCGCCGTCCAGCGCGCACCAAGCGCATCCCTGGCAAGGAAGGGCATTTCAAGGTTGGAGGGGGGACGCGGTTCCTGGCCGGTTGCGCAGAACGCCTGGGAGCCGGCGGCCAGGATTAGAGCCAGCCCGAGCGTAGCGAATGTCTTCATCACTTGTCCTTTGACTTGCGTTCCTCTTTTTTGGGCTCCTCGTCGTCCTTAGGCTTCTCCACCGGCCTCCTGGGCTGGAAAAGGTCTCTTTTCTTCTCGCTCTTGACTCGTTCCGTCTCGCCCTGACCCGTTGCAGGGCCCGTACCCGGAGACTGGGGTGTTTCCTTTACCTTCCCACCTGTGCCCCCCGGCAGTCCGGGCGTAGGATCGCCGGTAGATGTGCGAGGCTGCCACAGACTGCCCCTCTCACCGGCGACTCCGTCACCCCCGTGGCCGTCATCATCCCAGTACCAGTAGTCATCCCACCACCAGGGATTGCCGTAGTAAGATCGCCAGTAGGGCGAGCGCCAGTTCCACGTATTGTAATAGGGGTTATGCCAGTAGTAGTAATCGGTGCTCGCGTGGCAGTCGGAGCAATGCCGTACCGTCTGGCCGGTATCCCATGAGGCATCCGTTGTGGGATGGGCCAGCATCGTGTAGCATCCCGCAAAAACCAGACCGAAAAGTGCCGCAGCCAGAAGCCATCCGACGGTTTTCATATCACCACTTCCTTCGCGTGCGGCAGACCTGCTTCCATATAATAATATCGTCATAAGAAGTCGAGTGTCAAAGCTTTTCAGTGAGGCACCATGGAGAGCAGTACTCCTGCGGCGACGGCCGAGCCGATCACACCGGTCACATTCGGTCCCATTGCATGCATCAAGAGGGAATTGTGAGGATTGGCTCTTTCCCCTTCCGTCTGGACGACACGCGCCGCCATCGGGACCGCGCTTACCCCCGCAGCACCGATAAGGGGATTGATCTTGCCACCTGAGAGCCTGCACATGAGCTTACCAAGGAGCACCCCGGTGGCCGTACCGATTGCGAAGGCCACTGCCCCCAGGATGAGGATCGCGATCGTCTTATGTGTGAGGAAATACTGTCCTTGGAGCGTCGCCCCCACGGCAAGCCCCAGGAAGATCGTGACGATGTTTATGAGCTCGTTCTGTGCCGTCTTTGCGAGCCGCTCGACGACTCCCGATTCGCGCAGGAGATTCCCGAACATCAGCATCCCGATAAGAGGCACCGCCGATGGCACAAGCAGAACGCACAGGATGGTAACTGCAAAGGGAAAGAGCACCCGCTCCCGCCTTGTGACCTCACGCATCTGCTTCATCTCTATCCTGCGCTCCGCGGGGGTCGTCAAGAGTCTCATGATCGGAGGCTGGATTACGGGTACGAGTGCCATATATGAGTATGCCGCAATTGCCACCGGGCCCAGCAGGTGATCGGCCATCTTCGAGGTGAGATAGATGGCCGTCGGTCCGTCTGCACCTCCTATGATAGCGATCGAGCTTGCCTCGGGAAGCGTAAATGACAGGCCGAGCCATGGAATCTTGGCAAGGGCAAGAGCACCCAACAGGGTTCCGAAGATGCCGAACTGCGCAGCTGCACCCAGGAATGCCGTTTTGGGGTTAGCTATCAGGGGCCCGAAATCCGTAAGCGCACCGATGCCGAGAAATATGAGAATTGGGAAAAGCCCCGGGTTGATCCCGAGGTCGTAGATGTGTCTGAACACGCCGCCTTCATCCATCATGCCTATCACGGGCACGTTGGTGAGGATGGCTCCGAATCCGATCGGTATAAGGAGGAGCGGCTCATAACGCTTCTTAATCGCAAGGTAGATAAGGAGACAGCCGATGGCGATTACCACTACATTCTGATAGCTCAGACTGAGAACACCGAGCGATTCTATGAATCTCGCCAGAAGGTCTTCAGTTCCGTAAGTCGCTTCCATCGTCACTCCCCTTACTCAATGACAACAAGCGGGTCACCGTTCTCGACCTTGTTCCCGGGTCCGACCAGGAACCTGCCGATCCTGCCGTCAAAGGGTGAGACGACCTTGGTTTCCATCTTCATCGCCTCAAGGACGAGTATCTCATCCCCATTCTTGACCGTATCGCCTTCGCCTACGAGGAGTCTCAAGACATCTCCGGTAAGGGGTGCCTTGACCGTCTTACCCCGGGTAGGAGGGGGGGCCGCCGGCCCGGCTTCAGCCCTGGGTACCGAGGGTCTGACGGAAGTTACCTGGGCGCATCCACCACCGGCTAAATCCTCGACGGAGACATCGTAGCTTCTACCGTTGACCGTGACCTTAAAAGCGCTGTGCGGGACTGCCGCAGGCGTAGGTGTGGGTTCTGGAGCAGGCGCCGTGGTGGCGGCCTTTTCCGGCTTGCTGGCCGGGGTTGCTGGCTCGGGTTGCTTGAACCCGTCCCTTATGTTGAGAAACTCAAGACCCACTTCGGGGAAGAGAGCATAGGTGATCACATCCTCATCTCCGGCCCTGGGCCGGCGTCCGAGTTTCTCAACGAGTTCCTTCCGGTCCTTCTCAAGCTCCGGCTCGATGAGATCCGCGGGTCGCTGGGTTATCGGCTGCTCACCGGTCTCTGCGATCACACGATCGACGAGTTCCTTCTTGATCTCTCCCGGTGCCTTACCGTACTTCCCCAGCAGGTAGTTCTTGGTGTGCTCGGTCAGGACCTTGTAGCGCTCGCCCTGGAGCACGTTGATCACAGCCTGGGTACCCACGACCTGACTGCTCGGAGTGACGAGCGGTGGATAGCCCATATCGGCCCTCACCCTGACGACCTCCTGAAGCACCTCGTCATAGCGGTCCATGGCATTCTGTTTTCTGAGCTGGCTTGCGAGGTTGGAAAGCATTCCCCCCGGAACCTGTGCGGAGAGAATCCGGGTATCGACTCCTGCAAGTCCGCTCTCGTGTTCTGCGAGGTCCTTACGGACACCCTTGAAGTGCTCGGCGATCTCAATTAGGAGACCGAGATCGAGCCCTGTATCATATGGTCCGCCCGCCAGTGCCGCCACAAGACTCTCGGTTGCCGGCTGTGATGTCCCAAGGGCGAGTGGAGACAGGGCCGTGTCTATGATCGATGCTCCGGCCTCGATCCCCTTGAGGTAGCTCATCTCGCTCTGGCCCGTGGTAGCGTGGCAGTGAAGGTGAATGGGAATACTGATCTTCTTCTTGAGTGCGGAAACAAGCTGGGTCGAGGCGTGCTGGGTCAGGAGTCCGGCCATGTCCTTGATACACAGCGTGTCGGCCCCCATCTCCTCGAGTTGCATTGACATCTCAATATAAAAGTCGAGAGTATGGACGGGGCTAGTGGTGTATGAAATGCAGCCTTCCGCATGCTTACCTGCTTTCTTGGTTGCACGCATGGCCGTCTGGAGATTGCGGATATCGTTGAGCGCATCGAATATGCGAAAGACATCGATCCCGGCATCGGCGGCGAGTTCGACGAATCTTTCCACGATATCATCCGCGTAGTGTCTGTAACCGACGATGTTCTGAGCCCTCAGCAGCATCTGCATCCGCGTATTGGGGATCGCTCTCCTCAAGGTCCTCACGCGCTCCCACGGATCCTCACGCAGGAACCTTATGCAGGAGTCGAATGTCGCCCCACCCCACATCTCGAGGGAAAAGTAGCCCACGCTGTCCAACTTGTGGGCGACGGGGAGCATGGCCTTGGTGGGCATCCTTGTAGCGAGAAGTGATTGATGAGCGTCTCGAAGGATGGTGTCGGTGATCTGTACCTTTGCTGTTTGTTTCGGGGTCACGACTCATCTCTCCTTTCTGCACTCTTTGATCGAAAAACATGCGCATGCAGTGCTGCACTTACTGCGGCAATCAACTCACCGGGGACCTCACCGGCAGAAACGGCTTCCGGACCCTTGAATCTCGCAAGAAGGTGTATTACCAGAGCAAGAAGGGCAATGAAGCAGAAAACAATCGCCATACCGAGTAGGGCTATCGCATAACCAGTACCCATACCCACTTCCATCAGCCCTCTCCTTGAGTAGGCTTACGAGTTTAGGCCGTGATGGAAATTGCTGTCAACTCTTTTAAGAGTTTTTTGGTTGCAACACGGTTACCTTAAAAATATGCTCGTTCCAGCCTGGATTGGACTGTTGTCCGTGGAGTGGCAATCGGACCGGGCAGCATCAGCGAAGATCGACCGGAAGTTGGTGGGTATGCGGGCCCCGGCGGGAACTTTGTGGGCACAGGAAGGTAGAATACATTGGTAGGGGGAAGATGACCCAAGACAGGGGTGAGCTCTTACCCGGGGGCGGTGCTGAGAGCGACGAGCAGTTGATGTTGCGGGTGGGGCAGGGGGATAAGAGAGCGTTCGATGAAATCGTAAGGAGATACACGTCGCGGATGGTAAATCTGGCGTATCAGATTGTGGGCGAGAGAGAACTTGCCGAGGACGTAGCGCAGGAGACCTTCTTGCGGGCATACAAGAGTGCAGCAAGGTACCGGGAGATCTCGAAGTTCTCGACCTGGCTTTACACCATAGCGATCAACCTTTGCAGGAACGAGTTGAGACGACGCAAGTTCAGGATGTACTCGCTTGAGGGGATGGCCGAGCGTGAGGACGACGACAGGTTGAGGATAGACATAGCCGATGAAAGCATGAAGCCCGATCGCGATCTCGAGAAGAAGGAGATAGGGCAGATGGTGCGCGATGCGGTGGAGATGCTGCCGGAGAAATTCAAGACACCGCTTGTGCTTCGGGACCTTCAAGAACTCACTTATGAAGAGATCGGTGGAATACTGGATCTGCCGGAGGGCACGGTGAAATCGAGGATAAACAGAGGACGGCAGAGGGTGAAGGAGATACTCACACCTCTATTTGAGCCTACGGACGAGGAGACGGCAAGCGATGGAATGTAAGCAGGTTGAAAATCTTCTGATGGCATTGTGTGATAGGACCCTTGATGCGGAAGACGTCCGCAGTGTGGAGAATCACCTTGCCTCGTGTTCAGGTTGTGCCAGGGAGAGAGAGACAACTGCAAGGACGCTGGATGCACTTCACAGGTTTGCGCTGATAGAGCCACGCGAGGATTTCTCGGCAAGACTGTGGCAGAAGATTGATGAGTGGGACACCGCCAGGCGTGCGCTCTGGCTGACCGCCGTCGCAGCCTTTGTGCGGAAGAACCGCAGGGCAGTGGCCGTTTGCTGTACGGTATTTGTCATATCACTCCTTAGCGGGGTCGCTGTCTTGCGGGATATGACCGGTCGGCCGGGCCTTGAGATTGCGACAGATGAAAGACCTGCTGAGGGATTCGTGATCCGTGAGATACCGCAGTCTGTTGCCGCCGCGGATGATACTGTCTTCATGCACTTCGTCACGGGAGATCGTCCTGTGAGGCAGGATCCCCGGGCGGAGGACTACATATTCAAGCCCATGGTCAGGCCCGTCTCGGATGCCGGGCCGCCTTTCTGAAGTGAGGTGTGAAATGAGGGAGCTCGCCTGCATACTCGTGGTGGTCGCTGTGGCGGGTGCCGCCGTGGACGGCAGGGCGCAGGGCATAGATGTCCTCGAACGAGACGTTGTCCGGCTGGTGGACGGGGTCAGCGAATCGATCGTATCGGTCGCTGCGATCTCGGGGCCTCACGCTGCGAGGAGTGTCGGCTGCGGTATCGTTTTTGATGAGGCGGGTCTTATACTTACGACGGCCAGCGTCGTTGGCCGCGCCCTGCAGGTGGAAGTCGGTACCCGTGGGGGGAAGAAGATCGAAGGGATGGTGGTCGGCAGTGACGCGATGTCGGATCTCGCGATCATAAGAGTGGACGGTCTCAATCTCAAGCCGGCAAAGCTCGGTGAATCTGAGAATCTGCTTCCCGGCTCTCTTGTTTTTGTGCTTGGTAACGCGTTCGGTTCGTTGCCATCCGTTTCGATGGGAGTTGTGAGTACTCCGCCCGGCCGGGTCGATAATGAGGTGGGCGAATCGATGCTCCGCCTATCGGTCGCGATCAATCCCGGTGATATCGGAGGTCCCGTCGTCAATAGCAGGGGCGAGGTGATAGGGATCGTAATCGGCCGGTTGACGTTCCAGTCGCGCTACCAGGCAGTCAGTATCCAGGAACGGGGTTCATTCAAGATAGCAGGGACACCTCAGGTTTCGAGCATGACTGTTGCGATGCCTGCTCAAAGGGCGGTTGCCATGGCCGGCGATATCATGAAGACCGGGATGCGCGAACCGGGCTTCCTCGGTGTTCAGGTACTCGATCTCTCTCGGGATATGAAGGGTGAGCTCGGCCGCCACGACACCGGTGTCGTAGTAACGCATGTTGTAACGGCAAGTCCGGCCGAGTCGATAGGAATAGTGGTGGGGGATGTGATCACGATGTTCGGTGCGCGGGCGGTGGAATCGGTAGGTTTCCTGCGGGACGCAGTAAGAGCTGCGAGACCCGGGGACATCACGGAGATCACCTTTGTCCGGGGTTCGAAGACCCTCTCGGATGGTGTCAGGATAAGCCGTATGGTACCCGAATACGTTCGGGAGGCATCCCTCGGGGTTCAGGGTGTTGGACCCGAAGAGGTGCAAGCCCGCATAGAGGATCTCAAGGCGGAGATCGAAATCCTGCGAACGCAGCTGAAGAATATGGAGAAGAGGCAGTAAACCCCGCAGGCAGGCCACAAGCTCCCAATTCCTCATAGATATCCAGAAAGTACTGAAGAATGACTTACATGCCCTCCAAGGCCTGAAAAGATCGTCCCACATTCGATATTTCTAGGGACATCCGGCAATGCGAGTCCACACTTGACAAACATTCGACCGTATGCTAAAGTCTTGCCCGCGTGGTAAATGCATAGGATCTCCTGGCTGCGAAGTGTAGGCGAGGACACACATGGAAGTGGGTGGCCGTGCTGTGTCGGGTCCGGCTACTGCATTTGACCGCGTTAAGCATGAGACCTCCAGAGGTGTGACCGGTGTAGACAAGTGTTACGCAGTGGTACGCGACCTCTGGCCGCAAAATACAACAGCCGTTTGAAAGTATCGATGGGAGGGAGGTGGTTCGAGTTAACCGCATGCTATGGATAGCATGCAACGGCACGAGAAGGTTCCATTCATCTGATCTATAGCGAAAGGAGCAGGGCAATGGAAAGGCACGGTTCTAAGTGGTTTTTCTGCTGTTTGGCGGTGGTGTGTGTGCTCGGTCTTGTCACGACAGCATCAGCCAGGAGTGTGTACATTGTCGTGGATCACGAGACAGGGCAGTTTGACTCTTACGACATCGGACCTACCGGTCAAATAACGTACCAGGCAACATACAACCTTGTATACCAGACTGATCCTGGGGGAGTATGCATCGATGAAGATCCCCTGAGTGAGGCGACGCTTTTCGTCACAGGTGAGTGGAGCGACAGTGTCGAGGTTATAGATGCCGGTACATTTACCACGATTGGGTATTTTCCTGCGCCGGGGGCGGTCGAGCTGGCCGGTATTGATATCGACGACGTCAACAACATCCTCTACGCGATGGACAGAGGCACTCCCACCCTCTATGCATTTGACTGGAATTACGGGGCGGCGACACTTACGCTTCGGGCCGGGTATCCGGTGACCCTCACCAACTGTGTTGGTGCGATGGGTATCGCGCTTGATGAGATTGCCGGCAGGCTCTATGTGGCCGACGGCTATGGCAGTATGCTGAGAGCCTATGATGTAAACACCTGGGCTGAGGTCTGGGCGTTTGCACCGAGTGTCGATCCTATGGATGTAGCGGTGGACCGCCTGCGTGGTTTCGTATACACGAGTTCGCCCGACGACTTGTGCGCTTGGGGACCTTATGGTTTCACAACTCTCTGCCAGATCGATCCGGCAACGGATACAGAGGTCACGGTTCCCTTGAACACTAATGGCGTTCTGCATGGCGGCATGGGTGTAGCAGTTGACGAGTACTTCGGATACGTGCACGTGACCGGTGGTTGCAACGGTGATGACGTATCGATCTGGGACTTCAGCACGGTTCCGCCAACGATCATCCAGGAGACTGGATATGTCGGCGACGCTGCAGGCATATGCATGGGACCCGGTGTTGCGGACCTCGTGGTTGCGAAGGATGACGGTCTTGCCGATGACGAGTGTGTGGCTCCCGGGCGTGAAGTCACCTATACGATGGAGTATGAAAACATAGGCCTGATTCCCGTGACTGGTGCTTACCTTACGGACTATCTGCCGCCCGAGGCGATGTTTGTCTCCTGTGCCGATGGTGGGGTTTACGACATGACTAACCACCAGGTGGCCTGGACCGTCGGTGACGTAGCAGTCGCTGAGACCGGCATGAGGGAGTTTGTCGCACGTGTCGATCCGGCTGCACCTCAGGGTGGCTCGATGATGAATTTCGCCACGATCGTCAGTATGGAAACACCGCCCTACACGGATCCTGAGGAAACGAATATCTGCGACGTCTGTGTAGGCATTGATCTGTGGTTGGAAGACATGATTGTCAATCCTGGTGACAACGTCCTGGTTCCGGTTTACATCGAGAACATCACCGGCTGGGGTGTCATGGGCTTTGACATGGAGATCTGC
>JBDRNT010000173.1:0-24976 GCA_043810925.1 Candidatus Eiseniibacteriota bacterium
GGTGCGGATAGAGGGCACCCAGACGGAGCGCAAGGTAGCGTTCGGTCTTGGTCCCATTGCTCCCAACCCGTTTGTTGACGGCACATCGGTGAAGTTTAGTATGGCGCGCAGTGCAGCGGTGACCTTGAGCATCTATAATGTCAATGGCCAGTTGGTCAGGACGCTTGTGGATGGCGAGATGTCGGCCGGTGAGCATCAGATGACGTGGGACGGCAGCGACATGGCAGGGCATGAGGCAGCACGCGGTGTCTACTTCTGTCGCATGGCCACTGAGGACTTTACAGCTACAACGAAGGTCCTGAGGATGCAGTAGGACTTTGCGGTAGAGCGTTAGTTACCGCACAGGCAGACAGAGCGGGGGGCACGCCCACGAAGCGTGCCCCCTTGCGCTTGAGTCTTGCTTTTGAATATGGGGCAGCTTTATGATTGGTGAGGGAGGTGGCGTGATGAATTCAGCAAGAACGGTACTGGTGTCGGTCGGCTTCTGTATGCTCCTGGGATTTCTCTTCTGCGCACGGGCGGCCAACGGAACCATCGAGCTCACGGTACCTGATACGTGTGCTATTCAGGGGGATACGCTCTGGCTGCCCATCTATACTACGGATGTTACGGATTCGGGCGTGCTGGGGTTCGATCTCGACGTCAAGTATGACTCCAACTTTGTCGAGATCGAGGACGTGACCACGGTCGGGTCCATGTCCGAGGTATGGGGTGACGGTTTTCTCATATGGAACGTGCTTGGGGGCCAGGACACACTGAGAATCGGATGCGCCGGGTTCGGCACCCCGCTCACGGGCGAGGGCATCCTGATCTTTATCGGTATGAGGATACTTCCTAGCGCCCCGGGGGATTCCACGGCCCAAATCATTGTCACCGAGGCCATACTCCGGGACGACCCGGAGAAGCCACCGGTAGTGACATATCCCGGTTCGCTCACCATCGGGTGTGGCGCCGGCATAGATCCCGTGGATGATGATTCGCAGTCGCTCAGGATCCAGCGGATGGGCCCATCCACGATAAAGTGGTGTCTTGAATCGGATGACGACGATTCGAGCGGGGATCTCAGGATCTACAGCGCACGGGGACGGCTCATAACAACCATCAAGCGGGAGCAGTCCGAGGGAGCCTCATTATATACCTGGAACGGCCGGGAGCGCTCGGGCAGAGATGTGGCAGGGGGAATATACTTCTACGAGATCAAATCGGGACGACGCCGCTGGACCGGAAAGGTCCATATTTTAAGGTAGTCATAGCGAACTCGACCCAAAAAGCGTTTGACTCCCCTCCTACTATCCACATACAATAGCAGGGATTGTGTCACTTCTGTATTCTGGAATTCTGTGCGTGAAGGGGTGGCAAACTCACATATGCCAGGAGGTAGGTGATCGCCTTGGGTAAAACAACCCAGGATAGGATTGATGAACTTAGGCAAAAGAAGGAAAAGGTCGAACTCGGTGGTGGAAAGGCAAGAATAGAGAAGCTTCACGATGCCGGCAAACTGGCCGCAAGAGAGAGAATCCACCTCCTGCTTGACGAAGGCAGTTTCCAGGAACTGGGTGTATTCGTAACCCACCGTTGTCAGGATTTCGGTATGCCCGACCGGAAGGTAGTCGGAGATGGTGTGGTATCGGGCCACGGCACGATCGCCGGTCGGAAGGTATTCATATTCGCTCAGGACTTCACCGTTTTCGGCGGGACAATGGGTGAGATGAATGCCAAGAAGATATGCCAGATAATGGACCTGGCGATGGAGAACGGTGCTCCTATCATTGGTCTCAACGATTCGGGAGGAGCCCGCATCCAGGAGGGCGTTGCAAGTCTCGGCGGCTACGCGGATGTCTTCCTGAGAAACACGCTCGCCTCGGGTGTGGTCCCACAGATATCGGCAATCCTCGGACCGTGCGCCGGAGGGGCGGTCTACTCCCCCGCCATAACCGACTTCATCTTCATGGTGAAGACCACGAGTCACATGTTTATCACGGGACCCAATGTAATAAGATCGGTGACCGGAGAAGAGGTCACTTTCGAGGAGCTCGGCGGAGCCCTGACGCACGCCACCAAGAGCGGGGTTGCCCATTTCGCGTGCGAGGACGAACACGATTGCTTTGCGCGTATGAAGAAACTGCTGAGTTTCCTCCCCCAGAACAACCTTGACGATCCTCCGAGAATAGAACCGTCGGACAGCCCCGATAGAAGAGAGAAGGGTCTTGATGGGATAGTGCCGGACTCACCGACCAAACCCTATGACATGCTTGAAGTGATACGCCTTGTGATCGATGACGGGGATTTCCTCGAGGTGCATGATCATTATGCGGGGAATCTTCTTGTCGGGTTTGCACGACTCAACGGTATCCCGGTAGGCGTGGTGGCACAGCAACCCAAGGTGCTGGCAGGTACACTGGACATCGCCTCGTCGGGCAAAGGCGCCCGGTTCGTGAGATTCTGTGACGCATTTAATATCCCTATTGTGACATTTGAAGACGTCCCCGGCTTTCTCCCCGGAACAGAACAGGAATACGGCGGCATAATAAAGCACGGTGCCAAACTGCTCTTCGCATACTGCGAAGCGACAGTCCCGAAACTCACGGTCATAACGAGGAAGGCATACGGTGGGGCTTACGACGTGATGTCGTCCAGACACATAGGGGGAGATTACAACATAGCATGGCCGACTGCGGAACTCGCGGTGATGGGTCCGGATGGTGCCGTCAACATAGTCTACCGGAAGGACATTGAGCAGGCCAAGGACCCCGAGGCGACCAGAAAAGGGTTCATCGACGACTACGAGGAGAAGTTTGCTAATCCCTATGTCGCGGCATCGCTAGGCTATATCGACGACGTTCTGGTGCCTTCCGAAACAAGACCCGCCCTGATAAAGGCCCTCGAGATGTTGATGAATAAGCGCCAGACGCTGCCGCGGAAGAAGCACGGCAACATTCCGCTATAGGACCGGGAGGTAGTTCCGGATTGAAGAAAAAGCCCAGACTTTTCAAGAAGGTACTCGTCGCCAACAGAGGAGAAATCGCAATCCGGGTCGCCCGGGCTCTGAGGGAGATGGGAATCGAGTGTGTCTGTGTCTACTCCGACGCTGACAGACTCTCCTCACACATTGCGTTCGCAGACGAGGCGTACCTGATCGGGCCCGCGCCGGCTGCCCAGAGCTACCTGAACATAGACCGGATAATCGAGACCGCGAAGAAATCGGGTTGTCAGGCAGTCCATCCCGGCTATGGTTTCCTCGCGGAGAGCCACGAGTTCGCTCGCGCCTGTGAAGATCAGGGTATTGTCTTCATCGGGCCGGATAGCAAGTCCATAGAAGAGATGGGTCTCAAGACGCAGGCACGGAAGATAATGAAGGACTCCGGTGTACCCTTGATCCCCGGGGGCGATGAGCCGTTGTCCGACGAGGCTGAGGCCATAACCCTGGCCGGGGAATTCGGGTATCCGGTGATAATCAAGGCTTCCGCAGGCGGCGGAGGCAAAGGCATGCGGATTGTAAGGACCCCGGAGGAAATGAAGCCCGCTTTCAGGAACGCAAGGAACGAGGCCGAGGCGGCCTTCGGCAACCCCGCAATATACATTGAGAAGTACATCGACAGACCCAGGCACATCGAGGTGCAGATCCTCGCAGATAACTACGGTAACATGGTCTACCTTGGAGAACGGGAATGTTCCATCCAGAGGAGATACCAGAAACTCATAGAGGAATCCCCGTCTCCTGCGATCGACTCGAAAACGAGGAAACAGCTGGGAGAGACTGCGATCAAGGCGGCCGAGGCAACGGCATACAGAAATGCGGGTACGGTCGAGTTTATTCTCGACCAGTCGGGGAGCTTCTACTTTCTGGAGGTGAACACCAGGCTCCAGGTCGAGCATCCTGTGACCGAACTCACCACAGGCATTGATCTGGTCAGGGAACAGATCCGGATAGCCTCCGGTTTCCCTCTTGACATCAAGCAGAAAGATATCAAGCCTCAAGGCTCGGCGATTGAATGCCGGATATATGCCGAAGACCCATCTAATGACTTCCTTCCATCGCTGGGGAAGATAAGCAGACTGCGTAACCCTGCCGGCCCGTGGGTGAGGATCGAGAGCTATGTCTACGAAGGTTACGATGTGCCCGTTTACTACGATCCACTGATTGCGAAGTTGATAACCTGGGGACAGACGAGACCGGAAGCATTGGAGAGAATGGGGAGGGCCCTTGAGGAATATGTCATAGAGGGAATTGAAACAACGATCCCATTTCACATTTGGGTTATCAGGGATGAGAATTTCAGGAAGGGTGATTTCAGTACGTCCTATATAGACGAGCACTATACGGGCAAGCCGACCGATGAACACCGGAAGATCCCTTCCGATGTCGCGCTGATCGCAGCGGCGATAAGCCGCGTGGAGTCTACCGCGGTCCCGAAGACGAGGCATGCAGGAAGCACCAACCGGTGGAAGGATACGTCAAGGAGGGAAGGCGTGTCGTGATATACTACGCTTCCGTAAACGGCAAAGATGCGAAGATCAAGATTGAGAAGAAAAACGGCTTGTATGTCGTCGAGATCGATGATCGCTCCTACGTCGTTGACAGGCAGCATATTGAGAGCCCGAACACCTTGTCTCTTCTGGTTGACGACAAGTGCTACGAGGCGAGCGTGACCAGGAGTGACAAGACGTCGCTTGTCTGCATATCGGGCGAGAAGTTTGACGTAAGTCTGAAGGACGAGTTGGAGTACCGCAGTGCATCTCCATCCCCTCGTCATACCGGTTTTGAGAGCGAGGAGATCAGAGCTCCGATGCCGGGAATTGTGGTGTGTGTGGAGGTAGAGAAAGGCCAGAGGGTTCACGCCGGAACGGCGGCTGTCATAGTCGAGGCCATGAAAATGCAGAATGAGATCTCGGCCGCTGCCGGCGGGACGGTGAAGGAAATACTCGTCCAAAAAGGTGATATTGTTGATTCCAGACAGGTGCTTGTTGTTATAGATCGAGGCTAGGCAGCAATCGGAGGCTGACGTCGGGACACTCCATGGATCGTAAGGATGCCGAGAAAGACCACACGCCGGCTGAGCACCTGAAGCACTCTCCGGAAACCGGTAAGGATCGAAGGACAACCTCAGGGATTCCAATAGAGACAGTCTACTTCCCCACTGATGTCGATGCGGACGACACTCCAAGCCTGGGCTTTCCCGGGGAGTATCCGTTCGCCAGAGGCATATACCCCGACATGTACAGGGGCCGGCTCTGGACCTTCAGGCAGTACGCGGGCTTCGGGACGTGCGAAGAGACCAATGAGCGTTTCAAGTATCTCCTGAGCCGTGGGCAGACAGGGCTTTCGGTCGCGTTCGATCTGCCGACTCAGATGGGTTATGACTCGGATGACCCGCTGTCGGAGGGCGAAGTGGGCAAGGCAGGGGTTGCGATCGATTCGGTCGAAGATATGGACAGACTCTTTGCCGACATTCCCCTGGATAGCGTGAGCACTTCGATGACGATAAATTCCACGGCACCGGTGATCCTGGGGATGTTTGTCGTTGTCGCGGAGGCCCGAGGGATTGACAGAAAGACCCTGACCGGCACGGTTCAGAATGATGTTCTCAAGGAGTACATCGCAAGAGGCACATACATCTATCCGCCCGAACCTTCGCTCAAACTCACGACCGACATATTCTCCTTCTGTGGCAGGCACATGCCCAGGTGGAACACGATTTCGGTGAGCGGATATCATATAAGGGAGGCGGGCTCCACGGCGGTTCAGGAAATCGCGTTCACGCTCGCAAACGCCATGACCTACGTCGAGCATGCGATTGAGGCGGGTCTCGATGTCGATGATTTTGCCCCGCGAATGTCGTTCTTCTTCAATGCTCATAACAACATTCTTGAAGAGATCGCCAAGTACAGGGCGGCTAGAAGGCTATGGGCGCGCATCGTCAGGGAGAGATTCGGTGCGAAGAAGAAGAAATCCTGGATGCTGCGCTTCCATACGCAGACAGGCGGATCGACGCTTACGGCTCAGCAACCGCTCAACAACGTTGTCAGGGTGACCCTCCAGGCACTGGCTGCCGTGCTGGGTGGGACTCAGTCCCTGCACACGAACAGCTTCGATGAGGCCCTCTCGCTTCCCACCGAGCAGGCCGTGAGGGTGGCGCTCAGAACGCAGCAGATCATAGCGCACGAAAGCGGTGTGACGGACACGGTTGATCCGCTGGGAGGCGCGTATTTCATTGAGAGACTTACGGATGAAATAGAACGACGCGCAAGCGAGTACATAGAGCGAATCGAGTCGATGGGTGGTGTCATAAAGGCGATCGAGACGGGGTTCATGAAGCGCGAGATCGAAACCAGTGCATACGATTACCAGAGATCCATCGAAGCCGGACAGCGCGTCGTCGTCGGGGTGAACAGCTTCACGGGCGAGGATGAGCAGCTCCCGACGCTCAAGGTCGACCCGGCCACTGAGGAGGAACAGAAGTCGCGACTCTCGGCCTTGAAGAAGAGCAGGTCAACCACGGATGTGAGCAAGTGCCTGGGGGCGATCGAATCGGCTGCGCGAAGCGGGGACAACCTTCTTGAACTCATTATTGAAGCGGCCCGGAAGAGGGTCACACTCCAGGAGATGTGTGATGTGCTCAGGCGAGTTTACGGGACATTTGAAGAGGCAGGCAGGATATGAAGATCCTCGGAGTGGAACACATCGGTATCGCGGTAGACGGACTTGACGAGTGCATTGAGAAGTTTGAGAACGCCCTCAACCTCAAGTGCGAGGGCAGGGAAACGATAGAGGCCTCGGGAGTCGAGGTTGCGTTCTTTGGATGCGGCTCAAGCAAAATAGAGTTGGTGACTCCGGCGGGAGCAGCGAGCCCGATAGGCTCCTTTCTTTCGAAACGCGGTAATGCGATACACCATATTTGTCTCAGGGTTGAAGGGATTGATGATTGGCTTGCATATCTCAAACAGATCGGGGTCGAACTCATAGACACCGTTCCAAGGCAAGGAGCATCGGGCAAACGGGTTGCTTTCATCAGCCCGAGATCGATGTGCAATATTCTGATTGAGCTCAGCGAGGATACGCCATGAGACTCATACGTATTAGCCTTACGATCCTGCTCGCACTTGCGGCCACAGTGGGATGCGGCCGCAAGACCGAGATTGAAGAGTTCAAGGCACGCTGGATTAGGCTTAAGCACACACCGATAGAAGAGGCCAGGGTGGGAGTCGACGCGCCCGTGACGGCGGACACCGAGGTCTCACCGGACGTGACCGACATACAGTTGTTCCTCTACTACAGCCGCGACTCGGAGCCCCATGAAGTTGTTCCGATGAAATTGCTTGATGCCGGGAAGTACTTCGCCTCGATCCCATCGCATAAACGGGGTACGCTGATCGAGTATTATGTAGAAGCACGCGCGGGCGCGGATCTCGTTGTCCGGGTGCCCGGTGAGAAGACCGGACCGGGTTTCTCCTTCTACTATAAGGGCGCTCCGAATCGCATCCTTCTCATAATCCACATAGTCCTCATGTTTGTCTCAATAGCCATTTTCCTGCTCTCCGGTTACCTGGCATTCAAGGCAATCAGGGACAGGAAGATCACCATGCGCATACCCAGACTTGCATTCCTGGGCAGCGTCGTGTTCTTTGTATCGAGTTTTCCTCTGGGCATGATCGTTGCCCATCAGACTTTCGGAAAACCATGGACGGGCTTTCCCCTGGGTACCGACCTTACGGATAATAAGTCACTAGCAATCGTCCTTTACTGGGCTGCTGCGGCTTTTCTGTACAGAGGCTCGGTGTTTAGAAGAGACCCCAGCACGGATGTGCTGTCCATGAGGGCACTGCCCTATGTCTACATCGCAGGGGTGATCATCACGGCTGTGCTGTTTCTGATCCCGCACTGAGAACCCGGATGACTCCGTAGTTGTCACTAACTTCAACATCGTGGCTGACCGATACCATTTGAGTGGGGGCATCTCTGCAAACGTGATGGAGTAGTATGCCGGAAAGCATGCAAAAGACAGCAACGAAGACGGTCGACGACGTAGACGTGGCAACAATCGTCAAACAGATGGCCACAGTCCTTAAGAATATGAGGACGTACCGGCAAAACCACCCCGTCCTGCATAAGTCACTTGAGGTGTTGTACGGGAACATGACGTCGTTTCTGCAACGGCATGAATCTCTCACCCTTCTGGTGAAGGAACATGATCTCGTATACGGAAGCAATGTTGTCTATACATCGGATGACAAGATGGAAAGCCTTGCGTTCTCACTCTTTAAAGATGGTGTAAGGCTCCTCAGTTTCAGGGACGGCATTCCACCGCGCGAGATGCACAGATTCATGAGCGCCCTGAATGATGCAAGAGATGCCGACCCCTACCAGGCCGACCTGGTGACCATCCTGTGGGAAAAGGACCTCGCATACATAAGCTACCGTGCCGTTGACGCGTATCTCGAGGATGAGGAGAAGAAGAAGATCGAGGCTATGGTTCAGAAGAGTACCGAGGAGCATGAGGAGACGGCCCCGGAAGGAGAACAGGTCCCGGGCGACGACTTTTTCGCTAAGGAGCTGGGGTTTTCCCTGGAGCAGAAGACGGTCCGATCCAGACGCCGCCAGAACCGGTTCCGTGAGGCCGAGGCAAGGAGAATCGTCCGTGAGATACTCGACGAGGAAGATCAGTCCATCCTCAGGAGATGCAGTGAGATCTGCCTCGAGATACTCAACCTCAAACCGCGGGAGGACACCTTTAACCGGGTGGTGAGCTTCCTGGGAAGAATCTCCGACTGGTTGGCATCGTCCGGAGATTATCTGTCCGCCTGCACCATTGTTTCGGACCTTCGTTCAATCGCCGTTCGCAACGACCTGGCGGAATCGTCAAGGTCCAGCATCATGGATACGATCGAGACCCTGGGTGAAGCCAGAAAGATCCGCCACCTGGGAGAGAAGCTGGAACAGCTGTCAGAACCTCAGGCGGAGGAGATATTTGCGTATCTTGTACTGATGTCTCCTGTCGCCGTGGAGCCGCTTTGCGAAATCCTCGCGGAATGTGAGGTCAGAAAGATAAGGTACCTGCTCTGCAGGGCGATTTCGGTGATAGCCAAGAACGAGCCGATGCGGCTTCGCCATTTCATGCAGGACAAGAGATGGTTTTTCGTTCGAAACCTCGTGATGATCCTGGGCATGACATCCAATCCCGGGGGAATCCCGCTGCTTGCAACCGCAGTCGGCCACTCTGAGGATAGGGTGAGACGAGAGGTCGCAAGATCTCTCGGCAGGATCCGGGATCCGCACGGCGTCGAACTCCTGAAGAGCCTTGTTACGGATGATAACAAGATGGTTCGCACCGCCGCACTTTCCGCAATGAGAGACATAGGCGCCGCCGATGGCCGCGAGGTGATCGAACCCCTGATAACCGACAAGGCGTTCAACAAGAAGTCCCCGGATGAGCAGAGAGAGATAATGAGAACATACGGTAGTCTGGGCGAGGACGGGTTTGAGCTCCTTGAGGCAGTCCTCGACGGCAGCATCAAGCACTTGGGTGAGAAGGCACGAGCCAGTGCCGTCTACGGAATCGCCATGATCCAGACAGGTGAAGCAATGCGGCTGCTGGCCGATCTCGCAGGTCACGGGGAGGGCCATATCAGAAGTGCAGCTGCCGAGGCATTTGCAACCATATAGGCCGACAGATACGGAGAGGATTGAGTTGACGGAACACACCGAAGACCTGGCACTCAGTACCCAGGATATCAAACAGTTCCAACTGGCAAGGGAATTCCTGGGCAGATTCTACGTTCTGATGAGACTGGCCCGGAGTCACGACAGATACAATTCTGCGGTCGCCAATGCCGCCGAAGCCCTGCACGAAATAACAAACGACCTCATAGACGAAGCCCAGGTCGTCCGGTTCGATATTGCCGACAACTGTGTCTTCTTCAATCGCACTCGACTTAGAGCCAGCCTCTCGGGTTTTAACACCCTCAAGTACTTCGCCGACGAGGTCACCGCCAGGGGCGTGAGCTCGCTGAGCCTCGGTGAAATCGCCGAGGTCGATGACTTCTTAAGCTTCGCGATGGTCTTCGCACGTTTTGACCGGACTAACGACGACCCTTTCACAGAGCTCGACCGGTTGGTTACGTTGGAGGGAATCGCAGGAATAGAGATCAGACCCCTGAGGGGGCTGGGTGAGGACTCCGACGACGCCGGGGGATTCTCGGGGCCGACCCAGGACGAAGCCAAACGATCGTTCTTCTCCGCGCTCCACATCGTCCGCCAGGCAGTCAGGGACGGCATATCCAGGGGGAAAGTCAATCCGCGGAAGGTCAAGAGAGTCGTGGAATCCGTCGTCGACAGCATCCTTTCCGACGAACAATCCATGCTGGCACTGACCGCGATAAGAGACTACGATGAATACACTTATCATCATTCGTTTAACGTCTGCGTGTACTCGATCGCAATAGGCAACAGGCTGGGGCTTCCCCGGCAGGCACTGAGCGACATAGGAATCGCCGCCCTGTTTCATGATGTCGGCAAGACCGAGGTGCCCCGGGACATCTTGAACAAGATCGACAATCTCACCGACGATGACTGGAAGGTTATCCAGGAGCACACCCTGTCCGGAGTCAAGATGCTGACCTACCTGAAGAAGCTCGACAGGACTATCCTGAGATCTATGATAGTCGCCTTCTGCCATCACCTCAATCTGGATAGGACAGGATACCCGGAGACAACCAGACCGATAAAGCCCGATGCATTCAGCAGAATCGTGAGAATCGCCGACATCTACGATGCTCTTACTTCGGCCAGATCATACCGGATGAAGGCGCTCTCCGCCTCCAAGGCGCTGGCGATAATCTCAGGCAAAGCCGGCGAGCAACTCGATCCCACGCTATGTGCGATCTTCGCGGATGTGGTCGGTGTCGAGCCCGATGGCCATGGCCAGCGTGATGTTGAAGACGAAGATGCGACCGAGTATTCTTCGGTCCAGGCAAACCCCGAGTAAACACAGTTCCGCTCAGGAGCGCGAGCTACCCCGGCTACCCCGTTTTCGCTTGACCGCCGACCCTACCAATGCTAACATCCCTTGACGTTATTCTTCTTGTAAACTCGTATGTTTTTTCGACCCCTTGCCCTCGGCGAGGTCTGTCGAAAGGAGGACGGAGATGGATTTCGACCTTAAGGAACACCAACAGATGATCAAGGAGACGGCCAGGGATTTCGCTGAGAAGGAAATCCGGCCGGTCGCAGGCAAATCCGATGAAGAGGCGGCGCTTCCCGACGGGGTACTGGGTCAGCTCGGGGAACTCGGTTTCATGGGGATGATGCTTCCTGAGGAATTCGGCGGCGCAGAACTCGACTGCGTCAGCTACGCGATCGCAGTTGAAGAGATATCAAGAGGGGATGCATCGGTCGGCATCACCATGTCCGTCCACAACTCTCTCGTGTGCCAGCCGGTCCTTGATTACGGCAATGACGAACAGAAGAAGAGGTTCCTGCCCGATCTCGCTCAGGGTAAGACACTCGGCGCCTTCTCACTCACGGAGCCCGAAGCCGGCTCAGATGCCGGTAATGTCCAGACGACCGCAGCCCTTGACGGCGATCACTATGTGATCAACGGCACCAAGATCTTTGTCACGAGCGGCGGGAAGGCCGATATCGTGATCCTGTTTGCCTCCACCGACAAGGAAGCAAAAGCCAAGGGTATGAGCGCCTTCATCGTTGAGAAAGGTATCGAAGGTTTCAAGGTCGGCAAGAAGGAAGACAAGATGGGAATGCGCGCCTCGGACACTTCGGAGCTGGTCTTTGAGGACTGCCGGGTCCCGAAGGAGAACCTCCTGGGCGGCGAGGGAAGCGGGTTCAGGATAGCCCTTAAGACTCTTGATGGCGGGAGAATCGGTGTGGCTGCGCAGGCCGTGGGCATCGGACAGGCATGCGTTGAGGCGGCAGTTCGGTACTCCAAGGAGCGAAAGCAGTTCGGTAAGCCGATCTGTGCATTCCAGGCCATCCAGTGGCTTCTTGCGGATATGGCGACTGAAATAGACGCCGCGAGATTTCTGACCCTCAAGGCCGCGTTCTTGAAGGACAAGGGACTGAGGTACTCGAAGGAAGCGGCCCAGGCCAAACTCTTCGCCTCCGAGGCAGCAGTCCGCGCTGCGATCAACGCGGTGCAGGTGCACGGTGGCTACGGATACATGAAGGAGTACGAGGTTGAGAGACACTTCCGTGACTCCAAGCTGACCGAGTTGTATGAAGGGACCTCAGAGGTCCAGCGAATGGTCATCGCTGCCAGTCTGCTTAAGGATTAGAATGTGAGGGACTTGTTATGAACCTGCTGGTTTGTGTAAAACACGTGCCTGACACCGAATCCAGCATTCGGATTAAGCCCGACGGTTCCGGTTTGGAGACCGAGGGGCTCAACTTCGTGCTTAACCCATACGATGAATACGCCGTGGAAGAGGCTGTCAGGCTTAAGGAAAAGATTGGTGAAGGCAAGATAACGATCGTGTGCGTCGGCCCGCAGAATGCCACCAAGTCGATCAGGACGGCGCTTGCCATGGGGGCGGATGATGCCGTTCATGTTGTCTATGACGGGTATCAGCGATACGACGGTGTGGCCACCGCTGCGATTCTCGCGGGTGTTATCAGGGGGATGGAATTCGACCTGATACTTTGCGGTAAACAGGCAGTCGATGACGATTGCGCCCAGACGGGTCCTGCTCTGGCTGAATTCCTAGGACTCCCCAACGTATCGGTGATCACCAGGCTGGAGCTGGCCGAAGACGGAAAGAAGATTACGGTGCACCGCGAGCTCGAAGGAGCAGAAGAGGTAATCGAATGTGTTTTGCCGGCCGTTGTGACGGCCCAGAAGGGCCTCAATGAGCCTCGTTACCCCTCGCTTCCTAACATAATGAAGGCCAAGAAGAAACCGGTAGTGACCAGGAGTCTTGATGAACTGGAACTCGACGAAGATGCAAGGACGTCCAGTATTGAGATCAGGGGCTTTGCTCCCCCCCCTGCTCGCAAGACCGGACAGGTCCTGGAGGGCACACCTCAAGATATCGTTAAGGAACTTATCAGGCTTCTCAGGGATGAAGCCAAATTGATATAGAAGGGAGATTTGTAAGATGGCTCAGACCATTCTTGTGATCGCCGAACAGCGTGAGGGCGAAATAAGAAAGGTGACTTACGAAGCCCTCAGCGAGGCTTCCCGGATTGCGCAGGCGACGGGCGGTGAGGTTGCCGCGCTACTCATGGGTAGCAATGTGAAAGACAAGGCGGGTTCGCTTAGCCACTACGGAGCCAGGGCGGTGTTTGTTGCCGATGATGACCGCCTGGCGACCTACTCCGGCCAGGCTTATTGTGATGTTGTGAGGAAGGTATGCGATGATGTTGCTGCGGGATTGATAGTCATGCCGGCAACCGCGACCGGCAAAGACCTGGCACCCAGACTGGCCGCGAGGCTGCGGGCCGGGCTGGCGAGTGACGTTATTGCTGTGGAGGCCTCGGACGGCGGTCTTGTCGTCACAAGACCCGTCTATGCTGGCAAGGCCCTTGTCAACCTGAGCATTACATCTAAGATCAGCGTGATAAGCCTTAGGCCGAATGTCATGGAAATTTCAGAGCCTGACCTATCGATCACGACTGAATCCAAGGATGTCGACCTGGGTGGTCTCCTTGAGAACGTCGGCACCAAGGTGATTGAAACGAAGAAGCCGACGAGTGGAAGACCCGATGTATCAGAGGCGGATATTATAGTCTCGGGCGGACGCGGACTTAAGGCACCGGAACACTTCTCGATGATCGAGGATCTGGCCGATCTTCTCGGTGCTGCGGTTGGAGCGTCAAGGCCGGCTGTTGACTCGGGTTGGAGAGACCACCAGGATCAGGTCGGCCAGACCGGTAAGACGGTGACGCCCGATCTCTATATAGCCTGCGGCATCTCAGGTGCCATTCAGCATCTGGCGGGTATGTCATCCTCGAAGTGCATAGTGGCGATCAACAAAGACCCTGAGGCTCCCATCTTCGGCATCTGTGATTACGGCCTGGTCGGAGATGTTTTCGAAATAGTGCCGCTCATAACTCAGGAATGCAAAGATCTCAAATCAGGAGCGTAGCTGGGTCGTACCACCAGAGGAGGTAAGTCTTGGAGGTAACGGTACGGGCTATCGGTGTCGGCGCATACTTCATCCTCTACGCCGCCTTGATTATCGCGGTGGCCGTCTTTGCGATCGGGTTGAAGCACAAGATCAAGAAAGTGCAAAGAGGGACGCAGCTCACGAGGTTGTACAATCTCAGAGAGAGAATAAAGGGAGTAGCTGAATTCGTCTTCCTTCAGAGGAGGCTTTTCCAGGATCCATTCCCGGGCCTTATGCACGCACTGATCTTCTGGGGCTTCCTTGTTTTTGCGCTCGGTTACGCTGTTCTTTTCCTTACAGGAAGCGACTACTACGAGGGCATCGTCGGGCGACTCGCCGGCGGCCGGGTTGCACTACTCTACAACGGTTTCACAGACCTCTTCAGCATTCTTGTGATAATAGGTGTGATCGTGGGCCTGGTCAGGAGATATGTCTTGAGGGTTAAGAGGCTCGAACTCAATGTGGACGCGGGCATCATTCTCATGCTGATACTCCTGATCATGATCACCAATCTCCTTGGTGAATCCGCACTGATCCGTCTGGGCGATCTGCCCACGCAGCGTGCCGCCTTCGTCGGAGCCCGCCTGCACGGAGTATTCTCATCGGTCTCGGAGGACTCGGCCAGAAGGTTCTTTATCGCCACTTGGTGGGCTCATCTGGGGCTGGTGCTGGGCTTTCTGATGTATCTGCCTCGCTCGAAGCATTTCCACATAGTGCTGGGACCATTCAACGTTCTGCTCAGAGATCTCGGCCCGTATGGAACCCCGACTAAGATAGACATTGAACATACGGAATCCTATGGTGCTGCAAGCCCGTACGATCTCACATGGAAGTCGTTACTTGACCTCTTGGCATGTGCAGAATGCGGAAGATGTCAGCAACAATGTCCTGCCAATGTCGCCGGGAAAGCGCTTTCTCCCAAACGGCTGATAATCGATCTCAAGGACGCCTTTCTGGAATCCTCCGAGGACGGCGGGCAGCAAGATGGAGAGCAGGAGACCGGGATCGCACAGCGGGTCGGCGAGGATGAAATCTGGAGCTGTACGACATGCAGGGCCTGCGAGGAGCACTGTCCGATTTTCGTCGAGCATGTGGAGAAGATCATCGAGATGCGGCGTAATCTGGTCCTGATGCTGTCCAGATTTCCTCCTGAGTTGACCCGGCTTTTCAAGAATCTTGAAGTGAACTACAATCCCTGGGCCATCGGATTCGCTCAGAGGGGTGACTGGGCGGAAGACCTGGATCTGCCGGTCGCCCGCAAGGGAGATAAGATAGACGTCCTAATCTGGGTTGGATGCGCAGGTGCCTTCGATGACAGAAACAAGAAGACTGTAAGGTCTCTGGTCAAAATCCTTCGGAGGGCCGGCATAGAGCCATACTTCTTGGGCAAGGATGAGAAGTGCTGCGGCGATCCTGCCCGGCGCCTGGGCAATGAATACTTGTACCAGATGCTCGCAGAGCAGAATGTTGCTTTGCTGAGCTCCCTGAATCCCAGGACGATCGTGACGGTCTGCCCCCACTGCAAGCACACGATAGAGAACGAATACCCTCAGTTCGGCGGGGATTACCGCATCGAGCATTACACCACGTTTGTGAAACGCCTTATCGACGACGGGAAACTCACCCCAAAAGCAGGAACGGGCGAAACGGTTACCTACCACGACTCTTGCTACCTCGGCAGATACGCCGGCATCTACAGTGAGCCGCGAGAGGTCATCGCCTCATGCGGGATGGCGGTGAAGGATCCTGACCACGCCCGGGCCCGGGGTTTCTGCTGCGGGGCGGGGGGGGGAAGAATGTGGATGGAGGAGAGTCCGGACAAGCGGGTCAACCACGCACGGCTTCTGCAACTCAGGGCTACAGGGGCAAAGAAGATCATCACGGCATGCCCGTACTGTCTCACGATGCTCGAAGATGCCATCAAAGAGAAGGAAATGACCGACCTCGAGGTCAGGGATATCTCCGAGCTGCTCGAAGAGTCCACGTAGGATCCGAGGCCGCCCCGCCTGGACGGCCTCTGTCGTTGGATCAAGACACCCGAAGACGCTTGATTTCAGGACCTGACCCCGCTCACTCGTAATTATAGAAACCGCGCTTGGTTTTCCTCCCGAGATACCCGGCCTTCACCATGTTCCTCAAGAGCGGACACGGCCGGTACTTGGAATCACTGAAACCGTTGTAGAGCACTTCCATTATCGAAAGACAGACATCAAGACCGATCAGGTCGGCAAGCTCGAACGGCCCCATAGGATGGGCCATGCCGAGTTTCATCACCGTGTCTATGGCTTCCTTGGTCGCAACTCCCTGCATCAGCGTCCAGCAGGCCTCGTTGATCATGGGCATCAGTACTCTGTTGGAGACAAACCCCGGGTAATCGTTGACGGCAACCGGTGTCTTTCCGAGTTTCTCGGAAAGGCCGTAAACACTCTGGTATGTGTCCTCAGACGTCGCCAGCCCCTTCACGATCTCAACAAGCTTCATCATGGGAACAGGATTCATGAAATGCATCCCGATGACTGCGTCGGCCCGCCTGGTGTTGGCGGCAATCTCGGTTATCGAAATCGAAGATGTGTTACTCGCCAGGATGGCGCCCTGCTTGCAGACTGAGTCGAGATCCTGGAAGATCTTCTTCTTTATCGGGTAGTCCTCCGTGGCCGCTTCGACAACGATATCACAGTCGGCCAGGTCCTTAAGAGCCGTGGTCGTCGTGATTCTCTTGAGTGCCCCGTCCTTGTCGGCCTCGGCTATCTTCTCCTTCTTTACCATCCTGTCGAGGTTCTTGGTAATTACGCCGATCGCCCTGCCAAGAAAGTCCTCGCTCACATCCATAAGCACCACATTGAAGCCGCCCATGGCGAAGACGTGGGCAATACCGTTACCCATCGTGCCTGCACCAACGACCCCTGCCCTCTTGATATCCATCGTCGACCTCCTATTCCATCTCCACAGCCAGGGCGACGGCGTTACCCCCACCCAGGCACAGCGTCGCCAGTCCCTTCTTGAGACCTCTGTCTTTGAGTCCATAGAGCAGCGACACCAGTATGCGGCTGCCGGTTGACCCTATGGCATGGCCGAGCGCGACTCCACCACCGTGGACGTTGACGATATCGGGGTTGAGCCCAAGTTCCCTTATGACGGCGATCGCCTGCACCGAAAACGCCTCGTTGAGCTCGACCAGATCGAAGTCCTCCAACTTCCCACCCGTGACCTTAAGCAGGTTCTTGACCGCCTCTACCGGCGCTATCATCACCCACTTGGGCTCAAGACCGCCCGTCGCATAACCCGTGATCCTGGCGATAGGCTTCGCCCCCAGCTCCCCTGCACGCTCACGCGACATCACAACCACTGCGGAGCCGCCGTCGTTGACACCGGGAGCGTTACCTGCAGTCACCGTACCGTCCTTCTTGAAAGCGGGTCTGAGCTTCGCCAGTCTCTCAACGGTTGTGTCCTCCCTTGCACTCTCGTCGACTTCGAACTTGATCGGATCACCCTTCCGTTGCGGCACCTCAACCGCAACAATCTCATCCTTGAACTTCCCGGCCTTTATAGCTGCAACGGCTTTGCGATGGCTGTTGTATGCGTATTCGTCCTGCTCTTCACGGGAGATATTGTACTTCTCCGCAACGAGTTCGCCGGTGTTCCCCATATGGAAATCGTTGTAGGCGTCCCACAACCCGTCATGGACCATTGCATCGATCAGCACCCCGTCACCCAGCCTGTAACCCGTCCTTGCCTTCATGAGCATATACGGAGCCTGGCTCATGCTCTCCATTCCCCCTGCAACTATGCAGCTGTGATCGCCGGCCTTGATCGCCTGAGCCGCAAAGACCGCAGCCTTAAGACCCGAGCCGCAAACCTTGTTTATCGTTGTTGCACCGACACTCTCGGGAATGCCCGCGGCCAGCGCAGCCTGCCGGGCCGGGTTCTGCCCGATCCCAGCTCCGACCACGTTGCCCATTATTACCTCATCCACATCCGAGGGCTTGATACCCGCTCTGGCCACAGCCTCCTTGATCGCAATCGCTCCAAGCTGTGGTGCCTTGAGCGGGGCCAGAGTACCCATGAACCTACCGGTAGCAGTCCGCGCACCGCCTACTATTACTATGTCCTTCTCTTTCGCCATCTTCTCACTCCTTTCACACTCAGTCGTATGTACCCAGAGCGGTGGCAAGTTCACTGAACCATTTCACTCGCTCGATGTCTGCCCTTGGCGAGAGCTCACAACCCGTGGACAGGATGAAGCCTCCCCGGTCCTTACCCAACGCGACACAGCGCTTGACCTCGTCTTCGATTTGCTGACGCGTACCATCCAGAAACAGTCCCGTCGGGACGTTGCCTATGATCACCGTCCTGCCCGCGGAGGCCTTCAACATCTTCTCAAGAGATGATGGGTTATCCATGCTTATCGCAATCGCACCCATTGAGCAGATGTCCTCCATTATGGGATCGATAAAACCACATATATGGACGGTCACGTTTATCCTCTTCTCGCGGAGACGCGATATCACTTCTTTCTCGTATGGAAGCACGAATTCCCGGAAGATCTTGGGCGAGATCAGACTCAGCGAAGCCGGTGCCTCGCTGAAGCTCAAGCCGATACCGGCTTGTCCCACCGCTTCACCGCATCTCCCCGATACGTCAACAGCGAAACGCATAATCTCATGAACGAAATCCGGATCGGTTGCAGTATCGATAATCAGATTCTCAGCGCCCCGCAGGTGGACTGCAAGTGTCCATGGACCGCAGATCACGGCGCCGACGGCTGCGTCTTTGACGCTGCCGGCAACCTTCTTGCATGCCTCGAGGTATGCAGGTATCCGCCCCGCCTTTGAAGGGTCGGGAAAATCAAGCGAGCCGAGCGCGGCCTTATCCTCAAGCAGATAGGTTCTCAGTCTAGGGATATCGTTCTCGGGGAATTCAACGGGAGCTCCCATCGCTTCGACCTCGAATAGAAGGTCGGCCATCATGGGCACCACGTCGTGGCCTATCTCATCATGAAGCGCGATCTGCGCATCGGCCGCCTTATCGAGATCCGTGTAATAGGTCTTGTCATTCACACCGATCAGTCTGGCCGCAAGCGAGCTTACGATAGGATAAAAGGGAATCCGGTCAGGCTGCTGTCTCCTGAACACCGCTTTGACCCTCTCAATGCTTGTCATCGATCAACCTCACCCTCTTAGAAGCTCTCTGGCTATTACGAGTTTCTGAATCTCCGATGTACCCTCACCTATCACCGTCACCTTGGCGTCCCGGAAAAACCTCTCTACCTCGTACTCTTTCATGTACCCGTACCCGCCGTGGATCTGGACTGCGGTCCTCGTGGCACGAACCGCTACCTCGGTTGCGTAGAGCTTGGCCATGGCCGCCAGCTTGATTATTCGTTCACCCCTGTCCTTGGCCATCGAGGCATCGTATACCAGCAGCCTGGCCGCCTCGATCTCTGTAGCCATATCGGCCAGCATGTTCTGTACGGCCCCGAACTTGCCGATCGATCTGCCGAACTGCTTACGTTCCTTCGCATATTCTATGCTCGCATCCAGGGCTGCCTGAGCTATACCGAGTCCCATTGCGCCTATGGAAATCCTCCCGCCGTCCAGCGTGTGAAGGAAGATTGCGAATCCCTCACCCTCTTTACCCAGCATGCTCTCTGCGGGTACCCTGCAATCTTCGAAAATCAGCTCGGAGGTGTCGGAACCCCGTATGCCCATCTTGTCTTCCTTCTTGCCGGGCTTAAAGCCGGGGGTCCCCTTCTCGATTATGAACGCCGTTATGCCCCTGACCCCTGCATCTTTGTTCGTCACCGCGGTGATCACAAACGTCTCTGCGAGACTGCCGCTTGTGATGAAGATCTTGGTCCCGTTTATCACATAGTGGTCGCCGTCCTTTACGGCCGTGGTCTGGGTACCTCCTGCATCGGAGCCGGCATTAGGCTCGGTCAGCCCGAATGCGGCCAGCTTTTTCCCGCTTGCGATATCCTTGAGATACTTCTTCTTCTGCTCGTCGTTACCATGCTCGAATATCGGATATACACCGAGGGATGTGTGGGCGGCCATTGTGATACCGGTGGCCGCGCAGACCCGGGATATCTCCTCAACCCCGATCGTGTAACCCAGGGTATCCGAACCACCACCGCCCCACTCCTCGGGAAAAGGCATCCCGAGAAGATTGAGCTCACGCATCTTCTCAATAGTATCCCAGGGGAACTCGCCGGTCCGGTCGATCTCCTTTGCCCGCGGCTTGACTTCGGCCAGCGCGAACTTCCTTACCATCTCTCTTATCATTTTGTGATCTTCGCTGAGCTCCATTCCTTACCTCCTCAGCATGCTCAGGTCAAACTCGATTGCCCGGACGTGGTCTCTCATCGGTCTTGTTCCCTCATGGATTCCGACAGGCAGACTCACTTGTTCCGGGACGCGATTTCCTTCTTTACGTATTCGGCTATCTCGGTTGTTGTGGTACCCGGTCCAAAGACGTTGGCTATCCCGACCTTCTTAAGCTCCTCGATATCATCTTCCGGAATTATGCCTCCGGCGATCACAAGCTTATCCCCCGCACCTCGCTCCTTGAGCAGACCCACAATCTTGGGGAAGAGTACGGCATGAGCCCCGGATAAGATGCTCAAACCCACTACATCCACGTCCTCCTGAATCGCTGCCTCGACTACCATTTCCGGCGTCTGGTGGAGACCCGTATAGACCACTTCCATCCCGGCATCCCTCAGAGCACTCGCGACCACCTTGGCACCCCTGTCATGCCCATCCAGCCCGGGCTTCGCCACTAATACCCGGATCTTTCTTTCCATGTGCGCCTCCAGGCAAACCCTCAGTACACTATGGGTTCCTTGTATTCCCCGAATACATCTCTAAGCACATCTATCATCTCGCCCAATGTGCAGTATGCGCGCGAACAATCGAGAATTCTCGGCATAAGATTCTCCGTACCGCCGGCAGCCGATCTCAAAGCGTCAAGGGCGGTGCCGGCAGCGCCGTTATCACGCTCCGACCTCATCTTCTTCAAGGCCTCGGTCTGTTCGCGCTCGACCCCGTAGTTAATTCTCAGAATGTCGATATCAATCTTCTCATCTTCGATCACAAAGTCGTTCACACCGACAACGATCTTGGTCTTCTTCTCGATCTCCCTCTGATACCTGTATGCGGCGTCGGCGATTTCCTTCTGAAAGAACCCGAGGTCGATAGATTTGACCACCCCTCCGAGATCGTCGATCTTCTGGAAGTAGGCTTCCGCCTCCTCCTCCAACTTGTTGGTCAGATGCTCGACATAGTAGGAACCCGCCAGTGGGTCTATCGTGTTGGCGACACCGGTCTCATATGCCAGAAGCTGCTGGGTTCTGAGTGCTATCTGCACTGCCTTTTCGCCCGGCAAGGCAAATGTCTCATCCATCGAATTCGTGTGTAACGACTGGGTCCCGCCGGGCACACCGGCCATGGCCTGATAGGCAGTTCGGACGATGTTGTTTTCCGGTTGCTGTGCAGTCAGTGTGCATCCGGCGGTCTGCGTATGGAACCTCACGAGCAGTGATTCCTCTTTCTTGGCTCCGTACTTCTCCTTCATCCTCTTGGCCCAGATACGTCTGGCAGCTCTGTACTTGGCTATCTCCTCGAAGAAATCGAGATGGGAGTTAAAGAAGAAGGAAAGCCTGGGAGCGAACTTATCTACGTCGAGACCCGCCTTGATTCCCGCCTCGACATAGGCAAACCCATCTGCCAGTGTGAACGCAAGTTCCTGTACCGCGGTCGACCCCGCCTCCCGTATGTGATAACCGCTTATGGAGATCGTGTTCCACTTGGGCACGTGATCCGAGCAAAACGTGAGGATATCCGTAATGATCCTCATCGAAGGCTCGGGCGGGAAGATCCACGACTTCTGAGCGATGTACTCCTTGAGAATATCATTCTGTATTGTCCCGCGGATCTTGTCCGAGGGCACCCCCTGCTTTTCACCCACACATATATAGAATGCGAGCAGTATGGCGGCCGGGGCATTTATCGTCATAGAGGTAGACACCTTATCGAGCGGTATCTCATCGAAAAGAACTTCCATGTCCTTCAGTGAATCGATCGCAACGCCGCACATCCCGACCTCGCCATGCGATCTCACGTGGTCGGAGTCATAACCCATAATGGTCGGCATGTCGAAAGCCACCGAAAGACCCGTCTGACCTCTATCGAGAAGGAAGTGATAGCGCTTATTGGAATCTCTTGCCGTACCGAAACCGGAGAATTGTCTCATGGTCCAGAGTCTGCCTCTGTGCATGGTCGTATAGACACCGCGCGTGAACGGGTACTCCCCCGGAAAACCCAGGTCCTTATCGTAGTCAAGCGATTCGACATCCGCGGGCCCGTAAAGAGGCTTTATTTCTCTACCGGACGGATTGGTGACCCCGGATGGCTGACATGTCTTAGAGAACTTCTTCTCCCACTCAGTGGCGTCGTTCTGTGTGTTTCTTGCTGTTCGTTTTTCGGACATACCGCCTGTATCCACCCTCCTCCTAACGCCCATCGATCATCGACAGGATCTCCGCGGAGGCCTGCCTCGGTGTCCTCTTCCCACCCATAACCTCATCAACCAGGGTGTGGAGTCTGTTCAGAGACTGCTCGCCCCAGACCTTTCTGTGGATCTCGGATTCGACTATTGCCCTGACCGTGGCTTCCACGTTTCCCCTTCGGTGCTTCTTGAGTAGTCCGGACTCGGTCTGGAAAGCCCGGTGTTTCTCAATTTCCTCATAGAGTTCGGACACGCCGTCACCCTGAGAGGCGATTGTGCAGACAACGGGGGGACTCCAGCCGTTCCCCTCGCCCCTGAGTTCAAGCATGGCCTGGGTCTGCCTCGCGATCCTGTCGGCACCTTCCCTGTCGGCCTTGTTTATCGCTATCACGTCGGCGATCTCCATCAGACCGGCCTTCATCGCCTGGATCGCGTCACCCGACTCCGGCACTATCACGACCACTGTTGTGTAGCAGGCTTCGGCGATATCGAGCTCGCACTGCCCTACCCCCACCGTCTCGGTAATGATGACGTCCTCCCCGAAAGCATCCATCACATCGGCAACATCACCGGCCGCCTCGGCAAGACCGCCGAGCGAGCCTCGTGTGGCCATGCTCCGGACAAAGACTCCCGGATCGATCCCGATATCCTGCATGCGTATCCTGTCGCCAAGGAGCGCTCCACCTGTGAAGGGACTCGATGGATCGACCGCGATCACGCCGACCAGTTTATCATCAGCTCGCACCCGCTGGACCAAGCCTGAAACCAGCGTGCTCTTTCCCGCGCCCGGCGGGCCGGTCACACCTATTCTGTATGCCTTGCCTGTCCGTGGATAGAGACGGTCAAGTACATCGGGAAAAGAGGTCTCGTGATTCTCCACGAGTGTTATGATCTTGGATAGCGCGATCCTGTCACCCTCGGTGAAACGCTTAAGCAGGTCTTCAGTCGAAAACATTCTGGCCTTTCCCTAAAACTCGATACCCTCTCTCATCTCCTGACCGTCCGCATAGTGATGTTTTACCTCTTTCATCTCCGTCACAAGGTCGGCAACCTTGAGAAACTCCTCAGGCGCGTATCTCCCGGTCAGGATTATCTCCATCTGAGACGGCTTCCTCTTGATAAGATCCAGCACCTCACTTGCTGTTGCGAGGCCGTAGTCAACCGCCACATTTATCTCATCGAGGATCAGGATATCGCAGGTTCCTTCAGCCACCGCTTCCCGGGCAAGCGCCATCCCTTCCCGGGCGAGCCGAAGGTCCTCCTCGGATGGATTCCCCTTCTCAACAAAGGTCGGGAGGCCTGACTGCACCAGTCTAAAGCCGGGAACCTTGTCGAAGATCCTCACCTCGCCGTAGTTATCCGATCCCTTCATGAACTGTATCATGAATACGCGCAGATCGTGCCCGCATGCACGGAGAGCCTGGCCCAGTGCCGCCGTGGTTTTTCCCTTTCCGTCCCCGGTGTAGACCTGGACGGTTCCTCTTGCTAGGGGCATACTTCCGACCTCTCCAAGGGTTGTGAGTCTTACCGAGACGAGTAGACCACCAAGGGGACATCTTAGCCTAAAAACACCCCCGAGTCAACCCGCTTTTTGGTCCCGGAAACGGAGGGTTCAGCCACGGCTGTCTCACAGCCTGAAAACTGCATGACGCGGTCCGGATGAGTTGGGATGAGCCAGGTCCATGGATTTGGGCTAAACCGGCGGCATTATGTGCCGACATCTATATTGTCAGATTTGAATTGGAGGTCGTCGCACACTGCACGCCATTTGAGCGGTGCCGGAAATCCATCCGGCCTTGCGTCTACCATGCCCTGCAAGGACTGCTGAGATCGCGACTCGATGACCTTGGAGGATGACCGAATGACGAACCAGGTTCGTAGTGACCTACGTGAATCCCCCCAGCACACCCGGCCGGAAACCTCTATCCTGACTCCGGACATCCAGAGCATGGTGGACTCCCTTCCATTCTATGTCTTGCTGGTGGACGACCATCACCATATCCTGATGGCCAATGAGGCCATCAGGCAACGCACGGGACTCGACCCGGAGGAGATCGTCGGGAAGTTCTGCCCGAAGGTCATCCATGGGGTTGATGGAACGTTTCCGGGCTGTCCGCTTGAGGAAGCTGTGGAAAAGGGACAGGCCGTTGAACGCGAGGTGTTCGATCCCGCCACCGGTGGTTGGGTCAGTTCTGCGATCTACCCGACGGGACGCAAGACCCCGGAGGGCCGCGAGATCTTCATCCACATGGCCCATGACATTACCGCGAGGAAGCAGGCGGAAGAGAAGATTGAGCTCAATTACAGGATCCAGAGCGTTCTGAGCTCGGTGCTCCGCATTTCACTCTTGAATGTG
>JBDRNT010000174.1:0-5655 GCA_043810925.1 Candidatus Eiseniibacteriota bacterium
CACAGACACTCCTCCACCCGCCCCCGCAGGACGGCATGCACTCGCTGGATGTCGGCAACGACCCCTGGTGTTTTCCACCTGTCGCTGATCTCCTCCTGCGTCCCGACGCTGTCCCCCAAGGCCTTGCCGGAAAAACCACACCTGGTAGCCACCAGCGTGTGGTACCCGAACTCCACCTCCGAAAGGTCGCCCTGACCAAGCTCGCTGATGATCTTGGTGGCGGTCGTGGCCTGTTCGACTGTCGGAACCCCGTGCTTCTCCACCAGGGCGACAAGTTCCTCGGGGGCCTTAATGACCGCATTCCAAAGTGCGGCAGCGGGAGCGTCGAGGTCGTTGATGATGGCCTTCGTTGCACGGTGCTGCTGGAGGACGTTCACGGTCACGCACCCGCCGCCGAGGAAGGGCTCAACGAAAGTGAACCCGAACTGGCGGGGAGAGAAGATGCCGTCCAGGAGTTCCGCCATCTGCTTTGTCTTACCTCCCGGCCACGGAACCAGGCCGAGGAGGTGACCCCCTACTCGCCGGACATCCGGCGGGAGCTTGTGCGGGTCTGCAATCCTTTGGAGTTCGGCAAGGAACCCCAGGACACCGGCACTGAACGTCTCCCTGCCATCCGAGTCCAGTTCTCCGGCTTTCAGGAACACCCCCTTAACTCGTTGAAGGTGGACCATGGCAGCCATGATCGAGTCCTGAGGCAGCATCTTCTTCTGGCCCTGGTCTGGCGCCCGTCCCGCACGGACGTTCCGGATCTTCCAGGCGAGCTTGTTGAGGCCGTCGTCGAGATCTGAAAGTTGCAATGCCATTGCAACTTTGTCGTCGTCCAGATTCCCGGCCAGGTTTCGATAAAGCTGAAGGGTGCGCTGCTCCTTGCCCCAGGCCTTACCCTGCTTCTTCTCCCACTTCCCGAAGGCGCCTCGTTTGTGCTCTCCGGCAGCAAACTCAGCCTTCTTCGCCGCAAGCCACCGACCAATCAACCATGCCTGCTGGACCCCGGACCGCCCCTGGGCGTCCAGATCATTCACCCATCTCCGAACCATGTGACGGGACACAGCGCTGGGGTCGGCGGGATCTCTGTCTGCATGCTCGTGCTCCAGGAGGAACTCCGTCACGGTGAGACTGTTGACGCTGGCCCCTGTCTTCTTCGCCATCTCAATACCTCTTGCCTAGATTCAACGAGACTACAGCGGGGGGGGTGGGTTGAAAAGCTCCGTGAAGTGCGGCGAGTGCTGGAACGCCCAGGGATGAGACTCATAAAGGGGTCAGAGCCTCGCACGAGGCGACCCAGGTGGACTCCGGCTCGTGTGGATGGGGCCAGGAGATCTGACGGATCTGGATGACGGTGCCGGTGGGAGCGGGGACGGTGCGGATGAACTCAGCGATGAGGTCCTGGTCGGTCATTGTGTAACTTGTCCTGAAGGAATGAAATGACTCTTGGGCAGACCCACGATTACAGCGTGTCATTCGCCTCTAAGGGTAGACGCATCGCCAACTACTCATCCTCATCGGGGTTCCGCACTTCCCGTACGTTGCCAGCATTATCGAAGAACTGGATCCTGCCGGTCTTCACATCCCGAAGGATAGCCTTGGCGATGGCCTCGCCAGGGCTCACTACCTTTTCTGTTGTGGAGAGCACATCATACACGAACTTCACGCCGGTAATCTTGACGGGGCCAAGGCCTGGCATCGGAAGGAAGGCATCATCTCCCAAGTCAAACGTGTGCTCAAAACCTTCTCCGACTGCCCAGTTGTGCGGTAGCTTCGACTTCAACTCGTAGAAGTCGGACAACCTTTGTCCGGAACTATCAACAATGAGAATCTCATTCTCGTAGCCAGCGAGTGTCCTGCGTTCTTCTCCCATGTCTGGAAGGTTCAGGTTGGCACGCACCCACTCCTGATCTGCGATAGGTATCCGCTGCGCAACGATCACAGAGAATGCAGTCATCTCAAGTACGATGTTCTTGACCCGTCCTTCCCAGTCCTTTTCAACCGGGAAACGAAGTTCCCGTAATTCGATGCCGTAGCAAGAGGCAAACTTGATCGCACCAGACTGGAAACCGACCTGAGTAACCATCACGCCTTTAATGTCCCCGATATCGTGCACAACCCCAAAGAAGTCTCGCACTCTTCCGATCGGTACACTGGACGAAAAGTCCTTACACTCCAATGCAATCCTGTGCGCTATCCCCGCCATCTTGAACTCCCAGAAGACATCCACCTGGTGCGAACAGCCGGATCGTCCCTTGAGTTTGACGTTGTGCTGCACACGTACATCAGCTAGGCCGTCTGCGTGCAATAGCGCCTCGTAGATTTCCCTCGCCAGAAGCTCATAGTCCTCATAGTTGGCCATCTCGTCCTACCTCCCCACCGGCATCCGTGGTGGGGCTGTCTTCCACATCAGATCGATCTCCTCGGGCGTCAGGCCGTAAGCCTCGTTCACCAGGTCTGAGATCCGGCGCTCCAGTTGCAGGGCCTCTGCCCGGCGCTCACGCATCGGCACGGCGTACTCGTCAAAGGTACTGCGCAGTTCGCCCAGTGCCGAAGGCGAGAGCCGTGTACCCTTGGGCATCCGCTTCTTCGCTTCCTGGACGAAGCCGTCCGAGTCCAAGCTGGCGAAGTCCCCGAGTTTCTGGCTAGGTTTCTCAACGCCGAACTCCATACGGAGCCAGTAGAGCAGTTCACGTGTTGCTTCTTGTCTGCGCCGTGCGAATGCAACTAGCTGAGGCGCAGCTAGAGAAGCGGTCTCCCTTTGCGAGGATGTCCCCCTCGGCAACGGGAGCGCCTGCACATAGGGGCTGTCCATTGACAAGGCCTCGTCCTTCTTGTGTGGGAAACTCCTGAACATATAGTACCAGACAGCAGGGGTGTTCATGCAACTCAAGAACCAAGAGTCATCCGTTGGATAGAATATGGTAGCGTCGTTTACGAAGTACCCGTCCAGGTCGAGACAAATCCTAGGATGGAAGCAGATTCTCTGAATGACGATCTTTGGCTCAGCGAAAAGTTCCCAGCAGTCCATAGAATCCTGAATCTCGAACCAAGCGTAGCTGCCCGGCTTCCGTCCCTCCCACCTAGCTGGAGGTACGTCTGGCGGCCGTGGCTCAAGTCGGGTGCGAAGTTGTTCCAGGTGGTGGAGGACGGAGGGGAAACGCCTGATCTCCGTTCCCCGTCGTGAGAAGATCATCCACTGCTCAGCGAAATCAGGGGCCCATCTCTTCAGGTCCTGCCCCCGCAGGTAGGGCCGAAGCAGCTCTCCTGCCGATCGGTCCTCAGCCAGAATCCTGTCTTTGGTGGCCTTATCCATCATGAACGCTTCGTTGAGTCCTGTCGTTACGCCTCGGAAAGGCTTGACCCCGAGAAGATCTCCAACGGGGACTCCATTGCTCCGTATCTTCTCCATCAACGCTTCCACTGCCGGGTTCTCCAGGCTCCACGCCTCCGACGTGAACCTCGACCAGGGCACTGGGTAGGACTTTTGGGACACGTAGGCATCGACGCCGATAGTGCCGAGGGCGTCACGAGGCATGGGGCAAATGACGACTGGTTCCGAAGGCGAAGGCTTGGTTGGAGCGCTCTCAGAACCGGCCACCTTCCTATATCCGATGATGCACGGGAAGGTGTCAGCGTCCTCGAAGATGGGTGCGTGCCCGAAGTCGACGATGTTCTCCAGCACGCCCGAGGTGGCCATGAACCCCCGCAGGGCCTCGCCATAGCCGGACCGCAGCCACTTATTGGTCACGATGTAGGAGAGCTTGCCTCCTGGGGCCAGGACCTGGACTCCTCTCTCGTAGAAGTAAACGTAGAGGTCGGCCATCCCATGGTACGAGCGATAGCCCCTCTGGAGGTAGGGTTTGATCGGCGACAGCAGTTCCTGCCGAACGTAGGGGGGATTGCCGATCACGCAGTCGAACCCATCCCGACCGTCAGCAAAGATACTCGGGAACTCGGCTCTCCAGTCAAAAGCTCGTCGCTGAACATCTGTTGGTAACGCATCGAAGGCTGCATGAGCTTCACCTGTTGCTCCGTCACCGGGCGGAGAGACGATACTGTTGCCACACCTGATGTTGCCATCGAGGTTATTGAGGGGCTTGTCCCGCCGGGCGGTCTTCAGCCAGAGCGACAGCTTGGTGATCTCCACCGACTCCGGGTTGATGTCCACGCCGAAGAGGTTCTCCTGGAGGATCTGCCGGTCGAGATCGAATAGCCCCGGCCCCTTGACCTTGTCCAACAGGCCTACCTGCTGGTTGACTCGTTGGTACTCCCGCATCAGGAAATCGAAGGCTGCGACAAGGAAGGCCCCCGAACCGCAGGCAGGATCGAGGATCTTGATGTGCCTGAGCACCCCCTGGTACTCCAGCCACATGGCAAGTTCCGCCCGCCTCCTCTCCTCCTTCTTCCTGCCATCTATTGAGTCCAGGTCGTGCCGGTCTCTGATCTCCTCGAACCGCTCCGCCAGCCACGAGCCCACGGTATTCTCAACGATGAACTGGGTGATGAACTCGGGAGTGTAGAACACACCCTCCTTCTTTCTCTTGCCCCCCTTCGCTTTCCCTTGCTCCCCCTGGATCTCTGCCCGAAGAGCCTCAAGGTCTGAGATAGACTGCTCAAACACATGGCCGAGAATGTTGACGTTCAGGTCGGTGGCGAAGTCGTAGTCCGAGAGGCTCAGAACGTCGTTGAGGATCGAGTCGGCCACGGAGAGAGCTTCAAGCGCTGCGTCAGTGGCGAAGAGCCCGCCGTTGTAGCCGGGGATGTCCCAAGGCTTGTTGCCCTTGTCGATGGCGTTGAACAGCCCGCACATCTCCATCCAGCGTGAAGTCGGTGCAAGGCGTGCCTCAGCCTCCTTCAAGGCCTTGTGGATCACGGAGGGGGGCAACAGCCCCGTGTCTTCGCAGAAGCAGATAAACAGCACACGGTCTAGCAGTTTCTGGGTCTTCTCCAGCAGGAACACTTCGTGGTCGGCCTGGGCGGCACCTTCAGGGGCTGGGTTGTCCTTGACCAACTGCCGGAAGGTTTGCCCCCGGACCGCCTCATAAAAGGCGTAGAACTCCTTCGTGATGTCCTGTTCTTTGATGTGGGTCTCGGCGGCCAAGGAGTCGATCTGGCTCCTACCCTTGTGCTCCAGCAGCAGGCTCTCTCGGGAAAGTAGAAAGAGGAACTGGCGCAATGTACTGGGCTCCTCCAACTCGGCGAGCTGGAACTCATGCCAGTAGCCCTGACCTCGGATCTTGCCGTAAAGGCGGACAGTCTCGAAGTTGGAGACGATCACCCAGCGGCAGTCATCAAACTGGGTCACATACCTGAACGCCTGCTCCACAGGCGTGATGTTCCCGTAGCCGGGTTGCCTCGCATCCAGGTCGGCTCCAGGTCCTTTCAGTTCTATGACTACTCGTGTCTGGCCTGGGTCCTTGCCCTCGTAGAATCCCAGCGTTCCATCAGGGCGGCCAGCCCCACGAAGTTCGGCCCCTTGCTCAACCCGCATGTGGTAGTGGTTGTTACCGATGGCCTGGCCGTAGCCAAGTACTCTGCCAAAAACCTCTGTAAAGAACTGTCCCTGAAGGTTGCGCTCACCACTGTCCCTCAGCTTCCCGCTAGCTGCATCTCGGATCCATGCCGTGAGCTTTGTCTGAGCTTCGGAGTCCAGTTCCTTTTTAAAGC
>JBDRNT010000175.1:0-4762 GCA_043810925.1 Candidatus Eiseniibacteriota bacterium
CTACACCTGCCATATCGAACAGAGGGCCCTTACCAGACAAGGGTGGAGATGGCTGGCCTGGGCCGACAAGGCGATACTTGACGATGCCGGCAATGTGATCGCCATTGTCGGTGTTGGCAGGGACACAACCGAGCGGGTGGATGCCGAGAATCGGCTCAAGCGGTCCGAGCTGGAGCTGAGGATCAGAAACCGGATTGTGAATGTGTTCCTCACTGTGCCGGATGAGGATATGTACGGAGAGGTTCTGGCTATTGTTCTGGAAGCCGCAGACAGCATGCTCGGGTTATTCGGATACATCAACGAAGACGGGGATCTCGTGTGTCCCTCCATGACGCGGGAAATCTGGGACCAGTGCCAGGTTCCCGACAAGAGCGTCGTGCTCCGCAAAGAGAGCTGGGCCGGCATCTGGGGCCGGGCTCTCCAGGAGAAGAAGATCCTTCATTCCAATTCGCCCTTTGAGACACCCGAGGGCCACATTCATATCGAACGGGCCGTTGCGATCCCGATGCTGCACCATGGGAGCGTGATCGGGTTGATCATGATAGGCAATAAGCCCACCGACTACGAGGATGAGGACTTAAGGCTGCTCGAAGCCATTGGGGACAAGATATCCCCCATCCTCCATGCCCGTCTCCAGAGGGACCTCGAGCAAGTGCGCGGCGTAGAGATACAGGATGAAAAGGACAGCCTTCAGTCGCAGCTTTTGCAATCTCAGAAACTCGATGCCATCGGCGTCCTCGCCGGCGGCATCGCGCATGATTTCAACAATATCCTCTCATCGGTTCAGGGATACTGCGATCTCGCCTTGCTCAGGGCGGACCCGGACACCCAGATTCATAAGGATCTTCAACAGATCGAGGCAGCGGCCCGCCGGGCGGCCGGCCTCACCCGCCAGTTGTTGCTCTTCAGCCGTAAACATCCGCTCGAACTGAACCTGATTGACATAAACAGTGTGGTCAGTGCCATGCTGGACATGCTCCAGCGGCTTATTGGAGAAGGCTACACGATACACTCAAACTTGAGTCCCGATCTCTGGATGCTTCGAGGCGACAGGACCGGGATTGAACAGGCTGTAATGAACATGGTCGTCAACGCAAGGGACGCCATGCCCGGGGGCGGCGACATCACGATACACGCCGAGAACGTCCACTTGCGGGCAGAGAGCCAGCCTCCCGACCTGAAGGAGAGAGCCGGAAAGTATGTACGCCTTTCGGTATCCGACGAGGGCACGGGAATGGACGAGGCTGTCGTGGTCAGGATGTTCGAGCCTTTCTTCACGACCAAGGAGAGGGGTTCAGGCACCGGCCTCGGGCTCTCGGTGGTCCACGGAATCGTTCGGCAGCACGGCGGATGGATAGACGTCGCAAGCAAGCAGGGGAAAGGTACCACGTTCACCATTCATCTGCCCGCCCTCGGCGCGGCGCAGGCATGTGATGACGGCCAGGAGCCTGCTTCAGAACTGCATAGAGGGTGTGGGGAACGGATCCTGGTTGTTGAGGACGAAGCGCCGCTTCGAGAGCTGGTGGTGAGGGTCCTGATGGAGAACGGTTACGTGCCGTCTGGTGTGGGAAGCGTGTCAGAAGCGCTGGAGCTCTTCGAGAGTGAAAACCAGGCATTTGACATGGTTGTGAGCGACGTTGTCCTTCCCGACGGCAACGGCCTCGATATGGCTAATGCGCTGCTTGAAAGAAAACCCGGTCTCCACCTTCTTCTCAACAGTGGTTACACTGATGAGAGATCCCTGAGGCCCAAGATTCGTGAGCGTGGATTCCGGTTTCTGCAGAAGCCTTTTACTGTGATTGATCTGCTCAGGGCGGTCAAGACTGCCCTGAGCGAGGCGCAGCATGAGTATGAGACCAGGGAGGGCTTGGCATCTGAAGGAGTGGAGATTCGATGACACCCCTCGCGAAGTACAGGCTGCGGTTGCGCCGGCGTGGGCACAATGCCGGAGACCAGGAGGAGTGGTTATGAAGGCTTGCATTGCGCCGACCGAAGCCAAGTTGATAATCACGGAAGAGGCCTTGTCCAACCGAGTTAGGGAGCTAGCCTGCCTTAACGAAAGCCTTGGTATCCTGTCAGACGCAAGACGCCCTGTCGCGGATGTTCTGCAGGAGATCGCCAATATCATTCCGCGGGCATTCCAGTATCCGTCGATGACATGTGCACGCGTGACGCATGAGGGAGCCGAATTCAGTTCTGAGAATTTCCATGAGACACAATGGGGAATATCCTCACCACTAAGGGTTGAGGCAATGGCGGTCGGGGCTATTGACGTCTATTATCTGGGAAACAGCTTAGAGGCTGACCCTGGGCTGTTTCTCGACGAGGAGAGGTCTGTGCTTGCGGGTCTCTGCTCAAGGATCGCCAGGTTCATCGAGATGCAGCAATCTGCAAACGATCTCGCGAAGAGTTTAGATCGACACAGAGTCTGCCTGGACAACATGCCGGCGAGAATCCATCTGAAGAACTGTGATTTGGTGTACGTCATGTGCAATGCCGCGTATGCGTCCGACTTGCAGACTAGACCCGGCGAGATTGTGGGAAAAACCGATTATGACTTCTACCCGAAGGAAGTGGCCGACAAGCACAGAGCCGATGACCGCAGAGTCCTCGAATCCGGGATGACCGAAGAGATCGAGGAGAATTACTGTGGTGGGACGCAGAACCTGATGGTCCGTGTTTTGAGGACGGTCACCAAGGATGAAGACGGAAAAGTCGACGGACTGCAGACCGTCTTATGGGACATCACTGAGCACAAACTGGCGATACAGGCGCAGGAACGGTACGCGCGCGAGCTCGCCGTCCGGAACAGGCTTACCGGGGCCCTTCTCGCGACACACGATGACGAGGGATATGCCGAAGTGTTGAACACCATCCTCGAGGCTCTGAAGAGCAAATATGGTGTATTCGGCCTTGTCGACGACCAGGGAGCACTTGTGGTGAAAGCCCTGACAAGAGCCGCCTGGCACAAGCATGAAGTCCACGACATGGGGTTAGTGCTTCCCCAGAGCATATGGGGAGATACCGTCTGGCCGAGTGCCATAGAGCAAAGGACACTGCTGTATTCCAACAAGCCACATGAGCCTACTCCCGAAGGACAAGTACCGATAAGCAACAGCATTACGGTTCCCATCCTCAGTCAGGGCCACGTGATTGCCATGTTTCAGGTTGCGAACAAGGATACGGATTACGACGAGGCGGATATCAACTTTGCGCAATCCATCGCGGACCACTTAGCACCCACCCTGAACGCCAGGATAGAGAGAAACCGCCAGCGGGCGGAATGCAAACTGGCGGATGACGGGCGCATACATATGCTGAATGAGCTGAGGAAGTCGAATGCCCAGCTGGAGCAATTTGCCCATGTTGCCGCTCACGACCTTCAGGAGCCACTACGAATGATAGCAAGCTATACACAGCTGCTGAAGCGGCGATATGCGGGTACACTCGACGAGACCGCAAATGAGTTCATGGATTTTGCGGTCGACGGTGCAACCCGAATGCAGAGGTTGATCAACGATCTGCTGGCGTATTCACGGCTGGCAGCGCCTGCCAAGGCCTTGGTACCGGCCGATCTGAATATCAGCCTCGGGCACGTCATCCAGTATCTCCGGGCGGCAATAGACTCCAGCGGAGCGCACATATCGAGTGACCCCCTGCCTCATGTACTGGCAGATGGATCCCAACTGGAGCATCTGCTTTCGAACCTCGTCTCAAACGCGATCAAGTTCCGTCGAGATGAACAACCGACCATACATGTCTCCGCGCATGAAGGTAATGACGAGTGGGTCATTTCAGTTGAAGACAACGGAATCGGTTTTCAACCCGACGAGAGCGACCGCATATTCTTGGTCTTTAAGAGGCTGCATACTCGAGAGGAGTATCCCGGAACAGGGATAGGTCTTTCCATATGCAAGAAGATCGTCGAATACCACGGCGGCCGGATATGGGCCGAGTCCGAGCCAGGCAAAGGATCCACGTTCTGGTTCACCATTCCACAAAGGAGTAAGCTGGCGAATAGGAGGGAAGACAATGCACGAGAAAACGTCGAGTCAGGGGACAGCGGATACCGCGGAACCAACGATCATCAAGCCAGTTAGAATTCTGCTGGTCGAAGATAATCCTGGTGACGTGAGACTCACCCAGGAGACGTTCAAAGAGAACAGGGTCCTGAACACCCTCTACGTCGTGCCTGACGGAGTAGAAGCACTTGCCTACCTGCGGAATGAGGGCAAGTACAGCGATGCCCCTCGTCCGAACATGATTCTGCTCGACCTTAACCTTCCCAGATTGAGTGGAGACGAAGTGCTGAAAGAGGTCAAATCCGACGAGAATCTCAAGAGCATACCGATAGTGATCCTGACCGGCTCAGAAGCCGAGGCAGATATTGCCCGGTCATATGCCTCTCATGCAAACTGCTACATCATAAAGCCGGTGGACCTCAAGCAGTTCCTCAATGTCGCGCGATCTATCAACGACTTCTGGCTATCAATTGTGACACTACCACCGGAGTGATTCAATGGCCACCGACGAAACCAGAGTTCTCCTCATTGAGGATAACCCCGGCGACACACGCCTGATCCGGGAAATGACTAATGAGGTTCAGAACATGGGGTTCCGGATAGAGGTCGCCGACCGGCTCCACATCGGTCTCGAGATGCTGGAAAGAGGATCTTTCGATGTGATCCTGCTGGACCTGTCACTACCCGACAGCTGCGGAATCGAGACCGTGATCCGGGCCAGCCGGGCAGCCGGAAATACA
>JBDRNT010000176.1:0-5367 GCA_043810925.1 Candidatus Eiseniibacteriota bacterium
GGCGTCGACTAAACAGTCATCAACTGATCTTCAAGGTGATCGAAGGCGTCCGGTTCGTCGATGGCATCATGCAGAAGGCAGCGTGAAGGTATGGAAGGATGCGTCCCGAAATGAGTCATCCACAACATTTGACAATATCTCCTTTCTTTCTATCTGATATTGCATTCGGAATAGTGGTGGAGGTTGTCCTTCGGACGGTTTGGTGCGGGAATCATGCTCAGTCTGTGCGGTAATCTGATCCTTCTCTCGTGGGGAGAAGGGTGGGAAAGTCGTAGCCAGCCTCAGGCTGCTACGCGACGGCTAGCAACCTCTTAGGACGCGTCTGTAAGAGTCAGCGTAACCGTGGCTGACTGATCATCAGAGGCGTCCAGCGATGCTACGGTGTCTACACTCAGAGTGTAGGCGAGTTGTGCTCCATCGGTCGCACCGGTACCAGTGGCACAGCTGCCAATACTGGTCACGATGTTCTGCGCCGATGCCGTCATGGTAATTCCACCTGCTACGGCACTGCCGCAACCGGACGTCAGACTGGTAACTTCCAGCTTGAGTGAACATCCGGCCGGCGCAGCATCAACGCCACCCCAGGCAGCCGTGAGGCTACGGGTGGTTCCGCTGTTGAGGATCGACGTGTACTGAGCATACGAAGAGTTGTCAATGTCGTCAGCAGGATCCGCACCACCCGAACCTGGGGCAACGATTTCCAGCGTGATCGCTGCACTCGTCACATCCAGCACGACAGCAGGACTCACGTTCATCGTGAGGGCCTGCGTCTCGGTGTCGGCGGCGAAAGCTGATCCCGCCAGGGCAAAACATATGATTGAAGAAAGAACTATACTACGCTTCATATTGTTGGCCTCCTTTTAGTGAACAGAAGCATAGCTACGACCTCCCATACTCTTCTTTATCGGTATGTATTAGCGGTACTTGAGATTAATCCGCATGATTAAATGACCAAGAGGGCATTACTGCATAAGGTCAGGTGGAAGAGGTGAATGAGAGGTCCCCAACGGGTTCACTCAGGGGTGGCGAAGAAGGCTGGCGTCGGGGTTTCGCAGTCCAACGCGGTCCTTATATCGTTGAGAAGGTCCTTCAAGGCGAAGGGCTTATGCAGAAAGCCAAACCCCTTCTCGCATTCGATAACCCACTGGGTATTCTCATCCAGATAACCGCTTGTCAGCAGGATCCTGAGCCCGGGACGAAGCAGTTTGAGGTGTTCGGCCAGTTGAACTCCGTCCTGCCCCGGGAGCACCACATCGCTGAAGAGCAAATCGAATTCGCCCTTCTCAGCCTCGAATATGGTCATGGCGTCTTCCGCGCTCCCCGCGTCAAGGACGGTGTAATCCTGATCCCGAAGCACGGTCACGATGAATTCCCGTATCGGCTCTTCGTCCTCGACCACCAGGATGCGCTCGTGCCGTCCCCGGATCTCCTCCGCGGGTGTGTCCTCAAGGGAGCCCTCGGCCTCGGGAACAGTCAAGGCCGGCAGATAGAGGTTGAAAGTCGAGCCGTTCCCCGGCTGGCTATACGCCTCGACCCATCCTTCGTGCTGCCTGGCGATGCCGCGGACAACTGAGAGGCCCAGGCCGGCAGTACCATGGGAATTGTGTGTCGTGAAGAACGGGTGGAAGATGTGTCCTATGGTCTCTTTGTCCATGCCGGGTCCGTCATCCGTAACAGAGAGGCACAAGAAACTTCCGGGCCTGGCGTCGGCGACCATCTCCGCCTCGCTTTCGCTTAGTTTGACATTCTCTGTCTGGACCGTGATGTGCCCCCCGCGGCCAGCCGCAGAAGCCGCATTGTCCACCAGGTTCGTGATGGCCTGGGCGATGTCTGCCCTGGCAACGCTGGTGTTGCAGAGGTACGTATCCAGTTTCGCGTGCACGGTGATGTCCTGGCCAGTCAGATAGGTCAGCATGCCAAGCGTATCGTGGACAATCTGGTTGAGATCAGCAGGCTCCCTTCGGGTGGGGGCGGTTCCGCTGAAGAGAAGCATCTGATGGGTCAGGTTTGTTGCGCTTACTGATGCATCGTGCATCTTCCCGAGATCACGGCGCAGCTGACTATCCCCGTCTATCCTCATTGTCATCAGGGATACATGCCCCTTGATGCCGGCGAGGAGATCGTAAAAGTCCTTGGCGATTTTGCCCGCGAAGGCTGTGGTTGCTTCTATCTCGCGGGTTCGCGCAAGTTCCTCGTGCATCTTGTTCTTCTCGGCCTCCGCCTGCATTAGGGCCTTCTTCTCCCTCAGCCGCGCATTCAGGATCGGAGCTATCTGGTCGGCCGCAACCTCGAAGACAGCCATTTCCCTCGCCGTGTAATCCTCCGGCTTATCAGCAAGTCCTACTATGCCGATGGCGCGATTGTGGTGGTTGAGGGGTGCGGCGATTGCCCTGGATACATCTCGATGCACCTCAGGCAAGATCGGCGCGGAATTAGAACAAGTGGGCTTGTGCCGGTCGATTGCCTGGGCCCACATTCCCTCGAGTTCCCCGGAAGGGATCATGCGGATCGTGGACTCGGGATCCTGCTTCTCCAGGGGGGCGCCGATCGAAGCCAACTCTACCACCGTCCCATCTTCATTTATGAAGCCCAGGAAACCGACGGGACTTTCCATTGATTCGGCAAAGAGCCTCAGCACCTCCCCGTACACTTCATCATCGGGGGCGGTCAAGAACGCATTCGCGATCTTGTTCCTGATCGCCAGCTCATCCCTGGACGTCCTGAGGTCGTCTTCGATCTGCCTGCGGTCCGTGATGTCCCGTAGCGTGGCCAGAAGTGAGGTCTCGTCCTCCCACACCATCTCCGCGACCCGTATCTCGGCGACTCTTCGGGGCTTGTTCGGTCTGAGTATTTCGATTTCAGTGGTCTCGCCGGCCACGACCGGGAAGCCGAACGGGCTTCCCCTGAGCACATCGGCCTCGCGCCCCAAAAGGGATTCGGCGGCCGGATTGGCAAAGCGAATCGTACCATTGCCATCAACGACTACGATGCCGTCTGCGCTGCACCCGACAATTGCCTGCAGCCCTCTCTCGGCTGCGGGCGCAGCTTCGGCGGCGGTGCTCAGGGCGCGAAGGGCCATCCTGTGGTTAACGATCCGTCCAATGGTGCTTCGGAGTCCGTGAGGAGTCACCTCTTCCTTGAGCAGATACTCCTCCGCGCCGCCATTGAGCAGTGCTGCCACCCGTGGTTCGTCCATCAATCCAACCAGCACTACTACCGGCAGGTCCTCCGCCCGGCCATGTATGGCTTTGATCGTATCGAGGGTATCGCTCTCAGACGGGCCGGAATCGACAAGTACTATGTCAAATCCGTCTCCCGACAACCGGTCGAGAGCCGATCGCAACTGCCGGGCCAGGAAAGGCTGGAGATGGATTCGGCCGGGTTCGGCCATGACCTCCATCAGGAAGCCGGCATAGTCCTCATCCTCCATCAGGATGAGGACTTTGACTCTATCGGGTGCTATCTCGGGCAGGTTTGTCTTCGGGTTGGCTTGCCTGATTCCATTGGGCATCTATCCGTCCCATTTCCTGGATGCCAACAGCGACGCAGAACACCCTGTGTGTCTTCCGCCACCAGCTGGTCACCCGTCAAGTTTGTCCGTACAACCAAAGGCAGGGCTCCACTCAAGATCTCCATGCGGTCCAGCCAGGGCTCTCTTACCAGCCAGGGCTCTCTTGCCAGCCAGGGCTCTCTGAATGGATAGGATCAGGGCTTTGATGTCTATCGGCTTCTGCAGGAATGCATAGGCCCCTGCCTCGAGTGCCCTCTTCCGGTTGAGGAAAGGGTCGGCTGCCGTGAGCACGATTATCGGGATCGTAGCCGTCGTCATCATGGTTCTGAGACGCTTCATCACCACGAAACCGTCCCCTCCAGGCAGGCCCAAATCGAGTATGACCAGATCCGGGTTCTCAGTGCGAGCCATGCTGACGGCTGAGACAGCGTCTGCCGCCGGGAGTGGCTCATATCCGTTTGCCTTGAGGCGGGCTCCAAGGCCCAATAGGATGTCTATGTCGTCTTCCACAATGAGTATCCTTTTGCTCCTCATTCAGTCACCTCCCCTCGGACGGCCGAGTCAAAAATCAATCTCTCCACCTCGCACACTATCTTCTCCTTTGCTTGTTCGAAGGAACGGCCCCAGAGGATCTGGCTCGTATCGATGGCAAACCAGGCGACATCAACGTGTATGCCGCAGTCCCTTAAGGCAACAGATGTCGCAATAGCTCCGCGGATTCGGTCTGTGAGAATAGTCACTCCGGGCTCATTCGCACACGCGACTATCTGAATGGTCCTGCCTTCATCCGCTTTTGACCCCGCCGGAAGAATGACGTCAACGTCACACAGGGTACATCCCTCCAGCACCCGTCTCGTCTCCCGGATCCCTCTGGCAAACGCCTCAGGGTCCTCAGGCTGATCATCTTCAGAGAGCGTCGCCACAATGACGGCAACCGAGCCCCTCTGTAAATTTTTGGACGTTAGAATAGGATCCAGCATTCTCCTCAGGGAGTAAATCGGCAGGGTAAACGAGAACGTGCTTCCACGGCCAGGCCCGCTGGCCACCCAGATCCTGCCGCCGTTTCTCGATACGAATTCTCTGCAAAGGTAAAGGCCGAGACCAAGTCCATGGCCTCCATGTGCCGGAGGGCCTTCAGCCTGAGACAGGTAGTCGAAGATCTTCTCTTGGTCCTCTGCATCAATCCCGCATCCGGTATCGGACACCACAATGCGTACCGAGCCGGCATCTTCGTCGAATACCCCCGCGGATACAGTGACCGATCCGCCGTCCGGGGTAAACTTGATTCCGTTCTCGACCAGGTTGACAAGGATTTCCTTTACCCGCCGCGGGTCGGCGTGCACGGGCGGAAGATCATGAGGAAGGAGACATTTGATGGTTATGCCTTCGCGGTCTGCACTGGACTTGAGTGAATTGACCGTCTCATCGATTATCACCGGCAGTTCTGTTCGAAGGCGCTCGATACTGAGCTTGCCTGTCTGGGTGCGCGTAACATCCATGAGTTCGCCGATCAGGTCCCGGAGCCTGTTGGCGTTCCTCAGCACCGTCGCGAGACTCTCTCGCTGCGCGTCGTTTACCTCACCGCTGAGGCCGTCGTGAAGATTGCTCACCAGGATGTGGATCGCGCTAAGCGGAGAACGGAGTTCGTGAGACACAAGCGACAGAAAACGGTCCTTCAACTCCATCTGCTCGCGCCGGGAATCCTCCAACTGGGCCTGCAAAGCCTGCCTCTCCATGGCATACCACAGGCAGTGTGCGAGAAGATCGGAATTCACACGCCCCTTCACCAGGTAGTCTTGAGCACCGTGGCTGAGAGCGATGTGGGAGATCTCCAGATCATCTACCCCGGTAAGCAC
>JBDRNT010000177.1:0-2281 GCA_043810925.1 Candidatus Eiseniibacteriota bacterium
GAGTACGCGTCTGATGGCGAAGTACGCGGGTGTAACCCAATGGCAGGTCCGGCAGGTGTGGGCGGCAGCGGATCTGAAACCTCATCGGTTAAAGACCTTCAAGATCAGCAACGATCCTCACTTTGCTGAGAAGGTGATCGATGTCGTAGGTTTATACATGAGTGCGCCAAGCGAAGCCGGTGAGCACCAACTGGACAATCCAGTACGGTCAAAGGCTAACCACCAGACCGGAACCGAGTTTCGCGCATAGGGCGGTAACAAACTATGTGAAGCCGAAGGGAGGGAGATTATCGGCCACAACGCAAGTGAAGGTATAGAGCCCCGAAATAACCATCATTGCACAGGGCCAAGGGTTTCATGTCCTGGAAGCCAGTAAGGCGGCAGGCGATAGGGTGAGTCTGCCGCGATGTGCCGGGGTCTGAGTCCGTGGCAGGTAATCAGACGGTGCTCATGGGAACTTGGGAGAGCCATGCCGTTCCTGAGGGAAGCCTCCAACAAGCTGAAGAGGCAAGGCGGGGGTATGGCGGCATGGCAGTCGGACCGGCTCATAATAGGGGAGTAATCGCGGTAATGCGCGGTGAGGACATGAAGTCCACCCGAAGGGGCCGGCAGCAGGACGCAGAGGGGTAAGGACGCAGATGCCATACACCGAGATGGATAATACGTTTGCGAAATTGGCCTTCATATCGAAACGTGCCCGAGAGGAGCCGGAGTGTCAGTTTACGAGCCTGGCTTATCTACTGAACGCAGGCTACCTCAAGGCGTGCTACAAGCAGCTCGGCAAGGACCGGGCCTGTGGCATAGACAACGTAACATGGAGGGGATACGGGCAGAAGTTGGAGGAGAATCTGACAGACTTGGTGTCACGGCTGAAAAGGAAGCGGTATAAGCCGCAACCGTCAAAGCGCGTGTACATACCCAAGGACGAACACAGCAAGAGGGCGCTGGGGCTGCCCGCGCTTGAAGACAAGATCGTGCAGAAAGGGATCGCCGGGATATTGGAGGCGATCTACGAGGCGGATTTTTTGGACTGCTCGTATGGGTTCCGACCGAGGCGAGGGTGTCACCAGGCGATCAATGCTGTGGACAAAACGATCATGACTCGACCTATCAACCATATCATAGAAGCGGACATCAAAGGCTACTTTGACAATGTTTCGCACGAATGGTTGGTAGAGTTTCTACAGGTTCGGATCAAGGATCCGAGCCTACTGCTGCTGATCAGGAGATTCCTGAAAGCGGGGTATGTAGAAGCGGGTATGAGAGAGGCGACCGAGCAGGGGACGCCGCAGGGTGGGAATCTCAGTCCGTTGATCTCCAATGTGTTTCTGCATTATGTGCTGGACCTGTGGTTTGAGAAGAGAATCAAGCCACAGGCGCAAGGGCAATGCTACCTGGTGCGCTATTGCGATGATTTCATCTGCATGGTGCAAAGTGTAGAGGAAGCCCGCCAGATAAAGCAGATGCTGGAAGACCGATTCGCACAGTTTGGTCTGGAATTACATCCGGATAAGACGTGTGTGATCAGTTTCGGCAGGTACGAGAGGCAGAATGCGGAAAGGCAGAACCGGAAGGCCAACACGTTCGACTTCCTGGGTTTCACGCACTATTGCGGGAAGAGCCGGAAGGGGAACTTCATCGTCGGTCGGATAACCAGCCGAGCGAAGTTTCGCAAGAAGTGCAAGGAAATGAATGCCTGGCTGAAGGCCGTCAGGAATGCGGCGAAGACGAAGGACTGGTGGCCGACCCTGGAGAGTAAACTCCGGGGGCACTACCAATACTACGGAGTCAGCGGCAACATGCCTGCGCTCAGGCGGTACTACGCGATGACGCTGCGACTGACGCGGAAGTGGCTGAACCGGAGGAGCCAACGCAAGGTGTATAACTGGAAGCGCTTTGATGAATATCTGAAGCACTACCCGTTACCGAAGCCTCGAATCACGCACAACTTGTATACGCTGTCGCCCGTTACGTGAGACTTGCTGAAGAGCCGGATGTGGGAAATCCACAAGTCCGGTTCCGTGAGGGGCATTGAAGTCACCTCACAAGGTTGAATCTTGTGACACTCTTCAATCGAAAGAGAAGAGAAACAGGGAACACAAAGCAAACCTAAATGAGGAGATCATATTATGTCTACTCGACAAAAGTTCATTATGATCCTGTGTTTGACGGCACTGGCCGCATTTTCGCTTGCATGCGGCACATCGGAGGATAAGGCTGTTGCCAGGGTGGCCGACCAGATCATGACCGTAGCCATGATCAAGGAACATTATCTCGCCAT
>JBDRNT010000178.1:0-7761 GCA_043810925.1 Candidatus Eiseniibacteriota bacterium
TCCCGGTGTGCGCCACCAACTCTTTTTTATGGACCAGCCTCTGGCATCGTGTTCCCCTGTGGGCGTACCCAGCTTGCCGGTGGCCCCATGCTCTCGAACGCATTATGCCGGAACAGTTCCGCGCATCAGCTGTTAGAATACACAGCACGCTTTAACCACATTCCCTGGAAGGAGAACCATGATGCGCTGGTCCAGAGCCTTGATCATTCTATTTGCGCTGGCGGCCTTTGTCCTTACTCCACTGGTCTGTAACGGACAGGAGTCCGAAAACCCGGCAGCCGATGCTATGCGGGAGCTCACTTCCGGAAACTCCGGCTTTGCCCTGGATCTTTACCAGGCGCTCAAGAACAAGCCGGGCAATCTCTTTCTCTCGCCCTACAGCATCTCGTCGGCGCTTGCGCTGACCTATGGAGGAACGCGGGGCAACACGGCAACCCAGATGGCCGAAGCACTTCATTTCACACTTGAGGATAGGTATCTCCAGGAGGCTTTCGGCTCGCTTAACGAGGATCTTAACGGACGGGGCTCATCTGGTGACATCGAGCTCGGCATGGCGAATGCGCTCTGGGGCCAGAAAGACGAGGGATTCCTGGATGACTTTGTCTCTCTCGGGCGAAAGTACTATGGGGCGGAGCTTAAGTCCGTGGATTTTGCCGGCAGTCCCGGGAGTGCGCTCGACGAGATAAATGCCTGGGCATCGGATAAGACCAGGGGGAAGATCACCAACCTCATAGAACCCGGAATGATCGACCAGGCAACGATGCTGGTGCTCTCAAACGCCATCTACTTCAATGGAGGCTGGGCCAGCAAGTTTGACGGCAAGAAGACCTGGGAAGAACCGTTCTGGGTGGCCCCGGACTCATCGGTAATGGTTGACATGATGCACCAGACCAGGCGGTTCAGGTACACCGAGACCAGCGAGCTGCAGATTCTCGACCTCCCGTATGTGGGAGGCGATCTTTCAATGATCGTCCTCCTTCCCAAAGATCGAACCGGCCTGGCAGGCGCCGAGCGCTTCCTGACCCTTAAGTCCCTGAGGATATGGCTGCGCCAGCTTCGCGAGGAAGATCTGATCGTGAGCTTGCCAAGGTTCAAAGTAGCCTCCGACCTGTTATTGAACCAGGCCCTCAAGGACATGGGCATGACGGACGCCTTTGACGTGGGGCTGGCAGACTTCTCGGGGATGACAGGCAGAAAAGGCCTCTTCATAGATGCCGTGGTTCACAAGGCTCTACTCGAGGTGGCCGAAGATGGAACCGAGGCCGCCGCCAGCACTGCCGTGGTCACGAAAAGAGGTCCGCCTCCCAAGCAGTTCCGGGCGGATCATCCGTTCCTCTTTATGATCCGGGACAACAAGTCGGGGAGCATACTCTTCATCGGGCGTGTTGCCGACCCGACCGGGTAATACCGGGGCCGGGCAGCCGAGAGATGTCATCCCGGGCTACCTCAGGATAGTGACCATTCTCGTTGAGGCCGAACGCCAGGAGGAGGCCCGCACGAAGTAGATGCCGCCGGCGAGACCTGCCGTGTTGAATTCAATCTGCAACGGCCGGCCGGGGGCCGCGGTCGCATCATAAAGCAGATCTACCCTGCGGCCAAGCGTATCAAGAGCTTCCACTTTCACGGCCTGAGCATGTGTAACAGTCAACGCGAACCGGATCTGGGACTTACCCGGGTTAGGGTAAGGACCTGAAAGAACAAGGCCGGTCATGGGTTGGATCGCGGGGACCATTCCTGCCTGCACGGCAGGTATCACTTCCTGTATGGCATCGATCAACTTGGAATAAACCGCAAGGCTGTCGCGAACTCTACGCTGCTGCTCGGCATGAATGAAACATCCCGTGGTAGAGGCACAGCCCTCAATGCACGGATCGGGGGAACCGTTGGTGTAACGTCCCTGGGTGTTTGTGCTCCCGTGCAAGGTGCAGCCGGACATACCATCGCCGGCGATGCCGATGCTGATATCTCCGGATGCGAGCATATGGTCCCTTAGATCATAGAGGACAGGACGGGAGTCCGAGGCATGGCCATTGCTCAAGAATATATCCTCGCAGCTGCTACTGCCCGTTCCGTGCATGCTGAACGAGTAGCCTTCCATGTACATCGCGGTAAAGGCCTCATGAGCCACCTGGAAGAGAGCATCCGTAAGATGGGCCATGTCGGACACATGGTAGTTGTTGTCTCCGCAGACGGTGCTGGTCCCGTCGCAAGGAGAATGAGCACTGTTGGCGCATCGATGAGTGCCGGCCATTATGAAGAGCCTTGCCCCCACACGGCGAAAGATATCTCCACCTCCCGATGGGGTGTTGATCTCATAGCGCGGATGTGGAACCTCGACAGCAATCTCCCGGGCATGACAGATCCGGAGAATCAGGGTCCCCCAACCTAGTGTTACGGGCGTGGCTTCCTTCAATAGATAATACTCTGAGCTGTCCAGACCCGTGTCGACATAGAGCAGAAGTTCATACTCCGGGAAGTGGATGGTTATCAGGCTGTCCACGGTTCCGGCTTGCTCGTCAAGCAAGGCCTCAACGATGGTTCGCCAGATGTCAAGATCTCCACCCTCGGGTGGAGTGAATCCTTCAGTGTCTCTGCCTGGCATATTGGTGCGGATCGACTCGATCTCATCGAGAAGGTCTCCGCTGGCAGGCTGGATTTCCGCGCAAGCAGGCAGGCTGAGCAGCGCGGCCAGCAGAAGGACAAAGAGTGCGATGATGCGAAGGCGTGTTCCCGGGCAGGTGGTGATTTCCCGGAGCATCGGAGCCCTAATCTTTAAGAAGGAGCACGCGACGTGTAAGAGTCAGGTCGTCGGCCCGGAGCCGGCAGAAGTAGACACCGGACGGGAGCGCGTTTCCATCGTAGTCAACGTGGTGCAAGCCCTTCGCGAACGTCCGGCCGCGGAGGATAGCGGTGACCATCTTGCCCTCCACATTGTAAATCTCCAGGTCGACGACAGCCTGGCGTGCCAGATGGAAGGAAAAAGTGGTCTCTCCGCTGAACGGATTCGGGTAGTTGTGCAAAGTGGCAAGGGGCCGGGAACCGTCATCGACGCCAGCGATACCGGAGATGCTACCCACCAGGACTGTAACAGGAACCTGGACAAGTCCCTCATTACTATCATCGCTTGAAATCTGAACCACTGTCGAATCCAAGCGGTCGACCTGTCCCGACTGGTAGCTAACCCTCAAGTAGTCATAGGTATCGGGCGGGAGAGTCATTCCGGTGCTGCTGAGCGCAAAATCAGGATCAGTCGACACGATTGATGAGACATTCAGCGTATCAGTGCCGGTGTTCACTACTCCGATATAGTAGTAAGCGGTCGTATCATAACCCATTTCACCCAGGTCGACCCAGAGGGGACTCACGGCAATTTCCGGTTCCAAAACCCGGATGGCAGTGCCGAAGAAGCTCGATATCCGGTCCGCGAACGCCGGGTGGTCGATGAAGGGATTCCGGTTGTTCTGCAGCGCGTAGATATCAGTGTTTCTCTCCTGCTCCACGGAATCCACCGGGTCCGAGACATGCCAGCTCCGGAAGTGGGCCTCCATCTTGGAGGGATCAGTATAGCCGACATAGTTCCCGTCGTAACGAATGACGAAATAGAAATGATTGCGGGCGATATTACCCTTGTATACGTCCCTGGGCTCAAATACGGTCTGGCCGGTTGAGTCCGTGCCCATCTTCGACCCCCCTTGGGTCCAGGAAGTTGAAACCACCACTCCGAAGTCGAGGCTGGCGCGCATGGTATTGGCCGTTATGTCGCATGGGGCGATCTGAAAAAGATCCGACCTCATGGGCTCATCCTCACTGAAGAAGCTCTGCGGCCAGGTGTGCTCGCAGTTGAAGTTATTGGCGGTCGCACCGTCGCGGGTGTTGAAGCAGCCGATTCTTCCCGTATAGACACATTCGACGCAGCCGGTCGTGGGACACTCCGAGCAGGTATCATCATTATCAACACTGCCATACATGTGATCACGGGCGATGGTATAGCCGAGGGAGGTGTGGCCGTCGATCAGATTGGTCAGGATGGTCTTTAGTTCCTCGGCCCACTTGTTCTGGGTGCCGTCATAGTAGGTGCCGGGGTGGTCGGCCTCGGCCGACACTTCCACGATCAAAGACCGCACGCCGTCATCCAGCTCCAGGCGGAGAAAGTCGGTGTAGTCGACATTCTGCTCGGTGTCAAAATAGATCCGGACTTCCCTGGTTCCGGAGGCGGGTATTGGAACACCATCATCGACCACTGCCGCGGAGAACACGTCCTCCTCGAAGTCCGCTGCCGTGATGCTGACAGGAACCAGAAGATTGTTGGTGACAGTTATGACGGCGGAGTCGATAAGGCCTGTGCTCACTACCCCGAAAGTCACGACGCTGTCGGACACGCTGACATCGTTCCAGTCGCCCTGTGCAAGTGCCGTCCCTCCGGCACTCAAGAGGACGGTAAGCGCCACGACCATGACAAGTGCCGGCGGCCTGCCGAGCGGGAATCGCTTGATCTTCAAAGTCACAAATACCCCCTGCCGAAATTGAAGCCTGCAGCAGCAGACTCCATCTTGTTAGATATCTTGCGTATAGTCATTATACCACATTGGAACTCCGGATTCAATCTTGCAGGCGTGTGGAGATCTGTCCTCACCGCCCGGAGAGCATGGCATCCGATCCTGTCGAGAACCTTGCTCCGCACAAATACGTGTAATATACTGGGCGCGGCCGGCGCAGGGAGCGCGGCCGCCCAACAGAAAGGATCGCGATGAGAAAGTGCGCCTTTACCTTCTCAATGCTACTGACCGGGTTTGCGCTGTTCCTTCCCCTTGTAGCAAGCGCGGATACACCCGCGGACTCATTGTGGCTGAGGGCGGTAAATCTCTCAGAAGAGAGCAAGGATCTGGTTCCCGGGACCATTGAGAGTTACATGCAGGAGACGGACAAGCACGGGAAACCCAAGGATGAAGACAAGTACCATCACAGCTGGGGGAAGCTGAGCCTGCGGGACGACGGCGAAATCACGTATGAAACGGTAAAGGTGATCAAGGACGGAGAGGATATCACCGAGGAAGAGCAGGCCAAGGACAAAGAGAAACAAGAGGAAGAAGACGGAAAGGACTCAGACGGCTTCGATCCTGAGGAACATAGTCCCTTCGATGCCGAGACCCAGGACAGGCTGTCGATAGAACGCCTGGATGAGACCGAGACAACGGACGGAAAAGACCTCGCCGTGTACAGCTTCATCAAGCATCCGGCTGAGGAGGATGACGAGGAAGTCACAGGCAAGGCCTGGTTTGATATCGCTACCGGCGTGCCGGTCAAGATTGAATACACCACCGACCCGCTGCCCAAGCGCGTGAAGCGGATGGTCACCACGATGGAGTACGTCTATTCCGCGCCGGACACTCTCGTTGTGGGAAAGATGATCATGGAGGCCACAGGCGGCATCCTGTTCATCAAGAAGCATTTCCACGCCGAGATGACCTTTGCCGATCACTGGCGGACTCCGGAAGGTTACGACGAGTAGAAGAGGCAGAGAAAGGGAACAGCCACCTGCGGCTCGTGTGAGCGAGGTGCCCGTCCCCTTTCCCCTGACACGCTTCCCCCGGTTCGATCGTCGACCGATCGTCCACCGGCTCAGCGACTTGCCGTAAAGTATGTCTCGCAATCGGCGCCCCCGCCCATTTCATTGACGATCTCGCAGTAGAGTGCGGGCTGCACCGAGTACATCTGCATGACCTCAAGAATATGTCTGTCCTCAAGAACATTGCGGAGCGCTTTGTTTCGGCCCTCATTCTCAAGCGGTGGGATGATCTCGTCGGCCTCTCTTCCCGCACGTTCCCTGGCGTGTAGGATGTCCAGGTAGAGCGAGTTGAGGCGGTCGCCATCTGACGGTGGTGCCATACTGTGGCCCGGTACCAGGTCGTCGCCGGTCAGACGGGCGGCCCAGGACTTGCTGACATAGCGATAATCTCCGGAGAACATCAGAATCTCGTACCAGTTGCCGGCCTCATCGACCAGCTCGAAGATGTCCCCCTTCCAAGCACGGCCTATTATGAGCCTGTCGGTGCTCGGACCGGTGCGGAGGTTGATGTTGCGGCTTATCATCACCACGTAGTCCTTGGAAAACACGGACATGGGAATAATCAGCATTCCCAGGGTGATCACAACCAGGAACAGGGCAACGGTTCTCTGTCTCATGTCGAGCCTCCTTTTCATGAACAGCGCCTGTTCATTGAGACGACCCGGCAGGCACAATTCCGTTGATTTTCCGGCCCGTGGCAGGTGTAATGATCGCCTGCGGTGAGTCGATTCCACCCGGATACCGGAGGGCTGCTTCAGCTCTTAATCACCCGAGCACCTTCCGCACATGCTTCACAGCCTGAACACCGATGACGATGGCGGCTCCGGTGAGGTAAAGCCACCACCCGGTAGACAGGTGCATCGGGTGCCCCCTATGGATGCGAACGGCCGCTGCCATTCCTTAGCGCAGGCCACTCGGTGAAGGCGACGTAAAACGGTAGGATTATGTTGGCCACGGGGACCAGCATAAGCAACGACAGGGGCCCTGGCAGGCCTGCCTTTGTGAGGATCCGCCAGAAAGGAATTACGGTGAGCAGCGCTCCGACAACCGCCATCGCGACGATGGCTGCCCAGGCCATGCCCGCTAAAGCCGGATCGAGACACATGGTATTCCTCCCGTCATTGGATAAATGTCAGCCGGCAATCTCTTACCTCATAATCGGTAGGTTGAATGTCTGGCTTGAACATGGCGCAGAATAGAAGTAGGTAAAACTCAAGTGCGAGCTTGTCTCACGGCTTCTTCGTTGACCTGGCCAGAGCTTCCTTGAAGAAGCGGGCTATGTCTTCATTCATTCTCTCAGAGATCTCGTGGCCGGCATCCGTATAAAGGCGAAACTCTGCCCGTGCGCCCATGAAGGCATAGATCTTCTCGGCAATGGACCATCGCTCGCGCGGAGTCTCGCCGAAGAGCCTGAGCACGATGTCTTCGTCCGACTTGCTGTATCCGTCACGGAACACAACGGAATCATTCTCATCCTTGCCGCCCATGAAGAAGAAGTGAGGGACTTCTCTGTAGGCCTTCTCCATGAAGCCCTGGCCCACGAGTGCCGAGAGATCATCGACTCCGACGGGATACGGAAGCGCGTGCCCCTGCCACTGCTTGACCGGCGCGATCGGCCATCCTCCAGGCGCGCCCACTGCGGCAGCCAGGACACGATCGGGGTGAAGGATGGTGAACCGGTTAGCGAACATGCCGCTTGCCGAAAAACCGATGATCAGCACCTTGCTGGATACCTTCCACCCCCGCTCCTTAAGCTGGCTTCTGGCATCATCGATCATGGCTATGAGTTGCAGGTCAAGCCTCTCAAGGCCATCGACTTCGGTTATGAGGCAATCCCGGTCGAGTGCATGGGTATAGATCGAGTCTTGTGCGGCGGGCCGTGGAAACACGGGGACCAGGCAGGGACAGCCCAGATGGTAGCCCGGAGTAGCTATAACAGAGACCAACTTCATGGCGGCAGTCTCGTGCTCAATGTAGCTGTCCGTGGTGCGTCCTGTATTGTTCGTGGAGACCAGCAGGTGAAGAGTGTCCCCGGCCGCGGCCTTCTCCGCAGCGGTCGGCGGAATGTAGAGGTAATATGGCCAGGAGAAGGCGGAGTCCTCGACCGGCCTGGCAGTCAACGTGGTGCTGGTCGGCGGCCTTTCCGCGCAGAAGCCGGCGGAAACGAACGTGAGCACTAAGGCTACGGTTAGGAA
>JBDRNT010000179.1:0-2613 GCA_043810925.1 Candidatus Eiseniibacteriota bacterium
CTCCAGCTCCTCCAGCGACAACTACCCTAGCAGCACCTCCGGCGACAACTACCCCCCACGACCGCCCCTGTACGGCGACAACTACCCCTCCGGCACCGAGGACGCCCGCCGAGGGGAGCGGGGCGCACGTGGGGGCCTGCGTGGGCGCCGACGGCGCCGTTCATGTCGCCCTCAAAGGCCACGAGATCTCGCAGAACTGGATGACGGTGCCGCCGCCGTCGGCGGTGGGGACGGTGCGGATGAACTCAGAGATGAGGTCCTGGTCGTTCATGGGTTGAGGGCTGCCTTCTTCTTTGTGGCCTTGGCCCTCCTCAGTTCGGCCATGTGCCAGTCACTGACTCGTCGAGCCAGTTCCCTGCCCTTCTCTGCGGTCTCCTTCACCAGAATGAGGAACTCGTCCACCGGTGGCGTAGGGGTGCCTGGTTCACTCTTCACGAACCCATGCACCGCCTCGTTCCGCTGCTCCCTCCATCCATCGACTTGGCCCCCCAGATCCCCTTTGGCTTGCAGCAGAGAGTCCCCGGCAGATGCCCGCCATCTCTCGATCAACTTGCCGAAGGAGGTTCTCAAGTACAATCTGGCCTCGGGGTCTACTCCCTTGACGTATGAGAGCAGACGGTCAGCCATGATGCTCTCACAAAGCGTGATGGCCTCCAGCCAGTAGCCGTCCCCCAACGCCGAGTCGATCCGCTCCCAGGCAGCTTTGTAGCTGAGGTACTTCTCGGGGTTCCTCATGGGGCTCTCCTCGATGTCAACGTCCAACTGCCCAGGCAGCACCTCCGGCGACAACTACCCCCACGACCGCCACAGCCGCCCCAGGACGCCGCCCGCTCGGTGCCGTCGGCAGCAAAAAGCCCCTGGGTCTTCAGACGTCCTCCTCATCCTCGTCTGTTCCGGTCCCCAACTCGTACTCCTCGTCGCCTCGCTGATCGATGATGTCACTAAACCCCAGCATCGCTTGCCTGAGAGCCGCTGTAGCTGCCTTCTGGTTTTCTCTAGCGGCCATCACGTCTGCAATCAATGCCTCCTGCTCATGCGGATCCGCCGGGAAACAGATCTCCAGTGCTTCGAAGTCTGGCGCCTGGGTGCGCCTCCTATTGCTATGCCCGGTGGTAATCGCCCGAAAAGCTCTCTGGTAGTACCGACTCCGAAGAAGACACGACAAGAACTCGGGGAGCAGCCTGTCGTCTATCACTTCATAGATAGGGAATTCCTTAGTGACTATGGCACCATCGAACTCTGGAGGAACGACGGCTATACAGCCTTTCCATAGATCAATTGAGGAGAAAACAACATCTCCCTCCTTTGCTGCACACCACTTGGAAGGGCTGTTTTCGAAGTACATCCCTAGCCACTCAGGAGGGTTCCGGCCTTTACCCTCAGCCCGGCGCCTGATCTCTCCAGTTTGGGCAAGTGTCATTACCGTCACCCGCTGCTCGGGGTCCCGTTCTGGGTGAACAACATTTTCCCTACGCTGGAGAGCCAGCGAAAGGGGCATTCGGACCCAGCCATCAGGGATAATTGTCTGCTCCTCCTGCTTAAAGAGATGGTACTTCGGATCTAGACGGTGACTCTCGTGGGCTTCCCAGAGGTCTACGGCCTCGAAAGCTGCGCAATCCGGAGACGTCAATCCTTGATAACCAGCAGGGTCTTCCAGGAAGCGTCGGTACTCCCCCAGGATTGTCTCGGACTGATCCGTTTCAAGTAATGATGCGGGGCCATTTCGGAATAGGTCGTTCCGCTCCGAGGGGGCTCCCGTCGACGTGTAGCCAACCCAGTTTGCTTCGGCCAGAAACACTCTGTGACCGAGAGCACGCAGCCCTGCGCCGATTGCCGTGTCTTCGTCCCTTCCTGCTTCCACGGCCTCAGCGTAAGCAGAGGCGAAGCGAGCACGATCTTCTCCGTTGAATCGCCTAAGAAACAGAATTGAAGTCTTGTTCTGAGCCCCAGATTTCCGAAATGCATAATCAGGCAACGAGACTATCGCCATGATATGGCCATGCTTGGCAAGATAACGTCTAACTTCTGGGCAGTTCGAGTTCTCTCCCTGGTTGTTAAGTACTCCGTCAGGCACAACGAGTCCCAGCTCGCCGCCATCTTCCAGCAGGTTGATAGCTCGTTCAATGATGACGTGCTCGGATGGTACTTTGGTGCGACCACGGGCAACAAGGAAGTTCTCAAGGGAGTTTTCTCCGAGTTGATCTTCATCTCCCTCTTGGATCTCATCACCAAACGGGGGATTGCCCACAACTTTGGAAAATCGTCCTGCCGGGGGCTTCAATCGTTCCTTGCTGAAGACTCGGTCCAGGCAACTTCGGTCGCCCTCGATGTTGGTATGCCCGTCGTGGTGAAGCAGAAGGTTGATTTTGCAGATGCGAGCAAGAACCTCATGTATTTCGATGCCGTAGACTTTGTGTAGGGCGAAGTCCGTCTTGTAACGATCCAACTCGGCTCGGCCTGCAAACTCTTGTTCAATCCGCTTCCATACCTGGAGGAGCGTCTCAAGAAGGAAGCCCCCGCTACCTGCGGTGGGGTCTATTACGTAGTCATCCCTCTTCACGTCCAATAGTCCGACAACGAACCGAGCAATCTGACGCATGGTGAAGTATTGCC
>JBDRNT010000180.1:0-3951 GCA_043810925.1 Candidatus Eiseniibacteriota bacterium
GTGCTGTGAGTTTCTCGATCATCTCGACGATCGTCTCAACACCACCTGTTCCTTCTGCCTTTGTCATCTCTCACCTCCGTAAACGCTTTAAGTTTTCTTCGAAGCCTGTACAATAACTGAAATCAGGTCTCTCAATATACCTTCCACCGTCCATACGATCTGGCCCATCGGTGCCTGAACAGCCCCTATCACCTGCGCCAGCAGCCCCTCTCTCGAGGGCAAGGCTGCGATCTCACGCACCTCTTCAGGAGTGAACAGGCGCCCTTCGATATAACCGATCTTGAATGTGATCTTTTGTGTCGCCTTCCTGAAGTCCGCCAGCACTCTTGCCGGCGCGATCGAATCCGTCGCGCTTAAAGCGACCGCTACCGGTCCGACAAAGTGTTCTTCAAGCTCGTCTATCTCGGCTCCTTTGACTGCAAGGCGGGCAATCGTATTCTTGACTACCCTGTACTCGACCTCAGCCTCCCTGCACTTGCGGCGGAGATCGTTGGCTTCGCTCACGGTCAACCCGGCGAAATCCGCCAGTACAATCCCCTTGGCGGCACGCAACTTCTCCTTCAGTGTCTCGACTGCTTCTAATTTTTCTGGTCTTACCATTTCTTTCTCCACCTGCTACATCTTCAAAGCAGCTGCTTCAACAGCGTGGTCGATTCTTATACCAGGACCCATTGTCGAGCTAAGAGTCATACTCTTAATGTACTGACCCTTTGCCGCAGCCGGCTTCGCCCGGACGAGCTCCCCCAGCAGTGCCCTGGCATTCTCCAGCAGCTGCTCGGACGGGAAGGAGATCTTCCCTATCGCAACATGCGCGTTCCCCGACTTGTCCACCCTGAATTCAACCTTGCCGGCCCTGGCCTCTTTTACCGCCTTTGCGACGTCAAAGGTGACAGTGCCGGATTTCGGATTGGGCATCAGACCTCTCGGACCGAGTATCTTACCCAGATTGCCTACTTCACTCATGATGTCAGGCGTGGCGATTGCAACATCGAACTCCGCCCAGCCTTCTTTGATTTTGCCGAAGTATTCTTCGCTGCCGACGTAGTCGGCCCCGGCTTCCTCGGCCTCCTTCTCCTTCTCTCCGCGTGTCAGGACGAGTATTCTCACCGTTTTTCCGGTGCCGTGTGGAAGCACCACCGTGCCCCTGACCTGCTGATCAGCCTTCTTGGGATCAACGTTGAGGCGCACAATGAACTCCACGCTCTCATCGAACTTGGCGTAGACAGCTTCTTTGAGTGCGTCTATGGCTTCCGGCAGCGTGTACAGTTTCGACACGTCCAGCTTTTCAAGAGCTGCAGTGTAGTTTTTCCCTCTTCTCATTTCTCTCTAACCTGCCCTCACCCCGAAACCTCAATGCCCATGCTCCTTGCGGTGCCGAGTACCATCTGCACGGCGGCATCGACGTCATTGGCATTGAGATCCGGCATCTTCGTCTTGGCTATCTCGACCACGTCGCCCATCGTCACGGTGCCGATCTTGGTTTTGTTCGGCTCTCCGGATGCTTTCGCTATCCCGGCAGCGCGCTTCAAAAGGATCGACGCGGGCGGCGTCTTGGTTATGAAACTGAATGTACGGTTCTGATAGATGCTTATTACAACGGGAATTATCAATCCCATGTCTTTCTTCGTTCGCGCATTGAATGCGTTACAGAACTCCATGATGTTGACGCCGTGCTGTCCCAGCGCAGGGCCTACCGGCGGCCCGGGCGTTGCATTGCCTCCCGGGATCTGGAGTTTGATAGTTGCCGTCACATTCTTCGTAGCCATAACTCGCTCCTAAACGTTGTCCACCTGCAGGAAATCCAATTCCACCGGGGTCGGTCTGCCGAAAATGCTGACCATCACCTTGAGTTTTCCCTTCTCGGGATTGACTTCGTCGACAACCCCGCTGAAATCGGTGAAAGGGCCGTCTATGACTCTCACATGCTCACCCATCTTGAATGGTATCTCGGGCGTGGGTTTGACCTTCCCCGTATCTATCGCATCAAGTATTCTTTCAATCTCTTCGGCCCTGAGCGCCGTCGGGCGCCCGCCAACACCGACTACCCTGGATACCCCGGGTGTATTGTTTATCAGATGAAGCATTTCATCCGTCAGATCCATCTCGACGAGAATGTAACTTGGAAAGAACTTCTTGGTCGTGATGGTTCGTTTCCCGTTTCGCATCTCGGTCACATTCTCAGTAGGTATCACGATTCGCGACATGCTCTCTTTCAGTCCTTGTGTCCCCACTGTCTTTTCCAGAGCCATCTTCACTTTGTTCTCATGCCCTGAATACGTATGAACAACGTACCACTTCATTGCCATCCTAGCTCACCACATCCATTGCCACCCTACTTCCTGAGTAGCCTTCCTATAACCTGCGCAAGTCCCAGGTCAACCAGCCCGATGAAGAAGGTCACGATCAAGATCGTGACGATCACAACCCCGGTATGAGCCCTGAGCTCAGCAACAGTCGGCCAAGTAACCTTGGTCAACTCTATCCGGACTTCTTTCAGAAACTTCTTCAGCTTCTCAAACATAAAAACCCCCACCATCGACAGAGATACTGCTGGCCGGGCCGGTTATCTCGACTCCTTATGCGGTGTATGCTTACCGCAGAACCGGCAGTACTTCTTGAACTCGACTCTGTCCGGGTGCTCTCTCCTGTTCTTCTTCGTAGTATAGTTACGCCGCTTGCACACAGTGCACGCCAGCGTGATCATCTCTCTTGCCACCGGTCTCTACCTTTCAGCCCGGTTGATTCTGGGCTATTCGAATATCTCTGCAACCACTCCCTGGCCTACCGTCCGGCCACCCTCTCGTATTGCAAAAGTCAAACCCTTCTCCATCGCTATCGGGGTTATCAACTCTATATCTACCGTCACATTGTCGCCAGGCATCACCATCTCGCGATCCTCCGGCAACTTGATGTTGCCGGTCACATCTGTGGTCCGGAAGTAGAACTGTGGACGATAACCCGTAAAGAACGGCTTGTGACGGCCGCCCTCATCACGCGTGAGAATATAGATCTCAGCCTTAAACTTCGTATGAGGCGTCACCGTACCGGCGGCCGCTATAACCATCCCGCGCTCCAACTCTTCCTTGTCCATACCTCGCAAGAGCAAACCTACGTTGTCACCCGCCTGGGCCTCATCAAGCAACTTCCGGAACATCTCCACTCCGGTCACAACCGTCTTGCGCGTCTCTCTTATACCAACGCGCTCCACTGAATCCCCTACCTTCACCCTGCCGCGCTCTACTCGACCAGTACCCACAGTACCACGACCCGTTATAGAGAACACATCCTCCACACTCATCAGAAAAGGCTTGTCAAGCTCGCGTACCGGCTCCGGTATGTAATCATCCACTGCCTTCAGCAACTCAAGGATGCTGTTACAGGCCTCGCACTCCGTCTTACCACAACCACACTCCATAGCCTTAAGTGCGCTGCCACGTATCACAGGAACGTCATCTCCGGGGTAGTCATACTTCTCCAACAACTCACGTACCTCGACCTCTACAAGGTCAAGCAACTCAGGATCGTCAAGCATGTCTACCTTGTTGATGTAGACTACCATAGCCGGAACACCCACCTGACGGGCAAGCAGGATGTGCTCACGGGTCTGGGGCATAGGACCGTCATTGGCCGCTACCACAAGGATAGCTCCATCCATCTGAGCTGCTCCCGTGATCATGTTCTTGATATAGTCCGCATGACCCGGACAGTCTATGTGTGCATAGTGGCGCTTGCCCGTCTGATACTCTACGTGCGCCACGGCAATTGTGATCCCCCGCTCCTTCTCTTCAGGAGCATTGTCGATCGAGTCAAATGACCGGACCTCTGCCAGACCCTGCTGGCTCATGCACATCGTCATCGCACTCGTCAAGGTCGTCTTGCCGTGATCTATGTGCCCGATCGTTCCTACATTCAAGTGTGGCTTGGTCCGCTCAAACTTAGCCTTCGCCATCT
>JBDRNT010000181.1:0-6381 GCA_043810925.1 Candidatus Eiseniibacteriota bacterium
GTGTCTAGCGTCAAGTCTTTTTCCTCTTTGGCGACAATTAGAATTACCGGTTTTTCACGGGGGTCTGTGCCACATCTGATCTCTTAGACCCCGAGCACGTCGCCTCCTTAGTTTTGACCTCCTTTCGTTTTCGCTTGTTGGACTGCTCCAGCCTGTAACTGGGCAGATTGAGTTCGAGGATCACACTGTGATGGACCAGCCGATCGATTGCCGCTGCCGTGGTCATGGGATCCTTAAAGATTCGCTCCCACCTGGAAAATGGTAGATTGCTTGTGATCATCACGCTGGCGCGCTCGTAGCGCTCCGCCAGGAGCACGAACAAGACCTCCATCTCCTGTCGGTTCTGCTGGACGTAGCCGATGTCGTCGATGATAAGGGCCTCGTACTTAGCCAGGCGTCTCAAGAGGTGCTTCATCTTGAGATCCCGCTTGGCCACGAGGAGTTCCTGCACAAGGAGACTGGAGGGCGCAAACAGGATCTGCCGATCCCGGTAGATGAGTTCCTGAGCTATGGCGCAGAGAAGATGAGTCTTGCCACTCCCGGGGTTGCCGAAGGCCAGCACGTTCTCAGCTCGGTCAAGGAAGGAGCCGTCGAGAAGCGTGCTCACCTGAGCATCTACTTTACGAGGCAGGCGGCTGCGCTCAAATGACGCCATGCTCTTCTCCAACGGCAGTCTGGATTGCCTCAGTCGCCGCGCAATCCGTCTGTGGCGGCGCTCATCACGCTCACGATCCATGATCTCCAGGAGATACTCCTCATAACTTAGAGCCTCTCGCCTGGCCCGATCGGCTTCCTCCTCATAGCATGCTCGGATTGTGGGAAGGTGCAACTCCTTGAGAGACTCAACAAGGCGTGATGTCGTCTCAGTTTCCATCATATCATCACCTCCCCGACAAGCAGCGCATCGTAGAGGCCCAGATCGACCTCTTCTACGGCTACTTCTGTCACGGGCTCGACCCGTCTTTGGCTGCGCATCACCGCCTCGACGGCCTCGGCATTCATCGCCACCTCATCGGCCATGAGCATACGCAGGGAATCGTCGACACCCACCTCACTCTCCGTGGCCGCCAACTCCAAAATCGCCAGATACTCCTTCGCCGCTCTGCCTGGTCCGTACCTCTCTTTGATGTCATCGTAAGCCATACGGAACCGACTGGTCGGAAACAGGTCGTCCCGATAACGGTAGTGCTCGAATGCACCGGGCTTGCGGACAAGCCACTCGATTATGTGCCGGTAGTTGATCCGATGTCGGCACTCACCCCTGATCCGGGCCATGGTCTCCACCATGCGCTGCGCGTACCACACCTCCAGATGGTCACTGTAGAGCCTCACATCCACCAGCTCGCCGATCAGACGGCTCGGCACGGAGTACACATTGTGGTTTACACGTATGGTGCTACCCCTGCCCACTCTCACCTCAAGCCTCTTACAAGCCTCAAGCCTCACTCGAGGTAACCTGCCGACTACCCTGAGCTCATCGGAAAGCCGAGCCTGCCGACCGGCGTTAAGCTGGCAGAAGAGCTTCTCCAGGAAGCGACCATAATGGCCCCTATCGGCAAAATCACGGCTACCTCGCAGCATCAACGACTGATCCAGGGCTCGCTTGAAGCGATGATGACGCTGCTCGACATCGCCATTCTCATGGGGCTTACCCGGCTGTATCTTGCAGCCCCGAAGCCCGTAGTGATTTAGCAAAGCGCTGTAGCGCTGAGTAAACTCCTCTGGGTGATCGGTCTTCTGGACTGCCGGCGTGAGCCGATCAGTCCTGTGGGCTTCGGGCACGCCGCCTAACTCCCACAGTGCATTCTGAAGCCCCTCCGACAAACTCTCGAAACTCTCCGAGAAACAAATAGTCCCTGTCTCCCAATTCGAGTAGGGAAGCACAAAGTGGTAGATCAGGTGATCAAACCGCGCCCTCTGGATCGTCACACCCAACTTGCGCATGTCGGTGAAGTCGGACTGGCACAGCTTACCCGGCTCATAGACCTGCGGGAAGAAGACTTCCCGGGCGGGCCCCTCAAGAGCTCGCCACACCTTAACGCGCCGCTGAAGCGTGCGTAACTGGCCATCTGAAAACCGCTCAGGATAACGCCGCTTGAGCCACTCAAAGAGGGTCTTGGCCTCGAGACCGGGATTGACCCCGAGCATACCATGAACCTCATCCCAGTAGTCGGCAAACGGGTCCTCCCGTGTTCGCCACCTGTGAGTTGCCCTCACTTCGCTCGGTAACCTCCCCAGTCTCATGTATCTACGTGCCGTCTTCTCATCCATCTCCGTCTTGGCTGCCGCCAATGTCAATGTCTTGCCTCTGCGCATCAACTCCCTAAGCCTCCTTACTTGCCTGTCTGTGACCATCCAAGCCTACCTCCTGCAATGACTTGGACAGCCTAACAGCACCCTCACCAAACGGGAATTCTAATTACCCTCGACCGGGAGTTTTAATTGTCGCTGATCAAGACGGCCTGTGAATTGGATGACACCGGGAAAAAACCACACTACGTGAGTCTTGTCGTTCACCTAAGAGCGAACGGACAGTTGGATCAAGCAGGTGGCCTACCGTACCTGGACTTACTGCTTCAACCCCAATACTGCTATCCAAGCCTCATTGACCAGCATTGTAGCGATGTCCGCAAGGCATATATCACAAACAAGGCGAACCAGGCATTGTGGAAAGCTCAGGAGGAGCTTAGACACGGTGCTGACCCGTCGGAAGTCCGGCAGACGTTGAATGCATCGTTTGAAGAGCTACCTTGGGCTGAGCACACCTCTGATGGATTGGACATAAAGCCAATCTCCGAGATTCTTGAAATGGCACCTGATATCGAATGGCGTGTTGACGGTCTGATTCCAACCAAAACCGTTGGCATACTCTCAGGCGAGAGTAGTAGCGGTAAGACATGGCTCATTCTAACATTGGCCATTGCGGTAGCCTCGGGGCAGAGATGGTTAGGCATTTTTTATGTGAAGCAAGCACCTGTTCTAATCATTGATCAGGAGATGGGTGAGGACTTACTCAAGCAAAGATTCAAGGCGCTTGGGGCTGCTGGAAATCTGCCTATAGGTATCACCTGCTTTCAGGATATGTCCCTCGAAACGCCAGAGGGCAAGGCCAAGCTGGTTGAGGCAATCAGAAAGCACACACCCGGATTGGTGCTCATCGACTCCCTGGTCGGAGTATTTGAAGGCAATGAGAATGATGCTTCGGAAGTCAAGCCACTCACGCGAGGACTGGTCAAGATTGCTCGCGAAATGGGAGTGAATCTCATCCTGACCCATCATGCCCGGAAAGAAGGAAAAGTCTCGAATAGGGGCGGGCAGAGGCTCAGAGGCTCATCAGAGCTCAAAGCAGGCCCTGACTGGCACATCTGCGTTAGGATGGATAAGAACTACGTCATAGCCATTGAGCATGAGAAAGGGCGTGCAGCTCGCGAGATTTCCAAGTTCTATGCCGAGCTTCGGGACAATCCCGATGGCTCGGTATCCCTGGTAGGTAGAGAATGCAAACTGACGAAGTGCCAGAAGGCAGAGTCTGTCATCAGGGATGAGTTCACAACCCCGTCAGCGGAGTTATCCAGGCAATACTTGGTCGATGTTTGTCAGAACCAACACATCGGGGAGCGAACAACAGACAAGGTGCTATTAGACATGGAAGGTAAGGGAGAACTGGTCTCAGTTCCAGGTGGCAACCGAAAGGTCTACCGCCTTGCCACAAGTGCGGAGTCTTGCATTAGTGACGACCCGCAGAGCGCCAACTTCGCGCGCGGGGCGAACCCGAAAGCCCCGCGCAGAAGGCAAGCGGGTTACAGCTAGATATGACAGAGTCAGTAAACATAGGTAGGTTTTGCAATCGTCCCCTATATACAGGGCATTGCAAAACTGCAAAACCTCAGATTGTTTGCGATTCACGCAAGCAAGGGAGATGGAGGATGAAATGAGGAAACTAACAAGAGCCAAATCGATAAGAGCCAAATGCCTGGACTGCACCTGCTACCAGTACAAGGAGGTAAGGAACTGTGAAACAAACGACTGTCCGTTGTGGCCCTACCGTCTCGGACATGGTTATGAAGAACCACCGGAAATGGACCACGACCCCGACGCAGATTTCGATTCTGAGACAAAAAGTGGGTAGGTAGCTATGGAGTTTTCGATGGAAAACTAGGACATGTACTTACGGACATCTATCAACCAGCATCCGGTCAAGAATACCCCCAGAAGCGATGGGAGCGACAATACATGAGTGAAGGTGATCAGATATCCCCTGAGAATGACGCCCGCATATATGCAAAGCCATCGAAAAGGGGGGCATTTGCCAGATTTGAACCCGTAACCACGCACACTACCATACATATAATTGCCGGGGCAGATATACCAGTAAGAAAACCGGGGCATCATGCGAAAAAGGCTTGACATATTATTTCAGTTAAGATATATTTATGTGTGGTTGATTGATAGGCTAAGAAACCAGGAGAGATTGATGCCCCGAAAGAAGAAGTTTGAAGACGGTCGGATGATTCACATTCGCATACCGGAGGACGTACACCGATTGCTCCGCATCCGGGTTGCTGAGGACGATACCTGTATGCAGGATTGGGTTGCGGGGCTTATCGAGCGAGAGCTCAAGAAACGGAAAGCGAAATGAGCACTAAGCGAGTGGTCAAGCCTAATGCTTCCCTCCTACCGAAAGCGGTTATATACGCCCGCGTATCGTCCAAGGAGCAGGCAGAGGGCTATTCAATTGATGCACAGCTTGATCTGCTCAGGAGTTATGCCACAGAGAAGACCATCCAGGTGATCAAGGAGTTTGTTGACGTTGAAACCGCAAAGAGAGCTGGACGACTGTACTTCGCTGAAATGGTTAGATTCCTCCAGGCCAATCCCGATGTGAAGATCATTCTCTGCGAAAAGACTGATCGGTTGTATCGGAACTTCAGGGACTACATGACAATAGACGACCTTGATGTGGAAATACATCTAGTCAAGGAAAACGAGGTACTCAGCAAGGACTCGAAATCGCATCAGAAGTTCATTCACGACATCAAGGTGCTGATGGCAAAGAACTACACCGACAACCTGTCCGAAGAAGTCAAGAAGGGTATGACCAAGAAGGCCGAAACAGGTACATATCCAAGCTACGCGCCGATAGGCTATACAAACGTTTCCGTAGGCGAAAAACGGAAGATCGAGATTGATCCCCAGAGGGCTGATGTAATTAAGAAGATGTTTGAGTGGTACGCTACGGGACTCCACTCGCTCCGGGCGGTGCGAGATATGGCCGCTGATGCCGGCCTCCTTAGCCGTAAAGGGTACACAGTCTCAAAGGGCATCATAGAGCACATGCTCAAGAACCCTTTCTACATAGGGCTGTTCAGATGGAAGGGCGAGACATATCAGGGGGATCACCAGCCTATTATCTCAGCAGAACTCTTTGAGCGCGCTCAGGACGTCTTTCACAACAAGGACAGGTCAACCCGCAAGTCCAGGCATAACTTCGCGTACACGGGGCTGCTAAGGTGTTCTAAGTGTGGGTGTGCTGTTACCGCCGAGATCAAGAAGGGCAAGTACATATACTATCATTGCACCGGAGGCAAGGGGAATTGCGATAAGCCGAGAATCACACAGGAAGCCCTTGAAAACCTGCTTGGAGAGCTGGTCGCTGCTATCGAGATAGACCACGAGCAGGCGGAGTGGATCAGGGAAGCACTCCGCGACAGCCACACCGACGAGAAGTCATATCATGACGACTGCATCGAGGCACTCAACCGACAACACAAGCAGCTTCAAGATCGGCTCGGTAGGATGTATGTAGATAAGCTTGATGGTCGGATTGACGAGGAGTTCTGGTCTAGGCAGTCAGAGGAATGGCGTAGCGAGCAGGATCGAATCATGCGAGCTATCGGGCAGCACCAGAAGGCTGATCGTCTGTATATCGACGAGGGCGTCAGGATTATCGAACTCGCGGAGAAGGCATATTCACTGTGGCAGAGGCAAGAACCCCACGAAAAGGCCAAACTCCTGAGGATTCTACTATCGAACTGCACCTTCGATGGCGTAAGCCTTTACCCCGCATCGAGTAGGAGGAGGGCTCACGCCCTCCGTCCTCTCACACCACCGTACGTACGGTTCCGTATACGGCGGTTCGTGATGAGTGTTGGAAACGATGCAGTTGGTCCAGCAGTGACACGAGACCAAGGTTATCAAAGAATTTCTTGGGGAACGCCTCGTTCATATGCGAGGCTCCGGCATTCCACCAGGGGCCATGCCCGTTGGTGGCTGATTGCCAGAAACGTGCTTCGTCCAGTCCCCGTTTCATCAGGTTTTTGGCTCGGGTGTACGGGCGTTTCCATTGCCGCCAGAAGTGGCCGCGCAGTTTACGCCGTATCC
>JBDRNT010000182.1:0-2522 GCA_043810925.1 Candidatus Eiseniibacteriota bacterium
GCAGAACATGCAGTTCGCCTCGCACATTTGGCGCCCTCCCCTCATTCAAATCCCAATATGTTAAACCCTCGGGCTCATCCCCCCCCCCAAAGGTGTTTTCAAATCTATAAACAAAATACGGCTCACACAGACTGTAGTAAAAGCCGGAGTTGAATGATGCCCATTCTTCAGTCCACGTCTCTGTTTCAAATACATGAATTCCATCAGTATCTTCCTGGTAAACAAAGATCCCACAGTTGATATAGAGCAAATTATTGCTGGGAGAAAAAGCCCCTCCTTGCATATGGTGCAAGGAGAGAGAGGTGCCATCACGATTCTTTAGGTAATGTGGTCTTCTATAAATCAGGCCGTCATGTCTTCCACTATCATTAACTCGATCCCAGATTATTTCATATTCCAGTATTTTGTTTGTCTGATTGTCCGAAGTGTAGAGACGACCGCTATTATCAATAGCGCACCAGCCAACCCCCTCTTGTACGGGGAGAATTGCATAATTAACATAGTGGAGGTCATCTGCTCTGAAAACGGCGATAGCAGGGGGCGGTGCCTCATTTCCTCCGTATGCATACCCCGTTAGCGGAACAAATAGGTAGTCAACGCCATCAGAATGTCGATAGCAATCGACGTCTCCTGCGTGGCCATATCTCATATTAAATAGGGTCGGGACTTCTTCCGAGAGAACTTTGCGAACTCCTGGATCATTGTCAAAATTCTGATCTAATGCCTTCGATACTGGAATCCTGTATAGCACCCAAGTGTTGTCTGGAAACCCCAAGCCATCGTTTCCCAACGCAGAAATGTACCAATTTGCATCGTCATGACCAATGCCATTAGTAATGTCGCCATCGTCTCCCCAACTGGGAGTTCCGTTGTGAGGATAGTCCTTTCCCTCGGCATCCGTTACGTAGAGGTATGCCGATTCATAGGCACCACTTTGATCCGATTCCATGCACCACGTAGTGGGACTTAAAACAACACTGCAAATAGGGAGAAGCCCCACAGCAACCAGTAAAGTACTTTTCATCGAAATATCCTCTCAGTTGCGACATCGAACAAGAACCGTAGCAGAATTAGCTGCGCCCACGGTCTTCCCCCTCTCTTCATTCCATTCCGAGAGTTAGGAATTCCGGTTCCTGTTGCCGGATAGCGAACTCCTCCGGGGTCTGATTCCCGAGTGAACTGTGGGGGCGGAAGCCGTTTTACTCCTGCCTCCAGTCTTCGATCTTCTTCTTCGCGTCCTGCAGTCCGAGGAACCAGTGTTCGTTCAAACACTCGTCCCGGAAGCTGCGGTTGAAGCTCTCGATGAACGGCGTCTGGTTCGGCTTGCCTGGGTCGATGAAGTGGAGCGATACACCGTTCCGGTGCGCCCACTGGTCCATTGCCAAACTCGTGAACTCCGGGCCGTTGTCGACCACGATCTCCTCCGGGAGGCCCCGGGACCAGGCCAGATAGTCCAGCACGCGGGCTACGCGCTCGCCGCTGATCGATGTGGCCACCTCGATGTGAAGGCACTCCCTCGTGAAGTCGTCAAGAATCGTCAGGCACCGTAGCTTCCGGCCACCGGCCAGACAGTCGTGAACGAAATCCATGGACCAACGCTCGTCCGGCCGCACAGGCATCTCGATCTTCCGTACCCGCGTCGAACGACGGGTCCTGTCCCTCCCGCAAACCCCGTCGGCCTTGGCCGGGTTGACCTGACGCCGGTTATGCTTCACGCTTGCTTCCATGATATCACAACTACTGAGTCTCGCATCGTCGCTCTTCAAGCCCCGCCGGGTGCGTCACGCCAATCTCGATTCTTGTAGAGTAGGACGCTGGCGCGGTGACCCGTCAGGCGCCTCCCTTGGCTGTGTCCGGGGTTTCCCCCTTCGTGCCCGTGTAGGGAGGTCCGTAATCCCGTTTCCAGCATCCCCTCATCGAACCGTGCGTGAGGTTTTCCCTCACACGGCTCTCCTGTGGGAAATCAGGGAGGGGCAGCAACCGTCGCCTCCCCTAGCCTCTTGCGGAGGTCCCGAACCCTCGGTGGCGCTTTCTAGCCGAAGCAATACGCCGGTCCCGACCTTCCTCCAAGAACACCCACAGCAGGGGTCCTTCCCTCCGCCGGAGTTTTGTTGTCTCCGGCATCCTCGGTACTATGGCCCCGTCCGACTCCCTCCCCGGCTCCCACGGATTTCGGCTCCGCCTTATACCGCGGGTCTCCTCCTTGCTTGCACAAGGGCCGAAAAGGGCCTCCCCAGTTGATGCGTCCTCTGTCCCGGCATGCCGCCCCTGATACCCCGGAGGAGTCTCGGGAGTGGCGCCTGTCCTAGGCCCCGAGATGTTGGCTTCCCCGATCAGATAGCGGGTCGCCCTCCTCAGTTTGGTCTTTACGAGGCTACATCTAGGTTCACTCGCGTTACGGCCTGCCGGTTCGCGTCGCCTCCTAAAGAGACTTTGTCGGGCCGCTTAGACCTGGACCGTTACCGGTCCAAGCCCGACCCCTCGCTACGGGGCTGACAGACAGTTACCCCGGTCGGCACCTT
>JBDRNT010000183.1:0-11366 GCA_043810925.1 Candidatus Eiseniibacteriota bacterium
GGACATTGAAATGGGGGACGAGAACGATCCATTCGGACTTACCATCTATGGCTACTTGCGAGCAAATGTTGAGCAGGTATTCGCCATTCCGAGTGTTGGTTCCTCCGGAGAAACACAGAAAAACAGCGATCCGATGGAATGGGCTGACCCCGCGGTCCATCTCTACGGAAAATCAAGGCTGACCGATAATATCGATATCCTCTTCATTCTTCACGGCAATGGAGAAGGCATCCGTGTTGGAAGCGCCTGGGGCAACTTGAGGGTCGCCGATGAACTTCAGTTCAAAGTGGGTACACAGTACAGGCGGTTTGGTCTCTTCAACGAGAAGCTGGACGAGCTCCCGGCATTTGTGGGCATCGAGCCACCTGAACTCTTTGATAATGACCACCTGATGTTGCCACGGCTGACCATGTTTACGATCCACGGCACTACCGAGATCGGGAATGGCTCTCTCCTCTATTCGCTCGATACCGATAATGGTGAAGGCGGAGCTCAACATGGTGTCCATCCCTTTGGCGCAGATATTCGCTACAAGACAGATGTCCTGATTGTGGGGCTTTCAGGTTACCTGTCGACATTGGGAGACGGACGAACCGAATCCACTGTGGCGGTGGGAGATGGGTCTCCCAGAGGAGGCGTTATGCCTTGGATGAGTGGAGACAAGTACCATGTCTTCGGTGGTTTCATTGAAACGACCTGGAGACGATTCATTCTGCAGACAGCCTATTGGATGGGTGATCATAACGCGAAGCGCGACCCGGATGATGTCCTGACTGTGGTCAGAAACGCAGGCATAAGTACGCTGCAACGGGAAAGATTCCTCGGTGCCAACGCCTCAAAGGCGGACAGCATGTTAACCGCAGACGATGTAGATGTTGACGTGGAGTATACAGCCAGGACGGCATATTTCCGACTGGGATACGTAATCCCTACGAGACTAGGTTCTGTCATTCCTTATGCTCATTGGGACTGGATGTATCATCCGGAGTCGATCCAAAGCAAGACCTACGGCGGAGACAATGAGACTGGGTTTGCCGATGATGGTGAATTCACAAAATACTCTGCCGGCGTAGTCTACAAGCCTGCTTCAGGCGTGGCGATCAAGATTGACGCGAGCCAGCATTCCCAGAAGTTCAATGGTGAAATGGAAGCCTACCCAGAGATACGGGTGGATTTCTCATATTCCTTCAAGATGTGATCACGGATGGCTATCAACGGGCCAGGATATCGCACGAAGTACGCTATGCACGATCCAAAGTAGAGATGCATGGACTCAAAAGAGAAACACAAACAGGCCGGCTATTGTAGAACAGGAAATGCCGTTATCTTGCCGATGACCGTAGCGAGACGCGTTGTTTCCGCCATTACGCTTGCCTTGTTGGTAAATTTGGTGTGTGGTACTGCAGTCTTTGCGCAGTCAGCCTCACAAGAGTACGGGATCAAGGCAGCTTTCCTTTTCAATTTCGCCAAATTCGCCACCTGGCCAGAGGACACGTTTGAGAGCGACACAGACTCCTTTGTTATTGCCGTCGTCGGGAAGAACCCATTCGGCAACAATCTTGCACAGACTTTGACGGTTAAGGATAGAAAAATCCAAGTCAAAGAAATGGTAGCTGTTGACACAAAAGCCAGGATCAATGCCCTCAAGAATTGCCATCTTGTCTATGTTAGTCCCTCCGAAAAGGACAACGTGGACAGCATTCTAGCACTGCTAAGAGAGCTTCCGATCCTGACGGTCAGTGACGTGAAGGGTTTCTCGACGAGAGGCGGAATGATCGAGCTTGTAACAGTCGGCAAGAGAATCAGGTTTGACGTCAATATGAAGCCCGCAAGAGCATCGGGCGTAGAGCTGAGTTCGAAACTTTTGAGGCTGGCAAGAACGGTGACGGACGAAAAGCAGAAAGAATAGAGAAATCTCGTGCAATCCCTGAAGGATTCTACCTGACCCCGATACTGATACCATCTTTCCATACAGATTTACGGGTGCTGGACCCAAGCCTCTCTCGTCGGATCCGCCGTTCAGGCTTGCCTGCGAAGGATTGCGTTGATCGCTTGATCCAGCTGCTGGAGGAAGTGGGAACGATCTCGTTTGGCGAAAGGTGATGGACCGCCCTTGACCTCACCCGCATCACGCAGATCGGCGAGCAGATCGCGAGTGGCCAGCGCCGGGCCGATATTGTCGTTTGTGAAGGGTTTGCCCTTGAGCCCGAGCACGTAAGCCCCTTTTTCAAGCGATCGAGCCGCGAGAGGTACGTCCCCTGTGATCACGATGTCGTCAGCCTCTACGTGCTCGACGATCCAGTCATCGGCGGCGTCCAGGCCTTCTCCAACGACCTCGAGGGCCAGTCTGTCGTTATGCGGGATCCGCATCCATGACGCCGCAACCAGAGTTACGTTCAGGCGATAACGTTCGGCCACTCTATAGATTTCTTGTTTTACGGGACAAGCATCCGCATCTACGAAAATATGCAGCAACCGGCAACCTCTCTCCATTGCCTGGATAATACCCCGTTCATGAACACAATTCAACTCACGGTCATAATTCGGTGACAGTATGCTGATTACCGTGTCGCCGTAGGACAGGTGGAGCCTGGGCCGGTCCGGTAATGAGTAAACTGTCACCGAATTAAGTACCACTTTGATTTGTCACCCGGATTCCTTTACAATTGGCAGCCTACGGACAAGGGGAATCTGAATGGCAAGGAAAGCATCCGGCATCTTAAAGCAACTCGAGAGACTGAGAGACAACTACGGTGCTGACGCTGCCCGGCGCAAACTGGAATTGCTGCCGGCACTGGGCAAGTCCTCGCTGTCGAGTGCAGAAGAGGTCTCGCGGCTTCATGAAATCCTGTGTCTCCTCCGGGCCTATCCGGACAGCCGTGAAGTGCTCACTCAAGTTGAACTCATGCTCAAGAGCTTCGCCAACCGGAAGGACCTCCGGACTCATCGTAAGGCGCTTGAGAGTAGCGGCATTGCCGGGACAGCGATCCACTTCGCGTTTTACTGGTTCACCGCCTGCTGGCTGGCGCGACGCTGGCCCGATCGCATTTCCATCGACTGGGCAACCTTCGACAAGAAGAACGAGCTCCTGGAAATCCTCCCGTTACTCGTACCTTACTCGGAAACGCCCGCTCTGGATGAGCTGAGTCTCTCTCCCCGGGAGTGGATCGAACGGTTAAAGGGACCGGGGGAGACCGATGCGTGTTTCCTGATCCGCCGGTTCAAGGCACTCGCTGCGAATTCGTTCGGGCGCGAGCTATCTTACGAGCGGCTGGACATACCGATCCGGCTCAAGCCGGGCCCCGATACTCCCAGCCGTACCCTTGCGCGCTATCCCGGAAGCCCGGTCGTCTTTCAGACGAAACCTCTCTCTAAGATCCGCGCAACATTTCGAGATGAGATTCGCCGCGCCCCGGTCCGTGTACGGGAAGTGCCGGTGAGGGAAGGGCGGAGACTGATTGATCTGGCCCGTGGAGCGATGATCACCCGCAGTCGTGACCTTGATGCTTTCGAGCACGCGTCTGAGAAGGATGTGAGGCTTGTCAGTTGTGACCGGGGACTTCAGTTCGCCTGCATCGGAGTCGTCCCCGAGCGCCGGCTGATGTTCGAGTCGGTGTACGGATTCCTGACCTTGAAGAACGGGGTTCCAATCGGCTATGTGCTTGCCGGGTCACTCTATCACTCCACAGAATCTGCCTTTAACATGTTTGAGACGGTCCGTGGTGCTGAGTCCGGTATGATCTATAGCAGGGTACTTGCCATGATGGGGCGTCTCTTCGGGAGCGACAGTTTCGTTGTTCCGCCCTACCAGCTGGGTCATAACAATCCGGAAGCACTTGAGTCGGGTGCGTGGTGGTTCTACTACAAACTCGGGTTTCGTCCCCGCGATCCCGATGTACGTCGCATCCTGCGTGGCGAGCTTAAGAAGATAAGAGAAGACCCGCGTCATCGCACAAACGTGACCACGCTCAACAATCTCGCGGCCGAGAACATGTTTCTTGACCTCGGCCACCCGCGGCGACACACGGTGGCTGAGATGTCACCGGGAGACATAGGCTCTAAGATCACGCGCACACTCGCAGACCGCTTTGGCGCCGATCGTGAGAAGGGGGTAAGAACGTGTTCGCAAGATGCGGCCCGGTCACTGGGCCTACGTTCCTTTGGCAGCTTCTCAGCCGGAGAGAAGATTGCGTGGGAGCGCTGGAGCCCCCTGGTAGTGTTGGTGGACGGCATCAAGCACTGGAGCAAGACGGACAAGCGTGCGCTCATAGAGGTCATACGGGCCAAGGGGGGGCAGCGCGAATCCCGCTTTGTGGAGCTCTTCAACAAGCACCGCCGTCTGCAAAACGCCATCCTGAGGTTGTCAGCCGACTGAAAGGCACGTTCCCACCGGGCGTAGAAAGTGAATCGGGTTGCCGGTCCGGGCCAAATTCGGTATAGTATGAGCGAATTCACAAAGGAGGCGCATTATGTGTAGAGGCATACGGCTACTGCTGCCGATTTGCATTCTTGTGAGTATCGTTCATTGCGCCGACAACTCTGTTGAATCCGTCCCTGAGGAACCACGTCAACTGACCGCGTCGGAGCAGGAGCTTGTCCAGGCCTTCAACAAGTTCGGGCTCGACCTCTTCAGGGAGATCATTCTCCTGGAGAAGGACATGAATGTATTCATATCCCCTCTGAGTGTCTCCATGTCGCTCGGAATGGCCCTTAACGGTGCAGCAGGTGCAACTCAGGAAGCTATGAAGACAACACTTGCGTTCTCTGACATGACGATGGAGGACGTGAATGAATCCTACCAGTCCTTGATAGGGTTGCTGAGCGGACTGGATCCTGAGGTCCGCTGGCAGCTCGCGAACTCGATCTGGTTTCGTGATGCCATAGAGTTTGAACACGAGTTTTTCGACGCGTGCAGCACATACTTCGATGCAACGGTCCGGGGGCTTGATTTCAACGATCCCGATGCTGCGGACACAATAAACAACTGGGTGAAAGAAAACACCAACGATAGGATAACCGAGATTGTTGACAAGCCAGTAGATCCCATGATGGTGATGTTCCTGATCAACGCAATCTACTTCAAGGGCACCTGGGTCTGTCAGTTCGATCCTGAACGCACTCTGGAAGATTTGTTCTACCTGCCCGACGGCTCCACTCTGCCTTGCATGATGATGGCTCAGGAGGAGTCACACTGTTACGAATACCTGAGTAACTCCCGGTTCGAAGCGCTCGACCTACCCTATGGGAACGGCCTCTTCAGTATGACCATCATCCTGCCCGGCGAAGGGGTCACGGTTAACGAAGTGATTGGACAACTGAGTGCGGAGACATGGCAGCAGTGGATGGATGGCCTTCACAACTGGACGGGCATGGCACTTATTCCTCGATTCGAACTCGAATACGATCTAAATCTTGGGAGTGTTCTCTCCGGTCTAGGAATGGAAATCGCGTTCGACCCCTTGAACGCGGACTTCACCGGGATGTTCAGCCCGGGTGGTATCTTCATCAGTGAGGTCAAGCATAAGACGTTCGTCAAGGTGAATGAGGAAGGCACTGAGGCCGCCGCAGTCACTTCAACGGGCGCCGGCACATCATCGGGCCCGCCGGTTTTCTATGCTCGGAGACCCTTTGTTTTTGCCATCCGGGAAAAGCACTCGAATACGATCCTCTTCATAGGGAAAATCGTCGATCCCGGCTTCGACCCCTAGAATGCTTGACCTGACCTCCTGAAACGAGACCAGTATCTGACTCAGAGATCTGGTGTACGGGGGAAAGACCAAGTAATCCGCCTAAACCAGCTCATCAATAATGCCGAATCACTTGTGTAAGCGTCGGAGGAGAATACAGGGGGTCGTCATGCTCAACCAGCACATCCGCACTATGGGGCCGATATGTGGTCTCTTGTGCCTGTTTGCCATCAATACGCACGCCTTCGCGCAGCAGGAGGCGGGCGAGCACCAGGACATCTTCGAGATGTCCATCGAAGAATTGATGGGGATCGAGGTTATTTCTGCTTCACGGCAGAGCCAAAGAATCGGAGACTTGTCCGTCCCTGTGAGTGTGATCACCGCCGAGGACATTCACTACAGCGGGCTGACCAATGTCCCCGAAATCCTGCAATTCTCTCTCGGTATCGACATGCTGAGATTAACCCGCCACAGATGGGCCGTTGGTGTGCGGGGGCTGCACGAATTCATCTCCGACCGCACGTTAGTACTTGTCAATGGCGGTTCTTCTGAGAGTCCCTTGTTTGGCGGCGCAGAATACTACACGCTACCGATTCTTGCGGAAGACATCGAGCGAATAGAAATCGTGCGCGGTCCGGGTGGAGCAGCTTGGGGCGCAAACGCTTTTAACGGCGTGATTAACATAATTACAAAAGATCCGATAGATGTTCTGGGGGCTTTCGGCTCCACGACAGTGACTGAATTTGGGGACAGCTACACGAACCTTCGCTGGGCACAACAGCGAGGAAAATGGAGTTGGCGTCTGTCCGCAGGATACGAACACCTTAGAAATTCCAACGATGCCGGCGCCGGCCGCTATGTATCCAGCGCTACAGCAACGCTGAATGATCTCATGGGTTTCAGCGGTTTTGCCGCCAATGATTTCATGCGCAACGAGCGACTTGCCACAGAAGCCGTTTATCATTATTCCGACCGTACTAGCCTATCATTCGGCACCGGTTATTCCCACGCGGACGTAGGTGACTGGGAATGGGGGGGATATTACCCAGGGGGAAACGGCTGGTATGAAACAGTCCGGTCGTACACAAAGTTAGAGCAAGAGTCTGAAAACGGTCGCACCGCATATCTGCGTTGGTTCGGTAATTTTGCGAGTTCGAAGGTGCCGACCCTTATGAAGTGGGACTGGATGCAGAATGACATCGAGGGACAAGTGAGTCTCACGGCGGCAGGTGCCCACAACGTTACGACAGGCGCAAATGTCCGGCTTATACGACTCAACGCCGAACAACAGAACCCTATGCAACTTATGTATCCCGGTGAACCGTTCGATGAACAGTTTGCAGGGGCATTCTTAATCGATCGCTGGATACTGAATGACCGCCTCAGTCTTGAAGGTCAGATTCGTGCAGATTATTACTCGGAAACACAAACCGATTGGGCCACTCGATTGACCGCGCTTCGTGCAATGGACAAGCAAAAGGACCACGCGCTTCGGCTCAGCTTCGCCAGGGCTTTTCGTACTCCTTTCACATCACCTCGCAGAACTTTGACTAGTCGCATCCCTTTGCCTTCACCACCGTTCCCGGCGGATCTATATGCGTTCAATGTGATACCGGCCGATGAACTGGAGAATGAGGGAATCTACTCACTCGAGGCAGGTTATACAGGGAAGCTTACCGCAAACGTGACGCTCCGGGCAGATGCATACTACCAGCGTTACAGCAAGCTGATTGGATATACAAAAGTATACGATGCCGTCGGGCTGCCTTACCACAAGGCTGAAAATATTGATGGGGCTGACTCCGAGGGCGCCGAAGTGGAATTGACTCTTGAGGGCAAACTGGGGAAACTCTCGGTATGGCACGCCTATAACGACTTCCGGGAGGATACATCCCAACAAGGCATCCGTGCCTATGTTCCTGCCAAACATAAGGTCGGACTGACCGGGCGGTTGTTCTGGCCGGACGGATGGACGTTTAATGCAAACTATAAGTATACGGCTACTACCCGTACACTTGATCTTGACACGACCATATCAGATGCCGCCTCATCGCACCGGCTTGACCTGGTACTGGCAAAGAAGCTACTCGAAGACAACTGCGAGATAATGTTTGGCGCAGCGGATGTGCTCAACGAAACTGAGGACCCACATTTCGGTATAGGTCAGCTGACGGCGCACGGAACACCCGGCCGGATGTTCTTTACGCGCTTGCAGCTAAGTCTCTGACCGGCCCAATGAAATGAGACCGGTATCTGACTCAGGAATCCGGTAGATTGGCCCTCTTGGTGCGTGTATCGGGGGTGCGCTTTGAAGCAGCGACCCCCGGCAATGTAAACTCGACCACCTACCGGAGTACGATCACCTTTGTGGAAGCGTTGAGGCCGTCCGCTTCGACGTTTGCGAAGTAGATGCCGGGGGAAACCCGCTGTCCGGCCTCGTCATCGGCCTGCCACACGAGCTCGTGTCTCCCGGCGGGAAGCGTTCCGTCCCTGAGAGACTTAACGGCCCGGCCTTTAACGTCATAGACGGTGATCTTGACACGTCCCGGTGATCGAAGCGCGAACGAGATCTTAGTCGACGTCGTAAGGGGATTGGGGTGTGCAGACGTTGCAAACTCCGCACCGGCAAGGAGCGGCACACCTGACGTCAGATGAGGCACGGCCAGCTCGGCAAGTGCTGCGATGCCCAGCTTAACAACATCAACCGAGAATGCCTGGGTGAGATTCCCGAGTGTGTCATTGGTCGTATGGTAGTGGGGGTAGGTGAGGTTATCATCCTCTATTGCGAGAATCGCGTGATAGTCCGCGCGCCAGAAGGAGGCATGATCACTGTAAACGTCGTTTTCGTTTATGACCTTGAGCGTCGGAAGACCCGGGACATACGCATCAGCGCAGTCAACGGTGAAATCCGCCAGCCACTCTGACGGCGGATCGCAGATTAGATCTATGTCTTCGGGTACGGAGTTGACGTAGCCTATCATATCGAAGTTGAGTACGCCGTCTATCACCTCGCCCCCAAACTTGGCATCCGTAGCGTATTCGCCGCTTCCGAAGAGACCCTGCTCCTCACCCGATACACACAAGAACTTGACTGTCTTTTCGAATGGGTACCCGGCCAGGATGCGCGCAGCTTCAACCACCGCAGCTGTGCCGCTTGCATTGTCATCGGCACCCGGTGCGAGATTGTTGGGATCCTCCGATGTGCTGTCATAGTGACCGCAAATGATCACCTGGTCTGTGCTCAAGGCGCCAGGTTTTGTTGCCACGACATTCCTTAAGGAAAGGATGGCCCCCGATGGCAGATTTCCTGTCTGGTTCTCCCAGGTCGTACCGCCGTCAGCCGTGTGAAGAGTCGCGCAGCCGTAGCCTGCAGCCCAGCCTTCGAGCTCGTCAAGAAACCGTACCCACCGAAGACCAAAGAGCGTACCCGAGCTTTGCAGTTCCCAGTTGGTACCACCATCGCTTGTGTGAATAATACCGCCGGTTAAGCCCACGGCCCAGCCATTGAGTGTATCCACGAAGCACACGGCCTTAAGATAAGGGTCAGCCTCCGTGGGCGCAGTCTGGGGTGACCAGATCGTACCGCCGTCACTCGTCTTAAGGACAGTACGACCGCCGCCGACGATCCAGCCGGTATCGTCGTCACCAAAGTGAACGTCGAGGAGGGACTCTGAAGTCCCGCTCGTCCGGGCAGTCCAGGTCGCCCCGTCCCAGAAACGGATCGTACCGTTCTCTCCGCATGCCCAGCCTCTGTCGGGCGCCTGGAAGTGAAGCCCATAGAGATCGTTGCTCGTGCCGCTCGCGACACTCGTCCAGGTCACACCGCCGTCAGTTGTCTGCAGGATTATGCCGCCGTAACCGACCACCCAGCCGGTGACCGAGTCGAGGAAGCAGATCTCACGCAGGGTCACCCCTGTAGGGGTTGCCTGATTGGCCCATGACTCGCCGCCGTCGGCGGAGTGAAAGATGTTGCCGCCCGTCCCCGCGATCCAGCCCTTGAGCGTATCGAGGAAGCAGATACCCCAGAACGACTGAAAGACCGCTCCGGGTTTCTGTTTCGTCCAGGTCAGTCCACCGTCACGGGTCCTGAATATCTTCTGGTCCGTGCCGGTCACCCACACATTCTGGTCATCGACAGCAGCGACGCAGTAAAAGCTGTACCTGCCTACGGTGTAGTAGTGGTAATCGACATCGATCCCGTAGTCGGCGAACCTTTCGTAGAGATACCGGGCCGCGCTGTCGACCATTGAGTTATAGGAATACCTGGTCGGGATGACCAGGGTGTGATCGCCGAGAGGGGCGGGTTCACGGCCGCTCAACTGCGAGATGTACTTCCACAGCGTATCGCCCGAAACCTGAGAAATCATTGCCTGGATCTCCGGCATAGGGGTTATGGCCATGAGCGGTCTCATGGATGAAGGCCGCCCGGTAGGGAATGCGCCGGGCAGAAGTCTCACCTTGGAGAAGGGGAGCAACCTGAGATCTTCAACTCGGTGGGTCTCGACCGTAGCCAGATAAGTACCCGGCTCCACATTGAAGAGCATCTCCGAGAACTGCATCTCATCCTTGAAGCTCCTGGGCTTAAGCAGATACACCTCTTCACCCGGGTGAGTCCTTGTGATTTCGGTAAAGCTAATACCGCTTCCAGCCAGTCTCCTGACTGCCTGTTCGTCACCTGAAACGAGATAGCCATCCGGCAGCCGGGAGAGGTAGTGGAGCCCGAGCGAGCCCAGAACCTCGGCCTCCGCCGGATCTTCAACCCTGAGAATAAGCATCTCTTCATCCGCGTAGGTCAATCCCGCCAGCAGGACCACTGCAAGTGCATAAAAAAACAACGACTTCAACATATCGGTCTTCTCCCTGTTGATGCCTTTGAGTTCATCCTCTATATACTATGATATCCTAAATAGCACACGTATTCAATGCCTATTCCTACTGGTTCGATGCCAGAGTGGATGCTTGCGGTGCACCGCGTAGACTCAGGCTGCATACCCGGCTGGACCCTCTTGAGGCTGGTCGAATGCAAATGAGTTGCTGTAGTCCGGCAGTGGAGGGGTTTCGCCAATCCGGCTGAGAAGGCTTTCGGTGAGTCCTACATAGCGGAGGATAATTCCCGCTCAGGATAGCCGTTCCGTCTCACTTGCCTCAGCGGGAAACTCTGCTTCGATCATCTCTTCATAGTAGCTTTGAAGCCGGAATCCCGTGACGCGCCCAAGTATCTTGCCGTCCTCGAACACTACCACCGTGGGTGTTCCCCGGACTTCCATACGACGAGCCAGAGCGGGGGACTTACCGGCGTCCAGCTCACACACCTTGACCCGGTCCTTATACTTGGTCGCTAACGCTACAATTGTGGGAGCCAGCTTCGCGCAGTGCGTACACGCGTGGGTCCAAACATCCACAAGGCAAGGCCCCTTGTGTTTGAGAACCTCTTGATCGAAATTCGCCTCATCGAGTGATACTGGAACGACACGAGGCTTCTTCTCTCCGAATAACCGGCTCAGAAATCCCAACTGAAGCTCCTTATCGACTTGTCTGACCATTCTATCACGGTTTGGTGATTGAGACAATAATCCCAGTCAGGATATGGGACTCTCGAGCTCTGACCCCATGGGATTGTGGGAGCCTGCTTCGCCGTGGTGAGACAGGGTGAGATGACAGCGGCCGGAAAAGTCATCC
>JBDRNT010000184.1:0-11358 GCA_043810925.1 Candidatus Eiseniibacteriota bacterium
TCTTTCGCATCGGGGCGTTACCTCCGTGTATAAGGTGTTGGTTGATTGCAAACATCTTACACCATGGGGTTAGTTTGCGCCCCGTCTTTTTTGCCAACTTCTTGATCTAAATACAGTAAACAGTTTTGGGATGGGAACTAGGTAACTGTCACCGAATTAAGGCTCAAGGTATCGAAAGAGGAAAGCAAGGTCCGCACATTCAAGGGGAGGGTAGCCGAATGCATAAGGTCACAGTGATAGGCGTTCTGCTTGGTGTTTCACTGACTTTCTGGTCGGTGTTCGCGATGGCGGATACACCGGTCGAAAGGATCACCGACCACACGCTTATGCTCAAGTCGAGGCAGTTCATACCGGATGAGGGTGTGAGCCGGGAGCTCATGATGTCCCCGGAGGGTGATATCAAGTGGCACATGATAGTGCAGTTCCGCGACATACCTGACCCGGCCCAGGTTTCCGCTCTCGAAGCGCAGGGCATCAGACTGGTAGGGTACCTTCCGAACAACGCATATTTCGCGGGCGTCCCACAGGGGAAGTTGGACTATCTCGCAGGCTTACCCGATTTCAGATCCGCCCTTGCCGTCGGACCGGATGACAAGATCTCTCCCCATATCAGGGCGCACGGCGTGGCCGGGCATGCAAGAAACGATGATGGAACGGTCCGGATCACTGCCGTTTTCTTCGGGGACGTTGATGCCGCCAGGGCGCACGGCATTGCCGGCAGGTTTGGCAATGTCACGGAAGTGATAACACGCGACAACACTTTCACGATAAACATGTTTGAAGCGGGTATCCGTGAACTTGCGCATGAGGACGAGGTCCAGTGGATCGAGCAGGCGCCGCCGGAGAAGCGGGAGGCACTTGATGATTGCCGGGCCACCAACGGCGTTGAGATCGTCCAGGCACCGCCCTACAGTCTGGACGGTACGGGTGTGACGCTGGGGATGTGGGATTCAGGTTCTATTGCCACGACGCATCAGGACTTCACCGGAAGACTCACGATACCCGACGGGTCGGCTACAAGCAATCACGGCACGGGTGTGGGTGGGTGTATGGCCGGTGACGGCACGCAAAGCCAGCCGGAGGGTGGCACGCCTTACCAGTGGAGAGGGATGGCTCCCGGTGCAGACATAGTCTCATACGACTGGCCGTCCACGATATCGAATCTCCAGACTGAGACATCCGAGGCCATCAATACCTACGGTGCCATAACCTCAAACAACTCATGGATTTGGGGTCTGTGCAGCGACTACTGCAGCTACTACGGCGAATACGATGATTGGAGCCAGGAGTACGACAGGCTCGTGCGCGGCTCCGAGGGCGCACCCATAACTGTTGTTTTGCCGCCGGTAACGACCAGGACTGCTCAGGTTGCCAGGACTCCCTGGTCGATTTCCCGTATGGCACGGTTGCAGGCCCGGGTGGGACGGCCAAGAACACAATCGTGGTAGGGGCAAGCAATGCCATTGATAAGTCGATGACGTGGTTCAGCAGCTGGGGACCCGTCAAAGACGGCCGCGTGAAGCCCGATATCGCAGCGCCCGGCTGCAAGCCGTCTGCAGGTTTAACGACCACGTATCCTCCCAATGACTACACAAGCAGCGGTTGCGGCACCTCGTATGCGGCCCCGATCACGGCCGGCTCGGTGGGACTCTTGAAGCAGCAGTTTGACCAGCTCGGCTACAGCCCGGTGAAGCCTCATACCCTGAAGGCCGTCCTGATCCAGTCTGCGGAGGATCATGGTAATGCAGGACCGGATTATCAGTTCGGACACGGCCACCTTGAAGTTCAGGATGCGATCGACATAATCATCGCCAACGATCTTGACGGCGACCTCATAAGGGTCGCCAGCGTGGACGACAGCGAAGCAGATACATATAACATGGCTGTGCCGGCCGGCGTCAGCAAGATGCGTGTGACACTTGTATGGGACGACTATGAAGCGACGCTCGGTGCGGCGAAGATGCTGGTAAACGACCTGGATCTTCTTGTGCAGAGTCCAGGAGGAACATGGTCCTATGCCTATAAGCTCAATCCCGCCAGTCCTTCCGCGGTTGCCACAACCGGTTACAACGACCTGGACAATGTGGAGGTTGTTGAGGTGAGTAGCCCCGCTGAGGGCAGGTGGACCATCCGGGTCGAGGGGTCAACGGTCCCCGAAGGTCCGCAGGAATACACACTTGTGCTCCCGTACAACGATCCGCTCTCGAGCATAAGACGGCCTGATGTCGAACCGACAAGTTACGAGCTCTATCCCGGCAATCCCAATCCGTTCAGTGTGCTCACTCTGATCAGGTTCGATCTGCCCGAGCCGGCACCGGTGGTTCTTAAAGTCTATGACGCCCGGGGGAGGCTGGTGAATACGCTGGTCGATGAACCTCTTAAAGCCGCAGGCAGGCACATAGTCCGCTGGGACGGCACGAGCGATGAAGGGGTGGCTGTGGCTCCCGGCATATACTTCTACCGGATAGACACCGGTGCTTATACCAGGACCCGAAGAGTGGCCGTAATCCGATAGATTAGTAATTCGGTGACAGTCTACTAGGTAATTCCGTGCCAGCTACCTAATTACTGCGGACTCACCTCGTGTAATTTGTAAGCTGGTACCGAATTACTGATCACTCGCCGAATTTGTCGAGCAGTTTCCTGATCATGGTCTCCATCTTGTCATGATCAAACCACTCAGCGGGAAAGCCTATATAGGCTGTGTGGCCTCTCAGGTCGCCTCCGGGTACATACACCGCTATCATGTTCTCCTCGGTAGGAGTTATGACACCCGACGTATCGTAAGCCGTGCTATACATGGGCTCGACATAGAGTGGGAAGCGGTCGTCGGTCGCTTCTCTAATGCGGGTTATGTAGAATGCCGTCTCGAATTCACCGTTCCATGGACCCACGGGCGTGATGGCCGGGATGGTATCGTCCCAGGCGGAACCACAGGTTAAGCACGGCCAGATCGTGTTAAAGGGGATCTCAGGTGCCGGGACTTTCATCTGCTCGATCCCGAACACCTCCCACATGAAGTTATACATGGTGTCATCCTGCGCCTCCCGGTACCTGGGGTTGAAATTCAGGAACGTGAAATTCTGACGTCTGTCCGGATGGGGCAACCCGGGCCAAGCATCTCTCCAGTCGGTCCAGTAGGCGGTAGCTCGTATAGGATCACGGCCGATTATTATCAGGTTTCCCCCGACCTTGACATAGGAGTGGAGGTAACTGCCCAGCTCCGTGCACACGTTCAAGAGCTGGCTCACAGGGTCGTCAACCATCTCGTCATCCGCAAGCCAGATCACGGTGGTAGCTGATCCCACGAGCCGAACCGGGACTTCATCATCGTAACCACGCCTCTCACCCGTGTAGAACCGCTCCCAGTTGTAGCCGGTGAGTATATCTTCCCAGAGTTCCGTCTGGGTCTCGTCGAACGGTCCCCAGGGCAACCAGAGATACTTTGCATGATCGTCATCAACGAGCAGAATCTTCTTCTCGGGCAGGCCGCGTGGATCTTCAAGTACATCTACATGGAACTCGCAGTGGCTTATCACCTCGTCCAGGTTCCTCACTTCGACCACAAGAACGTGCCGACCGATTTCCGGGGCGAATGGCATGCCATCAGACGGGATGGTGACGGACCACTCCGGGACAGCCCCTTCTTTCCTGATAGAGTCTACGGGCGTCCAGACATCCCACATTGAAAACGGATGATCGGGGTTGTCGTAGTAGTACCGGTAAGCCTCAACATCCACGTCGAACATCTCGTATTCCCTGGCCCAGAAGGTGAAGAGAACCTCTGTCGGGTAGAAAAGACCCGCTATGTTAGCCATATAGCCCGTGACATCATAACTCCCTCTCATCCCAAGGATGCCGCCGTCGATGATCAGCCGCGTACCGTGCGAGGCTTCAATGACTTCATACCTCAGCCAGTTATCGTATCCGTTGTAATTCTGGAAAAAGAGATCTTCCGGAAGGACGGCTCCGCCCTCATCTCTTGCCGTCACAAACGTCAAGAGGGTCTGCTCGGTGTTAAGATAGGCGGACAGGTCGAGATCGCCGACGTAGGTGCAGTCGGACGGTACCCACTCACTCCACCAGCCTACCGGCGGAGCACTGTGATCAGTGCCGCTGCTGTCATGGTCAAGCGGGGGCAGCCAGGGTAGGGGCGTGCCGGGATCGGGTGGCCACTTGCCCCCCGTGATTTCGTCTGTGGGGATAGTAAGATACTTGTAAGTCAGGAATCCCGGATTGCCGTCCCGGTCCTCACCCTCCCACTCAAGGTAGAAATGAGACGGGAGGCGTCCCACGGGTACGAAGTTGATGATCGCGGGATTGGGGATAGTTATCCTTGCCTGCGGAATCTGATTAGATGCTTCGAAGAACACCCCCGCCGGCCCAGGGTCTCTGGCTCCCTCGTTGTCAATGGCCCTCACCAGCAGAAACCAGCGTGACAGGCTGAGCCACACATCGTCTTCCTGGGCACAACAGGAGTCGGCTGGAAGGACAAAGATGCTATCCTTCGAAGTGGTGAAACCCCAGGCGAGTGAATCGTACTCCACGTGACCGTCTGGAGCCGTTTTCAGATCTCTGACAGCGGCTACTTCAAACCCCTCAACACAGCCGTCGGGATCGGCCCCGTACCAGTAAGCCTGAATCACGTAGGAGGTGCGTGATTCCTCAGCCGGACTACAGGAGATGATGGTCTCGGGCGGGAGATTGGCGAACCTGGTGCCACCGGCCTTCTCACTGCAGCCGGTTTGCAGGATTGCGATCAAGCATAACCCGAGCAACGCAAGTGCCGCCGGGCTCAGTTCGGGCCTCGTCATACTCGCACCTCGCGCTTCTCAGCACCCGCACACTGGCCCAAAGCCTCGCTTCAGACGTAGTATACGAACATGCCCCAGACAAGTCAACGATGATTCGGTGACAGTTTACAGATTATGTCTGGGGTAGATTTATGATTCGGTGACAGTGACCAACTTTCTGCCGAGCTGCGGTATGCAAAAACGGTAGGCATAATTCGCAGACTGTCACCGAATCATGCGTGGTAATCAGGTAACTGCCGGAATTATCACGTAAACGGTATGTGTAATTCGCAAACTGTCACCGAATTATGATCCCCGGAATTTCTAGAGTTTGGTGAGTTGGGCGATGATCTTGGATGTCTTGGCGGCACCGGTATTTACGAGATAGCACGGCACCAGTTTGAGCAAGTGCTCGAAGTAACGCCTGTGGAGCTCAAGCCTCTCCTTGGTGGGATTGACGATATAGGGGTTGTAGAAGGGTTCGTTCCTGGGGGCGTCAAGCACTCCACCTGACGAGAGGTACCTCCCATCCTCAAGGGTCTTAAGAGCGGTTTCGGGGTCAAGCCTCTCAAGCAGGGGCGATATGTTGTCTTTCCGAAGGATGACCACCTGGCCGAGCGTTGTACGCTTGGTGTACTTCGCCACACCGCCTATCCAGTAGGGATCGAGCATCGCACGTGAAAACTTGCTTGCCCAGTAGCAATGGGTTTCACCCCTGTCGAGATCGCAGTTGTCGAGGTTCTCGCACTTCTGATTCAGACAGTCTTCCTTGCGCGTGACCACGTTCTCAAGCTTGCTCTGGTCGAAGAGGGGGGAGAGATAGTCATACTTCTGCGCCACGCGGGTCCTTACATAATACTTGCGTTCGGAGATGTCAGCCACAGCCTCCCTGGGAGTGTATCTCACCAGGAAGAAGTCATTCGAGTGTATCCTCGCGGCTTCGTTCTGTACGAGGCCGTAACACAAGCTGCCCCGGCCTACACCCGGCGGTGCGATCAAGGCCAGCGCCTTACCGCCGAAGTCGACGCAGGCGCCGTGAACGGCATGGGTCTCGGATATGCGTTCGACCGTGTCGGTGACCATAGCCAGCGCCCACTTGCGCACCTGGTAGTAGCAGTCACAATTGACCAGAATGCAGGTCTTGGATTCGGAGTTGTAGAAGGCCCTGGGTTCTCTCCCGGCTATACCGTCAACGGCATAGATTATCCCGTGGGGCTCAAGATCGCTTTCAAGCTCGGTCGGGTACCAATTCTCTATCCAGAAGTCATGGAGATGTCTCACGTTCGTACGAAGTTGGACAACCACACCGGCGATATTGGCGTTCCACTCGAAGTAGCTGTCATGTCTCAGGTGATTCTCCACTTCGCCTATCAGAGACTCCCGGAGTTTTATGTTTATGTCGGGCTCGGCGGGAACATCACCCGTCACCTTGGTCATGGCGTTGCTCAGGGTGACGCGTTTGATCTTCCGTGCCGTCCGAAGCTTGGACACCGCATCCACGATCCGCTCCATTGCCTTCTCGAGCTTATCCATCGAGGTGGCATATGAGAGCCTGATGCAGTCGTCGTTTCCGAAAGCAGCACCCGGTACGACGGCAACGTTGGCGTACTTAAGAAGGTAGTATGTCAGGCCGTAGGAATTCCGGATCAGCATCCCCTCGTATTCCTTGTCGTAGTATGAGGAGAAGTTGGGGAAGACATAGAACGCGCCTCGTGGTTCCATACAGGATACGTTGGGTATCATCCTGAGTTGTTGCATCACATAGTTCCTGCGCCGCTGAAACTCGGATGTCATCCTGGCTACATCCATCTGGGGGCCCTTGAGGGCTTCAAGCGCGGCCATCTGGGATATCGAAGAAGCGTTTGAAGTGTTGTGGCTCTGGACCTTGCCCATCGCAGAGATAATCTCCTTGGGCCCGGCCGCATAGCCGAGTCTCCAGCCGGTCATGGAATAGGCCTTTGAGACTCCGTTTATGATTACGGTCTTCTCCTTTATCGCCTGTCCGAGCGACCCGATACTCGTGAATCTGAAACCGTTATACACAAGTTTCTCATAGATCTCATCAGCGACAATGACGAGTCCTTCTTTGGCGGCGATTGCACAGATCTTCTCGAGCTCTTCTCTCATGTAAGCGGTGCCAGTCGGGTTGGATGGGTTATTTATCACGATCGCGCGTGTATTGAAACTGATCGCCGAAGTGAGAGCGCCGGGAGTCAGCTTGAAGTCGTCTTCTTCCTTTGTATCGACAAAGACCGGTCTTCCGCCGGCCAGGAGCACCTGCTGAGGGTAAGACACCCAGTAGGGGGCCGGAATGATCACTTCCTCGCCTTCGTTTAAGATCGCCATCCAGAGGTTGTAGAGGCAGTTCTTGGCCCCCGATGACACTATTATCTCTTCGGGGCTGTACTCAACGTTGTTATGCCGCTTGAGTTTTTCAGAGATCGCCTCTCTGAGTGCCGGGAGACCGGCATTGACCGTGTACTTGGTGATGTTGTCATCTATCGCCCGTTTGCCCGCGTCCTTCACATTGTCGGGTGTGGGGAAATCAGGTTCGCCGACACTCAAGTCGATGACATCAATACCCTGGGCGGCGAGTTCTCGAGCCTTGGCTGTTATCCTCAGAGTCTCGGATGCCCCGACACGCGCGATTCTCTCCGAAAGCATCGACTATTCCCTCCGGCCTTTGGTGTCCGCCGGGGTTTCGCCCTTCTCCTCGGAAAGGCGTCTCTTTGCGAAATTGGTGAGCAGGTTCTTAAGCTCGGTACCTCCCAGGGCCTCGACGACCGCGGGAAGCTGCGCCATCACATTGATTACCTCGCCGGTTATTTTCGAAGCTCCGAGCTGGCCGTCACCCGCGCCGCCGAGGATGACTATCTTCTCGACCTTTGAAAGCGGTTCGGAGACCGCCCTGGCCAGTTCCGGCAGGATATCTATGAACATCTGGTACACGGCGGCCTGGTTGTATTCTCCCCACGACTCGGCCTTCTTCTTCATCGCTTCGGCTTCTGCTATGCCCCGGGCCCTAAGGACATCCACCTCGGCGCTGCCCTCGAGTTTTTTCGCCACCGCCCTGCCCTTGGCTTCCATTTCGTGTCTGTAGCTCTCAGCCTCGGCCGGCTTCTTTACGGTCGCTTCAAGCTCCCTCTCCTTACGCTTTATCTCTGTCTCCTCGATCTCGACGGCCTTTCGTTTTGCGATGAGGATCCCCTCAGCCTCTTCCTTCTTGACAAGCTGGCTCATCTTCTGGCGCTCGAGCTCATAGGACGCGTCCGCAGTGGCGCGCTTCTGGTTGACAACAGACTGGTACTCGGCTCGCTTGGCCTCATAATCCCTGGTGGCCTCCGCCACTTCGGTATCGGCCTTGAGTTTTGCGATGTCCCCTTCTTTTCTGGCGATCGCGGCTTTTATCGTCGCGTCCTTATCGGTTTCGGCTTCCGCCACCATAGCATCATGCTTGACGCGCGCGATCTCCGGTCTTCCGAGCGCTTCGAGGTAACCCTGGCTGTCGGTAATATCGGTCAGCGAGAACGAGACTATCGAAAGACCGAGCCGGTCGAAGTCGTTCTGGGCAGCCTGCTCCACCTTGTCCCCGAACTCCGTACGGTTCCGGTAGATCTCCTCGACCGACATCTTGCCGATCGTGGAGCGCGTGTGGCCCTCGATTATCTGCTCGGCGATCTCACGCATACCATCTATGCCCCTGCCGAGGAACTGCTCCGCCGCAAGCCTGATCGAGTGATCGTCGGTCTTGACCCTCACCTGGGAGACTCCCCTTGCTGTGATGGGTATGCCCTGAGTGGTTAGAACTTCCGGGGTCTTCACCTCGACCGCGAAAACGTCGAGCGGCAACACTTCTGCTCGTTCGATCAGAGGAAAGACGAAGGTACCACCACCGATGTGGGCCCTGTAGCCTATTTTCTTCTCTGTTCCATCCGGCTCCACTACTGTTCGCTTTCTGCCGCCGGAGACTATGAGAACCTCATTCGGACTGACTTTCCTGTATTGCTTCGAGAGTGCGATTATAAGTATCGCAACCGCCGCCGCAACGACGCCGATAGTGATGATGAGATCTGCCTGCATAGGATTATCCCCCTTTAGAACTTCACCTGCCGACTGTCTTTCACGGATAGGGATTATATTGACAATTTCCCAGTGATGCAACCCAAATAGACAGGAATTCTCACCCCGCTCACCCTCGGCACCCATGGGGCGGCCCAGTACATTCCCGGCGGCTTACCGCGTGAGGGCCCACCCACGGCACCCACGGGTCAGGTCTTGAGATCAAGCATTGTGTCTCCGCGCCCGAGGCCTTCTCCCCCCGGTGCCGGAGCCGGGAGATTGCAGCCCTACGGTGTTGCATTTTCCCGGGGCACCGCGTATAATGCCATACAATGCCATACGATGCACATGTCTCAAACCGTATCGGGGAGGTAGCATTTGGCCGACATCTATGATGTTAACGCTTACGGACGGTTCGTTGACAATCTGCTGCCGATTCTGAAGGGCAAGAACATCCGGCATGTGAGCCTGGATGACCTGCGTGAGCCGGCCATCAAGTCGGCATCGAGGACGAAGTTCGGATCCTATGGCTGGCGGTCCGCGGTCTCAAGCAGGATAGCCCCCCGAACCGTCTATCTCGGAAGCCCCGGTGTGCGTCTGGCAAAACCTACCGATCTGCAGAAGACCCTGATAGCCAACGCGCCGAAGGAGCTTCATAACGTCCTTCACTTCATGAGGACCATGCCGTTTGTTCGATTGAAAAGGCAGATGTGCAACAACCGTGAATACAATCCGATGTGCAAACTCTATGCGTCGGTTGCCGACGCGAAGAACTACAGGATCCCCTATATGTGGGGCCATACCCTGAGGGAGCCGAGCAAGGACCCGGGACCTGAGTTCATAATGCTTCACGTTCCGGAAGAGCACAACTTGAGACAACAGGTTCTTGTGCTACCTGAATACAACCTGAACATTGCACTCGGCACCGACTACATGGGTGAGGACAAGAAGGGTTTCCTCAGGCAGGCGATGTGGAGTGCCGACGAGCGAGGCATGCTGGGGCTTCATGCCGGGACGAAGATCGTGACGGTGAGAGACCCCGGCGGAGAGCTCAAGCGGTACGGTGTTTTTCTCTTCGGACTTACGGCTACGGGCAAGTCCACCTGGTCCTGCCATCCACTCGGTCTCGACCACAAGGCCGGAGAGGGGACGGAGGTCAGCCAGGATGACATAGTCTTTCTCAAGGACGATGGCTCCGCACTGGGCAGTGAGGATATGGGGTTCTTCGTCAAGACCGATGTCGATGCGAGTCTTCAGGAAGCGATGTACAATGCGCTTACCGACAAGTCGGCCCTCATGGAAAACGTGATGATTGATGCTGAGGGAAACGCCGACTTCCTCGATGAGGCCCTTTGCGCAAACGGTCGGGCCGTGATGCAGAGGGACAAGCTGACGATCAATGTCGGCCGAAAGCGTGTGAGGATCAGTGGCAAGAGCATCGACCTGCCGTCACTTGACGAACTTGATGGCGTGATTTTCGCATTCATCACGCGAAGAAACACGATCATGTCCTTTGCCCAGGAGCTTACGCCTGAACAGGGTGTGCTTGCTTACTTGTGGGGCGAGTCAACCCACAGCGCGGCCTCGCAACCGCACCGCGCGGGGGAGTCGGTGAGAATCGTGGGGACCGACCCGTTCATCATCGGCTCGCGGGGCAGGAAGGTAAACAGGTTCCACCGGATAGTGATGGAGCTCGTGGAGAAGTATCCCGGCAAGGTCAGGTTCTTCCAGTACAACACGGGTGGAATCGGTGAGGTCATACGTGAATACGAGGAAGATGGTATCAAGAAGAAGAAGGTTGTGAGGAAGGTCCAGCGAGTCCCTATCTCCCTCATGGCCTCGATTCAAAGAGGGGACCTGAAGGGTCTCAACACCTATGAACCCGGGATATTCGGAGTGGCCAGGATCGCGAAGATTGACGGCAAACCTCTGAACGATGAATTCGATCCGGGCGGGTTCTACTCCCGGGATGAGATGGACGGCTACCTTGCGGATATCGTTCAGGGCAGGATAGACTTCACCGATGAGATCGCAGATGAAGGTCTCGACCCGGAGATAGTAAGAGCTGCTGAGAAGTCATTCGAGATCATGCCTGCAAGCAAGGGCAGAGCCTTCGTGTCTTCCCCGGAAAAAGAGCCGGCTCCTCGCAAGGAGGAAGAAGAAGCCGACGAGACCACTCCACTTGAGCGTTTCTGGCAGCCCGGCGGCCGCATGCCGGCGCCCCCGCGATGGCGCAACCGGTAGACATCTAGCCAGGATGGTGCGCCTTTTGGGCCGCAAGCGAATGCCTTTTCTGAGCAGGCGGACCGAAAGGCGCACCAGCGTTCGGCCGCCCGATACGATCAGCCTGACCCCACTTGAGTGACCTGTTGCGTCAAAATAAAAAGTATCTGAAATGGCATTCGTTGCCTCAGAAATAAATGTATCTGAAACGGGTGGTGGGGATTTGGGGTTGTCAGGAGTATCTGACGAGTGTGGAGACTTCTTTTAGAAGGTAGCGGCATAG
>JBDRNT010000185.1:0-11767 GCA_043810925.1 Candidatus Eiseniibacteriota bacterium
ACTCCCTGGTTGTCCGACGGATTTAGCCAGAGCATCCGATGGAAAATGTGCTCCGCCTCGTCAAAGCGTCCAAGACGCCATAGACACAGACCATAGCCGTGCATGCAGCGCAGAAACGGGCGGTTGTCGATATGGCCCCACGGCAGCACGCCGTCAAAGTCGTCTCCCAGGGATAGCTCGCCGATGCGCAGACCGACTTCATAATGTCGAATGGCATCTTGTGGACGGTGATCAAAGACGAGATTGCCCAGATGCGAATGGGCATCAAGGCCGCGAAGATCCGCCCGGCACAGTTCCATCAAGATCTTTGCCGCCTCTGCCCGCTCGCCGGCATCTTTGAGATCGTTGGACCGAGTGATGGGATCACTAGAAGGATCGTCAGGGTCCTCACCGGGCGACACCTGCTCCATCTCGAACATGGGGCGGGGTCCACGAGCGATAATCGGCTTGGCCCATTCCTCGATGGGTTCGTCTTCTTCCCCCCAGTACTCCTGTTGGGGATACCACATGCCCATATCCTCAAGTCCCAGGGGCACCAGACCGAGGGCCTTCACGTCAATTCGGGTCGATTGAATCTCTCCGGAGAGATACGGATGACCCGCATAACGCCAGTGTTTTCGTGGCCTGACGGTGACAATCGCGCCAGGCACCGCGTCCCAGTGGCGACCCGCCCGCAATGTAATCCCCCGGTCACTTCCCAACAAGCGGCACCGGACGGCCCGCTGCTTGACCGAGAGGGCCACCAGATCGACCGGTTTGCTCAGATCGAGGTCGTCGTCAGTGGCCTTGTGTTGCCGCTTATGTCGGGAAGGACCAAGCACTTCAGCAGGAAAAGGATCGAGGTTGAGCCACTTGCGGTAGGCGGCGATGTGCCGTGCACCTGCCAAAGCCCGGGGAAACACGACCTCGGAGACCGCAACTACGTGTTCGGAACCGTCTTCGCGGCGGCATCTTGCCGTCAGCCCACGTCGCTCGTTGCCGTCGTAGTCAACATCGATCACCGAAACCGGTTCCCCGATGACGAAGCCATCGGCCGGCAGCTCAACGTTGTCCCCGAAGGCCTGTAGGAAAGCCCAGAGCTTCTCATCATCACCGTATGCGTCGACAGTGATCTCCTCGATCATATCGTCCAACGTGTCGAGTTCCTTATTCCCTTTAGGGCTTCGTGGGTTCATCTTCTATTTATCCTCCCAGATACCGGCTTTCACAAGGCGTTGAATCAACGCCTTGCGCCGCATGTGGTCGGCCATGGATTCTTTCATTTCTTCTTGAAAGCGCTTTGTCTTCTTTTGGAGAGCATAGGCGTCGGATATGTCGATAAGGGCGCGGCAGGCTTCATCATAGGCCCGGCCCGATCCGCGCGCGACAGTCTTCTGAACCGACTTCCAGGCCTTCGGAAAATCGCTGGACAGGTTCTTCAGATATACCTCGCGCTCCTTGCGGCGCTTGATCTCCCGCCGCTTACGGTCGCGTTTTAGTATTTGTATGCGGATTTGTTGCGCATTCTCGGTATTTTTGCGCAGTTCTCCCACCGTGCGCCGGGGCGCTTCGGACCTGTCGTTTCGCAGGCCGCGCTGCCATGCCGCGAACCGGTTCTTGATCGACTGTTCGGCCAGCTGCCCCTTGCCCTCCAGCAGTTGTTTCAGGACCGCCGTCACCACATCCCGGGGCAAGGCATCGATCCATCCATCCAAGTCCTTTTGTGAAATATCCTCGCCCTCAGCAGCCGGACTGCCCGCGCCGGCACCTGCCAGCAAGTCCGGGTCAACCTCTAGGAACTCCACCAGCGCCTGTTGAGCCGCCGTCAAACTTCCCAGGCCGGTAATGGATATAGGCTCCATCTCATCTTCATCCATCATTTCCCCGGTTACGGCCACCAGCCACCCGATGTAAAGACTGCGCATATCCCCGCGCAGCAATTCATCCCGCACCGGGGCCAGACGCGCCATCCAGCCACGGCCGTCCTCTATGGCGAAGCGATCATAATTTCCCGACTCCTCCAGACTCCAGGTAATGACCCAATGGGTTTTGGTAGCCTTGAAATCCAACATGTAAGGCACGGCCATGGTTTTCGCCGACTCTTCGGGCAATGCCTCAATGGGCAGACGCACCATGAAAACGGCCGTCATCCAGTTGGCTACATAGACGTGGGCGTCGAAACAGCGCTGCATCAAGTTGTCGGGATCGCCCTTGAAATCGCCCCAATCGTATACGTTGGCAAAACTGACGGGTGTTATCGTGGCCCGCGTTGAAAGCGCGCGCAGCTCTGCCATCTCATTTTTTGTCAATGGCTTATCAATAGCGAGGAATTCGTAGTATTGGTATTCACTCATGATCCATTTTTCCCGGCAGTTGCTGCAAAAAACGCAACAGTTGCCATTCTATCACCTCCATTAGAAACCGTGGATCATGGACCAGGAACAAACAACTTGGTCACTTGTCCACTGACCAAGTTCATCGATATACATATTTCTTTGGCACCAATGTTGTTATTACCCAATTCGTTACCCATTTCATTCGACATTACCCAATTGCCACCTGGCGGTTTTTTGCCACCGGGCGTTCTGGCCGCGTCCAAGGCATTCAACCTGATCTTTCGCCCGCAAGTTTTTCAGGACACGGCGGATCATATCCACGCTGACGTTCGGGTACCTGTTTTGAAGTTCGGCCACGCTGAAAGGACCGAGAGTACTGTCGATGGCGTGAAGAATTAGACCTGTTTTCTCGCCCTTGGGACTCTGAAGTTGGCCGAGGCGTTGCTCGAATTCCCGATATGCCATCTTGATGATGGACAGAATGTAATTGATATATGGCCAGGGGTCATGCTTGCCCTCATGCCAGCCCTGGGAGCTTTGCTCCAGGGTTTCGTAATACCGGTCCTTGTTCTGTTCGATGAGGCGCTCCAGGCTGATATAGCGACCGACCTCGAACCCCAGGCGGTAGCATTGCATGAGCAGAAGCAGCCTTGAAACACGACCGTTGCCGTCACGAAAAGGATGGATGCACAGAAAATCCAGGTTGAAGGCTGCCAAAAGGACAAGCGGCGGGACTTTGCGATCCTTGATGGCATTGTCGTACAGCTCGACCAGATCCTTCGTGCAGCTCGGCGTGTCCTTCGCTGGAACAGTCTTGAAGCGGACCCGCGACCTGCCGTCCGGAAACCTTTCGATAATGTCGCCGTCTTTCTCCTTGTATTTTCCGGCATCCCAAATCTCCCCACGTGTCATACGGTGGAGTTGTAAAACGGTTTCTTCCGATACAGGGATCTTCGCACCCTGCTCATGAATCCATGTCAGGGCCTGCCGGTACCCCCGGACTTCCTCCTCATCACGATCCCGCAGGAGCGGCTCGTCGAAGACGATGGTGGCGATTCGAGATTGATCGACCTCCACGCCCTCGATCCGGTTGGACGATACAGCGCTTTCAATGAGGGCGTGCTCCCGGAGAACCTTGAGACGCTGCGGCGATTGGCGGGTGAACAATTCCTGCTTTCCCCGCGCCTCACCAAGGTCAGCAAGGTACCAGGATGCAGCGGCCGGCACGGATTCAAACTTGCGAAAAAAAAGCCGCAGGGTCATCATGGCTTTTCCCCTCCGTATGGCACACTACCCTCCTTTACTGTCATTGGCCAGGTCATGCCTGCCTGTGCCGTGCCCGTCATGGCGACAGGAGTTCCCCCGCTTTCACGGACACCTGAGCACTTGCGATCATGCTGCATGATTCGACCCTCTTGATCTCATAACTGATCGGTGACTCATAGTCCAGCGCGGAATGGCGTCTGTGAGGATTGTAGAAGCCCTCGATGAAGTCGAAGACGGCCATCCTTGCCTCCCTCTGGGCTCTGAACCGCTCACGGCTGAGGCACTCGCACTCTAAGGTGGCGAAGAACGACTCGCACATGGCATTGTCGAAGCAGTCCCCCACCGAGCCCATCGAGGGCCGCACCCCGGCCTTGACGGCAACGCTTCCCGAAGGCAATCGAGGTATACTGCGAGCCCTGGTCCGAGTGATGGATCACCCCATCGGGCCGCCGGTGCCACAAAGCCATCTCAAGGGCCCAGAGCACTATTGAGCCACGCATAAGTAATGTCTCATTTCAAGCGCAAAGATAGGGGTGATGCCTTGAGGAAGGAGCGGAGCAAGAGTTGATCGTCGGCGATATCCCGGGTATGACGCTCTGCACGTAGACAGAGCTCTTCGACATCGCGAGCGGCATAGTTGGCCAAGGGGTTCATCTTCAGATAGGCCCAGAAAGCCTCGACCGGATTCAACTCAGGGGCATACGGAGGCAGGAAGGCTGAATGCACGGAGTGATTGCGGCGATGGATCTTCGCCCATGCGGATCGATGCACGCTCAGCCGGTCCCACACGATGAGGATCGGGTTGCCGAGTTGACGCCGGAGTTGACGAAGGAAACTGAGCAGGTTGGAGTTGCCCCGGTTTGACGGCTGGCAAGCGATTCAGATAAGGCCTAGAAGGTTCCGTGATAAACATGAGGTCTAAACGAAGGGTGTTCTGAATTTGCATCCCCAGTCCTCAAGATCGAATCCGATCTGGTGTGTTTCCTCATTGAACCCCAACTCCTTGCAGAGATCTGATAGCGATCCATCCCTGGCCACGCTCTTGTCAAGAAGCCATCGGCCCCTCATTACTCCATCGTCGTCTACTTCCTCGCGGTAGTCTATGGTATGTCCACGGTAGAGCATGGGCCCAGGCCAATAGACAACATCGTTATCAGAAGCTGTTCGCCGTATGTGTCCACTCTTGTTCGGTTCTGCCATCGGTTAGCTACCTCCGTGGTTTGCGTTTGCCCTGCCCGCAGGACCCTGCCCTTAGGACCTGCACAGTATAGCATGGGCGATGCAGGAAAGAACCCCCCGAACTTGTTACAGTTCAAGGGCTTAGTTTGGCAGCGGGGCTGGATTTGAACCAGCGACCTTTGGGTTATGAGTGTGGTGGGGTGCAAAAACAAGAGAAGACACCAGGGAACAAGAGGGATGTAACTGAGAGTGAGTTCTGCAGTTTCGGGAATGTCGTTTCTCTGATGTTCTCTCGTCTTCTACTCGATTGCTGCTTGCTTTGTTAGAAGAACATTAACAGGCCGGTGGGTAGCGGTAGTCCACGTCTATGTGGGTGTGATAGAGTATGGATAGGTGGTATCGCTGACGGCGTAGGTCATACGCTTTCCCGGGACGGATGCCTGAAGGTGAATATGCATTTGTCCACTGAAGATACACGTGAGAAGATAGATCAATGGCGTGTGGAGTACAAAGAGTTCCGACCCCGCAGGTCGCTCGCTGGTCTGACTCCCAGGGAGTTCACTGAGAGGACCGCCGCCAAACAAGAAAGCGCATCCCTCTGGCCAGTCATCGTCCAGTTTCAAGGGGTAACGAAACTCCTGCCGTCGACGTCTTACCGCAGGCAGTACCTTCCGGGAGCTATTATGCTATCGGGGTCGATCACGCGCTTGATCTTGGACACCAGGTCCCAGTATGTGGTGCCGGCTTGTGTAATCAAGTGCATATGGTCGATGCCGACTCGATAAGGCACGAAGCCCTGCTGCCTGCCGGTCTCAAAAAGCGCACGATAGCATGCCTTTGCGCGCCGCGTCTCGTCCGGATCCTCACGATCGAAGAGCAGCGGCACCGTGGAGTCGAAGCACCTGTGGGAGAGGCTGGTGAGCGTTATGAGCGGCTCCATCCTATGCTTGATGCAGATCGACTTCACGGTGTCAACGTACCGTCTCACCAGGTCGGGCTTCATCGGTATGAGCGGGGAATACCAGATGATGCCGCAACCATCGGTCGCGGGATTCATGGGCCGGCCGCTGGCAGGTCGTCTCCCGCTTTTCCAATAGCAGAGACTGAGAGCTGTCTCCGACGGCGCCCCCTCGGCCACCTTGAAAGCCTCATCCACGTTAGCGATCTGTTGCTTGAGAGTCCGGGTCAGGCGGTCGGGAACGAGCGCCAGCAGGCGGCGCAGCAGGTCTATTCTGGTGCGTGAGAAGAATAGATGCCTTCTGGCTACGGCCTTGGTACGCTTCCCTATCAAGGCCTTAGCTGCGCTGACCAACCGTTTGTCTCCATAGAGGATTCCTCCCACGGTCCAGGGGCCGACGTAGTTCTTCCTGCTAAGATCGTTCACCAGGGCCTCCGGCATCACCTCACCAACCGGCACGCTGCCCATGGGATAGGCCTCGGCCATGGAAAGCACCCGTCGGTCGTTCATAAGGTTGATGGACCCGCTTATGTTGCCGATCCGCTTGAGGATGTCCTGAACGGCCATCACGGCCTCTTCGAGATCGGCATCCCGCTTGAGGGTGAAGAGAAACCCCTCTGTGGTTTCGGGGATCGGTGCCAGGGCTACGGTCATCTCGGTCACGATTCCGAAGTTGCCCTGGGAGAAAAGACCGTCAAGGTAGGGCCCAATGCCCCACTTGAAGACCTGGTCTGCGGTCTCGCCACCGAGTGAAGATAAGGCCGGGTGGTAGATGCTTCCATCGGGAAGGACGGCTTCGAGCGATGTCACGGCTCCAAAGTGATCCACATAAGGCGTCACCCCGTAGCCCCGCTCCAAGGCATTGCCTATGAGGCTGCAGTCCGGACCCGCACCATGTACGGGCACGAGGTAGGGCGCTCCTCGCGCATCCAGGTAGTCCCGGAGTTGCCTTGGTGTGACGCCCGGCTGGACGGTCACCACGCCTAGGTCCTCGTCGAAGGCGACTATCGCATTCATCCGCGAAAGATCAACCACAACGCAGTCATCTGTGACCGGGCTTGCAGCCCCGTAGCCCCAGTTGTGACCTCTGCTTACAGGATAGAGCGGGATTCGGTGCTTGCCGGCAATCCGCACTAGCTCGGATACTTCACGCGCACTTGCGGGCCTTATGACTGCCAGCACTTTGCGCGCTGTGGCAGTCTCATTGGAGGCGTATTGCTCCAAGGCATCCTGCTCTATGTCCACCGCCTCCCGGCCGAGTGCACGTCGCCATTCAGCGGCTGCATTGGCGAATTGAGTAGGGTTCGTATCGATCGCTGGCAACGCCGATGCCGTATTGGTTGCCACAGGGCTACGAGACATGGCACACCTCCCTTTCCTCAAAGATAGGTCTAAACATCTGGTAGATCGAGTCGGCATTGTGATCACTGATAACGGTGATGCCGCTTTTGACGATATTGTCCCTGGTTTTGAGCGTGGCCGTGATCTTGGTAGCAGGCAGGACGGCATGCGGATTCTCGGAGTACCGGAGCGTAGGTGTCCCCACTTCCGAGAACATCCTTAGCACCTGATCGTTCGCCTGCTTCCAGTCCATTGTGCTATGGGACCAGGTGTCAGTTCCCCCGGTGATGCCGTATCTCCTCCTGTTCCCGGGTGAGGCGATCGGCGTTAGCGGGCTAAGCAGGAAGGCAAAGGGGTAATAACGATGGACGGGATAGCTGACGTCTGGGTAGGAGTTGAGGAGATCGATCGTCTTGGCAACCGAGTCCTCGGTTTCACCGGGAAACCCGACTATCACGGTTGATGTTGTGCTTATAAGATGCTTGCTCAGAAAGTGGACAGCCTTTAAGTTCTGATCTCTGGTTGTCTCCTTGTTCATGTTCTTGAGAATGCCATTGTCGCCGGATTCTGTTCCCAGAGCGCAGACGAAGCAGCCTGCCTTCGCCAGCATCTCGACGTTGTCCTCTGTGATTGCATCCGTCCTCACAAATGCACCCCATTTGAAATCAAGCCCGTTCTCGATAATGCCCTTGCACAGCTGCTTGATCCTTGACGGCGTAGTGAAGAGGTTGTCGTCCGTGAATTCGACAGGCTTGCCGGGATACACATCCTGGATAGTCTTCAGCTCTTCGATCACGCACTCTATCGGTCTGGACTGCACGCGGTGCAATCCCCAGAAGTCACAGAAAGCGCACCTGAACGGACACCCCATGCCTGCCTTTACAGGAATGGCATTGCCTATGATGCTCTCCGGGACCCTGTCCCAGGATATGGCGTGTTGATCGAAGGTTGAGGGCTCCCGAACCCTCTTGGTGAACACCAGATGGTTGCCTTTCCTGTAGGCGATGTTGGGAGTGCACCTGTAGTCCTCACCATTCTTGATCTTCCGCACCAACCTGAGCAAGGTGAGCTCGCCGCACTCCTCAATCACCAACGCATCAACACGGTTGTCAGTCGAGGCATCGAAGAAAAAGTTGTTGCTTTTGACCGGTTCCATGTCGAAACCCTCCAGATAGCCCTGCTTGAAGAGTGTGTATGTCTTGTAGCTCTTAAGCACCTTGATGCCACCAGCGAGGATCACCGAGCCGGGCGATAGCTCGCGTGCAGCCTGCGCAATCGCGATGACCTCTGAGGTGTGACACATGAACGTAGTTGATATGGCAACCACCCTTGGCTTGGCTGCCATAAGTCGCTTGAACTTGTCTTGTTCGAGCAGGAAGTAGTTCACAGCTTCTGTCCTGATCCCATACTTGGTCAGGAAGTCATACAGGTAGATCGTGTTGAGAGACCTGGAGACGAGGCGGGATTTATTCTGCTCGGCATATTGCTTCTCAGCAAGGTCGAGATCGCCGGCCTTGTCGACCAGACACTTGAGGAAATCAACGGTTGCCAGGTGGCCGTTATGGTGCAAACGCATCTTGTTGAGTGTTTCCGACGTGCCACCTGCTACTTCCGTAAGCGAGTATCCTCCTACGATTAGAACATCTATGTCGCTCATGGCTTCCTCCTCAGTTTCTAAGTGTTCGCGAACGGGCGCTGGCTGGCGTCCTGATCTGCCTTCTTCCTTTCACAGCGCTGTTGTCCCACCGCACAAGCAACCTCAATGCACTGGGGCACGGAAGAGGCCTGCGCGTGCGGAGCCGGGAGATTCCTTGCTGCATGGCTTATGAATAAATCCGGCTCTTCCCGGAAGAAGCATATGCCCCCGGTAGCCGCATAGGTCCTGGCCATTAACGCGAGCCTGGGGACCACAGATCTGGGAATGTTCGTTACCGAGCCCACGAGACACGATGAACTGGTCCCTATCTTCAGGAAGTCACCGTCTTCGATCCCCGCCACGGGGCGGAAGCCATAGAGACCGTAGAACTTCTTGCAAGGCGAATCACAGCACCATACGGCGTGCTCGAAATGATGGTGAAAAGCCAGGATCGCAATGGCCGATTCAACCATATGTCTTGCGAGTTTGAGTGATCTGAATCTGGCATCCAGCACGAACCGGCTCACTTCGACAAGGTGCTCACCGCGCGATCTGATCGCATCATAGAGCGCAGTCATGACGTGGATGTTCGGCACATAGTCCATGAGCGGGAGTGGATTAGGAGAACTCATCTGCGTCATGTGGCGGAGGCCTGGCACCTGTTCGAGGAGTCGATCGAGATCGCTTCGCGCGGGCGGTTCGCGATCTTCCACCACCCTTAGATATCCAATGGGGTAGTGGCCGTCGGGGCAAACATTGAACAAGCCGAAATGGTGCGATCGCAGGTCATAGCTGTTGACGTCAATGCCATAGTCGTTTTCGGGCACAAGGTCTCCGAGCCCGGCGTCTCTATATTCCCTGTAGCGCAGCTCGAAGAGCCTTCGAAGCTCGTCCATGTCTGCGGCTTCTCTGAATACCGAGTAGCTGCTGTCGTCCCTCTTTCGATCGTCTTCAGTCGGCATCTTCTCATCTCCTCTGCTGTTGTCGTCTCTACTACTTTGAACGAGGGACAAGTGACGGATTCGGAGGCTGGACTCTAAGATAAACCGATGCTTGGCAGGGCTGCGTATCGGGTGGCGTCACGCACAGCACTGTTTTGGTTTGACAGGCCTCTCCTAACCTGTTGTATAATGGCGCAGTATGGAACGGGTGCCTGTGTGGGATGCCGATCTCAGAGGGTTGCGAAATTGAGCGAGGAATCCTGGCCTGCCTTCTTGGATATGCTCGAAAGCGATCCCAAGGCTGCCTTTGCCGCATTCTACCGTTTGGCAATGGCAACACTGTCGCTTGCTCCCCCCAGACAGATGCGCGGCCTGAGCCAGGAGGATTGCCAGGATCTCATCCACGAGGTGGTCTTTCACTGTGTCAGGGACGATTTCCGAGTTCTGCGGCGGTATGTTGACATGGGCAAGCCTTTCGTGGCCTGGCTGTACACCATTGCTCACCACAAGTGCTTGGATTACTTGCGAAGCCACGACATCAAGGTCCAGGTTGTGTCTATCCATGAAAATCCGGAGGGTAAGGGACTCGAGAACGTGCTTGCTGATCCGGCCAACGGTCCTGATAAGCGTTCCGAGGACGCCGACCTCGTCGCGATCGTCAAGAAAGCTATGGGCCAGCTTGGGGAACGCTGCCGGTTGCTCCTCGAGATGGCGGCCGACGAGTTCATGCCAAAGGAAATGGCTGCAGTCTTGGGGCTATCCCCGGACCAGAACAAGAAAATATCGGACGACTTAAGATATTGCCGGAAACGGCTTAAGCAGCTCCTTTCCGAGGCAGGCTTTGATATGGGATTTTTCACGGGGTGACAGATTGGACTTGAGGCTGATCGACGGTGTGAGACGCAGACTAGATAAAGGGCAGATAATGTTCCGAAATTATGCGGCCTCATCGTTAGTAAGTGTGGCAAGGATTGTGAACGTTGCTCCCCACCGGATACCGGGTGGGCTCAAAGCGAGGTGGATAGCATAAGTGTCGGATACACCGGATACAGCCAACAGGGGTAATGACTCCTCAAACGAAGATGCGGTTCTGAATAGGCTGATACGGATGAGCCGGAGATCAAGAGAAGAGAAGTTCGTGCGCCCCGACGAGGAGACGATCACGGCATATCTCATGGGGACAGCGACTGCCGCTCAGAAGAGTGTAGTCATGGAAGCCTTGGAGAGGTCATCGGCGTTTCGGCGAGAGCTCCTCGCCATGGCGGGGGACATGCAAACGCTCTCTGTGGATCAGCTGGAAGAGATCCGCAAGAGATCCCAGTTGATCAGGCCTCCCTCATATGAGGAGTTCTTGGCAAGCAGAGGGGATACTGCTGCGCGGCATGGAGATACTCTAACGCTGTGGGCCAGACTGGTGAGGTGGCGTATCCCCCAACTATATGTTCCCATTGCAGTTGCTGCAGCTGTTATCGTTCTGGCAATCGTCAAGACCGGCATGCTCCCAGTCACGCGGAAGCCGATGGAGAGCCGCGTGCCCGGTGTTGCAGTAGGGCCAGACAGCACTCCACAGGTAATTGAGTTGGCCGAAGCTACGCTTGTTGAACGGGGAATCGAGCCGGGGTTACTAATATCCAATGTCACCCGCGGGGCGGCGGCACATGCGGCTGAGAAGGCTTACGACACTCCCAAAGAGGCAGCGATGGCAGCCTTCCTGTCAATGCTCACATATGACTACGGTAGCGGCAGGTTCGCTTTTTGGCCGCCTCCTGCCGGGCCGACCCCGACGGGTCACTACCGGCCGACATCCCTCATCCTTGTCAGTGAGGCCGGCCAGGAGATCCAGCGCGTTATCGCGAAGATACCGGGTGGGGGCCCGGAAGGGGATGGCAAGCGACTGGAAGCCTGGGCTATCACGTTCCCATCGCGTGATCTATACCGAATCGAGCTCCAGGAAGATAGCACCAGGGTCCTGTGGACGCCCGAAATGGGTGACACTGCCTGCATCGCCCTGGTCGCTCCCGCAGACAGTGGTTACAAGGTGGTTGCATCGGAATTAAGACTGCGTTAGACTCATCACGTGTGGTCCGCAATAATCCTTAACAGCAGGGCAGGGACTAAGTCGCGGCTCGGC